>CAZGHT010000025.1:0-36473 GCA_964525535.1 uncultured Rhodothermaceae bacterium
AAGGCCTGGATACCCGATCAGATATATGTCACCTGAGAAAGTGTATAGTAGTTAACTCTCCAACAGGTTTTACCGTAAACACCCTTTTCTCTACTATTCCCATGCCGGAAGAGGTTTTTAAAACTTTCTCCTCTTCAAGATTAGCCTTACCGGTTTTTTGGGGCATAGCTCACTAGGCAAAATATGCTTAAAATAAACGCTACAGAGATTTCTCCAGCAAGTAATTAAGAAGGATATCTAAATTAACTATTTCTCATTTTCTCTAGTGCCAGGGTAATGATTTCCATTTGTCCTTCAGTATTGTGATGTACAAAAGCTAAATCATCACCTTTAGCAAGGCGACTGGCAACTTCCTCAACAATAATCTTCGCCACATCTAGATATTCTTGCTCTGACAAATCAGGATAGCGAGAACGGATTGCTTCTATCAGTTTACTGTTGTATGAGTCAGATCCAGACATCATTTCCCTTTGCTATCTTTTAAATTGCACCCCTTCTTAACTTGAAAATGAAAATATATTAATTAGTTACTTCTTTCGCGAGGCTTGGCAGTGTGACTCACATTTCGTGTCGAAAATGAAGCTTCTCCTTTTCCATTGGAAAACCGTATAGAGAGCCTCTCCCCTCCCCCTGGAGATTTCCAAAAAGCCGATCAAATGCGAAGTCGTGAGTAGCTAACGCTATTCAATTGTTAATTCGTGAACTTCTTCACGAAGAAAGGTTCTACCCCTCTTTCCTGGCTCTCTGTGACTATAAAGCCTTACTGAAATCTGGTACTGGCCTGGTGGCATATCGGTTGTGGGTGTCGAGTATTTATGAGTCTTCATATCTACATACCCATTTATATTTCCCGGATTAGTATGTCCCCCTCCAGGAATGGTATTCTGATCGGGAAACCAACGACGGTATTTTACATCAAGTCCATTAACCAGATTTGTAAAGAATCCATTGTGCAGTACTCCCTTGATATCAACTTGTGTTATAAAAGCCTGACCCTTGCTTACTTTCTCTGGATTTATTGATGTCCTAAACGTTTGTATTACATTTCCATCGATTACATTCTCACCGTCAACCAATTCATAAATCACGTCTCTCTTGTCCTCCTCAGGGGCACCTGCTTCAGTAAGAGCTTCGGTGACCTCTTCTATCTTTTCAGACATTTCAAGCTCTGCCCAGGGACCCTTCAATCTCTTAATCCGACCAATTAAACTGTGTAAGGGCTTCTTAAAAAGCAGTATCAACATAATGAGAGTTACCGGCCAAGCACAAGCTGTCAATGCTGTCTCGATTAAAGGTATGATACTCTGCCAGATTTCCATGGATTTGTGGGCTTCAGGATTAGAGCAACAATCCTAACTCATTTTTTCATCTATTGTGCCCAGTCCTCTAACCTAAACGGCAGAGTGACGAAGCTCGATTCATATTTCGAAAGATAGATCGATCGTATGGGTACTAATATCCATCGTTTTGTTTATAGATAATGCAAGTTCTTGGAGATGAGGCTGCAGTTTTGTTCTGTAGAATTCAGCATATCCAATCGGCTTTCCATGTTGATCATGAAGCTCTCCACTTGCAAATATGCTGAGATCAGAATCAATTTGCTTAAAACCCTGAATTACGGTTTTATCCAAGACGATTTGTCGTTTCTCAACCTCAGAGCGAAACTCGCGTCTTAGTTTATCAGCCTTTTCAAAGTAGGAATCTTTCCAGTTAGCAAAGCCTAAACCCATGGATGGCGAAAACTCAAAGAGGGCGACGCTAAATTTTTCCCAGATAACATTTAGCGCATCTAGTCGAACCTCAAAAATACGATTACTTGAGTGCGTATCTCTATCAGATAAGTTTTTTACCCATTGGCTAACTATTGAAATCACTGCGCCAAGAAGCACTAAGGCTGCAGAACCGATAATTTCTTCCATTGCTTATAGAGATGCTGAGAATCTATCGAGAATTAGACTTGATAGTAAAATATAAGTAAACTTGTTCAATCAATCACACTTCGCATTCCGCAATACGAGCGGAAGTTTGTCTTACGCCGCCTTAAGCGACTACACCCATTATCCCGATGCCAACGCCAGATACACCCCAATCGGATCTTGAATCACCGCATAAGTAACCTCCCCATCGGTTCCACGTGTTTCTTTGACGATCTTACCCCCTCCCTCTCGTACGCGACGGAGACTTTCGGGGAGGTCGCCAACGGGAAGGTAGATCATCCAGATAGACGGCAGACCTAGGTTCACGCCACGCGCATGACAAATTCCTGCCGCCGGCTTTCCGTCAGCACCCAACATGTTAAAGTCGGCGTAATGCTCGCTCGCGTCCTCCATCTCGACGTCCTGCGCCGACCAGCCAATGACCTGTCGATAGAAGTCACGGGTTGCCGATGCGTCAGAGACCGTGAGGTCGAGCCAGGAGATACAACCTACACGTGCTGCAGCATCCTCGATTGAGGGAATCATCTCCGCAGAGACGACTGGGATAATCCCAAACGCCACCCCATTCGGATCGAGCAGTACCGCCCACTGGCTCTTTCCATCACCGTCTTTGCCATGCATAAGCTCACTCCCTCCCAGATCGAGCGCACGCTCCACACTGGCTGCTATATCGGCGACCTGAATGTGCGGCATCCATTGGACGGGAAGGTGAGCATACTCCGCGCTCTGCGCGCCCAAGCCGATGATCGGCATGCCCTGGTTGTTCATCAGATCCTCACGCCAAAGCGGATTCGTGCCCGTGCTGAGTACGCGTGAGTAGAATTGCATTTCACGTTCGTGTTCGGGAACGGCGATGTCGGCGCTGAGGATTCCACCGACTCGTGGGACAAAGGAGTCACTCATGGTTTATTAGATTGTGGAAAGCGGGTTCTCAACATTAGTAGGGATGTTGAAAAGGTAAACAACGCACAAATTCGACAACAGTTGTGACAACCCTCGTTCACTCCTCCACTTTACCGATTGCGCTTTTCGCGCCCCAACACGTAATTTACACGTATAGAAAAAGGAATACAATAAAAACCCAAGCCACGATAGCCCATACTCGGGATGAGTTTTTAGACGACCCGAATAAAACGGCGAGCAACATCACTGTACAAATTGCAAATGTTGAGAGAACAAATTGCAAATGTTGAGAGAGTCATGATATTATGCTAATAATCTAGTGGGATATCGACTGGTAAACCCTAATCAAGATTTGATGGGGAATAACAAACGAACAAAATGTAGCTTTAATTCTCAATTATATATCAAATTAGATCCGACAAAAATTGCGAGATCTCTTCTTCCTAACCCATAATATGGTGAGTTTTTGTAATCAACAATCTTGAAATCCGCGTTATAATAGTTCTCCTGCAATATTCTGTATGCTAACGACTTACCCTCATCAGTAATATAAACTAAGATACTGCGATCATATTCTACTTTATCCTGCCAATTTTCCCCTAATACATCCACGCTTACATTACTGTAGAGGTTTTCTATTCTATCATCGAGTAAACGAGATATTCTTCTATAACTTTCACTAGCTCGGCTTCCCCCTCTGTCATTGTGATAGAACATTGCTACACTCACGTTTGATTTGCGACCAAGTCTATTGCCACTTGATGCTTCAAGATCAGCCACCCTCCTTTCAAGATCATCTACTCTACTCTCTACAGTTTCTAATCGATAGATCACATTATCGAGATCTAGTCTCAAAATCCTTGCGCGCGCCTCGTTGTCACTTATTCTGGCTTCTATAATTTCATCTGTATCTAAGAGGTGTTGTAATGCAATACTTGCAACTTCCACTAGTTCGGTTCTATTGTTTCTGACAAATTTCCTCACTTCAGTTATTGCAGCTTTTACCTGGCGTTTTACTGCTTCCCTAGTAAAGCCTCTCTTTGCAGCCCACCCAGCTGCTTGCTTAAGAGCCTCTCTTGCAAGAAACCACCATCCAGCAGTGCTTTCATTCATTTTAACATAAGTAGATGAAGCAAGTGCGTAATTATTGATCTCAAACAATAAGTTTCTCTCTTGTGAGCTCGTACCAGGTTGTTGAAAGTTGGTACTTGAGAATATAATAGTCCTTTTTGCACCCACACTTAGGTAATTTTCTTCTCCACTTAACGATGAATCTGTCTCAGCAGATGCTGATGGTAATAACTGAAACAAAAAAATAGTCAGAACAAAAGCTTTCAACGAAATATGCATTGGTGACTAATACAAATTAATTTGAATACTATTTGGATGGGTAATAGGGGTAGCTATCTCTAGCCGAAACATCCCAATTAGATTTACAAATTTTTATACTGTTATTGTATCACGTAAATCCGCTATTTTGTTACCGCTGGTAGGATTCATTTAGTCGTTCGTGAGATATATGATCTTTGTTACGCTTCCAACAGATGACTTCAGGAATAACTACGATACTCTGCACATACGAGCTGATGAATGAAGGATGATAAGAACGTAGAAGAGTTTGCTCTTTGACCCTGAAATTGGATACGCCTGCTGGCCCGAGTAAGCAATTTAACAAATCCTGTAGCAAGAAAAAACCCGAGAAATCTTTTCGGAAAACTCGTGTTGAAAGCGAAATCG
This sequence comes from uncultured Rhodothermaceae bacterium, assembly GCA_964525535.1. Classification (GTDB taxonomy): domain Bacteria; phylum Bacteroidota; class Rhodothermia; order Rhodothermales; family JAHQVL01; genus JAHQVL01. The sequence goes on from CAZGHT010000025.1 coordinate 4,578, forward strand.
TGAGCAGGTAACAGGTTATAAAATAGGCGGCTCTCCTACCCCATTTTCAATTGCGCATTACGCGCTACGGAGCGAATTTACATTTCCGTTTCTGTCCTCATCTCTCAATCAAGATTCAAGCACCGTTGCTTGTAATAAAGAATTAAGACGATCTTGAGCATCCTGAACGATAGGCTGCAACGCGGTATCGGCATCTCTCCAGTAGTCAATACATCGTGTGTAGGCAGTAATAGCTTCTTCAGTATTACCGAGTATCTCGTGGATTTGCCCTTTTCGGTAATTAGTCGGGGCTGCATGAAAAATCCCATCTGTATCCCAACCAGAAAATATTGAATCGTACCATGGAAGTGCTTCTTCATAGCGCTGCTCCTTGAAGAGCAATTCTGCAATTACAAGACGACTGTAATCCTGCGTCGTTAAAGGAGACTGAAAAGTATACCAGAAAGTTGGAAGTGGGACTCTAGCTGCATGAAAGGATTGGATCGCTTTTTCTACATCGCCTTCACGAGCAGATTGAAGAACGTGCAAGATATTCGATACAGCGGATTCCATATCTTTCCCATTTCCCTCCCCGGCACGTTGACTGGCTCGTTCGGCTACGTGAGTTAGCGTAGAATCATCCTGCAGACGAAAAGAGAGTAGACCGAGCAAGTAATCTTTAACACTCTCTGCATTCTCATAAATTCTACCAGAAGAGTTAAATGGAGACTTACCTGGATCCCATCTAAATACTTCATACCTAATCTCTTTTATTTCTTCTGTAGAAAACGGAGACCATGGAGATGCGGCTATTCGAGTACGAGATAAGAGGTTTAAGCCATACTCGTTCGAATCAGGATCAAAGCGTATTGCATGCGCCTTTTCGAATTGACCGGCCATCGCTCTAAATCTAACTTCATTATGTGATCTCGTCGGTTCATCTTCAAATGTATTCGCACGAAGAGCACCTCGAATGTCCCTTATATTCAAATATAAACCCAGTGTTAGAAAGGGGTACTTTGCTTTTGCCAGGCTGTCAATGTATGGGCCTCTGTCCTCTGGCTCAGCAAGTCTCATCGTCAGGTAGGTTGAGTTGTGTTCGTATTCTTGCCTCCCTCTGATTGAGTCTCGTTGCTCTCTCGTCCATATGTATTGGTCAAAATTCCCTTCTTGAAAGTAAAAATAGCCCAAATGCAAGAGAGCATCATCCCTATCACTCCGAACTATCTGATACCCTTTTTCAAAGTATGGTTTTGATTCCCAGGCAGAGCGACCACGCATTGGATTAAAGTGGTACAGTAAATCTCCCAAAGCTATAAGCGCATACCCATCGTCAGGATATTGATCCAGATACTTCCTGTATAGTTGCTCAGCTAGATCGGGTTCTCCATATACCGCTCGATATACCATGCCGCTCAGTAGCCACTGGACAGGTAAAGGGAGTTTGTCGATATGACGCTCAGCCTGCTTCAAGAAATAGTTTGATGCAGGAACATTGCCTTGATCTATATAAAACCACGTATGTCCATTTTCGAAGGCAGCAAGAGCAAAAGTGGAATCTAAGGCAAGTGCACTTTCAAAGGCCTCCCTCGCTTCTTCATACCGCTTGCTACGAAATAATCGTTGCCCAGCCATGAAGTGCTCAAACGCCTCTGGTGAATCGGTCGTTTGAGCGGCCAGGGTTGGCAATCGATAACCGGGTTTATCCAGAACAGTGCCTACAATTCGTTGAGCCAGGGTGTCAGCGGCGTGCTGAATATACAATTTATCGTTCATCAACACCGGCTCGAGATCAATAGCCTGTCCATTCGTTTTATACAGGCGTGGCGTCATCCGAAATTGTTCTCCAAGACGTGATACTCGACTTATAACATACCAACCAGCTCCAAAGTGTTCTGCTATTTCATTTCCGCGACTTGGATCTTTAGACGCCATTACATCGCCATCAGTATACACAAACATGGCGTTGGGATCGATGCTAGACAACTCTTCGGTGCCCTGTATAGCCAGGTGTAATGCTTCAACCATATCTTCACGCAAATTCGAATCGCCATCTCCTACCCGTATATCGAAGGGTAGAATCGCTACCCGCGTATTATCAAGCATAACTGCTTCTGCATCTCTTACCCCATCGTCCTTGCTAAACCGACTCATCACAAAAATCGCAATCAGAATCACTGCGACAATTGCGGTGACCGGCCACATATAAGTTAAATGAGAGAGCCTTCCTTGTTTCTGAGTCTCCTCCAGGTGCACGCCATTGGATTTCAAAGCAACTATAACGTCTTCAGCTTGCTGAACACGTAATCCTACCTCTTTTTGAAGCAGCTTTCTTACTAGCAGTACTATTGGTTTTGGTACTTCGGCACGCAGTTGTACAAGATCCTCGGGTTCCTCATATGCAATACTATATAGCAGGGCACCTTCATAAGCGCCTTTAAATGGTCTTCTCCCAGATAGCATCTCGAATAAAATGACCCCTAATGCCCACAAATCGCCCTGGTGATCAACTTCTTCACCCTGTATTTGCTCTGGACTCATGTAGGCGAGAGTCCCCATCGTCATACCAGTCTTTGTTAACTGATCTCCTCCCTTCATCTTCGCCAAACCGAAATCAACGATCTTCACCCTCCCATCAGCGGTTATCATCACATTGGCCGGTTTGATATCGCGGTGCACGATGCCTACTTCATGGGCCTGCGCCAGCCCAGCAGCTATTTGACAAGCGAAGTCTACAGCCTGCTCAACCGGAAGAACTCCCCGGGCAATGACATCCTTCAGCGTCTCCCCTTCATAATAGGCCATGGCAATAAAGAACTGCCCTTCCTTCGTTTCATTGACTTCGTAAATGGTGCCAATATTCGGATGATCAAGCGCTGAAGCCGCCTTGGCTTCGAGTATGAAGCGCCGCTTTGCCTCCTCATCGGTACTGAGAACATGGGTTAGAAACTTGAGGGCTACCATCCGATCAAGCTTCGTGTCTTTAGCCTTAAAGACAACACCCATTCCTCCCCCGCCTAACCGTTCTAGGACTTCATAGTGCAGTATCTGGTGTCCCGAGAAAGAACCTGATATTCTTGGGGGTTCAGTTGACGCCTCGGGTAAAATTCCTTCAACCAGTTCATCAAAGAATTCAGTAGCTTCATCGGCATGGGCGAGCAAACTTTCCAGTTCGTGCAGTAATGAGGCGTCGCCCACGCAAAATTCTTCCAGAAAGGCATTGCGCTGCTCTACAGGAAGGTCCAGCATCTGCGCTAAAAGTACCTTAACTCGTTCTCTTTGCGATTCGTCCATGGCTTATAAAACGGTCAATCAGGCCGGGTCATTTCTCTACGAAGCCAGGCCTTAGCCATCGACCAATCACTCTTCACTGTCCGCTCAGAGACCCCAATAGCAGCAGCCGTCTCCTCGACGGTCATTCCTCCGAAGATACGACACTCGACAACCTTTGCTTCTCTCTCATTCTCTTCTTCCAATAACTTGAGCGCTTCCTCAAGGGCTACCAGTGTATCCGCTTTTTCATCAGTCATCGCGATTTCCATACCAGCCAATTGCAACTCTTCAAGAGAATATTTAGGCGTATCTCCCCCTCGTTTCTCGGCACGTCTCTGCCGCGCATAATCGATCAGGATATGGCGAATCGCTTTAGCAGCCACTGACAAAAAGTGAGCTCGGTCTCGCCATTCGGCTTTGGATTGATCTACAAGCTTTAAATAAGCCTCATGCACAAGTGCCGTCGTATTGAGCGTCAGATCTCCATGCCACTTTTGTCGCTGCCAATGGGCACGCTGATGCAATTCCTCATACACCAGAGGAAAGAGTTTTTCCATTGCAGGGGCATCTCCTGCGCGAGCTGCCTCGAGAATGCGGGTTACCGTCGTTTGCAAAGAGTCGGTCACTATTTATGCCTGGGTTTTCAGCAAAAAAAATAAATCGCAGTTGCCCCCTTTCAGAAAACATTCCGTGGTAAGGGATGAAAGGGCACTACAGCCTTTGAATGACCTCCTCGGAAATGAACGAATTTGCATTCTAAAACACAAGTTTACATTTAAAACTACAAGGGTGACTAAAATGACCACAGCAATCAATACATCAAACACTACTCTACAAAATATCATTGTTGCATTCACGTTCGCTTTTCTTTTTCTGGGCACTGCCGTTACTGCAAATGCACAATTGAACGCTCCTGATTACAATCAAATAGATCTCAAGTCGATTGATATAGAATTCGAAAGCAAGCGAACTCCAGAGAGTTTAACTAAAGCGGAGTGGAGCGATTACAGCGAACGCCTGAAGGGAGCCCTAATGAACGAACAGACAGGATTACAGCAAAGCGCTCTACAGAATATTATCCGCTACGGATCCTATTTCGACAATGACAAAGAAACGGTCTTCGAGATTGTAAGCATTTATCGCAACCATGAAGATGATCAGATGCGCCGTATGGCCGTTGTTGCCCTTGGTGAACTAGAAGATGCATGGGCTATGAACTTTCTCAAACGCGCCGTACGCTTTGAAACTTCACCGGAAGTGGCTCACACAACCAAATACGTATTGAAAAACTACGATGGCTCGTACCAATAGAGCCCCTAAAAAATCGGGAAGGAATGACCTCCAGTTCCCGAGAACAAGGGCCTTGTGGCAATTGCCACGAGGCTCTTTGTTTTTTGCTCTGCCAGGTTAGCGATACGCATCCTGGCCGCTTTGGAGAACTATAACAAAAGAATATAAGCACTTCTCCCCTCCTACGCACACCAAAACGGGCTTAATTTCGCACCAGGCGCGCGTAACTGTTGGCGAATCCCTTAGTACAGTCATTCCCAACTCGATTGGGAATCCAGAAAACGCAGAAGTTGATCTAAACGGTCTCTGGATCCCGCATCAAGTGCGGGATGACGCTTTCTATTCATGTAGCGTTTGACTTCGCCAACAGTTACGGCGTGCGGTTGCGAAATATAACAAGCCGCAAAATACCTTCTTAGCGTATATTTTCTTCCGTTCCTGGGCGCTACTCTATTCCTCTCTGCCCGTTAAATACCAACTATCCCCGTGCGCGCGAAGCAGCTCCAATCACAACTCTCTGCCTGAGGCGACCACACCATGCGGTCTTCCTCATAGGCCTTCCGGTAGCAACGGAGCAAAAAACAACGCTAAGGCCGGGGATCATCTTCCCATAACCTGTTAAAGTCCTTTTAAGCTGGGAAATAGATTATGGGAATGAGTTCTGGGAACGAAAAACCAGGCAGGAAGCCGTCGCGTTTTTTGCCTAACCAACCTGCCCAATAACGTTCTTTTATGGGAAAACGGTACCATTTTCAAAGCTTTTTGAGCTTAGCGTTGTTTTTTGCTCCGTTGCTACGGGGACGCCGTTTTGCAACCCGCCGGTGATGTCGTATATTAGAGGCAACACACGTCCTATTCATGGTCTATGCTTGTCTGGTAAACATCATCCCCAATTGAAGCGCATGCCCGCGCTTTAATACCACTTCACTTCAGGCTCCCGGTAGCGTTGATGCCGCCGGCGAGTGTGTACGCATGTTTCTACCAACAACTGAGCAGGCCGTGCTGGAAAGGCACGCCTGCGCCCACAGGCCATGAATCTATCAGCATTAGGATGGTCCTCCTTTTTCTCCACCGCTTTTGCGTCTTACGCCGCCCAGGATCTGATCCCCGGCCGTATCACGCGCCAGGATAAACACACGTATCTGGTCCACGACGGGGCCGTGCAGCGCCAGGCGTCTGTGCTCGGCAAGGTTATGTACGCCGCGGACGACGCGTCCGCCCTGCCTGCGGTGGGCGACTGGGTGGCCGTGCAGCCTTTCGACGACGAGCAGGCGGTGATTCACGCCGTCCTGCCCCGGTTCAGCGCGTTCTACCGCAAAGAAGCCGGCCAGGTAACCCGAAAGCAGGTCATCGCCGCGAATATCGACACCGTGTTTCTGGTGAGCGGGTTGGATCGCGACTTTAACGTCCGGCGGATCGAACGATACCTCGTGCAGGCGTCCAGCAGCGGAGCGGAGCCGGTCATCCTCCTCAACAAAGCCGACTTGCGGGACGACCTCGAGGCCGTCCTGCAGGATGTCCGCGCCGTCGCCGGCGAGGTCGCGGTCGTGCCGCTATCGGCCACGCAGGAGACGGGGCTCGACGCGCTGCGAGCCTATATCGCGCCCGGTACCACCGTCGCCTTCCTCGGATCCTCGGGGGTCGGCAAGTCGTCGCTCGTGAACGCCCTGTTCGGGGACGCCGTGCAGCGGGTCGGCCGCGTCCGGGAGGACGACAGCCGGGGCCGCCATACGACGACCTACCGCGAGCTACGCCTGCTCCCCGGCGGCGGCATCGTGATCGATACCCCCGGCTTGCGGGAGTTGCAGCTCTGGGGAGACGAAGAGGACCTGCAGGCCGTATTTGCCGACATCGAGGCGCTCGCCGAGAGCTGCCGGTTCCGGGATTGCAGCCACGAAACCGAACCCGGCTGTGCCGTGCTACAGGCCATCGAAGAAGGGGACCTGGACGAACGCCGGCTCCAGAGCTACCAGAAGCTCAAGCGCGAACTCGCCTTCCTGAACCAGCGGCAGGACCAGGCCGCCTTCCTGCAGGCCAAAAAGCGCGAAAAAGCCTTCGGCCGCATGGTCAAGGAGATTAAGAAGCATAGGAGTAGGCAGTAGGCCAGTAGCCAGGGGTCAACTGCCTACTGTTCCCTGGCCAGCTCGATCAGTTGCTGGAAGGTGTCGGCGGGCTGGGCGCCGCTTACGTAGCGCCCGTTGATGAAGAAGCCGGGGGTGGAGTTGACGCCGTAGTTGACGCCGAGCTCCAGGTGTTCGTCGATGAGGGCCGAGGCGGCGTTGTAGGCGTCCGAGGCTTCGTCGGTGGCGCACGTCGTCCAGGTGTCGAGGTCGATACCGGTGTCGCTGAGGAAGTCCCGGCTTTTCGTCATGACGTTCTGGGAATCCAGCTCATCCTGGCTGCTGAAATAATCGTCGTGCAGGTCCCAGAAGGCGTCGACCGACTGGTTGGCGGTGCACACGGAGGCAATGGCGGCAGAGCGGGCCCAGGGATGGATGCTCTCCAGCGGGAATTGCATGAACACGATACGGACGTCCTCGGGATTTTGGGCCAGCACCTCGTCGATCGTTGACGAGGCGGTGGCGCAATAGGGGCACTGGAAGTCGGAGAACTCGACGATCGTAACGGGCGCATCGGCAGGGCCCTTCGCGGGCATTCCCTCGATGTGCGGCTTCAGGCTTTCGAACACTTCGGCGGCGCGCTCGCGTTCTTCAACGGCCCGCTCCGTACGGGCGACGGACAGTTCGTCCGCCGTTTTGCTCACGTCGAAGGGGCCGGCGGCGACGAGGTAAAATTCCGTATCGCCTTCGTTGGTCAGAAACGCCTGGCGTTGCTGCCCGTCGATCACGAAGAGGCCTCGCTCCATGCCGTCGACGCCGGTGGCCGTCAGGTCCTGTATGACGACGGGGAGGCCGTCGATCTGGGGAAACAGAAAGAAGAGATTCTCCTTGATGCGCTCCTTGCGGGCTTCGGAGTTGTCGACTTGCGCCGTCGCCGGCCGAGAAGCGATGCTCGAGGCGCACAGGAGGATCAGGGCGAACCAGTGGGTAGCTTGCGTCATAATACGATTGCGTCGGGGATGAATGCGCGATAACGGAACGGTAACAGGCTCTATATAAACCGGAGATGGAGAGGTTCCGCAATCTATTCTGCAGGATCGCGTTGAAACCGGACGGGGCCGACGACCTCTGGCCGTGGTTGCACCGCGACGGAGAGCAAATCTCGTTCAACAAAGCCTGCGCCCGGGAACACTTCAGGGTGCGAGAGGCCGGCTGAATCAGTGATGTTACGCATCTGTGCGCCATCGTTCAGCCACAACGGCTTTGAAATGGCTAAAACAGACGGAAACCAACGGCAACGCCTTGTTTCAAAGCCGGCTCAACGAGCTGCTGTGCACAACCTGCGTAACATCCGTGAATCAGAGCAACCCGAGAGGTCCTTTTCGGTCTTACAAACGTTTGTCGGACTCATCAGAATCGCTTCCGCTTATGTGTCGAACGATCGCGCAGGGAATCACCGGATGTTTCCTGGTATCGATTCTTCTTTCAGGTTGCTTCCTGTTCAGGACATCCACCTCCGATCTGCCGTTTGAGGCGGTACAGATCCCCGGCGGCGCCTACGTGATGGGGGACGTATTCGAGGAGGAGAACGAAGATGCAACCCCGGTGCACGAAGTGAGGGTCGCTCCTTTCGAGATAAGCACTTACGAAATTACGTACGACCAGTACGACGCGTACGCTGCGGCCGTTGGAGCGCCCCTGCCGGAGGATGACGGGTATGGACGCGGGCAGCGAGCCGTGGTGCACGTCTCCTGGCAGGAGGCTCTGGATTACTGCCGGCATTACGGATTCCGCCTGCCGACCGAGCAAGAGTGGGAATATGCGGCGCGCAGCCTCGGTGAGCGCGTCCGGTATCCGGGCACGAACGACGTCGAAGAGGTCGACCGCTACGTCCGTCACCTCGGCAACAGCGCGAGGATGCACTCCTTCGTCGTCGGGACCAAGGAGCCAAACCGGCTCGGCCTGTACGACATGGGGGGCAACGCCTTCGAGTGGATTGGAGATTATTATGAATTCTATCCCGAGCCGGGAACGGAACCGGTCTACAAGGATCTTGAGGGCTCGTCCATACGCATCATCCGGGGCGGCAGCTTCAAGATGGGCCGGGAGATCGCGCAGACCTACTGGCGAGCCGGTACTCTTGGTGACCTCTCTTCGGACAACATCGGCTTCCGATGCGCCCGCCCGGTAAGTACATAGTGCACCCTGCACTCATAAACATACGTTATGCCTGACCGGTTCACGTCCGTGATCTTCGACCTCGGCGGCGTTCTGATCGACTGGAACCCGCGATACCTGTACCGCAAGCTGCTCGACAGCGAAGAGGAGGTCGAGCACTTCCTGTCGACGGTATGCACCCCGGAATGGAACGCCCGGCAGGACGCCGGCCGGCCCTTTGCCGAAGGCGTCGCCCAGCTGTCGCGCCGGCACCCCGAACACGCCGGGCTCATCGAGGCCTATCATACCCGCTGGATCGAGATGATCGGCGGGGCCATCGAGGGCACGGTAGCGATCATGACCGAGCTGCGCCATAGCGGCATGCCCCTGTACGCGCTCACCAACTGGTCGGCGGAGACGTTCCCGCTCGTGCGGCCCCGCTTCGAGTTCCTGGACTGGTTCGAGGGCATCGTGGTGTCCGGCGTAGAGAAGCAGATCAAGCCGAACACGTCCTTTTACCAGGTGCTTCTGAATCGTTACGACATCGACCCCGGCGAGACGATGTTCATCGACGACAGCAAACCGAACGTCGAGGCCGCTCGCACCCTGGGCATCCACGCCGTCCATTTCGAGTCGCCGGATCAGACGAGGGCTCATATGGACACGCTCGGCCTGCTATAAGGCCGTTCCCGGCATCCAGGGCGTGCGGACATTCATCGGCATCCGCTCTTTTTCGCCGATGTTGTGCATCGCTGCGTACCATTCCTCGCGAGATACCCCGCATCGCGTCTCGGAATGCGCCTTGATCTGCTCAACATCCATCAAAAAAGCGCTGGACGCCGCTAAATGTCCACACACCCTGGATGCGTCAAAAACGGCTTTTGATGTAGCCAATGGCGACAGGGAACCGGCGAGTTCGCACGTACCATTAGTATGTGTGAATTCCCCTGCTCATTCGATCGATATCCCACTATGATGAATCGCCAGGCTGTTTTACCGATTGTTGCCCCAATCCTCCTCGCCGTTCTTCTCTTTTCTGGACGCCCCGCAACGGCCCAGTGGACCACCCTCGACGAAGCCCTGGAGCCCCGGGTCGAGGGGCACAGTGCCATCATCAACGGCAAAATCTTTACCTTTGGCGGCTTTCAAACCGAAAATATCACGCCGACCGATCAGAACGAGGTCTACGACCCGGCAGAAGATGACTGGTCTACGTTTGCCCCGTTGCCGGTGCCGATCACACACGTCGGATCCGCCCTGGTCGGCAAAAAGGTATGGCTGGTCGGCGGCTTCGCCCTGATCGGGTATACGCAGACCGTCGATCACGTTTATATCTACGATGCGGAGGCGGATAGCTGGACGAGGGGCCCGTCGCTGCCTGAGGTGCGAGCAGCCGGCGCGCTGGTCCGGCTCGGCCGCAAACTGCACTACTTCAGCGGCCTCAAGAACCGTAACGACGACGTCGGCGACCACTACGTGCTGGACCTCGACGAACCCGGCGGGCCCAAGACCTGGACCACGGCAGCCCCGCTGCCGAATCCGCGCAATCACTTGAGCGGCGTCGCCGTGGGGGGGAAAATATACGCCATCGGGGGGCAGAACAACCACGACATCGACCCGGTCGATACGAAACTCCTCCACGAATACGATCCCGTAACGGACACCTGGACGAAAAAAGCCGACCTGCCCTCGCTGCGCTCGCACTTCGAACCCGGCACGTTCGTCGTCGACGGCAAGATCGTGCTGGTCGGAGGGAAGCAGGGTACGAATACCTGTACCGACGACATCACACAGTACGACCCGAAAACGGATACCTGGGCCGACCTCTTCGACATGCCCGATTGCCTGCTGGCGCCGTCCGGGAAGGTGATCGGCGACGAACTGTTCGTGTCCCACGGCGGAAAAGTCAACGTGTACTTTCCCCAGACCACGCTGCGCAAACGGTCCTTCTCGCGCTCGCCCAGCGACGAGCTCGACTTCTGGCCGAAGGATGTCAGCGTAGCCTTAGAAGCCGGCGAATCGACGAAACAGGAGTCGGTCCTGTTTACGTTGACGGGCGAAGCGAACTATACCGTCGATACGAGCGACCTGCCCGCCTGGATTACGTCCATCACGGGCGCCAGCGGCACGGCCGACATCCCGGGCGCCGAAATCGACGTCGTGCTGGACGCAACCGGACTGGCGTCCGGCGCCTACACGCACACCTTAAAAGCGAATGCGAGCGGCTATCAGGAAGCGGCCTGGACCATCGAACTCGTGGTGTCGGGCGGCGCTGCTCCCCAGCTCGCCCTCGACCCCGCGTCGATCGACCTGGGGCCGGTTCCGCTCGGGTATACGGTTCGGCAGGACATCACGATCACGAACACCGGCAACGCGGGGAGCAATGCGCCGTATTCCCTGGACATCGGGGAGGACGGTGCAGTGGACGTGCGCTTCGGCGATGGCGTCCAGGGCCAGGTCCCCGAGCCGGGTCAATCGGTCGAGGCCTCTGTGTACCTGACCCGGACGGGGGCCGGCACGTTCGACCTCCCCATCGACGTACAGATCGGGGAGCAGGTCGTGTCCTCGACGATCAGCACCGAAGGAGTTGGAACCGTGATTGCACGGATCAATGCCGGCGGAGGGACCCTCGACGAAACCCATCAGCCGGGCTGGGTGAGCGATGATTTCTTCGAAGGCGGCACGTCGTTTCAGAATGCTCAGGCAAACGAGATCGCATCGGTGGGCACCGTTCCGCCGGACCTGTACCAGTCGGAGCGCAGCGCGACGTCGAACCTGGGCAGCTTCGGATACGCCATTCCCGTTCCCGGGCCGGGCACGTACGTCGCCCGACTGCATTTCGCCGAAACGTATTTCGGTGCACCCGGGGGGACGGACGACTTCGTCGGCCGGCGCGTCTTCGACGTCAACCTGGAAGGGGGGCCGGTCGAGCTGGAGGACTACGACATCGCGGCCGAGGTGGGCCCCCTGACGGCCGATGCCAGAGTTTTTGTCGTCGACGTGCTCGACGGCGTGTTGAACATCGACTTCGATGCCTCGGCGGACCAGCCCAAGGTGTCCGGCATCGAGGTCTTCCAGACCGACCCGGCGGTGCATCAGTCGTTCGTTGCGGGGTGGAATCTGGCCTCGTTGCCGGCGTCGCCGGCCGACGGGGCGTACCAGAGCGTCTACGACGCGATAGCGATCGCCCAGCCGCCGTACGTTTTTGCCAATCAGGCGTATCAGGAGGCAGGCACGCTGAGTCCGGGAGCCGGCTTCTGGCTCAACGCGACGGCAGCGGGGATCCAGACCCATCAGGGCGATCGCATCGACAACGTCGATCACACGCTGGCATCCGGATGGCAGCTCGTCAGTCCACCCTCCTGCCTCTTTCCGCTCAGTGAGGCCGCCGGCAATACCGGCTTGATCGCCGGGCCGGTATACGGGTATCAGCGCCATCTGGGGTATCGGGTGGCCGAGCAGCTCGTACCCGGCCGGGGATACTGGGTGTTGTCCAGCGGAGCCGGCACGGTGTCGTTCGACTGCGCCCAGGTCAGTGGGGCCGCGGACAAGGAGGCGCCCGGAGTCGTGCGGCCGCAGGCGACCGCGCAGATCGCAACGTTGCGCATCCAGGATGCATCGGGGGTTGAACGGACGTTGTTGATCTCGGACGAGGCGGTGTCCAACCCCGAACAGTACCTGCTGCCTCCGTTGCCGCCGGATGGTCAGGCCGACGCCCGGTTTACGACGGGAAGCCAGCTGCTGGCCGAAGAAGAAGGAGTGATCGAGTTACAGGGGATGAGCACCCCGCTCACGCTGACGTTGGAGGGCGAGTTGTCGGTGACCTATACGGTCGACCGGCTCGAGGCGGAGGAGTGGCTGCTGGAGGGCGTCCTCGACGACGGCACGCCGCTGGAGATTCAGGCGACGGACGTCACGTTCCTGCGGTTACGCATCGAGGAGCCGGGGCAGTCCGTCGGCGTCGAGACGACGGCGTTGCCCGAGGCTTTTGCGCTGCACGGGGTATATCCGAACCCGTTCGCCGGTCAGGGTGCACTGATGTTCGACCTGCCGGCTGACGCGCGCGTCAAGGTGGACGTGTTCAGCGTGTTGGGGCAGCGTGTAGCCTCGTTCGAGGCGCCGATGCACGCGGGCCGGCAGCGGCAGATGCGCCTGGACGGCCTCGACGTCCCCGCCGGCGTGTACGTTTATCGCCTCGTTGCGGAGACGACGCAGGGGGCGGCGTTCCAGACCGGGCGGTTCGTGGTGAGGTGAAGGGGCCAGGTGTTCAGGGGTATAGGGTCGAAGAATGAATTTTCACACGCCCTAGAAATACCATTTGGGGGTGCCTTGCTCTGATCGTATCATTCAAGGTAGAACAACCCGGAGAGTAACACATGCCCGCTAAACCCAAAGATTCGCTCGTCTTTCAGCTCAAGGTCACGCTACGGTATAGCAAACCGCCGATCTGGAGAAGAATACAGGTCCGAAGCGACGTGACCCTTCACCAACTTCACCGTATCATCCAGATCGCGATGGGCTGGACGAATTCACACATGCATCAGTTCATCGCCTTTGGGGAATTTTACGGCGAACCTGAACCGGAATTCGACTTCGACGTGAAGGACGAGCGGCGCGTTCGCCTTAACCAGATTGTCACTCAACCGAAGGACGCGTTTATCTATGAGTACGACTTCGGCGATGGCTGGGAGCATGAGATCGTGTTAGAGAAGATTCTGGAGCCTGAGCAGAAGGCGTCGTATCCTCGCTGCATCAAGGGGAAACGTAATTGTCCCCCGGAAGACGTAGGTGGGGTCTGGGGCTACGAAGGGTTTTTGGAAGCGATAGGAGATGCTGATCACCCGGAGCACGAGGAATATGTGGAGTGGATCGGTGGATCCTTCGATCCGGAGGCGTTCGATCTGGAGGAGGTGAATGAGGAGTTGGAGCTGCTGTAGAGGCGTCCCTCGGGGAGGTTAACCCTGGCGGCCTTCGCCCGCCAGATCAATCCCCGGATACACGCCGGGGAGCAGAGCGCGCCCTCGAAGCCAGCCGGAAAGGACTTCCCTGGATCCCGCATCCGGTGCGGGATCCAGAGACCGTTTAGATCAATTTCTGCTCTGAGGTATACCGGGCCATTATCCAGCAATACCCGGTATCAATCCGGCGCCCGGGCGCCCTCCACCGCAAAATCCACGGGCTCGCGCGAGTTGTGCCACCGGCGTTCGATGCGGACGGCGTCGCCGTCGAACGTGCTCGTGAGCACGTACGCCCGGGGCGTTTCGACGAAGCGCCAGATCACCTCGAAGGTTACCGTTGACGTCCACTGGCACGCCGCTGCCACGTCGAGGGTGTCGGCCAGCTGGCGCGACAGGATGTTCGCCGGAAGCAGCGGGCCGGATGCCTCGCTGAACAACCAGCTGTTGTAGCCGCACTCCGAGGAATACACGCCCGCTTCGCTCTCGAACCGGACCGTGGCCGAGAGTGGTTCGAAGGTGTACTGCACGCGCGTCAGGCCGAGGGCGTTCTCGGCGAGCTCAAAGGAGGAAGGCGCCGGATGTTCGCCCGGGACCGGTATAGGGGGAGGCATCAAATCCAGGCCGTCGAGCCGCGCCAGCAGGCGCTGGTGGGCGTCGGGGTTGTCCGGCAGTTCGGAGCCCCGGATAGCCGGGTAGAGGTGTTCCCAGATGAGGTCGAGCATGGCCTGCATGTCGCCCGAGCCGCCGGTGATGGCCACGACGAGGTCCAGCTCCGGGATGACGAGGCAGAACTGGCCGAAGGCGCCGTCGCCCCGGTAGGCGTTGTGGGTGGTCTGCCAGAACTGGAAACCGTAGCCCTGCGCCCAGTCGTCGTCGGCGTGTTCCGGGTTGTCAGGATCCGCGCGGGTCTCGATCTGTTTGGACGTGGCCATCTGCACCCAGTCGTCCGGCAGGAGCGGCCGGCCTTTCCATCGGCCCTGCTCCAGGTACAGCTGCCCCAATTTGGCCACGTCTTCCGTCTTTGCCTTGAGGCCGTAGCCGCCGGTGTTGTACCCGCCCGGGCTCGTCTGCCACGCGACGCCCTCGATGCCGAGCGGCTCGAACAGGCGCGGCGTCAGGAAGTCCATGAGGGTCTGTCCGGTCGTTTCCTGCACAATGGCCGACACCATGAAGGTGGCCGACGTGCTGTAGCGAAAGACCGAGCCGGGTTCGTGGACGACGGGGATCGAGAGAAACGTGGCGACCCAGTCGTCGGTGGTCCGGTCGTCCACCTCCTGGCCGGTCGACATCGAGAGGAGGTGTCGGACGGTCATGGCCTCCAGGTTATCTGAAACCGTTGCCGGGTGTTTGTCGGGGAAGAACGACAGAACGGGGTCGTCGAGACCGAAAAACCCTTCGTTGATGGCGAGGCCGGCGGCCGTCGACGTAAAGCTTTTGCTCAACGAAAACATCACGTGGTTGCGCTCGGCCGAGTACGGATCCCACCAGCCCTCCGCCACTACGTGTCCGTTGCGCAGGACCATCAGGCTGTGAAATTCCGGGGCGACCTCGAGGTCGCCTCTCGCGTTCTCGCGGTCGATGGCCTCCAGGAGGGCCAGGAGGCCGCCCGAGTCGATGCCTTGCGCCTCGGGGGTGCTCCGCGGGAGGTCGGTCGGGGGCACGTCGGGACGCACCGGATTCTCACAGCCGGCCCAGAGCAGCGCGGCGCAGAGCAGGACGGAGCCGCGTACGAACCGGCTCACACCCGTTCCAGCTTGATGGGGTACGTTTTTTCGGCGTTCCACTGGCATACGTAGATGTTTTTGTCGTCGTCGATGCACACGTCGTGGCAGTGCATGAAGATCGGGAGGTCCTGCACCATGAGCTGGAGGTCGCCGTTGTCGTACCGCGGCGCCGTACCGCCCGGGTTGGACACCACGCGGTCGTCTTTGTCCAGAATGGTGACGAAGCCGGAGCGGTCGGTCCGGTTGAGGTACTTGAGGCGGGACCAGCAGACGCCGGAGTACAGGTTTTCGCCGTCGATCACCGCGCGGCACACAAAAGCGCCGGGCAGGAAGAGGGTAGACAGGTACTGGCCGTCCAGGGTGAATCGTTTAAAGGCATTGTGCGCCCGCGAGGTGCAGATGAGCGTGGGATTGTCGCTGTTGCGCGCGTCGATGCACACCCCGTGGGCCGTCTGGAATTGATCTTCTCCGTCGCCGCGCCCGCCGAACTTGCGGATGAAGTTCCCCTTCATGTCATACTGGAGGATGTACTGCGAGCCGTACCCGTCGGCGACGTAGATGTCGCCGTTCGGCCCGATGGCCGTCTCGGTCGGGACGTAGTTTTCGTCCTCTGCGTACACGCCGAGTTCTTTGGGGCTCGTGATCTGCATGACCTCTTGCCCGTCCAGGGTCGTTTTCACGACCGGGCCGCCGTTGTCCGTGATGAAGAGAAACTCTTCCCCGCCGGCGTCCCACAGCGTCAGGCCGTGCCCTCTCGGAAAGCTCGAGCCCCAGGAATCCAGCAGCTTGCCGGACTTATCGTACATCAGGATGTTGTTTTTCGTCTCGTCGGTGATCATGATCAACCGCTTCATCGAGTCCATCACCATCTCGTGGCAGTTCTTGACGGGCGTCGTCCCCGGGTCGAGGTCGCCCCACGACTTATGGACGCGGTACTTGTAGTCGCCGTGGCCGATGATCTCCCCGTCGGCCGGGGTCTTGCTGTGGATGTTGACGGTGAACCCGGGCGCCAGGTATGCCGCGCCCACAGCGCAGCCTGCTTGTTTGATGAACGATCTGCGAGATTGGAGTGGATGGGTCATATTGGTGGTTCGATGATTGGATCTTGGGAGTAAGCGGAAAAAGGGTGTAGGATTGAAGGGGCATAGGATTGAAAGATCAAAGAGAAATAGGACAATGGGTTTTGAGACTGACAGGTTTATCCTACCCCTATACCCCTGAATAATACTCCACCTCACGAACAATCGCCACTCTGTTTTTTCCGGGTTCTATCGAAGGAGTGTAAAAGTGCGTACCTTATGGCAATATGGTCTATCGCATTATTGTCTGTACCCTTTTTGTTACTGGTGTTTTACCCATGAGGAAGTCTATGTTATTTCGCCCTGTTGTCTGGTCCCTGTTTTCTCGATTCAGGAAGGCGGCGGCGCCCTGCGTCATTCTGCTCGTCCTGGTGTCTGTAGGCTGGAGCGGTTGTGAGCCGGGAGCGCCGGTCGACGAGCCGGCGGCGGAACAGCCCAACATCGTATTCATCTTCACCGACGACCATAGCGCGAGCGCGATCAGCGCCTACGGGTCGGTGATCAACGACACGCCGAATATCGACCGGCTGGCCAGCGAGGGGATGCTCTTCCAGAACTGCTTCGTGACCAACTCGATCTGCGCCCCGAGCCGGGCGACGATCCTCACGGGTAAGTACAGCCATCTCAACGGGCAGCTCACGAACGGCGAGCGCTTCGACGGGTCCCAGCAAACGTTCCCCAAAATCCTGCAGGAGGCCGGGTACCAGACGGCCATGATCGGGAAGTGGCACCTGAGAAGCGACCCTACCGGATTCGACCACTGGCGCATCCTGCTCGGGCAGGGGCCGTACTACAACCCGCCCATGCGGTCGGTCGCGGATACGATTCAATTCACCGGCTACACGACGGATATCATCACCGATCTCGCCCTGGAATGGCTCCAGGAGACCCGTGACCCCGAGGCCCCCTTCCTGTTGATGTACCAGCACAAGGCGCCACACCGGCGCTGGGAGCCGGGGCCGGACCACCTGACCACGTATGACGACGTCGAGATCCCGGAGCCGCCGACGCTCTTCGACGACTACGCCGGCCGCACCTCAGCCGCCCGCACGGCCAACATGCGCATCGCCGACAACCTGAATCCTCGGGACTTGAAGATCGAGCCGCCTCCCAACCTGACCCCCGAACAGCTCGAGGTGTGGAACGCGGCGTACGCGCCCAAGAACGAGGCGCTGCGCGAGAACCCGCTCTCGGGCCAGGATCTCGTGCGGTGGAAATACCAGCGGTACATCAAAGACTATCTTCGTGCGGTGGCTTCCGTCGACGACAACATCGGCCGGATCCTGGAATACCTGCAGCAGGCCGGCCTCGAAGAGAACACGATCGTGATCTACAACTCCGATCAGGGGTGGTACCTGGGCGAACACGGGTGGTACGACAAGCGGTGGATGTACGAAGAATCCCTGCGCACGCCGCTCGTCGTCCGGTGGCCCGGGCACATCACGCCGGGGACGATCAATGAAGACTTCGTCTCGAATCTGGACCTCGCCGCCACGTTCCTCGACCTCGCCGGCGCCTCCATCCCGGGCGACCTGCAGGGTAGGAGCCTGAAGCCCCTCTTCCTGGGAGAGGACCCGCAGGACTGGAGGGACAGCTTTTATTATCACTACTACGAATTCCCGGGGTCGCATTGTGTACAGCGCCACTACGGCGTACGCACCGATCGCCACAAGCTGATCTACTTTTACCAGCTCGACGAATGGGAGCTGTTCGACCTGCAGGAAGACCCCAACGAACTGAACAGCGTATACGACGACCCCGCCTACGCCAGTGTCGTGGAGGAATTGAAGGCCGAATTAACCCGGCTCCGAGAGCAATACGCGGTCACGGAGGATACGCGGCCTTCGGGAGAATGCAACTACGACACCCAGGGATGGGACGGGTATTGACGCCCTGAGATGTGGCCCCGGGTGAGCGCGATGCGGCCTGAATTTTCGATCGAGGAGGCGGCTGAGCTGGTGCGTGCCCTGTACGGCTTCAACGGGGTGCTCCACCCGTTGCCCAGCTACATCGACCAGAACTTCAAGGTTACGTGTGAGGACGGCGCCCGCTACGTCCTCAAGATAACGGCGGCCGGGGAGCGAGCCTCGAACATCCAGTTCCAGCACGAGGCCCTGGATCACGTGGCGCATCGTCTCCCCGGGATACATGGGCCCCGGGTCGTACCGATGCGGGACGGTTCGACCTGGACGGCGTTGCCCGCCCCCGGTGGGGCGGCCGGCCCAGGCGAATACCACATCGTACACATGGTGCATTTCCTGTCGGGCCGGTTCATGGCGGAGTTTGAGGGGCATCCACCGGATGTGTTGTTCAGCCTGGGAGCGTTTCTCGGGACGCTGGATCGGGGCCTGTCCTCGTTCGAGCACGAAGCGATGCACCGTTTCCTGCAATGGGATCTCAAGCAGGCGTCGTCCCTCGCATCGTACCTGGACGACATCGACGACCCGGGCCGGCGTGCGCTCGTCGCCCGCGTTCTCCAGCGGTACAACGCCGATGTGGCGCCGCGTCTGCCGGCCTTGCGCCGTTCCGTGATCCATAACGACGCCAACGACCACAACGTGCTCGCTGTTAAAACCGCATCGGGCTGGCGGGTGCGCGGCATCATCGATTTCGGCGACATCGTGTATACGAACACCGTGAACGAGCCGGCCATCGCGATTGCGTACATGGGGCTGGACCTGGAGGGCGACGTGCTCGAACCGGCGGGGCACGTGCTGCGCGGTTATCACGCGCAATACCCGCTGACGGCGCCCGAAATCGAGTGCCTCTACGACCTGATATGCATTCGGTTATGCACGAGTGTGTGTATGTCGGCCCGCCAGCGGAAAAAAGACCCCGGCGTTGCTTACCTGGCCGTCAGCGAAGCGCCGGCCTGGCGCGCCCTGGAAAAAATGGCGCGCCTGAGCCCCGAGGACGCTGCCTCCCGTTTCGTTCAGGACCTGAACGGGCTCACCTGAAGGCATCCGGGAAGGCGGTCGGTACGAAGTCCCACACGAGAGGCAGCACGAAATAGGTGATCAGCGTAAGGAGGACGATCGAGATCAGGTTCAGGACGATGCCGGCCCTCATCATATCCGGGATGGTCAGATACCCCGAGCCGAAAACGACCGCGTTGGGCGGCGTGGCCACCGGCAGCATAAAGGCGCACGAAGCCGCAACGGTCGCGCCGATCATGAGGACGTACGGGTGCACGTCGATCGACAGCGCCATCGCGGCGAGGACGGGGAGGATCATGGCCGTCGTGGCCAGGTTGGACGTGATCTCGGTGAGGAAGTTGACGCTGGCGATCAGTACGAGCACCACGACGATCAGGGTGACGCCTTCGAGGAGCGTCAGCTGTTGGCCGATCCAGCTGGCGAGGCCGCTCTCCTGAAATCCGCTGGCGATGGCGAGGCCGCCCCCGAACAGGAGCAGGATCCCCCACGGCAGCCGGACGGCCGACTGCCAGTCCAGGAGGGCCCCGCCTTTGTCCTTCGAGGTCGGTATGAGGAACAACAGGAAAGCCCCGGCAATCCCGATGATCGTGTCGTCGATGGCGGGCAGGAGCCGGCTGAGCAGGAAGGATCGGCTGATCCATGCGATGGCGGTGCAGGCGAATACGGCCAGGACCATCTTCTCCTCGGTCGACAAGGGGCCGAGCCGCGCCAGCTGCCGTCTGATCTCCGAGCGGCCGCCCGGGAAGGCCATGGTGTGGAGCTTGAACCGATACCGGACCAGGTATTGCCACGCGATGAACAGCGCGATCAGCGAGATCGGCATGCCGAACACGAACCATTGCGTGAAGGTGATCTCCACGCCGTAGGTTTCCGACAGGATGCCGGCAAGGACGAGGTTAGGCGGGGTGCCGATGAGGGTGGCAATGCCGCCGATCGAGGCGCTGTACGCGATGGCCAGCATCAGGGCTTTTCCGAAAAGCGTGGTCTCGTTGTGCGGCGTCCCGGGGTTGTCCTCCAGCTGTGTAACGATCGCCATGCCGATGGGAAGCATCATGACCGACGTCGCCGTGTTTGAAATCCACATGGACAGGAAGGCAGTGGCCGTCATGAATCCCAGGATCATGTTGCTCACGTTCGTCCCGATCAGGCCGATGATCGTGAGCGCGATGCGGCGATGCACGTTCCATTTTTCCATCGCGATGGCAATCATAAAGCCGCCGATATATAAGAAGACGTACCGGTGCCCGAAGGAAGCGGTCGTAGTGGCGAGGTCGAGTCCTTGGGTCAGCGGAAAGAGGATGATGGGCAGGAGGGCGGTCATCGCAATGGGGATGGCCTCTGTGATCCACCAGATGGCAATCCAGACCGTCGAAGCGAGGATGGCGTTGGCCTCCGGGCTCAAGCCGGGCGGGTGAAAAGACGTGAGGATGAGAGCGAAGGCCAGCGGCCCCGCCAGCAAGCCTGCTTTTTTTGAGGTAAAAGCCATACATTTGGCCAGGGAGTTCTTGAATCAGGTGTGTTGGAATATAGGGGCACAGGTTTATAGGTGCTCAGGCCGAAATACTTACCTTCCCCTTTACCCCTCAAACATCGACCTTACCAGGCAAATGGACGAACCGGCGCCCACACTGACTCAGCAAGACATCGAACGGCTTCGGCAGAAGCATCTCGGCAGGTCGCTGTCGCTAGCGTACCGGGAGCCCCTGCACATCGTACGGGGGGACATGCAGTACCTCTACGATGCATCGGGGAGAGCCTACCTGGATGGGGTGAACAACGTCTGCCACGTGGGGCATTGCCATCCCCGGGTGGTCGAGGCCGGCCAGAAGCAGATGGCTCTGCTGAATACCAATACCCGCTACCTCCACGAACACATCGTGACGTACGCGCACCAGCTGGCGGCCACGTTTCCGGATGGGCTCGACGTCTGTTTTTTCGTGTGTACGGGCAGCGAAGCGAACGAACTCGCCCTCCGCATGGCGAGGACGTATACCGGGCAGCGGGACGTTATCGTGCTCGATGCCGCCTATCACGGGCATACGAGTACGTTGATCGACATCAGTCCCTACAAACACGACGGGCCGGGAGGGTACCCGACGCCCGGCTACGTGCACAAAGTCCGGATCCCGGACGGTTACCGCGGGGCTTATTCGTATCAGGACGCTGAGGCCGGGCGCAAATATGCGGCGGATGTGGATCGGGCCGTCGACCGCATCGAGTCGCTGGGGCGCCGGCCGGCCGCCTTCATGGTCGAGTCGATCGTAAGTTGCGGCGGGCAGATCGAACACAGCCCTGGATACCTGAAGGCGGCCTACGAAAGGGTTCGCCGGGCGGGGGGGGTATGCATCGCCGATGAGGTCCAGGTCGGCTTCGGGCGAGCCGGCACCCACTTCTGGGCCTTCGAATCGCACGACGTCGTGCCCGACATCGTAACGCTCGGGAAGCCGATAGGGAACGGGCATCCGCTGGCTGCGGTCGTCACGAGTACCGAGATTGCCGACGCCTTCGCGAATGGGATGGAGTATTTCAACACCTTTGGGGGCAATCCGGTGTCCTGCGCGATCGGCAAGGCCGTGCTCGATGTGATCGTGGAAGAGGGGTTGCAGCAGCAGGCGCACGAAGTAGGGCGTTATCTGAAGGGCCGGCTGGCCGCGCTGGCCGAACGGCATACCCTGATCGGCGACGTGCGCGGCCGTGGGATGTTTCTGGGCGTCGAGTTCGTCCGAGACCGGGAGACGCTGGAGCCGGCGGATCGGGAAGCAGCCGGCATCGTCGAGGAGATGAAACGACGCGGGGTCTTGCTCAGCACGGACGGCCCCTGGCACAACGTCGTCAAAATCAAGCCGCCCCTGCCTTTTAACAGGGCGAATGCCGATCGTCTCGCATCCATGATGGACCAGGTCCTCGAAGCATACCCGTGACCGGCGGGTTCCTATTCGTGCCCGGTATCGTTATCACGCAGAAGAGGGACGGGTAAGGAGCTGGCAACGCCCGGGGGACATCCCGGTACTGAAAATGCCGCGGTGGATGACATACAAAATATGGCCAGCAGTATGCGCCAAACGTAGATCCATGAAACCGTTAGAAAACTAAGAGTTGTCTGCTTGCATTGCCGATATTTCAGCCATCACACTCACTCGTTTTCCAGAAACCAACTATCATTCCCTCCTTTGTGAGAGTCGCGACCAGGCACTCTCGGATATCGAATCGATATGGGGCAACAACAATTATTACTTCTCGTTCTCGGAATCGTCATCGTAGGACTGGCGGTCATGGTAGGGTTGCAGACCTTTGCCGAAAATCAAAAGAAGTCGAACGTGGACGGCTTGCAGATTACGTCGATGCGTATGGCTTCTGACGCGCAGGCCTGGTTGAAAACGCCTATAGCGTTTGGGGGCGGCACGCCGGCTATGGGTTCTCAACTGACCGATTTCACCTCTACCGCAGTAACGCTCCAGGATCTTGGATATCCCGTGAACGGTTCGGGCGATTATACCGATCTCTACGGCACCTATTCCGCAGCGGTGTCGGGGGCGGACTTCGTGATCTCTGCGACCAGTGCGGCAACGAGCGGCGGCGGTGATAACAACCTGGTGTGCACGATTGTTGCGGGAGCGACGCTCGGAGATATTTCAACGGTTATCAATCCGACCTCCGGTACGTGCCCCTGATCAAGCTGCGGGACGGCGTCGCTAGCTGCCGCTACCAGCTTCGAAATGCGCCAAACCCGCCCGGGTCTATTAGCTGGAAAACCTTTACGACCAGATTGTCCAGTTCCTACTATTCGTAGGGTATGTGCGTCTATTTCTCCTATTAACCTCCGTCTTTTCCCTCGACATCAACGAGAGGGGCTGACATACAATCCCGGATATCATTGGCATGGGTCAGCAGCAACTACTACTCCTCGTTCTCGGCATCATCATCGTGGGCTTCGCAGTTCTCATAGGCTTGCAGGCTTTTTCCATAGGTCAGAAACAGGCAAATGCCGATGCGTTAGTCCTCACATCGATACGCATCGCATCCGATGCGCAGGCCTGGTTGAGAACGCCAGTTACCTTTGGCGGGGCCTGGCCCGTTTCGGGTACGCCACCTACCGCCTTCGGTAGCCTGACGCTATCACTCGCCGATCTTGGATATCCGGTTGACGGATCCGGGAATTTCGTCGATATCAATGGCACGTACACCGCAGCCGTAAATGGGGATTATTATTACATCACGGCCACGAGTGCTACGGGAAGCGGAGACAACAACTTCATTTGCACCGAAGTTACCGGCACAACGGCGGACGACATCAATGTCACAATCAATCCGGCTTCTACTACGTGCCCTTGATCCGGCTGCAGAGGGTGTTGCGGGCTTAACATCGCTTTGACAACCCCGGGATGAGGCCGCAACGTTATGCGGCCAAAAGATTAACAATCCGAGGCTGGCGGCGTCCCTGAATAGATATGCGCGCAGATACGGATCAGATGGCTGAGGTCCTCTTCAGATATACGTTCTTCGTATCGGGTGTTCAACGCGTCGATTTCGTGCTCGATATCATCCAGAAGGGCAAGGCCCTGTTCCGTGATCCAGTGCAAACTCACGCGGCGATCTACGCTGGAGCGCGCGCGCTGAACCCATCCTTTGTTTATGAGCTGATCGATCAGCCGGGTCACGTCGGGGGCCGGGTCGATCATGCGCTCTATGATGTCGCACCGCGGATACCCTTCCTCAGGCGCACCCCTCAGGATGCGAAGTACGTTGTAGTAGCTGAACGTCAGGTCGTGTTTTTTGAATATCGCTTCTGATTGTTTTCTAACGTGCACGGCGGCCACCAGCAGGCTGAGCGTAGCCTCATGCGCTTTGCTTTTGAACTTCGTGTTTTGCTTCAGCTTGTCTTGTAATGCACTGCCCATGGCTCACTCCTTTTTAAAGGTAAACTTTGTGGATTATTGTGTGTTTCAACATGCATGAAGTTGTCCGTTTTTAAACATTTGTGATGTTTTTTCACTTCACGGGTTCGATCTTAGAAACATCTACCCTGAAAAATACACGTAGGACCGTACGTCGGGATAAGCGAGTACCTGCAAGGAGGGAAGGCGATGAGAGCGGGAGGGCATACCTCGTTCCCCGACGCGTCTCGAACATGAATTCTGAAACCGCTATGACACTGGAGATACGCTTGCCTGCCCGGAAATCGGCATTACGATCTATGCTTCGAACTATACTACAATCGACCCGGCAGTTTGCCCTGCAGAGGGTCGTTTTCCCCGCATATGCTTTTGGGTTCGCTGCCTGTGCATTCGTTTTTCTATTCGCTTCCCCTGTCGTCGGTCAAGATATCGACGCGTTCTACGACGCCGTCGACCGGTTCATGGCGGCGAACGTGGAGGATGGGCTGGTCGACTACGAAGGCGTCAAGGGGGACCCGGCGCAGCTCGAGGAGCTGCTCGGCATGATCCGCGAGATGGACCGCAGCACGTTGCCCGCCCAGGACGACAAGGCGTTTCTGATCAACGCGTACAACGTGCTCGTGATCAAGAATGTGGTCGATCATTACCCCCTGGATTCCCCGCTCGATGTCAGGGGCTTTTTCGATCAGGCGACGTTCGAGGTCGCCTCGAATCCCTACACGCTCAACGAGCTGGAGAAGGAAACCCTGTTCGAGGCGTACCCCGATGCCCGCCTGCATTTCGTGCTGGTCTGCGCGGCTGTCGGCTGCCCCGAATTGATCCCGGAGGCCTACCGGGCGGGCGCCCTCGACGACATGCTCGCGGAGCGGACTCGCATCGTCCTCAACAACGAAAAACACGTACGCACGGACGCGTCTGCGGAACGGCACCAGATTTCCGAGCTCTTTTCCTGGTACAAACAAGACTTCACGGAAGGGGGCACCGACGTGGTGGGATACATCAACCAGTTTCGGGACGACAGGCTGGAAGAGGGGTACAAGGTGGGGTTCATCACCTACGACTGGCAGCTGAACGACCTTAAAAAAAAAGGCTGATCCAATCGGGTGAGGGCGGTGTCGTCGGCGCCCGGCTGGCGCCCGACGATAATCTTCAAGCCTTCACGCCGTCCACCCTGCTCGTCAAAGGCGAAGTGGACATCAAGGTTTTCAACAACCTGTACACCCAGACGGCGAACTTCGACGGCGGTGGGGCGAGGGTCGACGCAGGCCGCAGAGATACCTACTTCACCAGCATCATTTCCTTGCAGATTGGGACCGCTTCGCCGCGCATCAACCTCGGCGTCGACCTGTACCCCAAGGCCGTTCGCGTCGGCAGGGAGGGCAGTTCTCCGCTTTCGGTCCTGCAGTTTTCCACGAACGACGACGCGCGCGCGGCGCTGGCTGCCGTGGCGCCCAAGGTGAAGTTCACCCCCTTCCGGAACGTTTCGCGGCTCGCGGCCCAGGTTTCCTTCTATATCCCCGTCGAGTCGGATCTCGAAGGGGTCGAGAGCGGCCGGCCGTTCCTCGACTTCGACAATTTCCAGACGTGGGTTCAGGCCTTCTATGACCTGCCCCTGAACCCCTCGTGGCTGCTGTATCTGGAAGGCGGGTTCCTGTTCAGGTTCGACGAACACGATGGGGTTGCCGATCACGAAGTGACCTACCCGATGAAGGGCATCCTGAACTATTTCCCCAGCAACCGGCTAACGCTGTACGCGCTCGCCGAGGTGACCCCGTCCGCGCAATGGCAGGACCCTTCGCTGTTGAGCACGCTGTATACGCAGGCCGGCGTCGGGGCCAAGTTTCAGGTGACGTCCCGGTTCGAGATCGAGTCGCTGGTCACCCTTTTCCCCTACGGCGTGAACAGAGGCGCCGGCCAGACATACAATATCGGGTTCCGGCTCGTTCGATAACGGGCCGCACTTTTTTGTATTCAGGTCCGTAACGACGTTCCATGGTTGACTCTACACGTACACCGATCCGCCTCGTACATACCCTGTGGTGGGCGTGCATGGTATGGGGGATCTGTGCAGGGCTGCCGGCAGAGGGGCAACCGAGGGTGTCGGCCATCGAATTCAGAGGGCTGACCCGCACACAGGTGAAATATCTGACGCCGTTGCTGCAGACGCGGCGCGGCGACATACTGGACCGGAGCCAGGTCGCCGGGGACGAACAAAGCCTGCACAACCTGCAGCTCTTTGCATCGGTGTCGAGCCACGTCGAGGTCGTCGACGATGAAGCCGTCGTCGTCTTCGACCTGAGCGAACGCGTGACGCGCATCCCGATCACCAACTTCGGCGGCATCACGGAAAATTTCTGGTTCCAGGTGGGGGTGACCGAGTACAACTGGCTGGGGCGAGGCGCTCACTTCGGAGGGTATTACCAGTATTACGATCGTCATTCGTTCAAACTATTCCAGCAGCTCCCTCATCTGTTCAGCATGCGATGGGGGCTGTCGTATACCGTAGGCCGCCAGGCGACCCGCGAGCCGGCCTACTTTCAAAGCGGGACGTCGGACTTCGACGTGGATCGGTGGGAGTTGACGGCGCTCGTGCGGCACGAGCTGTACCGGAACTTGAGGACGCACGCCTCTGTCGTGATCGAGGCCGGCGGCGGGTATCTCCACGAAATCTACGGACAGCGGCCCGGAGCTACCTTCGTTTACAATGGCGAAACGGACTTCGACAAATATTTCTTGACCTCGAATATCACCTTCGAACGACTCAACTATTTCTTCCATTATCTCTCCGGAGTGCGCCATCGCCTGACGCTGCAGCGCGTGGAAACGGTCGGCCTGGACAATGCCTTCTGGAAGCTGCTCACCGAGATGCGTTTTTACAGGCGGACGGGCCGGCGCGGCAATCCGGCGGTGCGCATCCGGGCCGGCATCTCGACCAACGACGAGTCCCCGTTTGTCCCTTTCGTGCTGGATAGCTACCTCAACGTGCGCGGCTCCGGAAACCGCGCAGCCCGGGGCACCGCCGAATTCACCGTGAACGTCGAGCACCGGCAGACCCTGATCGATCGAACGAGATGGGCGGCCCAGGCGATCCTGTTCGTCGATCGCTCCTCCTGGCGGCCGGCCGCCGCCCCTCTGGTGCAGATGTTTCGAGAAGAAAATTCTGTATCTTTCGGGGGAGCCGGCTTGCGGGCTCACTTCAAGCGTATTTATAATTTCACCCTCCGTGTCGACTACGGCATTAACCTCGAGGACGCCTCGTCGAGAGGATTCGTGCTCGGCGTCGGGCAATATTTCTGATCCATTATGATACACTACATCCTGTCCTTCTGTGTTTTTTTGATCTCGACAGCGCCGGCATGGGCGCAATCCGGCAGGACGCCGGCGCCGGCCCGGAACGGCATGGTCGTGAGCAGTCACTACCTGGGCTCGGAAGTCGGTAGAGACGTTTTGCAGAAGGGGGGCAATGCGGTCGATGCCGCCATCGCAACGGCGTTTGCGCTGGCCGTGACGTTGCCCGCCGCCGGCAACATCGGGGGCGGCGGCTTTCTGGTGTACCACGGGGCCGACGGCGAAGTGACGTCGTTCAACTTCCGCGAGAAGGCGCCCCTGACGGCTACGGAGACCATGTTTCTGGGCGACGACGGCGAAATCAGAGACAACTCGAATCACGAGGGCGCCCTTTCGGTAGGGGTTCCCGGGACGGTCGCCGGCCTCGCGCTGGCGCATGAACGGCTCGGCTCGATGCCCTGGAAGGATCTGGTCGAGCCGGCGGTGCGCCTCGCTCGAGACGGCTTCCCGTCGACCTGGGTCATGCAGAACTTTCTCGAGTTCATCAGCGAGCGCGTCGACGAGTACCCCTCGACGGCACGGGCTTTTCTCAAAGACGGCCGCGTCCCGTACGAGCCGGGCGAGATCTGGAAACAGCCCGATCTCGCGCGCACCCTCCAGCGCATTCAAAAGGATGGGCGAGACGGCTTTTATGCCGGGAGGACGGCTGAACTCGTCGAGGCTTACATGGAGGCCAACGGAGGGCTCATCACCCGCGAGGACCTGGCGGCATACGAGGCCGTCGAACAGCCCGTCATTCACGGCACGTATCGCGGATACGACATCTATTCGATGGCGCCGCCCAGCTCCGGCGGTGTCGTACTCGTCGAGATGCTCAACATCCTGGAAGGGTTCAATCTCGCTGCCTTCGGCCACAACTCCGCCCTTTACCTGCACGTGCTCACCGAAGCCATGCGCCGGGCCTACGCGGATCGGGCCGAACACCTCGGCGACCCCGACTTCAACCCCCTGATGCCGGTGGAGCGGCTCACCTCCAAGGCGTATGCGGACGCGCTTCGGGAGGACATCGACCTGTACTCCGCCTCGGACAGCGATTCGTCCCGTTTCAATGCGGCGTATCTGGAGAGCGAGGAGACGACCCACTTCTCCGTCGTCGACGCACAGGGCAACGCCGTCTCGATGACCTACACCCTCGAATACGGGTACGGGTCCAAGATGGTCGTAGAAGGCGCCGGCTTCTTGTTGAACAACGAGATGGGCGATTTCAACCCGATACCGGGCCGGACGACCACGAGCGGGCTCATCGGCACGCCCCCGAACCTCGTAGCGCCTGAAAAACGCATGTTGTCCAGCATGACGCCCACCATCGTCGCCCGAGACGGCCGGCCGGTCTTACTCATCGGGACGCCGGGCGGGCGCACGATCATCAACACGGTGTTGCAGGTGATCCTCAACGTGGTCGACCACGGGATGGACGTCGGCCAGGCGATCGAAGCCGGCCGCATTCACCACCAGTGGCTGCCCGATCGGACGGCCATCGAGGAGTACTCCCTTTCGCCCGACACGAAACGGATGTACGAGATGCTGGGGCATGAGACGTATTACCGCAGTACGCTCGGGAGCGCCATGGGTATTTACCTCGATCACGAGGAGGGCTTGATCTACGGGGCCGCCGATTCCCGGAGTTTCGACGGGGCAGCGGTGGGGTATTGAGCCCCGGGGCCGGGCTGCGAAGACCTGGACCCGCGAAGCCGGCACACCGCCTGGAGAAAGCTACGATAAAGCGTTCTTCATCCCGTACGATTCCTACTCTTCTTCGAGCAGTACGATGTCGCTCTTGATGTCTTCTTCCTGGCTGTAGAGAAACCAGCTGCCATCGGGAGAAGGCGCAAAGCTGTGATTATTCGGCAGATCGCCCAGTCGTGCGATCTGCGTCGTGCGGCGCGTTGTCAGGCTAAAATAGGATATGCTCGGTCCGCTTCGTTCGATGAAATATACGCCATTGCCTGCCACAGCCCAGTTGTTGCTATCGGTGGGCACGACGTCATCGACAAGCACCGTCGATGAGTCGACCTCGGCGGAGTAGTG
Source organism: uncultured Rhodothermaceae bacterium (assembly GCA_964525535.1). Lineage (GTDB taxonomy): Bacteria > Bacteroidota > Rhodothermia > Rhodothermales > JAHQVL01 > JAHQVL01. The sequence goes on from CAZGHT010000025.1 coordinate 34,305, forward strand.
CCAGATGCCCTTTGCGTACGGTTTCACGAAGAACACAGAGCGTCCGTCAGGCGCCTCCATGCCGGCAATGGCCGGCTCCTCCATCACTTGAAGGGTATCGGGGACGAAGAGTCCCGCTTTTCTGAGCTGCCAGGTCCCGTTGGTATCAGAGGCATAATATAACCAGTTGCCGTCGTTGGAGAACCGGGGCGATATCTCATTTGCGTCCGTACGGGTAAATTGACGGGGCCGGCCGCCCACCGATTCAACGAGGTAGATATTTGCATGGCCTTCATGCCAGGAAACGAAGGCCAGGAGCGAATCGTTCGGCGACCAGGTGGGCATGCTGATGAGGCCGGCTTCCATGTGTGTCAGTTGGAAAGAGTGTTGACCATTCTGGTCGCATATCCAGAGCTCGTGGCTCCCTGACTGGTCTGAAACGAAGGCGATGCGCTGGCCGTCGTTGGAGATGGCCGGGCTCGATTCCCACCTTGTCGAAGCAATGAGTCGAGCGGGTCTCTGGGAGCGTTGGAGGCGCCAGATATTCGTGTCGGAAGAGCGCTGCTCGATCATGACGCGTTCGCCCGTTCGCGACACCGAAGGCCGGCGAATATCACTGTCAAGCCCTTTGGTATTCTGCCATACGGGTTCTCCTCCCTCTGGATCAAGCCGCCAGATACCGGATATGCCGTCATGCGTGGCGGAAAAAAGAATCTGATCGCTTTCGTAATCCCAATCGAGGCCGAGGATGGGGTCGTTCTTCTGGGTGAGGCGGCGCGTTTCTCCCGATTTCACGGAGACGGAGAAGATGTCCTGCACATTGGAGAGGATGCTTCGTACGAAAACGAGGGTCGATTCGTCCTCGGAAAAAGCGGGATAGAGGTCGCCGTAATGGTAGTCAGGCGGACTTGTCAGCTCACGGATATCCCAGGAATCTCTGGAGATGAGGTAGAGGCTAAAGCTGCTGTACGGGGCTCGTTGAGCAGACACGGCCAGATAACGGCCACTGGAGGACCAGACGAGCTCTTGAATCTTGCGCCCTTCGAAACGGGCGATCTCGCGCTCGCTTCCTCCAAGAGAGGGTATGATAAATAGGCTGTTGTTCTCGCCTTTTTCGCGGACGAACGCAATCTGACGTCCATCGGGCGACCAGGTCGGGTTTTGCTCGTTGCCTTCGATAGCGGTCAGCCGCAGCGGAGTTTCGCCGCCGATTTGTTTGAGGTATAGGTCGAAGTGATTGCCCTCCCCCCCGTTCCAGGCAAAGGCGACGTGCTCACCGTCAGGAGAGATAGCAGGGTCGAGCTCGATGCCGGGGAACGTCGTAAACGGCATGGATTGCAGGGAAGGCTCTGACTGGATCGTGAGCCAGTGCGAACTGGCCAGCCCTAAGAGCAGCAGGGCTGCCAGAGTTCCTATCCCTCCGATCACCATCACATGTTTTTGAAGAACGATGGTGATTCGTTGTCCCTCCTGCTCTAGCTTCAGAGGTTGGTCCGGCGCTTCTGCAGGCGGCTCTGGTACCCTGTCGTGGAAGACGGGGCTTACCAGGAGTCGATACCCGGTTTTTCGAATGGTTTCGATATAATGGGGATTGGAGGCATCGTCGCCGAATATTTTCCTGAGCTCGGAGATGCAGCGAGAGAGCACATCGAGCGTCACGACGGTACCCCCCCAAACGCGGTCCATGAACTCCTCTTTCGTAACCACCCCTCCTCCTGCATCAGCCAGGCAAATCAATACCTCCATCACCTTCGGCTCAACATGAACTGTTTTCTTACTGCTTGTAAGTTGATTGAGAGAAGGTCTGACTTCCCAGGATTCTAGCGTGAACGATGGAAATTGCCGCAAGGGCAAGGGCTGCTCATCTGACATCATTGGAGATGGGATTTAGATAAGCAGAGGCTTACAGAATCACTGGGTCATGGTGGTTGCTCTGTTCGAATCTGCATAAAATGGCAAAAAACAAGAGGATTCAAATAAATCCTCAGGAAAATTACGACATTTCCTCGATTAAATATCGCAAAATTATTCGGAATTCATCTTCATTTCCCCAAAGAAATGGCCGAAGGGGCTCGTATCCTGTTTATCACATCAACGATAGGGAAAGAATCGAGGGGAGGCTGCCGGCTCCATCAGGCGCAGCCAGGATTCCCGCAGCCAGGATTCCTTTGCCGAATTTCGCTGCCGAAT
>CAZGHT010000025.1:36573-63113 GCA_964525535.1 uncultured Rhodothermaceae bacterium
GGCGCAGCCAGGATTCCCGCAGCCAGGATTCCTTTGCCGAATTTCGCTGCCGAATACAGTGAACTCGAACAGAAATGATCTACCCTAATCCTTTCACAACCCATGCATGTGTCATAATGCTCCTGTTCGCTGGGGCGTGTGAGCCGGTCCATGAGGTCGATTCACCCAACGCGGCTGGAGATCCCTCCCCGGGTTTCGGCGAGTTTCAGCAAGAGATGGCTCTCCGGATACAGAGCGTTAGACAGCAACTGATCGACCTGGAGAGAAGCGTCGAAGCGAGTGCCGATTCCCTTACGGCCAGGAAATCCCTGGCAGAGATTGAGCTCGCCACCGATCAACTCGAATCTGCAATCGCTGAGATGGATAGCATGCCGAAAGAAGCCGTTGACCGCCAGCGAGAAGCACTCGAGAAACGCTGGCTCGAGCTCGAAGCAGACATCGAAGCGATGCGGCTGCAACTGGCCGCAGAAGAAAAGGTCTTCGAAGGGGCCGTCGACGCCCGGCTCGACGAAATGAGGCTGGAACTGCTCGATGTCGAGCGCCACACACGCTCGTTGATTCACGAAACGACGCTGCACTATACCAGCATGCTGGCTGAATTGAAGCATCGGCGCAAAGCGTTGAAACTCCAGTTCGATTCGCTCGAGTCGGCTGCGTCGATTGGATCGGTCGACGACGCGCGGGATAGCCTCATCGAAGAGTTGACGCTCCTGGGCGCCGAAATCAGAGTCGTGAAATCAGAATTGAAAAAGGCAGAGTATGACACGGCCATTGCCGTATCGGAAACAGATTAATACGGCCTTTCGCCGGGACGTATGTACCTGCTAGTGGACCACCGCCAAAGACGATAGTTTTGAATCCAACCCACATTAAAAGCTGCACAATGGGATTCTTATATGGAATACCGTGGCTATGACTGACCGCTTTATCCATCAAAATGTACAGAACAATGAAATCACAGATTTTCTACGGACTTGTGTGTGCTGCTCTTTTGCTGACATCAGGATGTGCGTCCTCGAGGATTCCGGCGCCGAGCTCAGAATTTGCGGCGGCGGCACAATCTGTCGAGCAGGCAGAGCAAGTGGGAGCAGAAGAGTATGCGCCCCTGGAAATTCGAGAGGCGCGCCAGAAGCTAGATCGGGCGCGCGAGCTCATGGATGATAAGGAAAACAAAAGAGCGAAGATGCTGATAGAGCAAGCTCTTGTCGACGCCGAGCTGGCCGAAGCAAAATCGCTCTCTTCTAAGGCGCAGAGAGCCGTCGATGAGTTGCAAGAGACTATCGAGACATTGCGCGCAGAGATAGAGCGAAACAAAGAAAATTAATTGTGTCCAAAATATCTAAGTAGATCAATGAAAACTATCCATACAATACTCATCCCGGTTTTTGCCGTAAGCATGTTAGCCGCCTGTGGTGGACCGCCAGAAGCCAATGTCATGTTGACGGAAGCGAGGTCGACCTACGAGGAGATCCAGGGAGACCCTCAAGTGGCGGCAAATGCACCGGTCGCCTTACAGCAGGCGAGGGAATACTTACTCCAGGGCGAAGCCATCTGGCAGGAAAAAGGCGAGGCCTTCGAGATCGAACACTATGCCTACCTGGCCAAACAGCGGTCGCTGATTGCTCAGGAAATGGCCAAGATAAACCAGGCTGAGGAGCAAGTCGAACGAGCAGAAGGAGAACGCCAGCGCGTATTGCTCGAAGCGCGGACTGCAGAAGCTGAGAAGGCTGAACGCGAAGCAGAGGAAGAACGGAGGGCTGCGGAGTTAGCCAGGGAACAGGCAGAAGCAGCATTAACCCGTGCACAAGAACTCTCTGAGCAAATTACCGAACTCGAAGCGCGTCAGACAGAACGCGGGCTCGTTCTCACATTGAGCGCGGTATTATTCGATGTGGGGCAGGCTAATTTGAAACCTGGCGCGGAGTCCATGCTGGTCGAATTGACGAATTTCCTGGATGAATACGAAAATCGTCGTGTTTTGATCGAAGGATTTACAGACAGCTCCGGCTCGAATGAACTTAATCAAAACCTCTCGCTCCGGCGTGCTTCGTCTGTACGCGATGCGCTGATTGCACGGGGCATAGAGTCTGACCGCATCCAGGCAAAGGGCTACGGAGAAGATTTTCCTGTAGCGAGCAATGATACTTCAGCGGGTCGCCAGCAAAACCGCCGGGTTGAAATCATTATATCGGATGAGAATGGCGTCATCCCGGGCCGTGCGAATTAGCAGCTCAATACCATCTGTTATGTAAGAAGTGATGTTAGGCGAACTGTGCACAGCAGGCTGGTTTACGGGGCTTTGCAGGAATGCAAAGCCGCTCTGGCAGGACGTATGCGCATCCGGCGCGTAACATCCATTATGTAAGTATGTGAGGGGCACTCTCCCTGATTCTGTTTCCAGTATATCGACAAGGATACCTGGGTTCAGAGATGTTCAGGGAGATGTCGTGCCTCTCGGTCCATTACTTTGACTACCTTAGTCAGGGGCTGCGTCGACATATGCGCAATTACCGGGGAAAGCAATCGACTAAGCGTCGTCGCAGTTGTAAATTCAAACCAGATATCGACACAGGTATTTTGGTCGCCTTCCACAATGCTCCAGCCTCCGTTCATCTGACTCATCGGGAAAGGAAATTTCTTTCCGGGAGCCGGTCCAAAACGCACCGTAAAGGATTGCCCCTCGTTCCACGCAATCACTTCTTCCGACCACGTTTGTGACTTTGGATTTGAGCACTGGCGTACTGTACCTACCCCGCAGTATCCCGGCGTAATGTCGGAGGAGACAATCGTCGGTGAAAACTCATGGATTCGCCCTAAATCGGACAGAACCCGCCAGAATTGTTGTCGAGACGAGTGGATGGCCGTCCTAATTTTGATGTAATGATCAAAATCAGAGGCAGGATCGGGATGTTTTAGCAGCTTCTGCAACGCTGCAAATTGGGCCAGGAAGAATATGAAGACGGCGGTATTTATCCCAGCCAGCACCAGCAACCCCCTGTCTGCGAAAACATCGTGGAAAATAAGCGCAAGCACCGACGTTACAGCGATCCAGGTAAGATCCAGGACAGAAATCGCCAACCCGGTTGCCAGCTTCAGACCTTTACCCATTTCTGCGATTATGTAGACTCCGAATGCAACCAGACCGGCGCTTATCCCGATGATGGCAGGTTGAGGCAGATGGATTACACGTTCGTTGATGCCTCCGGCATTCAAAAGCCCATATAAACCACACGATAGGGAGAACAGGCCGTTGAGCAGAAAAGGTGTATTCAAACGATTCATAGAGCACCGCTATTGTTTTACGTAGTGATGTTACGCGAAGGGTGCACGGCAGCCTGGTTTACGCGGCTTTGCACGTATGCAAAGCCGCTCTGGCAGGACGTATGCGCATCCGACGCGTAATATTGATGATTCAAAGGTATAGCGGCGATCAAGGGATCTCAATTACCTCTGAGGTAATTAAGTGATGTTACGCGAAGGGTGCACAGCAGGCTTGTTTACGGGGCTTTGCATGTGTGCAAAGCCGCTCTGGCAGGACGTATGCGCATCCGGCGCGTACCATCTGTCATTAATGGATGTTACGCGAACGGTGCACTATAAAAGTCCGTGTCCATTGGTGCAAGCTATTGAGGGGGTTAGGAGATCTCAATTACTTCGCTAATGGACATCTTTTTTATTATTGACTTTTTTAGCTCACAACTTGGGTTAAATTAACCCTACATTCTAAGTGATGTTACGCGAACGGTGCACAGCAGGCTGGTTTACGCGGCTTTGCATGTGTGCAAAGCCGCTCTGGCAGGACGTATGTGCATCCGGCGCGTACCATCTGATTTTAACACGGCAGGCCGTGTTAGAAAAATCCCAAACCACTGCCGTGTCCAGTATCCATACAACCCCCAACCCATAAAACCATGCCCACCACTCGCATCTTATCTTTCTTGCTGGCCGGCCTCTGTTTGATGACAGGCCGATCGGCTCCCTCTCTCGCACAAAACGCCTCATCGCCGAATGTCGTGATTATCTTCGCCGACGATCTAGGTTATGGCGATCTCGGCACGTATGGACATCCCACGATTATGACGCCGAACCTGGACCGGATGGCAGCGGAGGGGATGAAGTTTACGCAGTTTTATTCGGCGGCTTCGGTGTGTACCCCGAGCCGGGCGGCGCTGCTCACGGGCCGGCTGCCAGTCCGCAGCGGGATGGCGAGCGACCAGCGCCGGGTGTTGTTTCCGGACTCGAAGCTTGGAATTCCTGCAGACGAAATCACGATCGCGGAGGCCCTGAAAGAAGAAGGCTACGCTACGGCTGCGGTCGGCAAGTGGCATCTGGGGCATTTACCGCCCTATCTGCCTACGAACAACGGGTTCGACACCTATTATGGTATCCCTTATTCGAACGATATGGACCGGGTCGTGGGTGGAGAATGGAAGGAAATATTCTGGGAGCCGAAGTCGGAGTACTGGAATGTGCCGATCTTGCGCGATGAAGAGGAGATCGAGCGTCCGGCGCAGCAAGAAACCATCACGAAGCGATATACCGAGGAAGCGGTCCAGTTCATCGAGAATCACAGCGAGGAGCCGTTTTTCCTCTATCTCGCGCACAGCCTGCCGCACGTTCCGCTGTTTACCAGCCCTGAGTTTTCCGGGGCCAGCCGGCGCGGGTTGTACGGCGACGTCATCGAGGAGATCGACTGGAGCGTCGGGCAGGTGATGGAGGCGCTGAACGACAACGGCATCGCAGAGCGGACGCTGGTGTTTTTTACGAGCGACAACGGCCCGTGGCTGACCTTCGACACGCATGGCGGGTCGGCGGGCCTGTTGCGTGGCGGAAAGGGGATGACCTGGGAAGGCGGGATGCGCGAGCCGGCGATCGCCTGGTGGCCGGGCACGGTGCCGGCAGGTTCGGTCCAGCCGGCAGTAACGAGCACGATGGATCTGTTTTCGACGGCGCTGGCGATAGGCGGGGCCGCCGAACCGGACGACCGGGTCATCGACGGGCGCAACCTGCTCCCACTCCTCACAGGGGATACGAACGAGGAGGTCCGCGATGTGTACTTCTTTTATCGCGGCACTAAAATTTTTGCCGCCCGCAAAGGTCCCTGGAAGGCGCACTTCATCACGCAATGGGCCTACGAATCGGACAACGAATACACCGATCACGAGGCGCCGCTTCTGTTCAACCTGGACCTCGATCCCTCGGAGAAATACAACGTCGCCGACCAACACCCTGACATCCTCGCGGAGATCGAGCAGGCTGTGCAAGCTCATCAAGCCGCGATGGTAGCACGGCCTACCCAACTGAACGAACGGATCGTCGAATAAGGCTCGCAATGTTAAAGCGAATGAACGGATGCGTGATATTATCTACATTGTACTAACGCTGGCGGCCGGCTCGATCGCTGGATGTGCGTCGGGCGATGAGCCTCCGCCGAACATCGTGTTAATCATCAGCGATGACCATGCGTGGATGGACTATGGATTCATGGGACACGCGGCGATCCAGACGCCGCATCTGGACGCGTTAGCCAGGGAGAGTATGCTCTACACGCGTGGATACGTACCGACGTCGGTGTGTAGACCGAGCCTGGCGACGATGATCACCGGGCTCTTCCCGCACGAGCACGGCATCACCGGCAACGACCCGCCGGGAGGCAGGGAGGCGATGCGCAATCCGGTCCGGCGGGCCATGATGGTGGAGATCTTCAAGGAGAACAAAACGGTGGGAGAGTATCTCTCGGAGAAGGGATACGTAAGCCACCAGTCCGGTAAATGGTGGGAAGGCGACCCCACAGAGCATGGATTTACGGCCGGCATGACGCACGGCTTGGTCGAAGACGGAGGCCGGCATGGGGACGAAGGGTTAAAAATCGGTCGTGAAGGTCTCCAGCCAATCTTCGACTTTCTGGAAACGACCGGCGATGCTCCTTTCTTTGTCTGGTACGCTCCTTTTCTACCTCATACACCGCATAATCCGCCCGATCGGCTGCTCCAGAAATACCAGGCGCCGGGCCGCCCTGTGGAACTTTCCCGGTATTATGCCATGGTCGAGTGGTTCGACGAAACGGTAGGGGCTCTCCTGGATCACCTGGATGAGCAAGGACTTCGAGACAACACGGTCGTTTTTTACGTGAGCGACAACGGGTGGGTGCAGGCAGTCGGCGAAGAGCGGATGCCGGATACCCGCTCGAAGATGTCGCCCTACGACGCCGGCATGCGCACGCCGGTGATGATCCGGTGGCCCGGTGTCGTCGAACCCGGGCGCGACACGACAACACTGGTCGGCAGCATCGATCTGGCGCCGGCTATACTGACGGCCGCGGGCATCGTGCCGCCCGAGGAAATGGCCGGGCTGAACCTGCTCGATCGGGATGCGCTCGAAGGACGCAACGCCCTTTACGGCGCCCTTTTCGCTCATACCGCGGTCGATGTACACGACCCGATAGCCAATCTCAAATACCGGTACACGGTGCGCGAGGACGGCTGGAAGCTGATCCTGCCCTACACCCCCAATGAGGACGTCGTGCTCATGATCAACGGCCAGGTCACCGATTGGATGCACAACGAGATCGAGCTCTACAACGTGATCGACGATCCGCTGGAGACCAACAACCTGGCCCCCCAACGCCCGGAGCTCGTAGAGGAGCTGACCCAAACGCTGGAGGAATGGTGGGCGGTCTACCGGTGAATGGCATCGCATCGGTTCAAGAGTTCAAGAAAGAGAACTCTTGAACCTGCAACTCCAATCGATCAATCCTGCAGCGTGCCGACTTGCGTCATCGCTTCCCGTAATGTATCGGCGGAGGTCTGTACGAGCCAGCTGTAGAATTCGTCCGAGAGGACGCCGCTGGCGTGATCCTCGATGAACTTGAGCTGCTCGGCAGTGAGTTCTTTTTCGGCCGTGGCTTTAGCGTTTTTGTACGGGTTGGCAGGCGTACGATCGAGCGGCGCTACGAACTCGACCGTGAGGGCATCGTCGTAGCCGGCTGCTTTGAGGGTGGTCAGGAGCCGCACCCAGTCGTAATCGCCCTGTCCACAGGCCATGCGGTTATTGTCGGCAACGTGGAACGCGACGAGGCGGTCGGCCGAGTTCAGGATGGCCTGATAGAGATCGGCTTCTTCGATGTTGATGTGAAAGGCGTCGAGGCATATCCCGCAATTCGGCCCGACGGCTTCAGCGAGCATCAAGGCCTGGTCGTGACGGTTCAGGAAGTTCGTTTCGAACCGGTTGAGCGGTTCGATACCGATCACGACCCCGGATTTTTCGCTGTGGACGTACACTTCCTGGAGTCCCTCGACGGCCCACTTCCATTCTTCCTCTTCGCTGGCCATGGCATGCACCTTACCGACCTGAGACGGAACGATCGTCATCTCGCGCCCTTCCAGCTCTTCGACCATCGTGATGCAGTCTTTGAGATACTGGATCGTACTGGCTCGGACGCTTTCTTCGGCATGAATGAGGTCGCGTCCTTCGAACATGAGCGATACCGAACCGAAGCAAAACAGGTTATGGTCTTTGAGCAGCTTACGCACTTCCTTCGTGTTGTACTTCGAGGGTTCTCCTTCGATTTCGATACTGTGGTAACCGCATTTTGCAAGACGGCGGATGGTCACGTCGATGGGTTCGGCGCGCATCCAGTTGTGCATGGATAAAAACATAGGGAGTCTCCAGGTCGATGGGGGATAGGTAACATTCGGCTCAAGGTATTCAGTGATGATACGCAGGTTGTGTACAGCAGTTCGTTGTGCCGGCTTTGAAATAACGCCTTGCAGTGGGTTTCCGTCTGTGCAATGCCGTTGTGGCTGAACGATGGCCCGCAGATGCGTACCATCTGTTATTTATAAAGATGCTCAGATTCAATGGGCCTGTGGCCTGAGGGCCTGGTAATTGATACGTTCAGGATATCTTCTATTCAAAGATCCACATCTATGAATCGTACGATTGTTCGTTACGCCGGCGGGAGCTATTCGGGAAGGAGACTACAAGCTCATCGAGTTCTTCGACGACGGGCGCCTCGAACTGTACAATCTGAGAACAGGTATCGGAGAGACAACCGATCTGGCGAGCCGAGGGTCCGATAAGAGCACGGGATCTTCAACTGACGTTCGCGGCCTGTCGGGAGGCAGTAGGAGCCGAGATGCCCGTACACAAAATGAGTGGGGTCGGCATCCGGATCGAGAGCCGTAATCCGTTGGAGTCACGCGTCAGAAATTATCCACTTCCCTATACGCTTCGATCAGCGCCGTCTCACCTTCCTTGCCGGGAGCGAAATTGCCGTGTTCCATACCCAGGATGCCGGTATATCCCTTATCGTGAATGTGTTTGAAGATGTTCTTGTAGTTGATCTCACCCGTTGTAGGTTCTTTCCGACCCGGATTGTCGCCAATCTGGATGTATGCCGTCTCTTCCCATGCCATATCGAGGTTGGGAATTAGATTCCCAACGGATATTTGCTGGTGATAGAGATCGTTGAGGACTTTGACCGCAGGGCTGCCAACCGCCTTGCAGATGTAGTGGGCGTGCGGTACACTGCGTACGAAGTGATTAGGGTGGTTCTGATGGTTGAGCGGTTCGATCACCATAACCAGTCCGTGAGGTTCGAACACTTCAGCGCCCCATTTAAGCGCTTCGATCATATTCGCCGTCTGGAAATCCCGATCCAGCCTCATTTCCGTATGACCCGGCACCAGGGTCATCCACGTGGCATTGACGCGTTTTGCCACCTCAACGGATTCCTCGAGCTGAGTTATCAGATCGTCGATAAATTCTTGTTTTCCAGTCACAAGCGAGGGGCCTCCTGAAGAATAACAGACGAAAACTCCCATCTCCATATTGAGCCTGGCGAGCTCGCCTCCAATCGCTTCTTGCTGGTCAACGGGCTTCCGCTTCATCCGGTTGTCTTCCAGCGCAGTGAAACCCTGGTCGTGCATGAACTTGATCTGGGCGATCAGGTCCGGGCCGGCGCTGTTTTCGAACATCCCGAAATGGGGAGCATATTTTAGCTTGAACATAATTCTCGGAATTAAAAATTATCGACTTCTCTATAGGCCTGGATCAGAGCCATCTCGCCCTCCTTGCCTTCTCGTGCGTTACGATGCTCCATACCCAGGATACCGGTGTAGCCTTTGTCGTGAATGTGTTTGAAGACGTTCTTGTAGTTGATTTCACCGGTTGTTGGTTCGTGGCGACCCGGATTGTCACCGATCTGGAAATAAGCGATTTCATCCCAGGCCCTATCCATATTGGGAATCAGGTTGCCCTCGGTGATTTGTTGGTGGTAGAGATCGTCCAGTATTTTCACGGCGGGACTATTCACGGCTTTGCAAATAGAGTACGCCTGTGGGATTCGCTTCAGGAAATGATCCGGGTGATTGAGCGGGTTGAGCGATTCGAGGACCATGACGAGACCGTGGGGTTCGAATACCTCGGCGCCGCGTTTAAGTGCTTCTACAACGTTCGCCATCTGGTAGTCGTAATCCAATCTCATGGCAAAATTGCCGGGAATAACCGTCATCCACGTTGCGTTTACGCGCCTGGCTGGTTCGATACACGATTCGAGGTGTTTTACGAACTCGTCAACCTGTTCCGGTTCGCCGGTGGTCAGGGTCATTTCCGGTCGATCGTCTCTTCCTCCCCTGCCGAAGTAGGCAACGAACACACCCATCTCCATATTCAACCGATCCAGTTCACGCGCGATGGCTTCCTGCTCTTCGATCGGGCGTCGAACGAACCAGTTGTCTTCCAGCGCAGTGAATCCCTGGTCGGCCATGAATTTCAGTTGATCGATAACATCCTGGCCGGCGCTGTTCTCGAACATGCCGAAGTGAGGCGCATACTTGAGTTTGAACGGTTCGCTCGGGTAGTATGGGATGCTTTCCCGCGTGGCAGCGCTTGCAGGCATGACAACTGTACCTGAAATCAAAGCGGTACTGGTCTGTAAAAAAGATCTTCTATGCATGGTTTTTCGGGGTAGGGGTATCATTATCTGGACGTCGATGAGAGCAGGGAGTCAGGAATCGCTTCCGGGCCGGCTTCCAGGAAAACGAAAAGCGCACGCATTTCTCGCAGGCTGAGGTTGTTCAGCAGCCCTTCCGGCATAGGCGAGACGGAGGATTCCTCACGTGAGGAAATCTCGGAGGTAGGGATGGTGACCTGACCGCCACCCGGGATCTGTACGATCACTTCCTGGGCGTCCTCCCGGTAGATTGTACCGGATACTTTCTCGCCGTTCGTTTTAGTGATTTCCTGGACCGTCCAGAGATCCGAAATGGTCTCTGAAGGATACAGGACTGCTCTAACGAGATCCGGACGGGAGAATCGTTGGGCCACCGTGGTGAGGTCGGGGCCGAATTCCAGCCCCAGGGGTCCGAACGTATGGCAAGTAGCACAATAGGCCTTGGTGTACGCTTCCGCCCCCTCATCCGTGTCGGCGTCGAAACTGCCAGGATTGTAAATGAGATCTTCTTCGATCTCTGAATCGGACAACCAGACCCGGTACTCGGGGCCCCGAAATGATGGACGACCATTCGCTGCTATTTGCAGGGTCAGCTGCGGGACTCGTTCTTTGATCTCTTTTTTAACCTCTTCAGGTTGATGAGCGGCAAAGTCATCGAGCATATAGCTCAGATAGCCTACAAAGCTGGCGCCTCCTTTCCATTGTTCGTTGCGTACTTTCTCGAACCACGATATCATCAATTCACGAGATGCGTCATCCCATCCTGTATCGATTGCGCTGAGTGCATACGCATAGAAGATCTGGTGCTCCCGGCTGAGCGATTCGTTTTGAAGTTCAGCTGATAATGCCGGAGCTGCTTCTTCCGGCTTCAGGTGTGCAAACACGCGTGCTATCTCACGATCGAGCGGTTCTTTGCCCGTCGGAAATCGATCCAAAAGCAAGGAACCGATTCGCTGGTAGGGGCCCGGTTTCGGGTTATTAAAACCGCTTCCAGGGAACGTGAGGCCAAGATCGTTCACCATGGTGACCTGCATGACCCGGATAAGATCGAGCAGTTCGCTGTCCGTGGGGTTTGCTTCGAGCAGCTCGAGCTCGCGTTCTACGAGAAACGTGATGTCTTTGACGGAAGGCTGGTTCAAGCTCTGAACATACGCCAGCAAACCGTACGAAACGGCAGGGTAATCGTCTAATTCCAGCACGGCTTCCCGCCACACATTTCTGTTCATCCGCCGTAACAATTCCTTTCCCGCAAATCGGACGAACCGGTCGTCACTGTGGAGTAGGGGAAAAACATCATTGATTGCGTCGACCCGGGAAGAAACAGCCGGGTGGAGGCCCGTTCGAATCAAGGCTTCCGCAGCCCGACGCTGCACGAAGGGATCTTCGTCCTTCAGTCGACCGATCAATGCCTGCTGGGCCTCGCTTTCCTCGACGCTAGTTATCACACCGAGATAATACGTGCTTGCCGCGCGAACTTCCCAGAATGCATCGCTGCTAAGCTGAATCAGACGTTCCGAAGAGAGTCCCGGGCCGAACACATGAAGCAATTCCATGGCACGAATGCGTCGTTCGGGTGATGCCTGAGTGTCGTTCATGACGAGTGCCAGCCCCCGTTGCCACATGTCTTCACCGATTTCTGTTTTGATGTTTCTAGCCGTTTCTCTGCTCCAGGCGGAACGCGGTTGGGGCATCGTCAGGACACGCTCAATGGGGGATGCAGTCTGCGGAGCTGTCAGCCTGTCAGATCCTTTGTATACAACCCGGTAAACCCCGCCCTGGGTGTTGCGTCCGCCCAATGCGAAATACACGTTGCCATCGGGACCCACCTCGACATCTGTTACGTTGAGCGGCTCTCCGTAGACGAAGTCGGTAGCGTTCTGTTGGGTGTACGTAGCACCTTCCCTGACCATCGTGCCAGCAATGATCCTACCTCGCGACCAGTCAGCTTGAAGGAATACGTCTTTGTAAGACGCCGGGTAGGCGTAACTTTGATAGAATGTCACGCCTGTGGGAGATCCGCGGCCCATATCCTGCATCGGGGGCAACGTGTCGATGTAATAGGCGTGGTGTTTTCTGGAACCGGTGCGCCATCCGTAATCTCCTCCAGGAACGGCATGAACGGAGCGGGTCCCCCGATACCAGGGGAGGTCACGGTCCCATTCCATGTCTGAATCGAACGTAAATAATTCTCCCATCAGGTTGAATGCACCGTCGTACTGATTGCGGAATCCGCCCACGACCTCTTCCCATTGAGCGTTCGGATCGTCCAGGTTTTTGCGAGCGAAGGTGCCGCCAGGGATGCGTATGGAAGCCGCGTGCCCTCGCGGATCCGTTCGCAAGAGGGCCAGCGTGTTTTCTTCATAATCTCGAAAAGGAGAGAGAGGGGCAGGTGACGAATAGGGGCCAGACATGTTGCCTAACGTCCAGTATAAATAGCCGTCTGGGCCGAAGAATGGTTGGTGCGGGCCGTGATCCGACATACGCCCGATCGATTTTTCCATCACTTCGATGCGGTCGCCCCGGCTATCGAGGTCTACGTCGACGACCCGATACATGGCCACACTGTCCGGCCCCATACCTACAGCGATGAGGTCGGGACCGTCGAAAAAGATTCCCTGAGAGTCGTGCACCTCATCCGTAAATATCCGCTCTTCGAAGTGGCCGTCCCTATCCGGATCCAGCAGTGTCACGATGGAGGAGTCCTCCCGACTGAGAACGAGACGCCCCTGACTGTCAAAGGTAAATGCAATAACCGTGCTGGCCTGTTCGGGGGTGTAAACTTCTTCGACAGCAAAGCCTTCGGGCACGGTAAATCGGTCGACCTCAGATGATGTATCGGTTCGAAATCCGATGAGAGCGAGACCCATGAAGAGCAGCAACAGGCGGGACATAAGTGGGGGTGGTTTCATAATACAAATGCTGAGTAGTCAGGATGGGATGGTGTATAACGACCTGAAGGTCGACCTATAGGGATATTCATTTTGTATACAATGGTTATACCTCTTCCATACAAAATAGAAAGTCCCTTTTTTTTATACAATGTTAACGATGTAAAATGTCGATGCCGGTAGATGCGGCGATCGATGAACGTGTGAAGCGATGGGAGAAGTATGGCAGTGAGGCACTGATCTTGGGATGGGGCAATCAAAACGCATGTCAGCCGGGAGGGTAGAAGTCTGATTCCGAAAAGCATTTTAGTAAGTGATGTTACGCAGGTTGTGTACAGCAGCTCGTTGAGCCGGCTTTGAAATAAGGCGTTGCCGTTGGTATCCGTCTGTTTTAGCCATTTCAAAGCCGTTGTGGCTGAACGATGACGCACAGATGCGCACCATCCATTAGAAAGTTCCGGTCGAGGGGCAATATGGCTTAATGAATGGCGCAATCACGCCTGTGTGCATGAAGAATTTAGGCAGGCCGGTCTATAGCGAACTTTTAATACGTATTTGTATACAAGATTTTATCCATTGTATACATTCGGTTGTTACACTGGTTGTATAGCTCGCCCCATAGATCGTGACGAGAAATATTCTCATTCAACTGAGTTGACATGACGAGACGAAGTATGCTCACAAAGAAACCCGAACACAAAAACGGCTTTGATCGGCAACTCCTCCGAGAAGTCGCTTACGACCGATTAAAAAATGCCATTCGAACGGGTGAGCTGCAACCGGGGGAGCCGCTCTACGAGTTGCATTTATCAGAGCTGTTACAGATCAGCCGTACGCCCGTACGGGAAGCCCTGCAACAGCTAGTCTTCGAGGGATTGGTCAAAAACATGCCTAATCGGGCAATGACAGTCGCCTCACTGTCCATGCAGGAAGTACTGAACGTGCTGCATGTACGATCGTTGATCGAGCCCGAGATTGTTCGACTAGTCGCTGAGTCGGCGGCAAAGGAAGCAGTAGATCGTCTGACGGAAGCCATTGAGGCCATGGAGAAAGCGGCAGAAATTGACGACCGTGTTGCATGGTCTCGGTCAGATACGTTGTTTCACGAGACGTTGAGCGATGCCTGCCCGAATGCATTACTCGGTCAGCTTGGGTTACAGATGAGGGATCGGATGCATCTGGTAGCTATAGATGTGCAAACCCCTTCCAAGCGGCTGAAAGTCTGCACAGAGGAGCACCATGATATTCTAGATGCGATTGCTCAGCAGGATGGTGAGCGGGCGAAGGAGGCGATGCAACGGCACATCCAAAATTTGAGAGAAAGTTTTTTCAGGCGTCTGACGCACGGGTAACACGAATATTAGGGCTGATCATTGGGGCCCAGTTTGGTAGTAATCAAAACGACACCGTTTGCACCTCTCGCTCCATAAAGCGCTTTGGCATCAATATCTTTGATGACTTCAATCTTCTTGATGTCCTTGGTGTTGAGCCAGGTGAGCCCTTCGTTTGAAAGCAACACAGGCATTCCGTCAACGACGTAAAGTGGTTCGGTGTCGGCTAAGAAAGAGTTGATGCCGCGAATACGCACCGATATCCCGCCGCCAGGTTTGTCGAGTACTTCAACACCAGCTACTTGTCCGTGAAGCAACTGTTCGGTGAATGCATGGGGTTGGTTATCGGCTTCTTCCCCCGAAATGGTATTTTTCCAGCCTGCGTTTTCTGCCGCGACTGCAGCGATGCCTCTGGAGACGAAGTCATCCTGCTCCGATTCGGACTCAGCGGCCGATTTACTTCCGGCGCATCCCGCCAGAATAAGAAGGAGCAACACAAGTAAGGGATTGAAGTGTATCCTACGGGTTTTCATGGATCTCAATGTAATTTAGTTCGCCATTCGAAATACCGTCGCATGACCTGAGAAATGGCATTAGCCTGGATATCGACAGTTTTGCACATTTCTTTTTTGAATGTTGGGTTAATTGAACGGTTCCAGACACAAATCGCCTATCCGGGACTGGTTATGAAGTCCAGATAGGCGATCTGAGGGGTCGTACCGGTTGAAAAGGTGGGCGTTACAACCAACCCGGGTTTTGGGGTAACCCTGCTAGATCCGTATCTCGTACCGGGATCGGATAAAGTAACTTGAAGGACTGAATCACATAGACATCGAGTGTTTTAGGGTCGCGCGCTCTGAATCGATCTCCATGATCCACCATGACGCTCATCGCGACGTCAGGGCCGAAGCGGAGCAAGTCCAGCCAGTTATGGCCTTCGCCCAGCAACTCTACATTACGCTCGTGCAGGATTGCATCACCGAGCGGAGATCCCGTTATGGATCCCGTGAAATCTCCCAGGTTGACACCGGGCAGGCCAGCCCGAACTCGGACACGATCCAGGTATCCGGTCGCCTGGGCATCCAGTCCCAGCCGCCAGCTCGCTTCAGCAGCTGAAAGCAGCACATCCGAGAATCGAAACACGATCCAGTTTGCGTCATATCCCTGATCGTTTATAAATTCCGGGAAATAAAATTTATTCAGAATGGGTAGCGAATCGCCCCGAGCCAGCTCGGGGAAATCGCTGTTGCCAGCCTTGACGTACCAGGCCACGGAAGCATCCAGGCGAGCGTCTCCCGGTTCAAAACGGTCGATCACATCCGGTGTGGGTAGATAAACTCCTCTCGGGTTGCCGGTTCCGATAGCTGGAATCAGGTCTGTGTCCGAATTAAAGGGTACTACATCCTCGATGAGCAGCGGGACAGATCCCTGGCCTGGGATATTGGGATTGAATTGCAGTTCCCATATAGATTCCGCATTGTTTTTGTTGCCCGGATCGAATACATCCCGGAACTCGGGGAGGAGCATATGGGGACTGCTCGTGTCGAGCGTTTGGAATGCGCTCAATGCATTTTGCCATTCGCCGGTGAGCATGTACGTTTTACCGAGGAGCATTCGTGCGGCACCACTCGTGAGCCGTCCTACGTTGGATCCCGAGTAGCTGTCCGGTAGATTGTTGATGGCCGTTTGCAAATCAGAGATTACCTGACTGTATACGGTAGCGACCTGTTCGCGTCCCGGCTCAGCCACGTCGGCAGGCGTTCGGATCTCGTCGAGAATGAGGGGTACGTCTCCCCAGAACTGGCCGGCAGCCCAATAACAGAAGGCACGTATCGTTAAAACCTCCGCTTTGAATCGTTCTTTCAGAGCAGCGTCCGGGAATTCTACATCTTCAATCCGATTGAGAACGACATTGGCATCCTTGATGGTCATATATAGTCGTTGCCACGTACGAGTGACCACCCCATTATTCAGCGTCATCGTAAATTCGTCGAGTTGAGGCGTACCCGCTACTGTATGCGGCAGGTTCACGTCGAAGTGGCGGGTCAGGTTAGGACCCCTCAAATCGGTCATGTAACGGTAGTCTTCGTCGCCGACTGTGACCCTGAGACGGGCATAAACCCCGTTTACAGCGGCTTCGAACTGAGCCGGCGTTTCGTAAAAGTTGGCAGTCGTCGAAAAAGAGGCTGGATCGGGTTCCAGGAAGGAATCGCATCCGGTCCACATAAACATCAGACAGACAATGAATACGGTTCCTGGCCTTTTGATTACATATTTCATGATATATCTATGCAGAAAAATTTGACGTTCGATTACAGGTATGTCGTGTGGTAGAAAGCGAGATCAAACGGACGGTGCATGACCTGTGTGTTAAAGATCGAGTTCAATGCCGAAGGTAAAGGAACGCGGAATCGGGTAGTTGCCGAAGTCTAGCCCGGGCTGAACGTTGGCAGTTTCGATGTCCGTTACATCCGGATTACCAGGATAGCCACTGATGATCAGCAGATTATCGCCAGAGAGATAGACACTGGATCCGGCAAAAGGCCCGCGGTCGAAGTTGTACCGGACGAGCAGGTTGCGAAGCCAGAGATAGCTGGCGTCCGAGATAGCCAGAGAGTGCAGGTTGTCCCGGTATTGCTGTCGACCGAATGCACCTCCGAGCGGGCTTGGCGTCAACCCGTCTCCCGGCTGATCCGGGGAAAGCCACATGTTTCTGACGTACCCGGAATCCACGATGAACAGGCCGTCGATATTGCGTGCGGTGCGGAAGAATTCCGAGCGCAGGTTGTCCCCGCCGAAGGCGCCCGTGACGAGAAAACGAACATCGACGTTGCCAAACTTGAATGTGTTGGTCATGCCGAGGGTAAAATCGTGATAAGCGTCTCCGATTACAGCGAAGTCGCCACGGGGTTGCATGACTCGTTCTGAAATAACACCATCTCCGTTTAAGTCGCGGAAAATGATAGTTCCCGGCGCCGCCCCGGCGTACAACGTGATCGATCCATTGTCGATTTGCTCCTGGGTATAGAGGCCATCGACAAGGTATCCGACGTAGGTTGCCATCGGTAGCCCCTCCCGATGGATGTATTCGGCAGGTCCTTCACCGCCATATCGAATGTCGAAGCCGCCGGGAAGCTCGGTCACTTCATTCTGATTCAGCGATACGTTGAAGTCGGTCGTCCACGAAAACTTGGGTGTGGTAACATTGACCGTATTCACACTGACCTCGAGACCACGATTCCGTACTTCCCCCAGGTTCTCTGTAACGGTATCGAAACCAGATAGGAGAGGTAATTCGCGGTTCAAAAGCAAACTGGTTGTATTGCGTTCATAAAGATCGAGAGATACCCGCATCTGGTAATTGTGCAGTGCAGCGTCCAGGCCCAAGTTGAATTCACGCGTTTCTTCCCAGGTAAGCAAAGGGTTTCCTAGCTCATCCAGTATGCGTCCAGCCGCGACATCACCATTCAATACGTAATCGAGTTGTTCGACGACACCCAGGGCTGAATAGTTACCGATCTGATTGTTCCCTGTCTCACCGTAGGAGAGACGAAGTCGCAGCTCGGGTATGGTCTGGCGGTAACCCTGCATGAACGATTCGTTGTGCAGGTTCCAGGCGATGGCGCCGGAGGGAAATGTAGCCCAGCGGTTTTCCTCCCCAAATCGTGAGGACCCATCGGTTCGAAATGTACCGGTTAGAACGAATCGGTCGCGGAAGTTGTAATTAATACGACCGAGTGCTGAAAGAAGCGTCCATCCTTCATCATCCGATTCGCCGTTAAGGTTGCTGGCCACATTGAGCGTGCGGATGTCGTCGTTGGGGAATTGCCCGGAGAAATCAGAAGTCAGGATGTTTTCTTCCTGCACCGTCCATCCCCCGAGTATACTGAGACGGCCCGGTCCCACCTCGCCAGTCCAGTTCGCGGTCGTCTCACTCAGCCAGTTCAGCGCTGAGCCGGTTCGGAGCCGGCCTGTCGGGACGCGAGGAGGGGGATTGCGGATACGGCCAATCGTCGAAGGCGTGAACTCTTCGCGGTTGTTCGTGCCGTAATCCACGTTGAAGCTCTGGCGCAATTGTAGCCCGGGAATGACTTCATAGTTTACAAACGCACTGGTCAAAGCCCGGAGGGATTCCTGGCGGTCTTCCTCTTGTTCCAGCCACTGGATCGGGTTGGGTTGACTCCAGACGCCGGGGCATTCGAAGCCGGGGGCTGCACCGATCTGTGGGTTGAGGCTGCCATCGGGGAGTGTCGGGCTGTCGAGTGGGCACATCATCCAGGGGCCGCCGCCGGCTCCGCCATTGCCGCCGCGGCCAATGCCTCCTTCGTAGTTGAGGTTGCGTATGGAAAAAACAGGGGAAACACGCAAACCTGCCGTGATGTTGTCCGTGATGTCGGCTTCGAGATTGGCGCGCAACGAGATGCGATTGAAGTCGGATCTCAGGACCTGGCCTTCGTTGCGGGTGTAGCCGGCCGAGAAGTACGACCGCAACGTAGCGCTTCCACCGCTGGCCGACACCTGGATATTGTACTGCTGGGCGTTTCTGTAGATTTCATCCCACCAGTTGGTGCCTTCGCCATACTGCTCCGGATTCCGGTACTGCTCCGGAATCTCGCTAGCCTGTCCGTCTGCAACTCGGCCACTCCAGATGACATTCTGGAAAAATGCGAACTCGCGTGCTGTGGCAGCATCAATCTGCATGCGATCCAAAGGGGAATTGATGCCTGTTGATGCCGACACGTTAAATTGAAGCGGTCCGCTGGAACCGCTTTTTGTCGTAATTATAACCACGCCGTTTGAGGCGCGAGACCCGTAAATGGCGGTGGCCGAGGCGTCTTTCAACACCGTAATCGACTCGATATCTTCAGGAGGAATATCGGTCAGCGGGTTTCGGGTTACCGTTGTTGTCTGATTCGGTTGAGGGAGCGCAAATCCATCAACCACGTAAAGCGGTTGACCACCGGCACCCACGTTCCCGGTACCGCGTACTTGAATGACCGGCCCCGCTCCGGGAGTACCGTTGGATGTCTGTACGGTAACGCCTGAAATTTGCCCCTGCAAAGCCTGATCGACGCTGACCAGCGGCATGGCTTCGATGTTTTGGGTATCGACGACCCCGAGCGAACCGGTAACATCCTCGCTACGGACCGTACCGTAACCCACTACAGAGATTTCGCCGAGATCGATGGCAGATTCCAGCAGTCCGAAATCCACCTGGGTCGTTTCGCCGTTTCGAACGACGACATCCTGCCGATCCAGTGGAACGAACCCAACGTATCGAGCCCGCAGAAAATACGTGCCTGCGGGCACATTGGTGATTTCGTAGCGCCCATCAATATCCGTCGTCGAGCCAACCTGGCTTCCGACGATGGTTATCGTTGCACCGGGCAATGGCACGCCAGTATTACTGTCTGTTACGATTCCGGCGATGGTACCTTGGGCCTGAGCGGTTTCTGGCGCAGAGGAAAATGCCGCTATCACCATAAGGAGAGAAAGGAATCCTCCTACTATTGGATTTCCCGGCTTTCCACAGACATTTCTCGATAAACAATGCATGGTATTCATGAGTAGTTGGTTTGATGCAAATCTCCTGGTGACATTGCTGATGATGTACATGCCCGGCGAATAGAAGCCCGGGTATACTTCAACAGCAAGAAAAGTTTAGTAGGAGGGTAATGAAATAGCGAGGCGAAATGTCAGGGTGCTGATCTTCTCCGAACTATCCGTCATGTAAGTGACAGTTCGCACTATGTATTCTTCATTCATGAACCCTGAAAGAGCGAGGCTATAGCGTATTTCGGGAAACAATACCACGCGCCAGCCTGCAGGTGCAAGTTCCAGCCCCGCACCCAACGTGAGGCTGGTAAAATTCGTCGATCCCTTTTCGCGATCTAAGGACTGGCGAAGGTCGGGCTGATCCGTGTGAAGGAAATTAAACGAGGGCCCGATAACCACATACGGATTTATGGATGGCGTCGGGAAATGAATAAGAAAATCGATTGGAAATTCAGCCACGCGCAGGTCTTCACTGATAGGATTGAAGGCAGCATCAAGGCCGGACAATCTCCAGTCGAAGTTTACCTGTCTTAGAAACAAGCCGGGACGGACGGTGACTCTACCCAGGCGAAAATCATAAAACAAACCAAGATTAAAGCTGCCCTGCGTATCGAACTCTCCGTTGGCGGAGCTCGAAAAGCTGGGCTGGCTGAACAGATTGACGCCGTAACCTCCCACAAAACCTATTTGTGCTGTTGCAGGGGGAGACACCAATGCCAGTACCAGTATTAAAGGGGCGGTTCGACATAGTTTTTGTACTGCGGGGGTCATAGTACACTCTCCTGGATGGGTTGGAACGTTGTACAAACAATACATTGCGTTGCAATGGGAAAAGCGCTTTTCCTATTGCAGGGTGACTTTAATACGCTCTGTATACAGGGACAATACTTAATAAATACTTCAAACTCAAGGTATTATTTTACGATTTTTTTACTCTTCGCAGGGAGGTCAAAGGAAAGGGATCGGCTTACTGGACTTGGTACCGGCATAAACCGGAGAGGTGGCTTTTTGCCGTTTCGTTATACGGCTGGTATGAGAGTACTCGATTCCAGGATTGGCGAGCTGCACCGCATTGACCGGTAACCGCATAAGCGAGGCCGAGGGTTAAGAGTACATCGACGCGAGAGGGAGTGGTCTCTAGTATGAACTGGAATCGTTGGATAGCCTCTTCCGTTCGGCCGTTCGCCATGGCCAGTTTGGCTCGTGCGAATTGTAAATCGATGTTATACGGGTCGATCAAATCTGCGGTGTCAAAAGCGCTCATGGCCCGGTCATACAGGTTGGCCTCATGGTAGAGCGATCCGAGTTGAATCCAGTATTCGATGTAGCCGGGATTACGATTGGCGGCCTGTTCGAGGATATTGATCTGATGGAACAGCGCTCTTGCAGAGTCCGCCTTCGCCAGGAAATGAGTTGCTTCATCCGGGCGATCCAGACGGAGCAATACTTGGCCGAGAGTATACTGTGCCGGGTAATAGAACGGCAACGCATTTGCTGCTCTTTCTAGAAACGCAAGCGATTCTCGTAGCTGACCCGATCGGTAGAGCTGAGATCCGATGACGAACTGGTAGTTCGCATTCGATGGATCTAGCGCGAGCGCCTTTCGTGAGTGAAACAATGCCGTATCGTAGTCACCGAGTTTTTCCAGGAGTTGTCCGTACTGGAAATGAATAGGGGCATCAGTGCTGTCGATTTCCAGGGCCCTTTCGTATACTGTACGTGCGCTGTCCGCTCTTCCCGTATCTCCGTATATTCCAGCTATTTTTGCATACACGCTAAGACGCGGTTGAATCGCTATCGCTTCCCAGTAGCGATCAAGTGCATCGTCGAGGAGTCCCTGCTCAATCGCGATGTCTCCCAGGCGAACACGGACGTCCGGGAAATTCGGATTGAGTTCGAGGGCGCTCCGGTACGATTCTCGAGCTTCCTCTAATCGCTTCATTCTGTATAGGACTGTACCTCTTAAGAAATAAATGTCAGCTAAATCCGGTTGATAGATTTGTGCACTGTCTGCAAGGAATAGTGCGCGTTCATATCTTCCTTCGCGATAAGCTTCGTTGCTCTCGAGAAGCAAAGAGCGGACGTTCGGATCGATGGTCTGCCGGGTATCCTGTGAATGCGAGGATTCGGGATAGTCGGATGAGCACGCCTGAGAAAGGCCCATAACCAAGAGTATAAAGGCGATGAAGCAGCGCAGGATCTTTGAGTCGTGGATCGTTGTCCGAGGTTCTACTTGTACCATATCCCACTCTTCAGGGTATTTGCAAAGGAACGAGATCGTGATTCCCTTCAACCAGAAGAATTTCCTGATTGCCGGCTACGTTCTGAAAGGTGTCAGTCCGTCCGCTCGGCCACAGAACCTCTAGTACGGATACTTCTCGATGACTGCCCAATCCAAATGTGACGGTTTTCTCCGATTGCGATAGATAGCTCGCACCGGTATGGACTCGGCGTTCCATGACAAGGTCAGGGATATGAGCACGAAGGCGTGCCCCCAGAGCATCCCGGTTGCTTCGGGTGCCCTGCAGTCGAACGCGAAGGAAAAAAGCATCCTTCAGATCATTTCGCCACACATGGGCCGGACCGTTATTTTCCGTGAGTAGAACGTCCACGTCACCGTCTCGGTCGATATCTCCTGCAGCCAGGCCTCTGGCTACCATCGATTGGTGGAGCGGACCATCCGGATCGGTGATCCTTTCGAACGTTCCGTCTCCCCGGTTGGAAAAAAACTGAGGCTGCTGCTCGAATGTCACGCCTAATTGCTGCTGGGCGATGTATTTCATGACGTGACCATTTGCGAGGAGAAGGTCGAGGTCAGTATCGAGATCGGCATCGAAAAGACGAAGTCCGAACGTGAGCGTAGAGAGGGTATGGTATCCAATACGAGAGGCCGCCGCACGGTCGGAAAAGAGGTCGTTTTCTTCGTGTCGCCACAGGCCGACCATTTCTTCCGAAAAATTACCAACGAGCAGGCTGACTTTTCCCGTGCTGTCGATCACGCCGGCGTCGACTCCCATGCCGGCACGCGTGGTCCCGTTCTGATCGAAAGCGACCCCACTGGTGACCCCGATTTCCGAGAACGTACCGTCCTGGTTATTTTTGAACAAGAAGTTCGGTTGTCCATCGTTTGCTACGTACACGTCGGGCCAGTTGTCCTGATTGTAGTCGAGTTCGACAACACCGAGTCCTTTGCCGGCCCTTGGAAGGGGTCGATTCGAAAAGCCAGCTTCTACGGTACGATTCGAGAATGTACCATCGCCATTATTATGGTAGTACGAATCTTCTTCACCTCGATAATTGAGCGGGTTGCAATAATCTCGGGATCCGGTATCCATGCACGGGATATCGATATCGGGACTCCAGTGTAGATAGTTGGCAATGTACAGATCGAGATGTCCATCGCGGTCGGCGTCGAAAAACAGGGCTGAGGTGCTCCATCGCTGGACGTCATCCAGGCCGGAATCCTCACTGATTTCCTCGAAAACACCGTTTTCGTTGCGAAAGAGCAAGTTGCGCTGGAGTGTCGTGAGCAGGATATCCTCGTCACCATCGTTGTCCAAATCGGCGGCAGCAACCCCGAAGCCATAAGCGCGGACCTCGCCGAGGCCCGATGCAAGAGTGTGGTCCTCGAAGGTAGGGAACCGCTGGGTGTCCGTTTGTGAGTCTCCAGAAGGGAACCCATTATTGCGGTACAGGACCAGTGCCGGCTCGTCTATAGGAACTCTGCCTGGAAAGTTGCCTCCACGCACGAGTATGATGTCCAGCCAGCCGTCCTGATCGTAGTCTACAAGACCTCCCCCACTTCCCATAATCTCCGGCATCCAGAATTCGCCAAATCCTCCATGGAGATGCGAATAATCCGCTAATGCGATCTTCTCAGTTACATCGGTAAAGGGAAAGGCAGAAGAAGCGTTGGGTTGGTTGTCGGGCCCATGAGCTGGCGTATCGGAGCAGGCTGTGATCGTGACTGCGAAGCTAATTATCAGACATAGAGAGCAGTATTTGAGAAGGTGTGTCATAGACGGAATCACTCAGGGAGCGCGGCTAAGCAATGAATGTTTCTGATTCCATACCTGATTCCATACAGAGCCTGATTATTGATACCTCATACCGTATGAAAGGGCCATGTAGGCCATAAATCTGCTCGACATGCGCAGCGTATCTTCGTCGATGTCGAATCGTGGAGCGGGCGGATACCCGATAGTTTATCGCTCTGGCAGGACCAATGTGTATCCGGCGCGTAACATCATCACTAGATAATAAGCAAAATCCTCGCTCGCAAACCATTTGTTCAATTCTACCGTGATTTCTTTACCCACGTACTCCTGATCCACCTCCCGAACGAAATCGGTCGGCATGTCGTAGTTGAACAAAGATGGATCGCCGACCTTTCTATCAATGTCACTATATCGATGTCAACCCGTGCTCCGACTTGCTTGCAGCTTCGATGGACTTTTATAGCACACAACTTGAATTATTCTACATCAAACAACAGGCCCTCACGCAGGCATAAAACCAGAGGTGATGAAAAACCAATTTGGAGAATTCTTGAAAGTCTGGCGCAAAAAGAGAGGATTGAGCCAGCTCGGCCTTTCCTTTGTCTCCGAGACTTCGCAGCGCCACATCAGTTTCCTGGAATCCGGCCGGTCGACGCCGAGCAAAACGATGGTCATCAATCTGTGTGATGCATTGGATGTCCCGCTCGACGAAACCAACAAGATGTTGTTACTGGCGGGATTTGCGCCTTCGTATTCGAACTTTACCCTGGACCATCCCCAGCTCGCCCCGATCAGAAAAGCCTTACAATTTATGCTGGAGAGCCATCTTCCCTATCCGGCCCTGCTCGTAGATAATTTGTACAATGTGATTGACGCAAACGCGGCGGCGATCCGTTTTCAGTTGTTTCTGTACGACCTCGACGCCCCCGAAGCGCTCCCTGAGCACAGTAAAAATCTGTTGGCCGGTGTGTTTCATCCTGAGGGGTATGGGAAGTATATCGAGAACCACGAACAGGTCACGTCGACGTTGTTCAGCCGGCTGGTGAAGGAAGTCCATTATGCAGGAAATCCGCAGGAGGGTCTCGATCTGATCAACCGGCTTCGGTCGTACTGCCCGGCGATCGACGTGGAATTACCGGATGTCGAAAGCCTCCCCATTCTCCAAACGCGTCTCGTAAAAGGGGATGTGGCGTTGAACCTTGTCACCACCATCGCCTCGTTCGGATCGCCTTTCGACGTCACGGTCGACAAACTGAAAATTGAAACGTTCCTGCCTTATGACCGGCCGACGGAAGTATTTTTCCGGCAATGGGATCACGAACTTCCAGGTTAGCCAGGGAACAGGCAGGAGCAGCATTAACCTGTGCACAAGAACCCTCTGAGCGAATTGCCGAACTCGAAGCACGTCAGACAGAACGTGGGCTCATTCTTACAGGGAGAAAGCATTGGACGGCCAACATTCGCTGGCCAGGAAAAAGAAGGTTGTTGTGCATGGGAGCCCTAAAAAAAGCCGGCGAAAACATTCCATACTTCTTCGTGGCGCATCTCATCATCGTGATGCCTCAATGTACGAAACGTATCCGCCGGCCCTTGCCGAGGCGTATCAACAGCCTTAGCGCATGTATTGTCAGATATCCTCCGGCATCTAATAGGTTGGGCGACTATCCCAGTATGGTTTCACCTGGTAATATGTGTAGACCGCATCCAGGAAGGCCGTATCGGCTGACATAGGCCAGTTGTCCTTATCGAATCCAGGCGCTTCTTCGAGACGCTCTTTGGTTACGTCAAGTAGAAATTTTTCGTCATCGGCGTCGATCTGGATCGCGTCCCAGGGGACAGCGAATAATTTATCACCGAGCCCCAGAAAACCACCAAATGAAAGAACCGCATAAGCAATTCGGCCTGAGTTCAAATCAATCATCAAGTCCTTGATGTTTCCAAGATTTTCATCTCTCAGATTGTACACCTCAGAATTCTCGATAGAGCTACTGGATAAAGTGATTGGATTCATGATGTCTGTGCGTTTTTTACATTAGTCACGGATGTTACGCATCTGTGCGCCATCGCTGAGCCACAACGGCTTTGAAATGGCAAAAACAGACGGAAACCAACGGCAACGTCCTATTTCAAAGCCGGCTCAACGAGCTGCTGAGCACAACCTGCGTATCATCACTTAGTTACAGATGTTACGCGCCGGATGCGCATACGTCCTGCCAGAGCGGCTTTGCACGGTTGCAAAGCCGCGTAAACCAGGCTGCTGTGCACAGTTCGCGTAACATCACTTAGTTAGTAAAATGCAATGGGCCTATTTTATAACTCATATTGAGTTGGCCATTCGGTCCAACTCTTTGCGTATCGCAGCACGGCTTTTCCCTGTTTTTTCCTCAAGGTATCCTTCGAGCTGATCTTCGTTGCCCTCATACTGATCTAATTCGTCGTCCGTTAGGTCTCCCCATTTCTCTTTAACTTTTCCCTTGAACTGTTTCCATTTGCCAGATATTTTCTGTTGAAAAGGAGATTTCATAGCTATCCGAAATTTAATTGACAGTGTATGATACAGGTGCGAATGGCAACGATCTTTTTTGATTCTTGCCTGCTGCAATTAAAGCAAACTCTTACCCATGCCCTATATGCCAAGGTACAAGGTAATGGTATAATTGAGGGTATAAATATGTGATGTTAAACGAACGGTACAGCGGGTTCATGATGAAGTGAAGTTGGCCCGGTTTTGTGGACACTGTTTCACTTGTTAACAGGTGTTATGTTAACAGATGTTACGCGCCGGATGCGCATACGTGCTGCCAGAGCGGCT
>CAZGHT010000026.1:0-62755 GCA_964525535.1 uncultured Rhodothermaceae bacterium
CCTCTCCGAGAAACTCATTCGGGATCATCCTCCTCCGGGCTGACCGTCTCATCCAGGGGTCGCCCCAGGCGTTCGTACAGGCTGCGGCGATTCGCCTTGTCGTTCGTGAGTATTTCGCGCGCATAGTTCGCCACCACCGGCGCGTGCTCCCGCGGCACCACTATGACGCCGTCCCCGTCAGCAACGACGACATCTCCAGGGCGGACCAAAACACCCCCTACTACGACAGGTTCATTCACGGACTCCAGCATGTTGCGACCCGGCCGGATCCCTCTCCCCCGCTGCAATGGATCCATATAGATGGGTATCCGCTGTTTGATGAGTTCGTCCGTATCCCGAACGCTGCCGGAGGTGACGAGCCCCGTCATACCTTTCGAATACCAGATCAGGCCGTTGAAAGAACCTACGGATCCCGTATCCCCATCCCCGCTCGCATCGATTACAACGACGGTCCCCGGCTCGATCGAATCGGCGAACGGTTCGGGCGACACCTCCTGATACCAGTTGCTTTCCCATGCCCCATAGGACTCTTCGGATATCGGATTGGGGACAACGCGATTGTGGGGGACGTACCTGACGGTGAGCGCAACTCCCGTGAACTGGTGCTGAAACTGGTCGATATCTTTCCAGAGGGGTTGTATCCGCTGATCGAGAAGACCTACATCGCGGAGGCCGACGAAATCCATGCCATCACTGACATCCGCTACACGCAATCCTTTGTAAAGTTCGAGGAGCTCTGCGTCCGACAGATCGACCTCCTGGGCCCTGGCCAGACCAGCAATCGAAGTTATCGCCAGGATTCCTACCAGAGTTTTTGCATGCATGACTCAATTTTTGTGTGGGATGTAAAGATCGAGGAACTCGTATCCCGGATGCTTGAACCAGAAATACTTCAACATTAATACCCTGTATTTTGAATCAGCAGATCCGCCCCGATGAGGTCGATCTCACTCTGAGGAATCGGCCGCAGCAGGTGTTTGTCCTGGATGTTTTGATTCGCAATCGTGTTACAGAAGTCGATCTCTGTGATATTCAGGAAGCCGGCGTGGTGCCAGCGTACGAGATCGTCCCACCGATGGGCTTCGCCAAAGAGCTCCACGCGGCGTTCGTGCATGAGCTGCTCCATCATCGTGGAAGCATCGCTGGGGGTTACATCCGGCAGCAGATCGGGAGGGGGGGCGTCCCCGAACACGAGCGTGTAGTTATTACGCGCCCGTGCACGCACTTCGTTGATGTGCATGGCGGCCTCGCTCAATTGACCGATCTGGATTTCCGCTTCGGCCAGCATCAACAGGACATCCCCGTACCGTAGATCGCGTTCGTTGTTGGAGGTCGCCGTAAGCCTGAGCCCGTTTGCGTTCGGATCGAGCGGAAATACATATTTCGAGGGGTTATACCCGGTCGGAGACCATACCGACTGCCAGGTCGTGTCGGCAATAGGGTCGTCCTGCATGTAGACCGTTCTCAGCCGACGGGGGTCATTGGCTTCGAATTCGTCAACGAGGCACTGCGTAACCGGATAAGCCCCGGATCCGCTGCCGGGAGGCGATTCGCCTTGAAAAGTCCCCGGGTAAAAGTCCCGCTGGCGAGCGCCCGTCGCGGATCCGACATTGCCGCCTACCTCGTACGCCCAGTCCGCGAAAAGCCACGGGTTGAAATCGCCGCGGCTCATCTGAATCTCGAACAGCGATTCCGCATTGTTCTCTGTGTCCTCGCGGAAGTTCTCAGAGAAATCCATCACCAGCTGATAGGTCCCCGAGTTGACCACCTGCTGCAGGTTTTGTTCGGCTTCCATGTACTTGTTCGGCTGGTCGAACCACTGGGCCCGGAACAGCTGTACCTTACCGAGGAGCGCTCGTGCGGCGCCGCTGGTCGCTCGTCCCACCTCTTCGGGCCAGCTCTCGGGGAGCGTCTGAGCCGCCTCGGCGAGATCCTGCTCCATCAAATCCCAGATGTCCTCCGGATTCTGATCGGCGTTGCCCACCCGGGTTTCTTCGAGGGAGGTAATCGGCTCGGTCACCAGCGGCGGGTTGCCCCACAGGACGGCCAGCCGGAAGTAAAACCAGGCGCGTAAGAATTTCGCCTGGCCGGCGAAGGGTTCTTTGTCGGCTTCATTCTGAAACCCCGTTGCCTCAGGCAACCGTTCCAGAATGGTATTCGAGCGCAGAACGCCTTTATACAGGTTGGCCCAAACAATGCCCGACTCGCCGCCGTTGGTAGGCGTCCAGACAAACTCTTCGAAGTCATTGCTCCCTTCTCGATTGGTCATGTCGTCGGTAGGCCACAATATCATTTGCATATAATGTGGGCCTCCGCGAGCAGCGCTCCAGATGTTGGTCAGTGTGGAGTAGGCGCCCAGCGTAGCCGCGGCAAAATCTTGCGGCGTCTGGTAAAAGGTATCTTCGGTGAGCGAACCGATCGGCTCGGTTTCCAGCAATGAGTCACACTGTACAAATAACAGAGGCAGTAGGACGATCAAAGCCGTTTTTTGGATGAACGATCTCATAACGTTGGTTCTATTTTCGATTTTCTTTAGTGATGTTACGCGAACTGTGCACAGCAGCATGGTTTACTCGGCTTTGCACTCCTGCAAAGCCGCTCTGGCAGCACGTTGGCACATCCGGCGCGTAACATCTGGTCTTTACTGGTAAGCAGGTTGCCTTCTTTCCAGGAAGACAGCGTGACCGGTTAGCGTTCAAAACTGGAGTTGTATCCCTATCTGGAACGTACGCGGTGTGGGCAGGAACCCTTGATCGAAGGCATTACCGCCCCGGATCTGGTCGAAGTCGGTCCCTGTCGGGCTGGCCTGTGTCCGCCCATCGATCACTTCCGGGTCGAGACCGTCATACTTCGTCCAGAGAAACACATTGCTGGCATTGAGATAGACGCGGGCGCTGCGCGCAATCCCGGAGGTGACCGATTGAGGCAGCGTATAGCCGATCTGGATATTCCGCAGCCGCAAGAAGTCGGCGGGTTGAACGATCAGATCCGACAACCGCCAGTTGTCATTGGGGTCGGTGGCGACCAGGCGCGGGATGTCGGTATCGGTATTCTGGGGCGTCCAGCGATCCGTGATATCCGTAAGCCGGTTGTCGCCGTTGATCTGCGTGAAATTCAGGCGAGCCTGAGCAAACCGGTTTTGCATGTGATGCCCGAATGCCCCCTGCAAAAAGAGAGAAATGTCGAAGTTGTTATAGTTCGCGCTCACGGTAAATCCGTAATAGGCATCCGGCACCGGCTTGCCGAGATTCGTTCGATCGTCGGGCGTGATCTCTCCATCGCCGTCGATGTCTACAAATCGGACATCGCCGGGCTGCGGCTGCCGGCCCCCGTTGACGATGTCAGGCAGCGCCGCCGCGGCTTCGGCCTCGTTCTGATAAAGCCCGTCCGTTTCGTACCCGTACATATAGGCGATCGGCTCTCCGACAGCCGTTCGGAAGCCTCCGACGTTGAGAAACTCTTCGATGCCGTCCGTCAACTCCTGCAGCTCGTTGTTGATCGTCGTGAGGTTGGCGCCGAACTGGAGATCCAGGTTCTGACCGACAGAAGTACGGTATTGCACGTCGAATTCGAAACCGCTGTTGAGCACAGTGCCCGCGTTGACGGGCGCCGTAGTCGTGCCTTCTCCGATCACAAAACCCGTCAGAGCAGGTATGGGAATCTGGATCAGGAAGTCGCGGGTAAGGCGGCGGTAAAACGTGCCCAGAATATCGAGCCGATCGTTGAGGAGCGTGATGTCGATACCGGCATCCCAGGTCTCGACGGTTTCCCAGGTGACGTCCTCGTTGACGAAGGATTGAGGGACCGGCCCCTGAACGGTCTCGTCGCCATTGAGGGTATAATCGGGCGTCGTGGAGACCAGGAAGATATACCCGTAGGGCAGCGTCTCATCGTTGCCCAGCTGGCCCCAGGACCCTCTGACTTTAAGCTCGTCGATGCCTGCTACGTTAAAAAACGACTCTTCGCTAATCCGCCAGGCCCCGGATACGGACGGAAACGTGCCCCACTGGCGGTCGCCTTCCGGGTTGAAGATCGAGCTTCCATCGCGGCGTATCGTACCGGTGAGCAGGTATTTATTGTTGAAGTTGTAGCTGAGCCGCCCGAACCAGCCGACGTACGCCCGCTCTCCCAGCCCGGAGTTGAACGCCAGCGTTTGACCTCCGCCGGCATTACGCCGAAAGGCCCTGACCTGGCTGAGGAAGTCCTCTCCTCGACCTCCTACGGATTCATTGCTCAGATACTGATATTCGAAGCCGCCGAGTGCGGTGACGGAGTGATCACGAATGGAGGTATCGTAGGTGAGCGTATTGGTAAACACTTTCGTAAACGATTCCGTAATGCCAATCTGGGTGCGATCGGAGGTGGCCCGGCCCAGCTCTTCGGCGGTCGTCTGTGTATCGATGAGCAGGCTTTTGCCGTAGTTGACGTCGACCGCAGCCTGTGATCTGAAGTTTAAACCGGTCAAAAGCTCCAGCTCGCCGTAAAGCACACCGTTGAGCCGGGTGTTCGGCAGCGTGTTGTTATCCAGCGTCGCCGGCAGGATCGGGTTGTCGACGGTCAGGCCGGCCCGGTTGCGGTTGCCGTGAAACCCGTACCGGTTATTCGGTATCTCGTTGTTCGCGTCGTAGATCGAGAAGAAGGGGGGCATTCCGGTAGCCCCTCCGAAGTTGCTGAAGTTGAGCCCCCATTGCTGGATCGTGTGCCCGATCGTAAAACTTTCCCCGATCCGCAGCCGATCGCCAATATTAAAATCGCTATTGGCCCTGAAGCTGAAGCGCTCCAGGCCGTAGTTGATCGTGGCCGCCTCCTGATTGAAATAACTCCCCGACACGTAGTAGTTGAGCTGGTCGTTGGCTCCACTCACCGACAGGTTATATTCCTGGATGGGCGCATTCTCATTGATGAATTCGTCGCCCCAGGCTTCCGAATTGTCAATACTCAGGAAGGGACTTCCGGGCTGCAAGTCGACCGGCAAATTCAGGTAGTTCGGGTCGTCGGGTGAAAGACCGGACTGGGTATTGAAGTTGTTGTAGGCTTCCTGCAGCAACGCGACATAATCGGATGTCCCCAAAAAGTCGTACCGGTCGAGCAGATTCTGAACACCGGCCGAGGCTTCGATGTTGACCCGCGGATTTCCGCGCGCGCCGCGCTTCGTCGTGATGAGTACGACGCCGTTGGCCGCACGAACCCCGTACACGGCCGCCGCCGAAGCATCCTTCAGCACGGAGATGCTTTCGATGTCCGCCGGATTGAGGGTGTTCAGCGGGCTGGCATTTCGGGCGCCTCCTCCGCCGACCGCGTTATATCCGTTGCCCACCGGTACTCCGTCGACCACATACAGCGGCTGTGCCGTACCCGTCGTACCGATGCCCCTTACGCGAACCGATACCGGGTTGCCCGGGGCTCCCCCCGTTTGTTTGACGGCTACGCCGGCCACACGCCCGGCCAGCGCCTGGTCCGGCGAAGCCACCGGGACTTTCCGGATTTCATCCGAACCGATACTGCCGATGGACTCGGTCATCAACCGCCGGCTTTTCTCTCCGAACCCGATCACGATCACTTCGTCGAGCTCTTCTTCAGAGACTTCCATCGGGATGTCGATGCGGCTCCGCCCGGCAATCGGCACTTCCGCCGTAATGTATCCCACAAAGGAAAAGATAAGGGTGTCCTGATCGCTGGGCGCGTCGATCGAATAGGCGCCGTCGTTATCGGACACCGTACCTATCGCCGTACCCTTCACAACCACGTTCACGCCCGGAATCGGTTCTCCGTCGTCGAGGGAGGTCACGGTGCCTGACACGAGAAAAGGCGGGGGCCCTTCGCGGGAATCGGCCCTGGAAACAGGGCCGGCCGAATCCTTTGTAATGAGCAGATACCCGCCTGGAGCTATCTTGAATCCCAGACCGGTGCCTTCAACCGATTTGTACAACACCGCTAGCGCTGTCATTTCGCGCTCGTTGAGCGATACCTTTTTCTGGCGAAGCACGTCCCAGTCGGCATAGATCAACGAAACATCGATCTGATCGGCCACGGCCTGGAGGACCTCTTCCAGCGAGGCCTTATCCATCTGCAAAGAGATCGTTTTCCCCAGCTTTTCGAGCGTAGCTACATGGTGACTGCTGAGCGCCCCATTGTCGTCAACGATGCCGTCATGTACAGCAGCAGCATGTGACGTGCCCGCGATACGCATTTGTGCGGACGAAGGTAGACTACTGACGAAAGTCAGCAACGTAGCGATACACATCGAAACGAAAAGCGCTTCCATTCTAGACGAAGCTTTCATAACAGTGCCTGTTTTATAATGATGTAACATAGTGCCAAAATTAAAGGGATACGATTTATGTACTACACCCACTGCCTGCATGCAGGAAGACGTCCTGGTTCTCCCGGGATAAACACACACCGAGAGCGGCTGAAACCGTGCGTAAAACTTCTCCCACGGACTCTTCATTAAACGATGCGTTGAGGGGAGGCAGTGTTGCTTTCAGGGAGTCTTGTACGTGAATATCGATGTCGAAACGGCGTTCGAGCCTGCGTTCCACCTCGGCAAAAGGGGTGCTGTCGAATACAAGGCGGCCGTCCATCCAGGCCAGATGCCGGTTCATGTCTATGTTATGCAATACGCGCACGGGCTCATCCTCTACGAGGACGCCGAGCTGACCGGGTCGCAGGACGACGGTGTCCTGCGGAGAAGCCCGTTCGGAACGCATGGCCACGCTGCCGGTCTGCACCAAGACCTTTGCCTCCGGGTCGTCGGGATACGCCGTGACGTTGAGGGTCGTCCCTAACACGCGAGCGACCACCTCCCCGGTATGGATCGAAAAAGGACGCTCCGGCCTGTGCGTAACGTCGAAGAACGCTTCTCCTTCTAAAAAGACCGCACGGGACACTTCGTCAAACGAAGGAGGGATACGCAGTGTACTACCTGCATTGAGCGTAACCTCCGTCCCGTCAATCAGTTGGATGCGTGCCAGTTGCCCATCCTTCGCGATCACTTCGCGAAAAGGGGAATCGCTGGCTACCTCAGCGCCCCCCGGGCTTATGGAAAATCGGTGGATCAGGTATGCTGAGCCGGCTATGATGAGGACCATCGCCGCCGTAAGCAGGAAGGGGCGAACGAATAAGGGGCCTGCTTTATCGCGTCGACGAGGAGGGCGACGTGCTGTGCGGAGCGGCGCCCGCTCCGATGCCCCCGACGTCTCTGTCATCCTGTTTTGCACCGCCGTCCAGCGATCACCGATCTCGATTCGTTCGCCTGGTATTCCCGAAATATCCCAGATCCGCTTTACGTCTTTGAACAATGAAGCCTGCGCCGGATCGGCCTCCAGCCACTTCTCCACGCGCCTCTCGTCTTCAGGGGAGGCCTCGCCAGCCAGGTAACGGGCCAGCAACACCCATTTTTCCTCGTTCGAATTCATAGATCGGATCGTTTATGTGCCTGCGGCCCCCGTGCGATCTCATAACCAGAAGACAACAGAACCACGCGAGAAAATCGTTCGACCACTCGCCGTTTCGTATACAGACGCCGGTATCGGCCCTCCCCCCCAACGGAAGGTATTTTTTATTTTTGCCTGTTCTCATCACGTATCTATCGAAGCGCCTGTCCAGATGCCTCAGTCGCTCTTTACGCCTTGCGCCACCGTCTTCCTTCGTAGTTGGGCAGTACACACATTCTCTCGATCAGGCTTTACCGTAAATCGTTCGATCCCCGGGGTGTACTTTTTGACAAATCCATAATATATATCTATACTGAATTCATGCAGCTTTCATGCAGCTTTCCTCCCCCCCTGTCTTATGAGTTCTACGCACGGCGCAGTCAACTCCCTCAAAGATGGTCCCGGATCTGCTCGAGAAGACCAGGATCGGCAACTGATCGAAGGCATCCGACGCGGAGACGTCAGGGCATTCGAGAAGTTATACTGTGCGTATTCACCGCAGCTGTACGTTTTCGCGCATCGCTTCCTTCGTTCGGAGGATGCGTCATGGGAAGTCATTGACGACATCTTTTTGCGAATCTGGCAATCCAGAACCGAATGGACGCCCTTAGGCCACTTGCGCCCCTATCTTTTCAGGGCCGTCAAGAACCAGATCTACAGTTACCTTCGCCTCCACAAAAACTACAACAACGTCATTACGGTGGACGAGCCCATCGACCGGGATGGCCAGGAGCATTCTCCCCACCAACAGCTCGAAGTAAAGGAACTGGCCGTCCTGCTGTGGAAATTGGCGGAAGAGATGCCTTCTCGGCGACGCATGGTGTTTTACCTCCATCGCAGACACGGACTCACGTATGGCGAGATTGCTGACGTGATGCAGATCTCACTCTCTACCGTCGAAAACCATATGGGTCTCGCCTTGAAGGAATTACGAGAGCGGCTGGAGGTTGAGCTATCCTGGTAATGGATAGCAGTAGGCGGCTATCAGTAGGCAGAGACCCGTGTGCGGGCTGCGGAACGGATCAATCGAATCTTCGCGGCGCCACTTCACGCGTGTTGTAGATGTCTCGATATTGCATATGTGCTTTCGATTCCGGAAAGGCCTCGTCCGGTGGATAGGGATAGGCAGACATCTCGTGAAAAGGCAGGGGTTCTACGGTTTGCCCGAACGCCGTATTAAAATCGCCATCCTTAACCCAGCCGTCGGTGAACAGGATGAACCGGCGGGTCCACCCGGCCGGCACATCAGGCGCCTGACGGGCATCGAAGGCGACACTCAACTCATCCCCGGCATTCATGATCACGTACTGGTCTTCGGTTTCTCGAACGAGGGGGGTGACGTCTCCGTACCGGGTGTAACGACCTGCCAGGTCGAGCCACTTCGATTCCGTGGACACCCTGTCGTAATCGAACAGATGGGGACTGAACGGCGAGGGTCGGTACAGCGCGGAGAAACCTCGATAGTGTAGATCTGCCGTTGCAGGACTCAGCACCGTTCTTGTCACTGCTGCATCCTCGATTTCGTGTGCGAAGAAGGCATGATCCCAGTAAATCTGCATGGTAGATAGAATCCGTACAGCCGGGTCCTCACTGAGGAATTTCCCACGTAGATCGACGCGGACGAGTTTATTCTTCCCTTTGGGGAAGCCCATATTCTGAATGACCGTATTCCATGCCCCCGCCTCGTCGCGCACTTGAACCACGGGCGGGAGCGGGGCCGGCGCCTCAGACTGCGCCAGCGCCACATTGATGCTCGCGTCCGTCGGAAAAATCCACCCCTTCAGGTATAAGACCGCATGCCGAAGGTCGACCTGCTCGTCCGGGGTCAGGACGAGTGCGTGGCGTTCCACGATCCCCTGGTACCGTGTGGTACGCAATGGCGCCACGTACCGGTCGTCGTCTCTCGAAAGGGCGTGGGTCCGGTCTCTGCCTTCGTGATCGGTGGCTGTGGCCGGTATGGGCCGCGGAAACACGTGGATGGGCAAAGGCTCCGGTTCGGGGGGGCCGAACCGTTCGTTGATGGCTATCGATACGGCATCCGGGTGGTCGACGACGAGCAGCTTAACCTCATCGAAGTACGGCGTCTCCCACAGCTCGGCCGTAATCTGGATGCGGTACTCTCCATCCTCCTCCTGAAGAAGGCCTTCGGGGATCAGGACGTAGTCCTCGGTAGCCGATACGGGGGCATAGGCCATCTCTCCAGCCCCCATAATACCCAGCGGCATCCCCAGCGCACTGCGCCAGAGCAGGTCCGTGGCAAACGTATACGACGATCCATCCCAGGTGTACAGGAACGGGCAGGATCCTTTGAGAATTTGTTCCTCGAGCAGATCCTGGTCGGCTCCAGGGCGGAAGATGTTCTGCGGCACGCCGTTCGTGAAGACGATGCGAATCACGTCGGCCCTGTCCCGTTGTCCGAGTCCAAAGTAGGTCGATGGCTCTGTGACAACCCGGGTCTGGTATACGTCGCCGGCACGGACTTCTATCTTTGCTCCAATGCTGTAGTAATTGTTTTTGCTGTTGTTGCTGAGCAGGCCGCGGGGCTGAACGGTCAACTGGCGATTGAGGTGCCCCCCGTCGTTACGAATCAGCTGGATGCCCCCCGGAGTACGGAGAAACAGGTCCAGGTCCCGATCCTGGTTGTAATCCGCCGCAGCGACCTGAAAGGACGGCTCGGTACGTGCTGCATCCCATCGATCCGTGACATCCACGAAGGATCCGGTTCCATCGTTGTGATACCAGATAGCGCGTCGACCGGCCAGAAAGAGGTCGAGAAATCCGTCGTTGTCGAAATCCCAGAACCGCGCATCGAATACGGCATCGTTCGCGAGATCGTCCGACAGATGATTATTGGAACGATCATATTCGTAAACATTATTGCCGCGGTTGAGATAGAGGGCGTGCCTGTCGGAAGCGGCGATGAAGAGATCGAGAAACCCGTCGTTGTTATAATCCCCTACAGCCGAAGCAACCGATCGGGGGTGTTGCCGGAGGGGCGTCGCGGCGGTCACATCTTCGAAGAGGCCCTGCCTGAGGTTGGCGTAGAGCGCGACTCCATTCGACCGGGCAACGAGCACATCGAGATCGCCGTCGTTGTCGAAGTCCCCAAAGTCGATATCTTCCGTCAGGGCGTCAACCGGGCCGGCCAGCCCCATCGCCTCACCCATCTCGGTAAACGTCCCGTCCATGTTGTTGCGATAGACGAAGTCGGCCCGGTTGCGACCGACGTACACATCCAGATCGCCGTCGTGATCCAGGTCGGCAAACACGGCTTTTTTCCCGGGCCGGTTGTCGTCGACTCCCGCCCGGGCGCTGACGTCCTCGAACGTCCCGTCTCCCCGATTTCGAAAGAGCTGATTGCGGCCTTCGTTGACTATGTAGAGGTCGAGGAATGTATCGTTATCGTAATCGCCGAAGAGCGAAAATACAGCCCGGGTAGAGGACGGTGTCAATCCAGAAGTGGGCGCCCCGTCAGAAAACCGGCCGAACTCGTTGCGGAGCAGGTAGTAGGTCGATTGCCGCCGAATAGAATCCCAGGCGGCGACGAACAGATCGGGTTCCGCATTTCCGTCGAAATCCGCCATGGCAAAGGCAGTGGCCCCGAGCGGCGATGCGCCTGGAGTCGCGAGACCGGCGGGTTGAGAAGCATCCGTGAACTGCATGGCATCGAGAATATCGGCGTTCATATGCTCCTCGCCACTCTCCTCGAACAAACCGCTCTGGCCGAGCGCCGGCGATTCGACAAGGACCGGTCTCCCGACGAGGTCGTCCGTTCGTTGACCGAGAAGGCGTAATCCGGTTTGATAATACGGCGTCACCCGCAGGACGTTATGAAAATACCCGACAGAACGTGCGGCATCCGCCTGATTCCCCAGCGTCAGGTGCTCGACCGCCGCCTCGAAATGGGAAATCGACTCCCGGGGGAGCTGGGGCGCCATCTGTCGCACCTCGGCGAGTTGGACGAGCGCCTCATCAAACGCATCGCTCTGTACGAGCGATTCCACGTAATAGAGGCGGATCACGATGTTGGCAGGCGCGTGATCGACGGCATCTTCCAAATGGGCGGCATACACGCGAGCCTGATCGGTATCGCCGGCATACAGGCGAGCCCGTTTGAACAGCATCGGCACGTGATCGGGCTGGCGGTCCAGGGCGTCCTCGAGAATGGACCGGGCTCGATCCAACTGCTCAGATTGCTCGTAGATTTCAGCCAGGTTCAAGGAAATCGACGGGTCCGCCGGATTACGCGCCCTGGCTTGCACCATCCACTCTTCAGCTTCTGCATACTGACCTCGCCGTAGATACACGATGCCCAGGTTTGCATACCCGGCCGGGTCGTCCGGAGCCAGCTCCGTCATTTTATCGAACGCCGCCTCCGCTTCGTCCAGTCGATTTTCTTCCAGAAACGCCAGCCCCAGATTGCGCACTTCATTGATGTCCCCCCCGGCTGCGGGAGAGGTCGAATCGGGCGTACGGCAGGCAAACGAACAGAAACACAGCAGCGGAAGGAGCGATGACACTAGCCGGGACAGATACATGCGGATGATGCGTATTAGTCAACAAACGATTTTTTCCAAACCTGTCAAACGCGCGTCAGGCGTTCGTTGGGCAGGTATTCCCTGCCCGCTTTAGCGCAGGCCTCACCCTCGAGCAGGACAACGTCGGCGGTGAAGGACATATTACCGCGCATCAACGCACTACCTACCCCATAGGCGTCGACCGGAACGCCCAGGGATTCGAAATGCGCGATTTTTTCGGCGTCGAATCCGCCGGATACGATGATGCGCACGTGCCCGAATCCCTCTCGGTCCAGCGCCTCCCGCATATCGAACACCAGTTCGGGAATCACCCCGGTCGGCGAAAACCGCCCCATCTTGGGAATCACCGATCGATCGACCATGTTTTCGGACGTGTCGAGCCGAACGCCCCAGAGCCGGTCGCCCAAATCGCGCGCGCAATCGAGGGCGGTACCGATATTGTCGTTGTCAAAATCGACCAGCGCCACGAGGTTTTCGTCGGGATACGTCTTGTCAAACAGCGACGCGGCACGCACGGTATCTCCGCCGACCGAGGCAATCAGGGCATGCGGAATCGTGCCGGCAGCGTGGGCGCCCCACCAGGCGCCCTGGGCTTCGGTAGATACGCGATGCGCACCGCCGACGTGCGCAGCATACCCGTCCCCACCCTGCACGGCCCAGTGGTCAAACCGCGCCGGAAAATACAGAACGGTCTTTCCATTCGCTGCGTCCACAACCTGCTTCACATTGGTCGCAATCTTAGTGCGGCGCGCCAGCACACCGAGATAGACGGTTTCCAGGTGAGCGAACAAACTGGCGTCCCCCGTGATGTGCACCACAGACTCCCAGGGCTGGATGTGATCCCCATCGTACAACGCGTCGATCTCCAGTTCTTCGTAACCGCTCTCCCATAAGGCATCCAGGGCTTCGGACACTTCTATTTTTTCCTGGGTGATGGCCAGATACCGATGTTTGTCCGTGCGGAAATACTGACGGGCTTCTTCTTTGAGCCGGATCTGCCGATCGAACAACTGGCTGGCCCTGGAGAGGTCGCGGTATCTGCCGCTGGCTACTTTCAAGATAGCCAGGGCCTCGTCTACGCCACACAACACGGCCTCTTTTTTTTGAAATACTTGCATCGTCACCGTCGGATGAAGGCCGTGTTTTTCGAGCGCCACCTTCTGCCTCCAGAAGTAGACGTCGCTTCGATACCCCATTCTGAGTTCCTGAACGGGCAAATCGAAGATGTGACTCGGCAACCTTTGCCTGTCTTCGTGTTCGGCTCCGCCGCTGTCGACGGCAGGATCAGCCGGGGTTGATTCGTTTACGTTCATAGATGATGTTACGCGAACTGTGCGCAGCAGGCTGGTTCACGCGGCTTTGCGGTATACTCTGCATCCCTGCAAAGCCGCTCTGGCAGGACGTATGCGCATCCGGCGCGTAACATCCGTTCATAAGAAACTATCCGGGCGGCTCGTATGCGGACAACAGAGGAGCTCTCATCGTAAGCCATGCACCCTCTCAGGTCTTTCTTGTCAAGCTCGCGCAGAAACTACGCGATCCGAGGATGCCAGTACGACCCCTGCCTGGTGCATATCATTCAAGGCAGCATCCAGTGAGCCATGCGTATCGATCCCACGCGACGCGTCTTCTATAACGGTCACGTTATACCCTGACTTTCGTCCATCTAGGGCCGACCATCCCACGCAGAAGTCGAGAGCCAGGCCGGCCAGGTACAGGGTATCTATCCCTCGATCTTCCAGATACCCTTTCAGCCCGGTCGGGGTTTTGTGGTCGTTTTCGAAAAAGGCCGAGTACGAATCGATCTCTTTGCGAAATCCCTTGCGTAGGATCAGTTCGGCCTTGTCGAGGTGCAGGTCCGAATGAAACGCTGCGCCGGGGGTCCCCTGGATGCAATGGTCCGGCCAGAGAACCTGATTGCCGTACGCAAGCTCGATTCGATCGAAAGGTTCTTTGTTTTCATGGCTCGAGGCGAACGAATGGTGCCCGGCCGGGTGCCAGTCCTGGGTCAGCACGACGTGTTCGAAGTCATCGACGAGACGATTGACCACCGAGATGATTTCGTCGCCTCGCGGGACGGGCAGCGCCCCTCCCGGGAAAAAGTCGTATTGCGGGTCTATTACGATAAGGGCTTGCATGTGTTGAAAACGATATAAGGTTCAGGGTATCGAGTTACGGACCAACCCGAGCACACGCAGGGCGTTGCCCGAGTAGAACTTGCGCAGCACCGAATCCGGGAGGGCGAGCCCACGGGTGGAAGCCCTGTAGCTGGCGCCGTAGTTGTGGAAGTCCAAAGAATCGGTGCCGGCCAGGAAGTCCCAGATGCGAACGACTCTGTACCGATTCAGGCTCGGATGAACACCGGGTACCTGAAAGAATCCCGACAAGGGCAATTTGAGCGAATATGTGAACAACGTGCAACAGTTTTGGCATGCCCGGCTACCGTAAATAATGAGAACCTCGAATCGTGGTGGATCACATAGTACAGAAAACAACGGCTTCTCGCCACGCCCGGGCCGGTTCTTTTTGGGTTGCTGTTAGCCGGTAGGCCGATTATTTTTATCTTCTTCCCCCCTTTCCCCCACAGAGACGAACCATGCGGAACACAAGCACTTTATCCATACTCGCGATAATGTTCATGACCGGCTGCGCTTCTCAAGCGGCGCTGCAATACCGAGAGGCGACGAACGGCGT
Organism: uncultured Rhodothermaceae bacterium; assembly: GCA_964525535.1. Lineage (GTDB taxonomy): Bacteria > Bacteroidota > Rhodothermia > Rhodothermales > JAHQVL01 > JAHQVL01. The sequence goes on from CAZGHT010000026.1 coordinate 14,669, forward strand.
TTTATCCCTGACCGTGCAAGAACCCCTGACGCCGGACCAATCCGCATCGCACCTCGTCGTTCCCGAAGGATTCAGCCTCCGCATATTCGCCGCCGAGCCGGATATCCAGAATCCCATTGCCTTCTCCTGGGACGAACGCGGCCGGCTCTGGGTGTTGGAATCCACCAACTACCCCCACGACCACGTCGGCCAGGACAGCGGAACGGATCGGATTACCATCTGTGAAGACACCGATGGGGACGGCGTAGCGGACCAATTCACGCGCTTCGCTGAAAACCAACCCCTGTCCACGGCCATTGCCGTCGTCAGTGGCGGCGCCCTGGTGGGCCAGGCCCCCCATATCGTCTTCCTCGAGGACACCGATGGGGACGACGTCTTCGATCGGAAATCCCGCGTGATCGACAATGCGTTCGGCACCTTCGACACGCACGCGGTGATGAACAATTTCAAATACGGGATCGACAACCATATCTGGTCGGCGGTCGGGTATTCCGCCATGTACGAGCCCGGGTATGCCCCTCCGGTTGGAGAGCGTACGAACCAGGAACACATGACGCTGCCCATGGGCGTCTTTCGTTTCTCCCCCGACGGAACCCACCTCGAACCGGTCGGGCGATTCAACAACAACACCTGGGGCCTGGGCATCGCAGAAGACAACACGATATTCGGGTCCACCGCCAATAACAACCACGCGGTCGTAGTAGGCATCCCCATGAAGTACGAGGCCGATCGAAATGTCGATTACATCCAGAGTCATTACCTGATCGAACACACGTCCTTGATGCCGCTCCAGCAGGTCGACTTCCGCGACGGCTACACGGCGGCGGCGGGCGCTTTCCCGTACGCAGGCCGGCGGTATCCCCGATCGTACTGGGGGTCGCTCATGGTCACCGAACCAACCGGCCACGTCGTGCATACCGTGCATCTCGAACCCAACGGCTCCCTGTACGAGGAGAAGGACGGAGCCATCGAAAACCTCCTCGCCAGCTCGGAGAGCTGGGTCGCTCCCGTCTTCGCCGACATCGGCCCGGACGAAAATATCTGGGTGGCCGACTGGTACAACCCGGTGATTCAGCACAACCCGGACGGCCGGGGCATGGTGAATCAGATCTGGAATGATAACCGGGGTCCAGGAAACGCCCACATCAACCCGCTTCGCGACACCGAGCACGGCCGTATCTACGTCATCGAGTACACCGGCAGAGAGGGGGACGACCTGTCCGAACTGAACCCGGACGACGACGAGGCGCTGATCCGTGGCTTGCAGAGCTCGAATCAATTCTGGCGCCTGACCGCGCAACGCCTCATCGTAGAAAACGACCGCACTGACCTCGTGCCGGCGCTGGTCGAGCTGGCCGGGGATCCCGGCATGGACGAGACCCACCTCAACGCCGGAGCGCTCCACGCGCTCTGGTCGCTGCACGGCCTGGGCAAGATAACCTCTCATGTGGACGTGGCCAGGGCCGCCCTCTCCCACGACTCACCGGCCGTCAGAAAGGCCGCCATCCAGGTCATGCCCGATCGGCCGGAAACCGGCGACGCTCTGACGGCCGCCGGCGCCTTCTCCGACGAAAACCTCAACACCCGCCTCGCTGCCGTGCTCAAGGTGCTGGACCTCGGGGATCGAGCCGACGAATCATTAAAAGCGGCGGCCAGCGAAGCCCGCGAGGGGGGAGATGTGTGGATCGATGCAGCCCTAGAACGCCTCTACCCGGCCGCAGAAGAACCCGAAGCCGCGCCGCGGACCGCGTCAATGCCGGAGGGCGATCCCGGCCTGCCGACGGCCTACCTGACGATCAACGCCGTACCCAGCGAAATGCGTTTTCAACAGACCCGTCTTCAGGCCTATGAAGGGCAGCCGATGCAACTCGCTTTCAACAACCTGCATCCGGACCTCCATAACGTGGTGATCCTTCGGAAAGGGGTGGACGTGGCCGCTTTCGGCCAGGCACTGACCGAGTACCTGTCCAACCCCGATGCGATAGATACCGACTACATCCCCCCCGAGCTGCAGGATCAGGTCATTGCATCGACGGGGATATTGTCCCTGGATGAATCGGTGCGCATCGTCATCGAGGGCCTCCCTACCGGAGAGTACGTCTATCTCTGTACGGTGCCCGGGCACTGGGAAGTCATGCAGGGGGTGCTGCAAATCGAGCCGTTATCCTGACTTCGGCCAGGGCTCCATGGCCAGCTCTTCGGAGGCCTCAATCTCCAGCAATCGATTGTATTTCGCCAGCCGCTCGGACTGGGTGATCGAACCCACCTTGATCTGATTGCCGGCCCACCCGACGGCGAGGTCGGCCAACCAGTGGTCTTCGGTCTCCCCGCTTCGAGCGCTGACGGTCACCTGCCACCCTGCAGCTCTCGCCTTCAGGCATGCCTCCGCGGCTTCGCTCAGTGTGCCGATCTGATTTACCTTCAGCAGCAACGTGTCGGCCGATGCGGTCTGTATGGCTTTCTCGATGCGCGCAGGGTGGGTACACAGCAGGTCGTCGCCCACGACACGCGCCCTTCCACGCAGCCGGTCGAGTAGGGCCGGCCAGTGCGTCCAGTCCTCCTCGGCGAGGCCGTCCTCTACGCTGACGATCGGATACCGGTCGACCCACGCCTGGATGGTTTCGATCATCTCCTCGCCCGAAATCAGACGACCGTCCAGCCTGTATCCGTCAAATTCATAGAAATGGCTGGACGCCACGTCAACGGCCAGGAAGACGTCCTCCCCGGGGCGCAGGCCGGCGCCTTCGATGGCGTCGACTGCCATAGCCAGCATCTCTTCGGTTCTCCCAAAGGGCGGTGCGAGGCCGCCCTCATCGGCCCGCAAGAGCCGGTACTCGTATCGCTCCGAAGACAACGCCGCAGCCGCCTGAAAGACGGCGTACGTATCCGCGAGATTTTCCCGGATCGTGGATGCGCGGGCCGGCACGACAAGCACGTCTTGAATAGCGACCTGGCCGCCGGCATGCAGCCCCCCGCTGAACAGGTTGATCGTAGGCCGGGGTACCCGCAGAGCAGGGCGGCCGACCAGCCCGGAGAAATACCTGTACAGCGGTACGTCCTCGCTACACGCACACGCCCGGGCAAACGCCAGCGACACCGCCAGGATGGCATTCGCCCCGAGCCTCGACTTATTCGGGGTTCCGTCAAGCTCACACAGGGTACGGTCCAGCTCAGCCTGTGAGTCAAACCGAGACGCGGTTAAAGCGCCGGCAATTTCACGGTTGACGTGAGAGACGGCCCGTAAACACCCCAGACCGCCGTACCGGTGTGTGTCGCCGTCTCTCAACTCGTGGGCCTCGGCCGCCCCACTCGACGCCCCGGAAGGGACAGAGGCGGCTCCGGAGGCTCCATCCGATAATCGACAGGTCACCTTTACGGTGGGCCGGCCCCGGCTGTCCAGCACTTCCAGGCCACGGAGTTCCGCAATGTTCGTCATGGATTCAGTTGTCTGGTAAATGCGTCGACAAGTTCGGGAACCGTCTCCGGCGTGTCCGCCGCTAAACGGAGCGAAGCCGCGCGCTGCCTCGAGCGAGCCGATGCTGACAGGTACTCCAGGGGAGACCGCCCGTCCACGCGAGCGAGCAGACACGCAATCGTATGCCGCACGGCAACCCTCTCTAACGATTCGGCCCAGGGGGCATCCTCGATGTCTCTCCGGTACGTATCCCAGTACAGCCCTGCCGCGTGTACGAACACGTCCCTGACCGCGGGCAGGTGATTCGCTTTGCTCATCAGATGCGTAAGGGAAAAACCGATGTCGAACGCAGGATCGCCTACGTGGATGACTTCGTGATCCAGGAGGACGAGATGCCCCTCGTAGATGAGGATGTTCTTGGGGCTGTAGTCGCCATGCACCAGCGTAACGCACCGGGTTCTCGTATCTGCGATCAACGACATCAAGAAGGGGCGAGCCTCAGGCGCCTGCTCCGCAGAACGCACATAATAAGGATCGATCCGCAGCGACTCGAAGAACTGCCGATCGCGAAGCAAGCCGTTCTGAGGGTAGGCCGGCTCGTCAAACCGCGTATGGATGCGAGCGAGGCATCGCCCGAACTGCCGGACGATGTCCATATCGACCTCTCCGCGGAGCAGATGGTCCTTCCAGTTGGCGTGGGGTTCCTGCACCGCCTCCATTGCCAGGATATGTTCGTCTTCGTCTTCGAACACGAGAGGGACGATAACACCCGGCGGAGCGAGGGGATGCAGGACCCGGAGCCCCTCCGCCTCCCGATGGATGCGAGAAGGATCGCTCAACCACTCCTCTTTCACGCGAAGCCTGGCGAGCGCCTGTTTGACCACCCAATCTTTACCCGATGCGCGCTGCACGAGTACCGTTCTGTTCGACACCCCGCCCCGGAGCACACGCTGCCCCACGACGTTGCTCTCCTTCACCCCGTGCCTGAGGACGAGGTAGCGAAGCAAAGTTGCAGGATCCTCGATATTCAACGGCTCATCCTGAGTGCTTTGAACTTTGCCGCCTGAGCTTCGATGGCCGGTTCGGCCGCGAGGCGCTCGATGCTGGACGCACCGAAAAACCCGTCGATGCCTTCGGTGCGATCCAGAACGTATTGAACGTCATCCGGCTGCGCCAGAGGTCCACCATGGCACAGCACCACGATGTCGTCGCGCAGGGTTTTTGCCCTGTCATGCATGCGTTGAATGCGTTCGGCGGCTTCATCCAGCGAGGGGGCCGTCGTCTGGACTCCCACGGAGCCGGCCACGGTCGTATTCATGTGGGTTACGAGCACATCGGCGCCGGCATCGATCATTTTGACGACCTGCTCCTCGTCGAACACGTAGGGGCAGGTTAACATCTCGAGGTTGTGCGCTTCGCGAATCATCTCGACCTCGAGGTTGTAACTCATCCCTGTTTCTTCGAGGATCTGACGGAAGTTGCCGTCGATGACGCCCACGGTCGGGAAGTTCTGCACGCCGTCGAAGCCCATCTCCTTGAGCTGCCTCAGGAACACAGGCATCAGGCGAAAGGGGTCGGTCCCATTAACTCCGGCGAGGACCGGCGTATCCTGTACGATAGGGAGTACTTCTCCAGCCATCTCCTGTACGATTGCATTGGCATCCCCATAGGCGAGCAGCCCGGCAGAGCTGCCTCGGCCGGCCATCCGGTAGCGCCCCGAGTTGTAAATAATGATCAGATCGACGCCGCCTCGTTCGGCAAACTTGGCCGAAATCCCCGTCCCGGCGCCGGCGCCAATGATGGGCCGGCCGGCATCGATTTCTTGTCTCAGCCGGGTAAGACACTCCTGGTAGTCGATAAAAGGCATGCTCTTATGTGTTCTGGTTATAGGATTGGGTGGATTGTGAATCGGTAGATGAACCTCGGGAAACCCATGATCGCCGTCGAAGTAGCCGTCAACCTCGTGTATCCGCCTGTCGTATGTATCCGAGGAGGCGTTCTGCAATCAGCGCAGCGAACGCCGGATCGTTGATATGGAGGTCGAACTCCTCCAGGCTGACGTCCGGCGAGGCCGCGTCACGAAATCCCTGAAAGAGGGCCGCATCGGCTTCGGGATCATAAAAGGGTTCCCCTTCGGCATCAATGGCGCTTACCCCCTTGAGGGGCAACAGGATGGAAGCCGGACCTGAAGAGCGGTTCACCTTTTCTGCGATCTGCTTGCCGATCCGATAACATTCATCCGGTGTGGTCCGCATCAGCGTCACATGCGGGTTGTGCCGGTACAGATTGCGCTCTTGAAAAGCGGAAGGCACCGTTTCGATCGCATGAAAGTTGACCATATCGAGAGCCCCGCAAGAGACGACCTGCGGGATGCCGCTGCGGGCAGCCGCTTCGAACCGATTCGGCCCTGCCGAGAGGACGCCGCCCACCAGTTCGTCGCACCACTCCGTGGTCGTCACATCCGCGACCCCGGCGATGTAGCCGTCATCGATCAGGGCCTCCATGGCGCGTCCCCCCGAACCGGTCGCATGAAAGACCAGTACCTCGAAACCTTCCTTTTCCAGGCGGTCGCGGAGCGCCGTAACGCAGGGCGTCGTTACGCCGAACATCGTCGCGGCGATAACCGGCCTGTCACTCGAGGGCCCGGGGTCTTGCTCGACCATGCCGCAGACAGCCCCGACCGCGTTCGACAGGATGCGGCGCGAGATGCGATTCAGCCCGGCAATATCGACCACAGAATACATCATGGTGATGTCTTTCACGTCGACGAAGGAGCTGACGTCGGAGGAGGCCAGAGTCGAAACCATGACCTTAGGCATCCCGACCGGGAGTTGCCGCATGGCGGCCGTTGCAACGCTCGTCCCTCCTCCTCCGCCCAGGCCCAGAACAGCGTCGAACGCCTTCTTTTCGAGGAGTTCGAGAACGATCTCCGATGCCCCTGCCATCATCGCCTCCATGGCAAAGCCTCGATCCTTCTTTTCGCGGAGACGATCCAGCGCGATGCCGGCGGTCTCGGCAACCCGGGCTGCGGTGACATCCGGCTCAAAGGCAGGATCGCCGAGCACGCCGATATCGAGCATCAATGCGACGTGCCCCCGTTCTTCGAGGCGTCTTTTGACGTACGCGAATTCCTCCCCCTTCGTATCCAGCGTTCCTATAAGCAGAATGGTTTTGTTCATGACGATCGTATTCAGGCAAAACGGTGCGTTCTGTTCGGGTAAGGGAATATAAGCCAAACCGTAGACGGATCGCAGGGTGGCGGCCTCAAAATAAAGAACTGGCGTCTTGGGGGGCGCCGGTCGTAGATTCAAGCGTCCAGGGTGCTGAGTACCGGGTACTGAGCACCCATCCGAAGCCTGATTTGAGACACCTGACCCCTGCGCACTGACATGCTGAATTATATATGGGCCGGACTGATCATCTTCAGTCTGGTATTCGCTCTGATTTACGATTTCCAGGACCTGTCGAAGGACACCTATAGAAACGGGGAGGCGTTTCCGCTGACGTTGCACTTCGATGAGCCATTCGGCGCGACGAGCCGCCGACAACCCGTCCGGGTACGCATCGACCCGGCGGCTTACCGCCAGTTTTACGGCACTGAGGCCACCCCGGATACGGCGTACACTGGCACGCTCGTACAAACCCGGGAAGGGCGCCAGCTCCGATTTGCGCAGGACGTCCCCCTGCCCGAACCCTTTCAGACGATACGCGCCATGACCTCGAGCAGGGACAACGATCTGCGCGGCGTGGTCGAACTCTCTATCGACCCCACCAGCGCCCCCCGTTCACCGATCCCGGCGCAGATCCGTTTCGACGAGGTGCGCTTCGTTAAGCTGACCGCCATCACTCAGGCTGCGATCGACTTTGCAGAGACCGCTGTATCGATCGCGCTCGGCTTGATCGGTGTACTGGCCTTGTGGATGGGCCTGCTCCGTATCGCGGAATCTTCGGGGATGATCCATGCACTGGTGCGTTTTACGCAGCCTGCCTTCAGGAGATTATTCCCCGAGATTCCCGAAGGGCATCCCGCGCTGGGCATGATCATCTTGAACCTGAGCGCCAACATGCTCGGGCTGGCCAACGCTGCTACTCCGCTGGGCATCAAGGCCATGGAATCGCTCCAGGAGCTGAATCCTCAGAAAGACACAGCCACCAACTCGATGGTCATGCTGCTGGCCATGAATACGGCCAGCGTACAGATCGTACCGCCCTCCTTACTCGTGGCCATCATGGGCCTACAGGTCAATCAGCTTTTCTTCTCGATCCTCCTCACCACCTCGTTCTCGCTGATCATCGCCATCGTAACTACCCGGTTGCTCCAGCGCCTGGAGCGCTTCAAGGCCTCGGATCCCATGGCCGAAGCCTGACCCCGGCCCTCGCCTTCACCCCGTTTCCATTCATTATTGTCGCGCGTTTTCATATGGATACCTTTCGAGCCATAATAAATCTGATCTCCGTCTTTGTGCTCCCAGCCATCATTATCGGATTCCCACTGTACGGGCTGATTAAAAAAGTGCCGGTGTATGAGGAATTTGTAGAAGGAGCCAAAGAAGGATTTTCTGTAGCCGTCAAGATTATCCCCTATCTGATCGCTATTCTCTTTGCCATTGGCATGTTCAGGGCATCGGGCGCTCTGGATTTCCTGATACAGGGACTCCGGCCCGTGCTGGCCTGGATTCAATTTCCCCCTGAACTGATCCCGATGGCGATCATACGTCCGCTGACCGGATCCGGGTCGGCCGGCATCGTCGCTGAGATGATCCAGCAGTACGGCGAGGATGCGCTGGTCGTCAAGATGGCCGCGACCATGTTCGGCTCGACCGAAACCACCTTTTACGTCATTGCGGTATACTTCGGGGCGGTCCAGGTCAAGAAAACGCGCCACGCGGTGCCGGCCGGTTTGATCGCCGACATTGCCGCCATGCTACTCGCCGTCTACATCGTGCGACTCCTGTTCGGATGAATCGTGATCGGGTGAAGCGACTCGCCCGGTTTTCTGCATGGCCTCACGCACGGCCTCGGATGCGGCGAGGTCCATAGGCGTTGTTCCATTGCCGTCCTTGAGGTAGGGATCCGCGCCATGCGACAAGAGTTCACGCACCATGTTCAAATTGCCCTCAGCGGCGGCCAGGCCCAGGGCCGTAGTCTGGGTATTTTCTGTCCGAACCGCGTTAACATCGACCCCACGCTCGAGCAACCGGGTGGCAAAATCGTCGTTGCCCTTCCCGATGGCGAGCATGAGGTAGGTGGTTCCGATATCGGTTCGCTCCGTTACGTCCGCTCCGGCCTCCACCATCTTCGACGCCATCGACCAGTTGTCTCTCATCATCGCAATAAAAAGAGGCGTGCGGCCCAGGTAATCCTTGCTGTTCAAATCAGCGCCGTGCTCGATCAAGGTCGATGCAATCTCGTCGTACCCATTATTCAGGGCGATGTGTAACGCGGTGTATCCTAATGTGACATCCGGATTTTGCCCTTCTTCGAGCAGACGCCGAACGACCGGCAACGCGTTCTCTTCGGCTGCACTCACCATCGTCCACTCATCGCTGTACATACGAGATGCCTCGGCATTACCGAAGGTCAAGACGTACACCAGGAGCAGGAGTAGAAATACGAACAGGAAGAAAAAATACCCGAACAGGTATGAAAAGGCGGTTTTCAGCACTGTAATCACTCTGCCCCCGAGGAACCCTATCGAGGCATACGAGAAATATCCGATGCCGAGGCTCAACCCCAGTACACTATAGGCAAGGGAGGAGATCTCGAACAACAGCGGAATGGGCAGCAAGATGACGGAAAACAACATGGACTCGGCCATCATGAAGATCGTTATAACGAGAAACTCGGCCAGGTTGTATCCCGATTTCCGAAACAGAAGGCGCATGACGACCGCGAAAGGAACCAGAATACCGATGTACATCAGATTCATATTCTGGAACAGGTACCCTGTTACGAACTTCTGAAGCCGGTACTGCCCCAGTGTCGGGGCATCTAACATACTCATACTCATCGCCAGAATCCGCTCGTTGAACCCGAGAAAGGACATGAATACCAGTACAATCAGGGCATTGATGAGCAGAAAGGACAACGGATTGGCATACCCGCTTCGATCCCCTGCAACATACCGGCGCAGCATTTCCCCGGGTCGGAGCAAAAGCTCCCGGAACGTCCGAAGCCATCCAGATTCGAGATTGAGAAACTTCCTCACCACCTCTTCGGAAAAATAGCGAAGCGTCAAACGTGGGGAGGCCGATTCGTCAGTACGAGCAGCAGAAGATTTCATTGGGTCCATCGGATTCATCTATCGGTCGGTATCAATCAGGGTCTCAGCGGCCGGGCCAGGGCGATGGCCGACCCGGCCTTTGCCTTCAACAAACGTGTCAGAGTACTGGGATCGCTGCCGCATCGATCAAAAGCGGGGGGCTGAATAAGCACCGCCGGTTTGGCATGAATTTCGTTAATCTACAGTTCAGCCAGAGTTAATTCTCCTTAGTGATGGGACGCGCACTGTGCACAGCAGGCTGGTTCATGCGGTTTTGCAACCGTGCAAAGCCGCTCTGGCAGGCCGTATGCACATCCGGCGCGTACCATCTGCTCCTTATAGAGATCTGACCCCGTAAGGTCAGGTCTTTTTTTATGCTGCTACGCCATCGCCAGCACCGGTGTGTAACTCGATGCAAGTATGTATGCCTCTCGCCTACAGGTTCAGAAGGATGGTCTCGACGCGGCGAAACTGGTCGGACCCATCCTTGAGCTGACCGATTTGTTGAACGACGCCTCTCCCCAGGCTCAAGATGCGTGTAGAGGACATCCCCTGGTCAACGTAGTATTGCTCGACGGCCCGGGCTCGATCCGCTGAAAGTCCGTCCGCATCCCGCTCGCCAGGCACAGCAAACCCTTCCACCCGGATGTTCAAATTAGGGCACTCTAGAAGGATCTGCAGGTTGTCTTCAAGTTTTCTCACGGCAGCTGCTGACAGCTGGCTGGACTGCCGGCTGAAGAAGACCGCATTCATCTCTCGCACTTCTTCACAGAAGGTGGCTTCAAACCGGTCGACGTTCAGCGACATCCTCTGCGTATCGGTGCCGAACTGATTGCTCACCGTGAGCTCGACGGTGTAGGGGCCGGGCGCTTCGAACGTTCGCAGGGGAAACGCTTCGGGGAACGTTTCACCGTCGTCGAAGCGCCAGATATACGTGAGCGGCTCGCTGCCCAGAACGGTCGCATCAAAAGCGACTTCGGTGCGCGTATCCGGATTGGCGGGGTTGCTATTCATAGCCACGATTTCAGGCGCCGAAGCCCTGGGCATCACGACGACCGTTCGGGTCTCGATGTCGGAGCTTTCGTTGTTGTCAGCCTGGAAGGTAACGGTGTACGTACCCGGGCTCGAAAAGCTGTGGCTCGCGCGGAGCAGCGGGGAAAAGGTGCCGTCCCCAAACTCCCACCGATACGTAACGGGGTCGGACGCCTGCCCCATATTGCCGCGTGCCACGAACGTACCGACCTGATCGACCTGCAGGGAGGCCGGCGTCTCAATGTCGTAAATTTCGACGGGCACGAAGCTGCGGCGCCCGAGATTAAAACTCAACCCCAGGCTGTACCTCCCCAGCACGTCGTGGTCTGCGAAGAGGCCTCGATTGGGCCCGTCGATGGCCTCGTCGTCGAGCACAAACTGGTACGAGGCCTCAAAAAAGAACGACATGACGGGGCTGACGAGGATGTCGAGCCCGGCCCCGAAGACCGGACCTACGGCCGCCTCGTCATCCGGGTGATCTCCTCCGAAGGCGATACCTGCACCGCCGTGGACGTAGGGCGCCAGTTCCCAGGTGGGCCGGCCGACGGTGTACCTGACGAGCAACTGAGCCGTCGAAAGACGCGTATTGCTGGTCGCTCGATCCAGCCCCGTATTGATACTCGGCCGCAGAACGTCGGTATATTCGCCGTAGTTGTACAGGGCGCTGACCCCCAGGAACGGGAAGAAATGATACCCCGCCTCGAGTTGCCCCTTTACGCCGAGCTCCAGCAGGTTGTTATTGTTGTCCCCGAGATAATTGACAAAACCGAAGCTGGGACGAAGGAAGAAGGACCTGGAGGGACGGATGAGTTGTGCGAAGGCCCCTTCCGCCAGCAGTAAAAAACAGCCGGCCATTATCCAGGCGTATAGCGAGGTGCGCTGCATGATCGTCTTGAACTGTGAGAATTTGGGAGGACGACGTCTACGAGTAGTGCGTTCTTCTTACGAAATCTCCCCAAACTACTGTTTTTGCTTCTCTTAGTCAAAACCCTGATGGAGCGAACACGCGAAAAGGAGATGAAGCTAAATCAAAAACGCAGGACTGCGCTGGAGCCGCCCTGCGTCTTCGACAAACAGCCTGTTCGTACATCAGCGATTACAGCTCGATGACGCTGTTTTCGCAGAAAAACGGATTTGACACGTAGCGATCGGCCGCTTCGTCATTACGCCATTCGACACCGTCGATGAAATACCGAAATTCATGAGAATGGCCGGGCTTGAAGGAGATCGATTTTTTCCAGACTCCTTTCTTCTTGTCGAAATCCATTAGATCTGAGCCGGTATCCCAGTCGTTGAAATCGCCGACAACGGCAACACGATCCTGGGCAATCTCGGCAGGCAATTCGAACGTGACCCGAACTGATTTTCCTTTGGGGCTTACCTTCTTATCAAGCATGGTTATCGTATTCAGTTACAAAGGCATTGTGTTAAAAAAGACAGAGGAACGTTAGACAGCAGTATCTTGTTTGACGTCGAAGCGCTTCAGAAAAAGATTTAACATTATCTTAAGCGTCCGGCAAAAAGCACGTCATCTTCTCCTCTCGTACCGTCTCACCTCTTTTGGCAAATTATATTCCCTTCGACGATTTCGCTGTTCCTTTAGTTTCTGGCTCGTATTTTCCGGTGACTTTTACCTGCCGTGTGTTCTTTTTTCCGAATCTGCTTTACGACTTCCTCCGACGTATTCATGAATATCTGTTTCGCTACTTCCGAATGTGTGCCCTTCGTCAAGACGGGAGGCCTGGCCGACGTCAGTGGCGCGTTGCCCAAAGCCCTGGCCCAGCTGGGTTGCTCCGTCAAAGTGTTTCTCCCCCTCTACGCCTCTATCCACACGGAAAGACATAACCTGGTTTTCGCGGAGGATATTGCAGCTTGCCGGATCGAAGCGGATACGTACCACCGCACCTTTAATACGTGGTACGGAACGCTGCCCGATTCGGAGGTCGAGGTCTATTTCATCGACTGCCCCGGTTATTTTCACCGCCCGACCCCCTACACGTCCGATTGGGATGAAGGGGAACGGTTCATCTTTTTGAACCACGCCATCTTTTCGATTCTCCAGCAATATAACTGGAACCCGGACGTCATCCATTGCAACGACTGGCAAACCAGCCTCATGCCGGCCATGTTGAAGACGCGCTACAACTGGGACAATCTGTTTCATTCGACCGCATCTGTGCTTTCGATCCACAACATCGGCTACCAGGGCCGGTTCGGCCGGCATTACGTTCATAACGCGGGCCTCCCCCAGGAACTCTATTATCCGGGCGGCCCTCTCGAATACTACGACTCGTTTTCCTTCATGAAATCGGGCATCTCTTTCGCCGACGCCATATCCACCGTGAGCCCTTCCTACGCCCGAGAAATCCAGACGCCGAACTTCGGCGAAGGCCTCGACGGCATCCTGAAGTCGAGAAGCCAGGACCTCTGGGGTATCCTGAACGGCATCGACACCTCCGTATGGAATCCCGCTACCGACCCCCATATCGCCTCTAATTACGACGCCAGTACGCTGGACAAAAAGCGGGACAACAAGAAGGCTCTGCTCGAAGAGGTGGGACTCCCCTTTCGCGAGCTTACACCGGTCATCGGCATTATTTCTCGCTTCACCGGACAGAAAGGATTCGACCTGTTGAAACCCATTATGGGCGATCTGCTAGGGCATCACGACGTTCAGTTCGTCATTCTCGGCAGCGGCGAATCCCACCTGGAAGACTTCTTCAACTGGGCTCATGCGGCGTTCCCGGAAAAAGTCGCGGTCTATATCGGCTACAACAACGAACTGGCGCACCGCATCGAAGCCGGATGTGATATGTTTTTGATGCCTTCGGCCTACGAACCCTGCGGCCTCAACCAGATGTATAGCCTGGTCTATGGCACCATTCCTATCGTGCACAAAATTGGCGGCCTGGCCGATACGGTGCAAGATTATCACGAGCACCATACCCAGGGCGACGGCTTCTCGTTTTACGAGTTCGCCCCTCATGTGCTGCGCGACACCATTTTTCGAGCCCTCTACATCTACCAGGATCAGGAAGCCTGGAGGACGATGATGCGTCGAGGCATGGCGAAAGACTTCTCCTGGGTGCATTCCGCCCAGACCTACAAAGACTTCTACCAATTCGCCCGAAGCAAGACGTAATTCGCAGCAGTCTTGGCGAGCTCGCGACAGCCAGGAGCGTCATTGACCTCGAAAGCTGTTCACAGCCAGGAGTCGATCCGTATTCTCCCGGATGTCCGAGAAATAGACGAATGCCGTATACAGGTTGTTGATGCTCGGTGCAGTGCCTCTGGGCAACTGGTCGTTGTTGAGCAAATACCGGTAATCGTACTGCCCCTGCTTCAGCAGCACCTCCAGTTCGTACTGGTTGTTCTCGGGTACCCAGTTCAGGGCATAGTCGGAGTTAACTTCCCAGCCGTTGAAGCTCCCTACCAGATACACCTCGCCTGACACAGGCCGGCCCGAATCGGGGACGTAGCCGAACGACACGTTCACATACTGCGCGGAGAGGTCCGGGTTGGCCACGTCAGTGACGGCGCCCGAAACGATCGTCTGCCCATTGAGAATGGGATCGAGGGGATCCCCGGGAAACCGGGCATAGTCCGGTTCCAGGATGACGTCGTAAGGCGCCTCGGTGAAGTCGATCCGGGAGATTTGATTCCCCACGCGAAGGGTGCTGAGATCCAGAAAGTAGTTGGCCGTAACGGGCTCGTACGCCTGGGACGTGTCGAGGTAGAAGCGGATGGCCGGCGGTTGCGTCAAGCGAACCTGGTCGGTACATCGATACGCTTCGAAACGCCCGTTGCGGACAAAACAGACCGTGTAATCGAATACGTTGTTATCCAGACCCGGCGGAGGAAGAAATAGAGCCGCCGGCTGGATCGAGGAAAACCCGCTCTGGCCGATGAGCACGTTTTCTACGCTCAGCTGGACTGAGGTGAGCTGTTCCGTGATATAGAACGGCCGTTCGAACAGCACGTCCTCCTCGCGCCCCTGTTCAGTGACTCGAACGACGTAATTACCGCTGAGCAGAAATGAAATAGACTCACTGGGGAAGCGATAGGTGTAATGCGTATAGCCGATATCCGTCGCACGCGAAGGGGTATAGGAAAGAATATCGCCCCGCTGGAAGGAGCCCAGGTACTCCGCCGGCGACAGGTCTCTGGACCAATTCCGATCGGCGTGATAGAAGTAGACCGACAAAGGCCGGCCGTTCGGCTCCATCAGGTCGAACTCGAGATTCAGCACATCCGAAGAACGCAGGGCGATGACCGGGAACTGCGCTTCAATCTCGGCATCGACTTCAAATTCATTGCGCCCTCCGAGAATTGACCGGTAGAGTTGAATGGTTCGTATCGAAGAATCCGTTGGAGCCAGCCGCAGCCCCCCAGGGGTCTCAGGCTCTGTATCGATGATGAACGGCTCCCTGTCCTCTTTATCCTTCGCTTCTTTCGATCCCGCACAGCCCGCTACCAATACGACCGACAACGTGCTGAGGAGAACGAATGCTTCTCGGAGATACACAAAGCCCGATTGTAAACGAGTGCTTTTATACAAATTTATTCCCTGATATCCATTTCAGAAGGTACGCTGACCAATATAACGCATCCTGGCCGCAAAGTCGGCATAAAGTTCAGCCTCAGGGAAGGCCCCCAGTTGCCTGAATTCACGCTGAAGGTGCAAGGCCGTCTCATACGCCGCTTCAAAACGACCGCTCCGGTATTGCGCGAACGCTATGGCCATCCGTTGCAAGCGGGCCTGCGAGCGCGACGGATCCCTGTCCGGCTCTTCGTCCGAACCTGCATCGAACGCGTTCAGGTACAGCAACGCCTCGTCATAGCGTTTTGCCGTGACGAGCAGCAATCCTTGCATCAAGGGAACGGCCGGGATTTGCTCCGTCCAGCGTTCGAGGCGCTTTGCTTTCGCCTCTGGATCCAGAGGCGAAACCAGTGTGGCGATGAGATCCGGAGCATGCAGCGCCGCCTTCCTGGCATCCAGCATTCCCAGATACTGGTGTCCATACAGAGGGACCCGATTCTCAGCCTCTTCGTAGGCGAACCGTGCCCGGATCGGCTCGCGCTCGATCGCATAGGCGTCACCCAGGCGCAGCCAGAGCTCGGGGGTCATGTACGTGCTGCTATCCCCGGAGAATACCCGTTCCAGGCGCGAGATGACCGAGTCGGGCCTGCCGGCAGCGAGCTGGAGCTCAGACCAGTCTTCCAGGGCGTTTTGATAGGCGGGCTCCAGGCGCAAGGACTCCTCCAACAACGATAACGCCTCCGTCGAATCCTGGAGAGCAAGCGCCGCTGATGCAGCCCTGTGGCGACGGATCGAAGGGGGTATGTGGTGCGGGCATCTCTTCTCGAACAGAGACGGAATAGCAAACCGCTGCGTCACGTAATCGTGCGCAGAACGAGAAACCAGCGGGCGCCGCTTGAGAAAAGCCTCCCATTCCTCGACCAGTGCTTCGACAGGTTTGCCGTACACGTCGTTGAAATTTGCCCGTGCGTAGACCTCCATCACGGAAGGATATCCATATCTCTCGGCCAGAAAGGCGACAAAGGACCCCATCGTTGTATAGGATACGGCTCCCCTACCCGTCCAGAAACCCAGCGGAGTCATTTGCGCCTTCAAGCGCTCGCCGATGATGACAGAATCCCCTCCGAAGTCTCTGTAACGCAGTGTCGCTGCGGTCAGCACCTGATCGTGGGGATGGGGCCGGCCGTCGGGAGGCTCGAGCGCCACAGCCAACCCCTCGACGAGACCAACGGACCTGGAGGCATTTATTATCGGCATGCCGAACTCACGCGAAAAAACGTGGGCCAATTCGTGAGCGAAAGACTGCTCGAACACCCCCCTGTACTGGTGCATCTGAGGCGCCCTCATCCATACCGGCGCCACGCTCGTCGTCCTCGAGCCTGTAAGTCGATCCTTGGTTTCCGGATCGGGATAAATGTACGACTGAATACGGCGGGACACTGATATCCCCAGCCTTTGCTGGAGCGCTTCGTACCTGAACTCGTGTTCGTGTCGAAGCCGCCGGAGTTCTTCGTCGGACATCGCCCGGGGGTCATAATAGATGTCGAAGTGCCTCGTCGCGAGGTGCCCGCCGAGCTGTTGCTGCAGGTACCATACCGGCGTATTGAAACGTAATGGGGCGGAAAACAGGTACATCAGGCCTATGCTCGCGAGCAATGTCAACCCGCTGACAGAGAGCAGGAGCGGCCGGCGGCCGGCTTTTATGCGCACAGCCGTGACCCACAAGAACGCGCCCCACAAGACCGTAAGCCCTCGAAATGCAACCAGCCCGAATCGAATGCGGAGTTCCTCGTCGTAAATCGGCCCCATCACACCCCCAAACACATGATTGTAGGTATAAAATTGCGGGTGAAATCCGATATCGTAGATCGGGCCGGCCAGACTGATCCCTATACCCAGCCCGACGATCCATCGCGCCTTGTGTGCGATAGGCGATGCAAACAAGAAGCAGGCTACAGTGACGGCAAAAAAAACGGTAATGCCGGGAAATAACCCATAGAATAGCAGGCCGCGCCCGTATTCGCAATTCGGTTGCCAGAACAGGGACACCGTGAGCATCCCAAGGGGGATAAGCAGCAGCAACCAGTGTACTTGAAGAATGCGCTGCACGCTCCAGGACTTCTCCAGGAGCCGCAGCGCCGACAAGCCGCTGACAAAGAACGATGCCAGTGCAATGACGGCTGAGGACTCTGCGTGCAGAATCTGCAACAGGGGGAGAAACCATAATACTGCGCTGAGAGCTGCATATAGAATGGCCGGGGTGAGTATAGCAGGGGTCTTCAGAGCAGAAAAATTCATCGCCTCAGCCGACGTGTATCCAAAACAAAAGGGCTACACCGAAGAGGTATAGCCCTTTCGTTTAGAGACTTAAATCGCTATTTCTGCTTCAGGTCCTGGATTTCTACACGGATATCCTGAGCCATTTTCTTCAGCTCCTGCATGGCTTTCCGGACGCGTGTACCCGCAGCTTTGTTGTTTTTATCGTAAAACTGTACAAAGTCGCGCTCAAGTTCTAAGACGAAATCTTTAAGTTCCTCGAATTTGCTCATTTTCTACTCTCCCTGAGATGAATCGAAAATCTAAGATGAAGCCCGGCGTTACCACGAAGTACAAATGATGACTACACTTCAGATACCAAGCGCCTCATTGGTTTAAAAAATGCATGTCTGACACGTAAATGGAGACGTACAGTTCCGGCAAAATCGCAGGTTTTCGTATTTTTTGGCTGATTATCAGCCATTTTTTAACCGTTCTCATCCAAAAATACCTTTCCATCCACCACTTTTCCACACGGATTGACCCCCCGAATCTTTTTCCTTTCATTGGACCCATCATATGTGTTTTTCCTGTGCAACTCTATCTTCGTTGCACGGTATCGTACTTCACTCGTTCGGTGATCGTACGCGCTCTTTGCCCGGATCTTGTCCTTCGCGCTGTGGGACCCATCCTGCAGGCTCTCCCGGAGTCAAGGTGAACGATCCGATAACGAATCGGCGGTCCGTCTGCGCGACGTTGCGTACCCTGAGTCTTTCCGTAATCCCTTCGTTTCTATTCGATCGATGATGCCAACCTGCGACTTCAGTCACCTCCATTGCCATACCCAGTATTCCCTTCTCGATGGAGCCGCCCACATCAAGACCCTCGTCTCCCGAGCAGCCGAATACGGCCAGACGGCCCTGGCCATAACCGACCACGGCAACCTGTTCGGCGTACCAGAATTTTTCACGACAGCCAAAAAGATGAACGTGCATCCCATCATCGGCTGCGAATTTTACCTGACTCCCAGCGGCATGCAGGACAAGTCCGACCGGACCCGCTATCACCAGGTGCTGCTGGCAAAAAACGAAACGGGCTATCAAAATCTCATCAAGCTGTCTTCGCTTTCGTATTCTGACGGCTATTACTACAAACCCCGTATCGACCGGGATACCCTCGCGAAATACAGCGAAGGGCTGATCGCAACCACGTGTTGTTTGCAGGGCGAAGTATTGCAAACCATACTTAAAGCCGGGGAGGATAAGGCCAGGAGGCTCTTCGAGTGGTACCTCAACGTATTTGGCGAGGACTATTATATCGAGATCCAGGATCACGGCATCGAGGATCAGAAAAAATGCAACGAGGTCCTGTTGCGCTGGGCGAAGGAATACCCCGTCAAGGTCATCGCCACGAACGACGTCCACTACGTCGAGCAGGAGGATGCGGCCGCGCAAGACGTCCTTCTCTGCCTGCAGACGGGGAAGGATCTCAACGACCCGGCCCGTATGCGGTTCGAGAACGACCAGTTCTACTTGAAGTCGACTGAGGAGATGCTCGCTGCCTTGAGCGGCATCGACGCCGTCATGCGAGAAGCCGTGCTGGACACCACGCGTGAGATCGTCGACAAGTGCCATTTCGAGCTTCCGATGGGCCGGCTGCTCATGCCGCATTACCCGATCCCGGAAGCGTTCGACAACAACATGGATGCGTACTTGAGGCACCTGGTGTTTGAACGGGCCGCGAATCGCTACGGCGAACTATCTGTACAGGTCGAAGAGCGATTGAATCACGAGCTGGGCATCATCCAGCAGATGGGGTACGCCGGATATTTCCTCATCGTGCAGGATTTCACGACGGCAGCCAGAGAGCTGGGCGTCAGCGTGGGGCCGGGGCGCGGGTCCGCCGCCGGGAGTGCAGTTGCGTACTGCCTCGGCATCACCAACATCGACCCGCTCGAATACGACCTGCTCTTCGAACGATTCCTCAACCCGGAACGCGTCTCCATGCCGGACATCGACATCGACTTCGACGACCGCGGGCGCAGCAAGGTCATCGAATACGTCGTGCAGAAATACGGGCGTGAAAACGTCTGCCAGATCATCACCTTCGGCACGATGGGCGCCCGATCGGTGATCCGGGATGTGTCCCGCGTCCTGGGCGTGCCGCTTCCCGAAGCCGACCGCATCGCCAAACTCATCCCGGAAGGCCCCAAGGTCGACCTCAACATGGCCCTGGATACCGTCTCCGAGTTTCGGGATCTGCAAAAAGATGCGGACCCCCAGATTCGCAACCTGATGCACTATGCGTCGGTCCTGGAAGGGTCGGCCCGGCACACCGGCGTCCACGCGGCCGGAGTCATCATCGCACCCGGCACGGTCAGCGATTACGTTCCCATCTCAGTGGCTAAGAGCAAGGGCGAAGAGGTGGTCACTACCCAGTACGATGGGCGATGGATCGAGGAATTCGGCCTGCTCAAGATGGACTTCCTCGGCCTGAAGACGTTGACCATCATCGAGGACGCGCTCCGTCTCATCAAGGAGAATCGAAACGTGGACATCGACATCGAGGCCGTCCCGCTGGACGACCCGACCACGTTCGAACTGTTCCAGCGCGGCTCGACCGTGGCCATCTTCCAGTTCGAATCCGAAGGGATGCGGGAGTGGATGCGGAAACTCAAACCGACCAGCATCAACGACCTCATCGCCATGAACGCCCTTTACCGACCGGGCCCGATGGACCTGATACCCAATTACATCGACCGCAAACATGGGCGCGAACCCGTCACCTACCCCCATCCCATCCTCGAAGAGATCCTGGAGCCTACCTTCGGCATACCGATCTACCAGGAACAGGTAATGCAGATGGCCCAGGTCATGGCCGACTATTCCCTGGGCCAGGCCGACTTGCTCCGCCGCGCCATGGGCAAGAAAAAACAGGCGGAAATGGATAAGCAGCGCCTCATTTTCGTCGAAGGCGCGGGCAAGAAAGGCATCGAACCGGCAAAGGCGAATGAGGTGTTCAACATGATGGCCAAGTTCGCCGGCTACGGGTTCAACAAGAGTCACTCGGCGGCGTATTCGGTCGTAGCCTACCACACCGCTTACTTAAAAGCGCACTATCCGGCTGAATTCATGGCGGCAGCCATGACCAACGAGATGGGAGATACCAAAAAGCTGGCTATCGTCCTCGAAGAGGCTCGCCAGCTGTCCATACCCGTATTACCGCCTTCGATCAACCACAGTCAGGCTCACTTTACGGTAGAAGACAACCGGATTCGGTTGGGACTCGGAGCGATCAAAGGCGTAGGGCTCGGCGCCATCCAGTCGCTGATCGAAACCCGTGAGCAACACGGCCCTTTTACGTCCCTTTTTAACCTGACCAAAAACCTC
Source organism: uncultured Rhodothermaceae bacterium (assembly GCA_964525535.1). Taxonomy (GTDB): domain Bacteria; phylum Bacteroidota; class Rhodothermia; order Rhodothermales; family JAHQVL01; genus JAHQVL01. Next base: position 35,563 of record CAZGHT010000026.1, read on the forward strand.
GACCTGCGCCAGGCCGGCAAGAAAACCCTCGAGGGCCTGGCCGAAGCCGGGGCGCTCGACGAGCTCGAGGGACACCGAGCGCAGCTGCTCTCCTCGATAGAGCATGCCGTCAAGTTTGCGCAGAAAGTGCAGGCGGACAAAGCCGCCGGCCAGAGCTCGCTCTTCGGCGACCTCAACGGCTCGTCCTTCGACATGGAACCCAACCTGATGATGGTTGACCCCTGGCCGCTTTCCAGAAAGCTCAAGGCCGAACGCGAGTTGATCGGCTTTTACGTATCGGGGCACCCCCTCGACGAATTCGCTGCCGAAGCGCGTGCATTTACTACCCTTTCCCTAGGCGATACGGAGGCCATCGCTCGAGCCCAACCGGCCCACCTCGACAACAATGAGGGACGACCAAACGGTACATACGGCCGACAGGGCCCCGTTCAACGGTTCTGCGGCATCATTACGGATATCCAGCATCGTACTACACGCACGGGTAAACCCATCGTTTTCGCCACACTCGAAGACTTCACCGGGCAGGGTGAGATGGTCTGCTTCTCGAAGGAATTCGACCGGTACCAGCAGTACCTCAAAGTCGACTCGATCCTCTTTGTACGGGGCACAGCCGAATTGCGCGGCGGCAGCGTGAAAATCAAAGCGACGGAAATCCTCCCCATGTGGAAGGTTCGCGAGATGATCCAGGGCATCGTGCTGCACGTCGATACCCGCGTCGTCGAGGTGGGTGCCATCGAAGCGCTGCGTGACTTGTGCGACGCCAACAGGGGCAACTGCAAGCTCTACTTCGACATACCCGTTCCAGGATTGCCGGGCGGCCATCAACGTATCCATAGCCGTAAGTACGTCGTAGAACCTACCCCCGATTTGATGAACGGAATCACCCGTTTATTTGGAAAAGACAACGTGGTCCTCGAAAGTGATGCCTTGTAGTTCGACATCGTAATCCTGGATCGAAGTTCGACATCGAAGTTCGACCTGCGCGTCCATTGGCGTGTCGAACGGCCGGCAGCTCACCGCCGAGACAGGCCTCTCCACCGCGAGCTACTCGCTCCGTATACCGGCTCCTCTCCCACGGCATATCCCCGCCTACCCCTGCAGGACTACCCGCATAAATCTCAACACAATTCGGGTAAATGTAAAAGATTCTGCGACCGATTTGTGACATGTCCCCCGTAATAATTCCCTACTTATAGCATCTAATAAACACCATACGCCGGCCTTAATCGAATGATGAAATTAAGGTATAGAATCTCAATTAGGCCGGAGATTTGTTCGGTAACCGCGCACAGTTTCTTTGGGGCCGAAGCGTAGCGCGCACCTGTTTTTCGCGGAAAATCCTGCCACCACTTGGGTATTCCCGTACACCGCCCTGCAATACATGTACCTGTTTAAAGGGTGCATCCCGATTAACCTTTAAATAGCTATACATAGCCCTCGTCATGGCAGTCATCATAGGCATTACTACCTCTTTCGAGGACGGCCAGCAACGGATACACCACACGTATGTAGAGGCGATCGAGCAAGCCGGCGGCATCCCTGTGTTGATTCCCATGGTAACGTCGAAAACGAGCGTCGAACGCATCGTCGATCTCATCGACGGGTTGGTCGTCACGGGAGGCCCTGCGATTACGCAAGGCCTGATCGGGACGCTCCCCGACGACATCGAGCCGGCGACCCCTCTGCGCGTTGAATCCGACCATGTGCTTCTCGACCTCTTTGAGCAAGCGGCAAAACCCGTGCTCGGCATCTGTTACGGTATGCAACTCTTGAATGCTCGAGCCGGAGGCACGATCTACGCCGACGTCCAGGCTCAACGGGATCAAGCGCTCGTCCACAGTTCGGTGCGCAATGCCCCCGATCATCCAATCCATATCGAACCTGCGACCGTGTTATTCGACGTCCTGAAGACGTCGTCGTTGATGGTCAACACCCGGCACATCCAGGCGATCGCCGAGGTCGGCACAGCGTTCCGCGTCGCAGCGACCGCGCCCGATGGCATTCCTGAAGCCATAGAAAACGAAGATGGATCCATCGTGGGTGTTCAATTTCATCCGGAGCGTATGGGCGAGACGATGCGCCCGCTTTTTCAGCACTTCATCGAACGCTCCAGCCAGCCACATCCTCTTAACACTCCAACCTGATTGTCGATACTAATAAAAAAAATGTCTGAACCGGTAGTACAAATGATTGACCCCCAGCAACGGCGCACGATCCGCCGCTTCACATACATTATTCTGGCCGCTACCCTCCTCATCGGAGGCGGGTTTGTGTGGACGGGCCCCATGCATACCCTTGCAGTGCAGATGATCACCGAAAACCAACCGTATTTCTCTCCTTCACAACCCTCAACTGCTGAAGCGGAACCCTTCATCCCTCTGGAAGCCTCGATTCCCGGGGATGCATTCATCGCTTCCGACCTGATCAACCATCCCGACTACCTGCATGGCGACTATATCTCCAGACCCTTCGTTTCCCTCAACAAAAACCACGCCATCAACACCGACCACCTCAAACAATTCAGAGACCTCTTAAACATTTACGAACAGCGTCAGGCCGAAGACGACAACTTCACGGTACGGGTCATCGATCGACGCACCAACGGACTCCTGGAGCGGCGTACGCTGGCCAACCTCCGAGATGAATTCATGCATGGCGGTGACGCAGACTGGGAAACCATCGACGACATGAGGAGCGCGTTGAGCAGCCGGCTTATCGGCAAATACCGCCGCCGGGGCGTCCCGATGGAAGAGATCATGATCAAGTGGGGCCGGCTGGACCAGGTCCATCTCGCCCGCGAACGCGACAAGCCGTTCATCGAGTACGAAATCAACCTATCGCACACCCTGGGCCTCAGCCTGCTCGCTACCGAAATCGGAACGGTCGAAACGTTTAACCTCGACACCATGATCTCTACCGTCGGAGCCCGGGGGCGGTATCAAATGATGCCCTACATGCTCCGCCGGTTCGATATACACACGTATACGTTGTGGACGCGTTCGGGGCTAACGGTCGAGGTACGCGAAGAGTGGCACCCGTTGCTGACGATGGAGCCGGCCTTCACCATCATCAAAGGATACAGCAACGGGGTAGGACACGAAATCCCCGGTATTTCTGCCTACCATACCGGACCGTTCAACATCTTCCACGTCTACAACATGTACCTGGAGGATGAAAATCAGCACTTCGCGCCGTCGTCTACAGTCATGGACGCGTACATGTGGGCCGTAACGGAAGGGTTTCCCGAAGTTTCTGAACTCACCGGTTTCAAGCACTACTCGAGGAGCTACGTCGCCACGGCGTACGGCTCGTTCAGAGGCACCGAGAATATACCCATCGATACATCCCTGACCCACCAAACGGAACGCATCCAGACCGTCCCGAACGTTCCGTTGTACTTGAGTGAATTACTGGGCGCCATAGAGCCGATCGCTGATCAGCTGAACTGGAGCTTTGCTTCCGCAGATACGTCCCTGTACACCCGTTTCAGGGCCTTCAACCCCCATTTTGCGCTTCCTGAGCTCAGCACAGGGGAACGGATTCCGAGGGGAGGCGATGTATATCTGACCACCCGAAACACCCGGCGGCCGGTTCGATTCTTTTTACCCGTGGGTACTGCTCAAGCGCTGGCCCAGCGCGGGCACCCATTTCTCTCTCTGGAAGACCGCTTCCAATTCGACCACGATACCTATCGCATTCTTCCCGAGGAGATCACCGTATGGGACCGCCAGTATGCCGAACTCGTCGACGACATCAAATACTTCGGCTTCACCGAGGAGAACAAAGACCGGCTGAACATCCTCGTACAACGATTCGAAAAACTGGCTACGACCCATCCGACGACGTACCGAAACCTGCAGTTGAATATCATCAAACTGCATCAGAATTTATGGCGCACCCGATACTGGAAGGAGCTGAACGGCCGCGTTTCCGCAGCCGCGGAGAAGGTGTACCTCGCAGATCATCGTCCGCCATCCCCGATCGGCCTGACTCAACGCATCTCGGTTGCAGATATCGAACTGACCGCCAGTGAGACAGCCTATTAACCGCCTGGTCGACAGAACCGTTAAACGATATGCTGAATTTCAGGGCGTTCAGCTAGAGCGCGCCTCATCATAACCTCCTGAAACCCCGTATCTTGCTCTCCATCAAGAGGGGTATACAGCGAATACCGCCCGTCAGGCCCGAGCTCCCAGGCAGACCGCCGGTCTGCAAGGGCCGCCTCCAGGATCTCGATGAGCCTTCGCTTGAGCTGATCGTCTTCGACCTCAGTGGCCACTTCAACCCGGTCGTCCAGGTTGCGCCGCATCCAGTCTGCGCTGCCGATAATCACCCTGGGATGGCCGTTCTGATGAAAATAAAAGATGCGGCTGTGCTCCAGAAAGCGCCCCAGAATGCTGATCACACGGATGGTATCGGAGACTTTGGGGATCCCGGGGCGAAGCCGGCAATGGCCGCGGACGATCAAATCGATGCGAACCCCGGCCTGAGAGGCTCTGTACAATTCCTGAATGGTCTCGATGTCGTCCAGCGCATTCATTTTGGCTATGATATGCCCGTTTCCGTGCTGTTCCTGGTTCTCCATTTCCCGGTAGATCAACCGGATGAATGCCCGGCGCATGTCTCGGGGAGCGACGATCAGCGCCTCGTAGTCTTGTTCCTCGTCGTTGGCATGCCCCGTCAATGAGTTGAACAAATTTATGGCCTCGTATCCCCGCTCCAGATCGGCCGTAAAAAGGCCGAGATCCGTATAAAGACGAGCCGTCTTCGGGTTGTAATTCCCCGTTCCAATATGGCAATAGGTCTGCATGCCGTCTCCTTCTTCCCGGACGACGAGGGTGACCTTTGAGTGCGTCTTGAGGCCTACGACCCCATACGTCACGTGCACGTCCGAGTTTTCGAGCTTCCGCGCCCATTCGATATTATTCTCTTCGTCGAAACGGGCTTTGACCTCTACGAGCACAGCCACACTTTTTTCTTGCTCCGACGCCCGCACGAGGGCATCGATGATCGGCGACTCATCGGAGGTCCGATAAATCGTCTGTCTGATCGCGAGGACGTTCGGATCCTCCGCCGCCGATTCGATAAAATGCAACGTGCTCGCATTGAACGAGTCGTAAGGGTGATGCACCAGGATGTCTCCCTTTTTTATGAGGTCAAACGTATCGAGCGCATCGGTGGACTCGCCTTCTTCGCGAAACCGAGCCGGAATGACAGGGTCCCAGTTGGGATATTTGTGCTCAGGCAGGTCGAGATCGGCCAGTTTGCCGCAATCCGTGTGATCTACCATGCCGTCCATCGTTTCGTACACGTCTTCCGCCTCTAGATCCAGTTCGCTCCGCAGCAACAGGCGAACGTGCCCGGGCATATTGTTCTGTACTTCGAGACGAACGATGGGCGCATACCGGCGCGCCCGCAGTTCTTCATTGATCATTACGATCAGGTCTTCCGCCACTTCCTCGTTTCTGCTGAGATCTGCGTTTCGCGTTACCCGGAATGGATATACCCCCAGAATGTCCATGCCCTTGAACACTTCCTCTACGTTGTGGGCGATAACATGCTCGACCGGTACGTAATGATGCCTGTCATTGACCTGAATCCAGCGCCCCCGGGTAGTAGGCACCTTGAGACGCGCAAAATGCTCCGAATCCCTATCCGGGTGTTTGAGCATGACGGCCAGTGATAAGCTCAAATTAGAAATATGAGGGAACGGATGGCCCGGGTCTACCGCCAGAGGCAAAAGAATCGGGAAAAGCTGCTTGTGGAAATAATCGTCGACTCGACGCCGTTCGGCGTCCGAGAGTTCGTCGTATTCTTTGATCCAGACGTCCGCCTCCTCCTTGAGAGCCGGCTTCAATTCAAGATCCCAGACCCGCCCCATCTCGCGATACATGTGAGGCACCGCCCGGGCGATGAGCAAAATTTGCTCTTCCGGGGTACGGCCATCGGGCGACAACTTGCGCACGCCGGCCGCCATCTGACGTTTCAAACCGCCGACTCGCTTGCGGAAAAACTCATCGAGATTCGAAGAGGCGATCGAGAGAAATCGGACGCGTTCGAGCAAAGGGATGCGTTCATCCATCGCCAGGTACAGCACCCGCCAGTTGAAGTCGAGCCAGCTCAACTCCCTGTTGAAATAGAGATCAGGATGTTCGAGGGGGAGCGGCTTGGATATCCGAGACGGATTCGTCGCTTTAGGCAAAGCCGCCGCTCTTTCGTTGATAATGTGTGGCGGCGGATATTCTTCTCGATCTGTAGACGGAGGGGGTGCTGGCTGGTGGTCGTGCAGTGGTTCCGGGATTACGTCCATGTTTATAACATCGTGGTGATTAGCAAAAGAGGGGACGCCATATGTTAACGTATTGTTAACTAGCGTTGTAAAAGAAAGTCAGGGGCCTCAATTTGTTTCTGAAACTCGAGCAGCGCCATACGTTCTTCGAGCAGGGGTTTTACATCCTCCCCGTGACGTTGCGCGAGGAAGATGCGTTTTTTCAGATCACGCAAGGCCTCTCCGACACGCCGGCGCTTGAGCTGCTTCATCGCACTTACGGCGGAAACGTGGGGGGCTTCGTTGAACCGGGGAACCGTGATCTTTTGTTTTCGCTCCCAATTTTCAGAGGGCTCGTGTTGAATCATGAGCACCTCCGCAACGAGACTCTGGGCATCCGGCCCCAGCGCACCGTCTATAAAAGGCTGGCGATCGACCTTCCCCTCTTCATACAAGAGCAACAGGTGATGAATGGTATCGACCATCACGCCCGGGGTGAATTCACTGAGGGCCATGTTGCCCATGATATGCTCGATCAGGGGAGCTCCATGGTCCAGCATCAGACGGAGCAGCATCTTTTCCTGGGGCAAAGGGTCGCCCCGGGCCGCAACCCCGGGCGCCGATTGAGGATCCGAACGGTCGCCTCCTTTTTCGTCCAGCGGTGCGTTACGCCCCGCGTCTCCATCTCCCGGAGGATTGGCGGATCGTTCTTGCGAAGATCGACGCCGGTCATCGGGCGCGTAGTGCCCGGCATCGACCGGTTCAGCCGGCGTTTTCGGCGGCCGGTGCTTTTTTTCGCGGGATCTAACTTCGTGGATCAGCTCCTGCAAGGTCTTGTGGAGCGGAATGTCGGGTACATCCAGCACGTGACTGATGCGGCGGATGAACGGTTCGTGCATGGTACGATCCGGCATGATGGCGACCATTCGTACCATGTCGCGGGTGAGTTGTGCCTGCCCTTCAGGCGTGTTCAACTGGCCCGACCGAAGAGCGATGTCGTGCATAAACTCAATGAAGTCCTTGCGATGCTGCCGCATGAAAGCTTCGAAGGCAGGCCCGCCTTCCGTCCTGATGAACGAATCCGGATCTTCGCCTTCGGGCAATTCGAGGCCATACACGGTGCCGCCTTGCGCGAGTACGAGTTCGATGCCTTTCAGCGCGGCTTTTACGCCGGCCGCATCCGCATCGTACAGCATCACGATCCGCTTCGTATACCGCTGCAGCAGCTTGATCTGATCGGTCGTCAGCGCCGTGCCGCTCGTAGCCACCGCTTGCTCGACGCCAGCCTGATGCAGGGACAGAACGTCGGTATACCCTTCGACGAGCAGGGCTTCGTCCCTGTCCCGTATGGCTTGTTTTCCCTGATACAGGCCATACAAAACGCGGCTCTTTTGATACACCCTGGTTTCCGGAGAGTTGATATATTTCGGCTGGTCTTCTTCCGGCTTCAAAATCCGCCCTCCGAAGCCGATGACTTTTCCGATATGGGAAAAAATGGGGAATATAATACGATCTCGATACCGATCGTAGTGCCCGGAACGGCCCCGGCGAGGGATGACGAGGCCGGCCGACTCTAACGTTTCAGGAGCGATGTGCTTCTTCTCAGCGGCTCTCAAGAGGGCATCCCAACCGGCGGGTGCATACCCCAATCCGTATTTTTTCAGGGTGGCATCCGTATACCCCCGCCTTCGTACATATTCCAGCGCGTCCTTGCCTTCTGCTGTCTTGACCAGGGATTGATAAAAAAAGCGGCCGGCAAAACGCAACGCCTGTGAAATGGACTCGGTCTCGGATTGATTTTGGGACTCGTGCTCGCTCTCCGGCAGCTCGATGCCGGCGCGCTCCGCTAACAGCCGCACCGATTCAGGGAACGTGACCTGTTCGATGCGGATCAAAAATTGAAAAGCGTCCCCCCCGACACCGCACCCAAAACACTTGAAAATGCCCATCCCAGGGTTTACGTTGAAAGAAGGCGTTTTTTCGTTGTGAAACGGGCACAGCCCCGTGAAATTCGACCCTCTCCGTTTGAGCTGCACGTAGTCTTCCACGAGTTCGACAATGTCGGTCGCCCGGCGCACTTCATCGATATATATCTCTGGAATAAACACGCTCATTCAAGCAGGCAAAGAGTTCAGAACGAGAACTCGGCTGTGACGATACAAAAACAACAACGGCCTCCTTACCTTATCCATATCTTAACCTCTTAATACGTGGACGCACAGAAGGGCATACCGCATAAGATTACACCTCAGAAGGCCTCTCCCCAAAGGGCAGCTTCCTATAGAACGACGCCTCCCAATATAGCGGTTCAACGGCTTTCCGCGCCAACGAACACCCCCTTGAACGCCGCCGCCTTGCCCGTGTGGCGCATCCCTCCGGCCGAGCTCGCCCTGTCGCGTGCAGACGTACACGTATGGCGAGCTCCATTTTTTCAGCTCTTCCCCCTTCTGGAAGAATTCGACGAATTCATCTCCGAGGACGAACGAGCGCGTGCCCGCCGATATCGCAGCGAAGAAAGCCGCAACCAGTATATCGCATCACGCGGCCTTCTTCGTCACCTGATCGGATGTTATCTCGACGAGGATCCGGCCGATCTGCAATTTTTCTACAACCCCTACGGAAAGCCTGCCCTCATTCATTCCTACGACGGGGAGCGACTTACGTTCAACCTGTCCCACTCTTACGGCATGGTTATTTATGCCTTCAGCAGAGCCCGGGAAATAGGGATCGATATAGAGCAGGTTCGGCCGGAGGCGGCCAGCGAGAACGTAGCCCGGCGCTTCTTCTCCTCTCGCGAGATCCGTATGCTTCGCGAACTTCCCGACCATGCCAAACCGATCGGATTTTTCAACTGCTGGACGCGCAAAGAAGCCTACATTAAAGGAAAAGGCGAAGGACTCAAGATTCCGCTGAATCAATTCGACGTATCTTTGATCCCGGGCGAACCCGCCCGCTTGATCGAATCGCGGGTGGCTCCGCAGGACACACACAAGTGGCAGCTCCGAGGATTGAATGTGGGAACCCGTTATGCTGCCGCTCTGGCCGTCGAAGGCAACGATTGGGAGCTGAATTGCTGGAGATGGCAGCATTAGGCGGTATCCGTCCGGCAAATCCCCGGGGCCCGCTCACCTACGCCGCCTCCGATTCATCCATCTTGTGCGTACGATTGAGGCCGCTGTTCACCTCAGGGCGCTAAGGCCGTCGTTTCGCCCTCGACAGGTCCGATATCCGGTTTGTTCGAACATTGACAGGAATTCAAGCTCAACCCCAGAATGAAGCAGCATAGAATAAAATAAGTACGCATATAGACTTTAAACTTTTTTCATTCTCCATTAGTATCCTGTATCCCAGGATTCTGTAAACTACAGCCTTGTAGACGACTGCGCAATCCATACCCAACACCTCGACCAATAGATCCTTTGCATCGCTCTCGAATTCAGAAATATTGTGGAAATTCTCGGCATTGACATCGGGGGATCCGGAATCAAAGGGGCGCCTGTAGATACGGTGACCGGGCTCCTTACTCAAGAACGATTTCGCATCCCTACCCCGAAGCCCGCCACCCCCGAAACCGTCACGGACGTGGTCGCACAGATCGTCGATCATTTTGACTGGAAAGAGGCGCTCGGATGTGCCTTTCCCGCCCGGATAAAAAAAGGCATTGCCCGCACGGCGGCGAATATCGACAAATCCTGGTTGGGCACCAATGTAGCGGACCTCATCGAATCCAAAACGAGATGCCCGAACGTCGTACTCAACGACGCCGACGCGGCCGGGGTAGCCGAAATGGCATTCGGGGCCGGGCGCAACCGAAACGATCTGGTCATGCTGCTGACATTCGGTACGGGCATCGGGAGTGCACTGTTCATGAACCGGGTCCTGATCCCGAACACCGAGTTCGGGCACCTCGAGATGCACGGCAGCTCTGCCGAGCACTATGCGGCCGATAGCGCTCGGAAAAAGGAGGACCTGAAATGGGGCGAGTGGGCGCAAAGAGTCCAGGAATACCTCGACATCCTCGAATTCCTGATCGCGCCCGACCTCATCATCGTTGGCGGTGGGGTCAGCAAGCCCCATAAAAGTGTGAAATACATGCACGAACTTTATACCAACGCCGACCTCGTCGCTGCCAGGCTTCAAAACGACGCCGGCATTATCGGTGCAGCCTATCATGCCCAGCAGAATCTGGTCGCTTCCGACGGATGAGGCCGGCTGCGTCCCCACCTTCAGCCCCCCAGGTACGATGTCATTAGAAGAACGGATAACAAGAGCTGTCGCCCAGCCGGTCACTCCCCACGATCGTGCAGATCTCCTTGCACTCTTCGACGAAGTACTCGTCGAGCTCAACGCAGGGAGAATTCGGTCTGCCGCCAGAGATGCCGAAGGCCGGTGGCAGGCTCAGGGGTGGGTCAAACAAGCCATCCTGCTGGGGTTCAGGCTGGGTGAACTCATCGCGTACGAACCGTCAACGCTTCCTTTCTTTGACAAAAGCACATACCCGTTAAAACCCCTGTCTCTGCAAGACGAGGTACGGATCGTACCCGGCGGCTCTTCGATACGCACCGGGAGTTATGTAGCCCCCGGAGTGGTCTGTATGCCACCCATGTATATCAACGTGGGCGCTTATGTCGATGAGGGTACCCTCGTCGACTCGCACGCCCTCGTCGGCAGCTGTGCACAGATCGGTAAACGTGTCCACCTCTCCGCAGCCGTACAGATCGGGGGTGTGCTCGAACCCGTGGGCGCCCTTCCCGTCATCGTCGAAGACGACGTATTCATCGGGGGAGGTTGCGGCGTTTACGAAGGGTGCATCGTTCGCGAACGGGTCGTACTGGCGCCGGGCGTCATATTGACGGGATCGACGCGCGTATTCGACCTCGTCCACGAGCGGATCATCGCACGCGACGAAGGAGCGCCTCTCGAAATCCCGGCCGGAGCCGTCGTAGTGCCGGGATCCCGACCGGTCTCTTCGGCTTTCGGGACACAACACGGCCTGTCTCTGTACGCGCCCGTCATCGTCAAGTACAGAGATTCGAGTACGGACGCCTCGACCTCTCTGGAAACCGCTCTTCGATGACGCCCTTCCTATTGCTGTATGTTGATCTGATCCTCAACGACCAGAGCTCTCGGGAACTCATCGATCATATAGGCCAGCAATTCATCGGCCTGATCTCGATCGACAAAATCGCCGACCCGCACCCTGAAATAGGGCTGAAGATAGATATTGTGTACGGGATAGTTTTTCTGGAATAAGGACATGTCGGGGTTGTCCTCTCGCATCAAATCGAGCCATTGTGTCACCTCGTCTACCACCGCATCGGCGCCGACTTTCTCTCGTACGAGGGCTACCTGTACCCTGAACCCCGATCGCTGCGTAGAGACGCCGGCACTCGCCAGCCCTTGCATGAGCTCCTCCGGCACGACATGTTGAACGACGACATCCTGCCGTGGGGGCTCTGCCGGATAAGGAGACGTATCGAACGTTTCCACCTGCGGGAGATAGGCGAGTCTCTCCTCGAGGGTGGGCTCCCTGGGGCCCTCGTCTTCGACAACGGGTCGAGACGTCGAACAGGCTGAGAAAAATACGACGAATGACACAACCAGAAAAACAGTGTATGGACGCATAAGGCAACGAGATGAAGACAACGAGACGGATGATGGTATACGCAGTCAACCGAAAAGCGGGGGTCGGTTCGATCTTATTCGGTCACGTCTTATACAGCAGCGGCGGGGAAAAGATCACCCCCTTCAGTCTGCCACTTCTTCGAGTGCCGCGGGTTGCTCGTCCAGATTGTACCGCTTTCGTTTTTCCCAGAGCGTCTTCTTGGAAATCCCCAAAATGCGCGCTACCTCGGCGTAGCTGGCATCGTGCGTTTCCAGGATGTGCCGGATATAGGAGCACTCCAGGTCCTCCAGCGTTCCCCCGCTATTGAAGCGGAACTGGTCCCCGGCATCGAGAACTTCGTTCCAGGCATCGGTCGGAATGATGGCGAGATCAGCCTCTTCGACAAACTCATTCCGGGTGAAGATCATGGCTCGTTCGAGCACGTTTCTCAACTCTCTCACATTGCCGGGCCAGTCATGCGCACACAGCTTCTCTTGGGCTTTTCTGGAGAACCCTTTTACGGAGCGGTTGAACTCCTTGTTGTACTTCTCCAGCAGATATTCCGCTATTTTGAGCAAATCTTCGCCCATCGTCCGCAGCGGCGGGAGCTGCAAGTTAACGACATTGATCCGATAGAAGAGGTCGCGCCTGAATTCTTTTTGCGCAATGCGTTCTTCCAGGCCGGCGTTGGTTGCACAGAGGATGCGGGTGGTCACCCGGATCTCTTCGACTCCGCCGAGTCTTCTGAATATGCGGCTTTCCAGAAACGAGAGTAGCTTGGCCTGTAGGGCGAGGCTCATCGAGTCGATTTCGTCCAAAAACAACGTGCCTCCATCGGCCACTTCGAGCAAACCGAGTTTGGCATCGCGTGCATCGGTGAAGGCCCCTTTTTCGTATCCGAACAATTCCGCCTCGAGCAAGTTGTCCGGCAGCGCGGCGCAATTGATCTCTACAAACCGGCCGGCATTGTACAACGAGTTGTAGTGAATCGTTTTCGCCACGAGGTTTTTTCCTGTCCCGGTTTCCCCGCGGATCAACACAATGGTGTTGGGTACGTCCCTCAACAACGCGATGGTATCCTTGACCCGGGCAATCGCTTCGCTGTCCCCGAGCAACCCGTCGATGGGAAACTGCTGCTGCTGCTTACGCTTTCGGACCTCGAGCTCGGGTTTCGATTCGTACATGTCGAGCGCTTTCGCGATCAGCGTCCGCATCTCTTCGAGATTGACCGGCTTCTGGAGATAGTGAAACGCCCCCAGACGCATGGCATCGACGGCCGTCTGGATCGAGGAATGTGCGGTCATGATGATCACCGGGAGGGTCTTCTCCCGTTCATGCAACGCTTCTATCAACTCGATGCCGTTCATCCCTGGCATCATCAGATCCGCCAGGATGAGATCCGGGCTTTTTTTCTGATCGACCTGTTCCAGTAACGCCTGGGGATTCACGAAGGAATGCGCCTCGTATCCATCGCGGTTGAGCACAGTCACGAAAAGTTCGCCGATCTTCGGTTCGTCGTCGACGATGTAGATAGTTTTTTTCACGAGATATGATTTCCTGGTTCTAGGAAAAGGAACAAAAAGTAACTGGAGAACTGCAGGTATGCACCCCGCTCGTAGACAACAATGCAGGATACAGAGCTCGACATGCAGGACATTGGGTTCGATACGTTCTGGCCTGAAACAAGTCGTTGATAGCGGTTCGGATCTGGAACCGGTAGAAAGGAATCATCGATCACACAAACTCAAGCCCCCACGTGTGAGAGGTAATAAAGTAACCTCAATGTACGAACTTTCGTTTCACTGGATCAAGATTTTATTTCGAGGCCGCACGACCCAAGAACGGAGCGCCCGCTTCTTCGCGAAAGCCTGGCCCCGATCGATCTGCGAGAGGACCTGCACGCCGGGATCCGTCCTGTGCTCCGGGAACAGAAAGAGGCAGGACGACTATGTATCCTCTCCATTCCAACGCCCTTCATCAGCGACGATGCCCGACCATGAGAACGCTTATCCCCATTTTTTTGTCTGTCGCTGCCCTGGCGGCTTGCCAGAATTCCCCTGATCCCTCTTCTTCTGAGCCCGAAGCTTCAGCCGTATTACTGGCAGAGGATTCCGTGCGGGTTACCGACGACCTCGGCAGACAGGTATATCTGGACCGGCCCATCGAGCGCATTATCCCCCTGGCTCCCAGCATTACAGAAGTTGTACACGCAGCAGGAGCCGGCAACCGGATCATAGCGGTCAGCCATGCTGACGATTACCCGCCTTTTGTAACCGAGCTGCCGCGTTTTAACTCCTTTCCCATGGACTACGAAGCCCTGGTGCGCCTCGATCCAGACGCCGTTATCGGCACAGATCAAATCAATAATCCGAGGGATGCCCGCCTCTTCGAATCGCTCGATCTTCCCGTACTTTACTTTTCATTCGACACATGGAGCGACGTACCCCGCGTCATCCGTCATCTGGGCACGATAACTGAAAATCCCGACGAAGCCGGCGAGATCGCCGATTCCCTGGACGCCATCGTCAGTCAATTGCGCCAGCAAACACACGTTCAGGGGGAACGGCCCGACGTTCTGTTGCTCATCGGGAGCGAGCAACTTTTTAGTTTCGGCAAAAACAGTTACGTCCATGAACTCATCGAGATCGCGGGAGGGGTGAGTGTCACCAAATCGATCGATACCCCGGCGCCTGTTTTGACCGAAGAGTTCGTGCTCACCTCCCAGCCCGATATCATCGCAGGCACCTTCGAAAACCCCTCCGAACTCGTTGAAAATCACCCCTCCTTTGCCTCTCTGCCGGCGGTCGTCAACGACCATATCTGCTCGCTGGAGCCCTCCATCATATTGCGGCCGGGCCCAAGGCTGGTCGATGGCATGGAGGCGTTGGCTTCGTGTATACGCCAGGCTAAAGCCGCCCCGGCCACCGGAAAACTCCCTGACGACCCGGCGTCGATACCCGGCATCGCCTCACACGCTGTGCCGCATCGATGAAACAATCGATGAAACACCCCGGGTATGCGACGGCCACTCTCATCACACTCTCCCTCCTGACGCTGCTCGCAGGCATCGCGTTGGGTGAATCCCTGATTTCACTGCCGGTGATATTCTCTACGGTCTCGCGCCAGTTGAGCCTCCATGCGCTGACCCTTCCTGAAACGCCGACGGAGAAAATTGTATGGTTGCTCCGTTTCCCCCGGGTGCTCCTGGCCTTTTTCGTTGGCGGGGGACTTTCCCTGATCGGGGTAGCGATGCAGACGCTGGTGCGCAATCCCCTGGCGGAGCCCTACATCCTGGGGATCGCAAGCGGCGCCTCGGCAGGGGCATCCCTCTTCTACCTGGGGTTCCTGCCTCCCCTGGTGTCGCTCGCTCTGACGCTCCCTCTCGCCGCGTTCCTGGGCAGCCTGTTCACAATGATCGTCGTTTTGCTCATCGCCCGAAAAGGCTCAGAACTGCATATTACCCGCCTGCTTCTTGCCGGTGTTGCGATGTCGGCCCTGATGGGGGCCATCAGCACCTTCGCGACGTTTGCTTCGCCAGACCTGCAAAAAATGAAAACGGTGATGTTCTGGCTGTTGGGCTCATTCTCTTCGAGCCGCTGGGCCCTGGTGCCCCTGCCGGCCCTTGCCTGCGGGGCTACGCTGGTATCGCTGCTGCTCTTTCATCGCCCCCTGGATGCCATGCTGCTGGGAGACGAGGCTGCCTATCACCTGGGCGTACCCGTCGAGGCCTTCAAACGACTATTGATTCTTCTGGCCGCACTGGTTACAGGCATTCTGGTCGCCTCCGCTGGCGCGATCGGATTCGTCGGATTGATCGTCCCCCACGCCGTCCGTTCGGTCACAGGTATTCCCCACCGGCGGGTCATCCCGCTCTCCTTTTTCGCAGGAGGCATATTCATGGTCTGGGCCGACCTGCTGGCGCGCACGTTGCTCCCGGGGCAGGAACTGCCCATAGGAGTGGTCACCGCCTTCTGCGGCGCCCCGTTCTTCCTGTGGCTGCTCCGCAGAAATCCCTATCGATTCGGCTGATCTTCGAACTTATCCGCCTTTCTCCTGTATACTTTCCAAAGTTTCAAAAAATTTTGAAAACAGCTTATGGAATCGACTCCCGCCCTGCTGGACCCGGCCGAATCCCTCCATGCAATCATCCCGGACGGCTCGCTTTCTTTACGCGACATCGAGGAGCCGGTCAAGGAAGAACTGGAGGCGTTCAAGACCTACTTTCGATCTTCCCTGCGAACTCCCGTAGGACTGCTCGATCGGGTCATCCGCTACCTCCTGCGCCAGAAGGGAAAACGTATTCGCCCTCTTCTGGTCCTCCTTGCTGCCAAGACGTGCGGCTCGGTGTCGGATCGCTCCTACCGGGGGGCCGCGCTGGTCGAGCTTCTGCACACAGCCACGCTCGTGCATGACGATGTCGTAGACGACGCGGACCGCCGCAGGGGTATGTTGTCGATCAATGCGTTGTTCAAGAACAAAATCGCCGTGCTCCTCGGGGATTTCCTGTTGAGCCGCGGTTTGTTACTGGCGCTCGATCACAAAGACTACTCCTCGCTCCATGCACTCTCCGACGCAGTACGACGCATGAGCGAGGGCGAATTGCTTCAGATCGAGAAAGCCCGGCGCCTCGATATCGATGAGGACGTATATTTGAAGATCATCTCCGACAAAACGGCCTCCCTCATTTCAGCCTGCACCCTGTGTGGGGCGCTGAGTGCGACAGAAGATGCCGTCAACATCGAGCGTATGCGTTGCTTTGGTGAAAAGCTGGGGATGGCCTTCCAGATTCGAGACGACTTGTTCGACTATGGCATCGAGGATGTCGGTAAACCGCTCGGTATCGACCTCCAGGAAAAAAAGATGACCCTGCCGCTCATTCATGCCCTGGGGCAGGCCACGAAGGATCAAAAGAAGAGGCTGATGAAGATCGTGCGCAAAAAGAAGAAAAGCCGGTCCGACATTCGCGAAGTCAGCCGGCTCGTTCACGATCTGGGAGGGATCGACTACGCCCGTAAACGCATGGTGGATTATGCCGAAGAAGCCCGTTCTATTCTGCTTACGTTCCCGGAAAGCGAGGCGCGCATCGCATTACTCAACCTGGTTCATTATACGGTACAGCGGAGAAAGTAGGGCTGCAGGCAGGGGTCAATAGGCAGGGCCGGTCTCACCCTGTACTCTGTGGAATCCAGCCACCAGCCTACGTTTGAATAATGCCTGGATTGAAGGGTCTGATTTCCGAATTGTGGTCGGCGATATCGATGCCTTTGCTGATCCACTGGCGTGTCGTGGCAGGATCTATGATTTCGTCCACCCAGAGACGGGCAGCAGCGTAATATGGCGTCATCTGATCCCTGTACGTTTCCTCGATCGATTCCAGCACCTGCTCTCGTTCTTCTTTCGACAGCGAACGGCCCTGTTTTTCCATCTTCGACGTCTGAATCTGCAGCAACGTTTTGGCAGCCTGTTTGCCACCCATAACGGCAATACGGGCAGTCGGCCAGGCACAGATGAAACGAGGGTCGTACGCTTTGCCGCACAGGGCGTAGTTTCCAGCTCCGTACGAATTTCCGACGATGACGGTCAGCTTGGGGACGACCGAGTTTGCGACGGCGCTGACCAGTTTTGCGCCGTCTTTGATGATGCCGCCGTGTTCAGCCCGCGTACCGACCATAAACCCCGTCACATCCTGAAGGAAGACGATGGGGACGCGCTTCTGGTTGCAATTCATGATAAACCGGGCCGCTTTGTCGGCAGCGTCCGAATAAATGACGCCGCCCACCTGCATCTCCCCGGCACTGTTTTTCACCACAAGCCGTTGATTGGCGACGATACCGACGCTCCATCCGTCGATATGGCCGTAGCCGGTAATCAGGGTTTTTCCGTATCCTTCTTTGTAAGGCAGCCAGGAATCTTTGTCCAGAATACGGGCCAGCACCTCGTGCATGTCGTAGGGCTGGTTCGAGGCTTCCGGTATCAAGCCGTATATTTCCTCTGACGAATATAGCGGGGTCAGCGGGTCCACCCTGTTGAAGCCGGCGCGGTCCTGCGGGCCGAAGTGCGAAACGATGTCCCTGATTTTCTCCAGGCATTCCTGGTCGTTTTCAACCCGATAATCGGTCACGCCGGAGATCTCCGAATGGGTGGCGGCTCCTCCCAGCGTCTCTGTATCTACGTCTTCCCCGATCGCCGCTTTTACCAGGAAAGGGCCTGCGAGAAAAACGGAGCCCGTTCCATCCACGATCAGAGCTTCGTCGCTCATGATCGGCAAATAGGCCCCGCCGGCCACGCAGCTTCCCATGATTGCAGCTACCTGCGGAATGCCTCTGCTCGATAAAATCGCATTGTTGCGAAAAATTCTGCCGAAGTGCTCTTTGTCGGGAAAGATGTCCGCTTGCATCGGGAGATACACGCCCGCCGAATCGACGAGGTAGATGATCGGCAAACGGTTTTCCAGAGCGATCTCCTGGGCACGCAAGTTCTTTTTTGCGGTGATCGGAAACCAGGCCCCGGCCTTCACCGTGGCATCGTTGGCAGCAATAACGCACATCCTGTTGCTCACGCGCCCTACCCCCAGCACCGTGCCTCCAGAAGGGCATCCTCCCTCCTCTTCATACATCCCATACCCCGCAAACAGGCCTACCTCCGTGAATTCGGTTTCGTCGTCGAGGAGAACGGCTATCCGCTCCCGGGCGGTCATCTTGCCGCGCCCGTGTTCTCTTTCGATTCGCTCGATCCCCCCTCCCAATTTGACTTCGTCGGCGCGCGCGTACAAATCGGCCAGCAAGGATAAGTATCGTTCGTTTCTTTGTCGAAACGATGTCGTCGTAACCGGAGCCTGATTGCCAAACATGAAAGCCTGCGTGCAACTGGTACCCTGTTCATAAATGCCTCCTTTGTACGCACACAAGCCGGCGGCGTTCAAAAAAATAGCCGGCTCGGGAACGAGCCGGCTAACATTTTGCAAAGCCTGCAGTGAACGGAGCGAGGAGGTGTGTTACAAAATAGAGCTCATCTTCTGCCGAATCTCCATCGGAGACTCTCCCGTCTTCTCCTGAATGAGACTGACCATTTTGCGCAAGTTACCGCGGGCTCGTTTCAGTTCTGCATCTTCAAAATCCGCATTTCTCCAAATGGCTTCAATCTGGCTTTTTACATATGTCCAGTTGTCGTTCATGTTGCTAGTAGCCATAGCACCTACCGTATCTAGTTGGGGACCTTGTTGAAACGAGTTATTGATCAAAAGATATTCTAACCCTCTTTGTTTCAAAACAGAAGCGGATACTTTGTTAAGATTTACAGAAGCAGGTACCGCCTTCAACCCGCCAGAACTCCCCCTTGTATAATCCATTAAAAAGGGGGACATTGCATGGTCGATCCTCGACAGGCAATCCGAACCGGTCTGGCTCGTCGCTCTGGTGCTGATTGCGATTTGACGAAGATACGATCGTAGACCGTGAACCCGGTATTTCGAGATATGGTAGCTATTCTGGGAGGGGGCATAGCAGGATTGACAGCTGCTCACTACCTGAGGAAAAGACAGATCGATTTTGAACTCTTCGAAGCGTCGGATGAGGTAGGGGGGAAAATCCGCTCGGAACGCACCGACGGCTTTCTCGTCGAGCACGGCCCTAACTCCCTGCCCTCCTCTTCGCCTCTGTTGCAACAGATCGTGCAGGACCTGGACCTCTCAGACCAGGTCGTCTTTGCTGCCCCTAATGCCAGGAAACGATTCGTCGTCCGTCATGGCGAGCCGGTCGAGCTGCCTCTTTCTCCCCCCGCTCTGCTCACCTCAGGGTACTTTTCATTCCGGACGAAGCTTCTGCTGGCCCGTGAACCCTTACTCGCTCCCAAAAGCGACGACGAAGACGAGTCGGTGGCGGCTTTCGCTCGCCGCAGGCTGGGCAACGAGGTTCTCGACTACGCCGTCGACCCTTTTGTGACGGGAGTCTTCGCCGGAGACCCCGAATTGTTGTCCCTGCGCCACGCTTTTCCCGCGCTGTACCGGCTCGAGCAGGACCATGGCTCTCTCATCAAAGGACTGCTGGCCAGTAAGCCGGGCAGCACATCCCCGCCTCACCGTCGCATCTTTTCCTTCCGAGAGGGCATGCAAACCCTCCCGGTCGCTATGTCCCACCCCATCGCCGACCGCATCAAGACGAATCACGCGATTCGAGCCATCCGTCAGGAGGGCGCGCGATGGCGACTGAATATATCCTGGGGCGACCGTGAAGAAGAGCGATTATTTGACCGAGTGATTTCAACACTGCCGCTCCCTCGTTTTTGCGAGCTAGGATTGAGCACTGAGCTGGACCTCAGCCCGCTCGAGGAAGTGCCACACCCTCCCGTGGGAGTCCTCGTTATGGGATTCGAAGCCGATCGTATTTCGCATCCACTCGACGGGTTCGGCATGCTCGTGCCGGGCAAAGAGTCCACAAAACGTATATTAGGGACGATTTTTTCCTCAACCGTTTTCCCGGATCGCGCGCCGGAGGGCAAAACGTTGCTCACCACGCTCGTTGGAGGCGCGCGTCGCCATGAAATAGGTCTTTTTTCACTGGACTTCTTGCAAGAGTTTGTGCTTGAAGACCTGCATCACACGCTGGGCGTGCACGCCGATCCCGTCTTTGTTCGACACGTCATCTGGGAAGAAGCCATACCCCAATATCACGTCGGATATGGCGTGGTCAAAGCACTGCTCAACAACCTGGAAGCCGTACATCCCGGCCTCTACTTTGCCGGAAATTATCGGCAGGGAATCTCAGTGATCGACGCCATACAATCCGGCCACGATGCGGTATCTCGACTGGCAGGCAACGATACGTGACAGATGTTACGCGCCGGATGCGCCTCGCGCCGGCAAAGCCGTGTACACCCACCTGTTGTGCACAGTTTGCGTAACATCACTTATCAAAGGGTACCGACCAGAAACACGGAGGAAATATACGCTAAGCGAAAACATCCACGATTAAAAAAAACGATAATTATAATTTCTATTGAGATGGTAAAGGCTGTTCTGGAATTAGTGAGTGATGTTACGCAGGTTGTGCACAGCACCCTGTTTTGCCGGCTTTGAATGACTGCCTTGCAGCCGTTTTTTACCTACCTGAGCGCATTCAAAGCCGTACGGGCAAAACGATTACGCACAGATGCGTAACATCCGTTAGTGAGAAGCGTCAATTACATGGGAAAGCCAGCCCGAGTTTTTCATCACCAGTTTAGCTTGGTGCGCTATCCAATCTGTAACGAGACGACTCGGAAGTAATCCTGTGCCATCAGATTCATACGCCAATCCTTCCAGCACCTCTTCATATGGGCCAAATCCGTAGAGCCGGAAAGGGATGACAAGTGTCTGATTGCCCTGCTGCGTGGACGTTTCGACAAATGCTCTAATACGCGTCTCCGCTTCTGCGCGCTTCTCTTTCCAGTCCTCACGCAAGGTATGCACTTCGACCGCTGAAAATTGCCCAGAACTGCGAATGCTATCTGCGAGGGCATCAAGCTTCCGCAGCCACTCCCCGTTTTCGGCGTCATCACCAGGACCATGAGCAAGAATGAGCACGGTTTCTGTTCCTGAGCCGTCACTCAAATTGAGCGCCCGCTCGGCCAGAACAGAAGCCCATCTCTGCAGCGTCGAGGAGTCCCTCTCGGCTTATGGCTATACTTGCTTTTAAAGCAATAGGAGGTGGAATCTCCCTACTCGGGCCATGATGCCCATGTTCACCATGGGAAATAAAAGAGGATGAAAGAAGAAATGAAGCGTAAGGCTAATATCCAGGGTTCGATGTGTGGGTGGCCAGGCCTGCGCGATTATGAAATGACTTCTGGCCGTATTGCGTTTTCGGAAATCGAAAACAGGGTAGGGGAGTCGCCTATTTTTTACCTGTTACCTGCTCACGATTTCGCAATCAACCCCGGTCAAACGAAGCCCTTGGCCGGGTTTTTTATTGCTACAGGATTTGTTAAATTACCTATTCTGGGCCAGATCACGTAGATACGTGATAGAATTCTTTTTAAGAAATTTATTAATTTTAAAGACCGCTACTGTTAGGTCTTCCCATTTGTACACTCTTCTTGACCAAAAGAAGCTGTAAAACCCACTTTTGTAGTTTACCCAACCATTTTTGTACAGAATGGTGAGGTCCTCTTGCTCTCCCAGGATATTGACGAGGTACGATCAGTCAATATTATGATGGACATGTACAACAACGTGAAAGCCCTTCGTCCTGAATACTTTTAATGACTAGAGAGCATAACTGACTTGCTTGTGCCGTCGGGAGGAGGCGATAATGATTTATGTATGACAAAAGATGATGTTCTTCAATGGTTAGAGCACGAGGGTACTAAAGAAGTAGTCGAGGGCATGAAGCGCTATGGCATCCCCAATGATCGTGCTTTTGGTGTAGCGATGGGGGACATGAAGAGGTATGCAAAGAAGATCGGTAAGAATCATCAGCTTGCATTAGCGCTTTGGGAAACAGGCTGGTATGAGGCGCGAACGATCGCAGCGTTTGTGGACGAAGCCGAAAAAGTAACACGGTTGCAAATGGATGACTGGGCATCTGATTTTGATAGCTGGGCCATCTGTGATACGACATGTTTCCACCTCTTCGACCGAACTCCTTTCGCCTGGGAAAAAGTCTTCGAATGGGCACCGTCTCCGGAAGAGTTTGTACGCCGTGCGGCATATGCTCTCATATGGTCGTTATCGGTTCATGACAAAGCAGCTTCGAATGAACAATTTGAACTTGCCTTGCAACTTATCGAAGAGAGCGAACCCGATACGAGGCCTCTGGTGAACAGAGCTATTGACATGGCTTTGCGGGCCACAGGTAAGCGAAATATTGAACTTAATAGAGCGGCAATAAAGACAGGAACACGATTGGCAGCATCCGATGAAAAAGGGCGCGCCTGGATAGGAAGGCATGCGTTGAAAGAGCTGGAGAGCAAGAAAGTGCAAGAAAGGCTTGCAAAATGAAAGGTTCAGCTTTGGGTGCGAAACCCGAAATCAAAATCAAAATCAGCACTGAATGCAATTTACCAAGAAGCTTCATGAACCGATCCGCGCGGGTGTTATAACCTGCAGCATCAGGATATGGAAGCGGCTGCACGTAAAGGTAGGGGGGAGGTATCTTCTGGGGCAGGGCCCTGGGTATATAGCCGTGGACTCCATTGAGGAGATCGAGCTAGAAGATATCACCGATGAGTTGGTCATCGAGTCCGGATTTGAAAGTATCGAGGACTTGATGAAAACAGCTCAACATGGAAGCGGTCAGGACATCTATCTGATTCGCTTTCATTATGTTGATGGTGATTTTGATCGATGACGCGATGGCGGGCGTTTTCGGAAATAGCTATAACTGTTTCAGAATTTGGTCGTATTCTGAGTGGGGGCCTATCCAAAACCAATACATGATACCATCACGGAGAGGCCCAGGGCACGGTAGTTACCGCTGACTCGAACGGAATAGATCGGCATATTAGATGAGACTTTTTTAAAGCGAAGACTTGGATGACGAGGATTTGCTTCCCATAGTGTGTAAGCCTCAGCTGCCAGTTCCTGGATCTCTTCAGGCAATCTGGCCAGGGCTCTACGAAAGGAGGGGAGGGCACGCGATTCCACTACTTACCAAACACCTCATCCATCGACTCGTGATTTCCCGCATCAATTTCTTTGTCGACCTGATCGATTAAGCTCTTCCACTGTTGGTCGGTTGTCTTGGCAAAGAGCTCATCCCATTTTGTATCCGCCTCGATTTCTTCGAGGATCCGCAAAGCAAAGGCATCCTGCTCCTTTTTGGGAAGCTTCTTGAGCTTGTTAATGGCTGTTTGTAGAAGTTGTGTCATGGTCTTACTCCTGATTGAGGCTCGCATGATAATGCCTATATTAACGCAGAGCAAGCCGGGAGGTTGTGAGCCGTGGGGGAGGGGCCTCTTGACAAATTCCTTCTTAGAGCACTTCGTATTCAACCCGGAGATACTGCTGGCGAAGTCAAACTCTACATGAATAGGAAGCGTCATCCCGCACTTGATGCGGGATCCAGAGACCGTTTAGATCCATTTCTGCGTTTTCTGGATTCCCAATCGAGTTGGGAATGACCGTAATAAGGGATTCGCCAGCAGTATCAACCCGGATTTTGCGAAATTGAAATCCTGGTTTTTTGTGCCTACATTTCATTGTTAATTGCGCCTTTGCGGCCAGTTTGTCAAATATCACGTGATTCCGCTATGGCACTCCCGGAGCTGATTTTGTAGCGTTTCTGAATTGCGGTCGATTTCGTTCTGGTCACCGCTTAATATCTATTCTACCAGAATCAGCAATAATACATGAGGCGTGTTCTAAAAAAGATAACACTCACCCTGGTTGCCCTGCTTACAGTAGGGATCATCGCTCTTGCTGTTACAGGCTTGCCGGCACCGCCGGCTTTAACGGTGGAAAACGTGCCACGCGTTCCCTGGAAATGGGCGTGGCGACTGGCTTCAACTGTTCAAAGTCTGAACACTACAACATCTTTCACGGCCTGGATGCCTGAGGATTATCAAATGCTCGTAGGCACTGGAGGGGGCAATGTGCGCCATTTAACGGGCCCGGGCGCTTCTTTAGGCACAGTTGAAGGCCTGCCTGAACGGGCAACGAACATCCGATTGCCCAAAGACTCGACGAATAAGATATTCATCTTCAGCGTTGACGAAGGCGGAAGCGAACTCTATAACCATTACCTGTACGATAGGACAACCCAAACTGCGACGCCGTGGACGCATCAGGGCGCAAGGAGTTATTTGTGCTGTTTTAATCCGGAAGGAAATCTGGTAGCCTACAGCAGTGCGCGCAGAAACGGTGAGGATGCCGATCTCTACCTGATTAATCCGCTTGACCCCGCTTCTGATGAAATGGTATATCAGGCAGAAGGCGTGTATGTACCCCGAGCGTGGTCACAGGATGGACGCTACATCGCTGTGATAGAGCATCTTTCTCATACATTTGAGCGAATTCACGTGTTCGATGTGGAGAAAAGATCGATGAGGCAGTTGTTGCCTGCCTGGGGAGACTCTGTCTCTTACGCTCAATCTACTTTGACGTGGAGTGCGGACAGTAAATCTCTTTTTTTTGCAAGTGATTATGATGCGGAAGTCGAACAGTTATATCGCTTCGACATGGAAAGCGAATCCGCGACAGCGATCCTGGAATCTTCCTGGGATATAACCGATCTCGAAATTACACCTGACGGCACGCGCCTGGCTTTCTTGATGAACGAAGACGGTTTGTCCAGTCTTCACGTGCTGGATTTGCAGGATGGTTCGGTAGAACGAATCAGCAATGTCCACCAGGGTGTATTGGGGAAAGGCCTGTATATGCATCCGTGGCGGAGTGAATTTGCCGTGGCGGTGACGTCTGCTTCCAATCTCACGAGTGTTTACAGCTACGATCTGGAAAACGGTAGTTGGACACGCTGGACGCATCTCGGCCCAGATGAGACAGATTTACCTTTGGTTGAATTGCAGCACTATCCGACGTTTGATTCTGTAGATGGCTCGCAGCGGATGATACCTGCTTTTGTGTTTAGGGCATCGCCTATCTTTGAAGACCCGCGCCCGGTACTCATTCTGATCCACGGCGGCCCTGCATCGCAGTCAGGCCCCTTACTAAGACTTGGTTACGATATGATGCGCCGGCATGGGATCACCGTCATCACACCGAATGTGCGCGGTTCCTCCGGCTATGGCAAGACCTATTTGAAGCTTGATGATCACCACCGTCGAGAGGATGCCGTTAGAGACATCGGGGCGTTATTGGATTGGATTGCCACGCAGGAGACGCTCGATCAAAATCGGATTGCCGTGATGGGCGGCTCCTATGGTGGCTATATGGTGCTGGCTTCACTGACGCATTACAGTGACCGCTTGCAGTGCGGAATCGATCTTTACGGAATTAGTAATTTCGTTACCTTCTTGGAGGCCAGTCAGGAACACCATTTTGCTGATGCGCAGCGTGCCGAGTATGGTGATGAACGCGATCCAGAGGTGCGTGCTTTTCTTGAATCGATTTCACCGGCCAATCATGCCGACCAAATTACAGTGCCCTTAATGATCTTTCAGGGCGCCAACGATATTCGTGTGAAGCCAGAAGAATCACGCCAAATGGTAGAACGTATCCGAGAACACGGAGGAACAGTGCACTATATAGAAGCTGCAAATGAAGGACACGGGTTAACAAAACCTTTGAATTTGCTTTACGTGGGGGCTGCTGGAATGCCCCTATTAGAAGAATGTTTGCTCCAGTAGGGGTTTTGTTTTATGTGCCCTCATTGCTCGAAACAACGCCGCCATTGAGTTTGTCCATCGGAGCCACATACCCTATCGCACTGTGGAGTCGCTCATGATTGTAGTGACGAACAAACTGATCGATCACACGCCGAGCTTCTTCCAGGGTAAGCGGTGTTTTGGGACGGATGCATTCTTTTTTCAAGGTCTTGAAGTAGCGTTCTTTTTTGCCATTGGATTGTGGGTAATACGGGGAGGTTCTCACATGATCCATGCCCTTCTGGCGCAGAAAGAGCTTGAAGTCACGCGCAGTGAACTGTGGACCGTTGTCGGAGATGATTCGAGGATATACACGGGGGTACTTCGGCTCCAATACTAATCCGGTTCGTTACTTCGTTGATATCAAGTGAAACAACACCTGGTATGCCAAATATCTTCTCTCGCAGTGCGAATCTCCAGTTGTATAGATCGTAACTATTGACGAAGTCAAACGCTACATGAATAGAAAGCGTCATCCCGCACTTGATGCGGGATCCAGAGACCGTTTAGATCAACTTCTGCGTTTTCTGGATTCCCAATCGAGTTGGGAATGACTGTACTAAGGGATTCGCCAACAGTTACGCACGCTGAAAACGAAATTGATTTCCAGACCTGGAGGCCCTACATTTTATTGTTACTTTTCGCCGTCTTGGCCAGAGGATGAAATTGGTCGGCTCAACCTGATTAAAGCCGAGCCACGAAGCACGATTTTAGAAACGGTCCTAAAAAAACTGGACAGGTGCTTAAGTGGATTCTTGCGCGTTGATTATGCCGCTATGGCGACAGGTTTGTGTTCGTAAGTGGTAACTACTTAGGTACCCTGATCAGCCAAAACGGCCTAATTTCGCAGTTTTTAATTCAAATGAACACGGAATTTGCTTCAATTGAGTGCTTTTTGGGCAAATTCAAGCCGTGAAAACCTCCAAAATAGGCCAAAATTGGCGATTCTACCTACCTAAGTAGTTACCGTAAGTGATGTTACGCGAACTGTGCACAGCAGGCTGCTTTACGCGGCTTTGCAC
>CAZGHT010000027.1:0-56626 GCA_964525535.1 uncultured Rhodothermaceae bacterium
CGGTTGCAAAGCCGCGTAAACCAGGCTGCTGTGCACAGTTCGCGTAACATCACTATATAACTTTACGCGTGAAACGTGGGGGTGATTGCCCGTGATCCACTGCAAGCCATGTGGGGGATCCCCGGCATAACGTTGTGGGGCGAATTCCTACAGTCTACTGGGGTAGAGGGATGGAAGTGGCCTGGCAGGGAGACGCAGGGGGAATGTCACATGCCCGGTACCGGTAAAGGAAAATCGAGGCATAAGCTGGGTCTGAAAAACAGGATGACACTATGAGGATATTCGTATGAAGCAAATCGAACGCATCAAGCAGTTGTTTACGTATAACGATTGGGCGAACCGAGAAACGTTGAGATCGCTCCTCCAGATGGATAGCCCCCCTGAGGACGCCGTCCAACGGATGGGGCATATCGTGGGCGCCGAGGAGATCTGGTACCATCGGATCACAGGAACATCACCGCTGGATGACGGGGGCCCGCCTGTCGTCTGGCCGGCTCTTACCCTGCAAGAAAGTGAAAGGCGGGTGATGAACATGAAACATCGATGGGCTGCGCTGTTTGCAGAGAAGGACGAAGCGTACTTTGGCAACCCACTGACCTATTCCAATTCGAAGGGAGATCGATTCGAGAGCAGGGTGGACGATATACTCATGCATCTGTACGCTCACGGCGCTTACCACAGAGGACAGATCGCTTTCGATCTTCGGCAACACGGTGGGCAGCCGGCTTCGACGGATTTCATTTTTGCACTTCGTAGCGGAGCGCTGGGTAAATAGACGCCGGTAAAGCCTGGATGTGGTTAAATTAACCTACGGCAGAATGCGGATATGCCGGGTTGTTTGACCGGGCTCTATGACTGACATTGTGTACGCACGCAGGTACAGGTAGACACAGCGGCGTTAACAATGCCGTGTTCTCCTGAAACGAAATGCCCGCCTCATGTTTTTGGGGCGGGTTTTTTGGTTTCTACCGGACCCGGCGGACCGTTCGGTATGCCGGCGATCTGGACGCCATGCAGGTTTCATGGATTTGTAGTATTTTACTACCCCTATACAAGTCTTTTGCAGCAAACGCGCAATACCCCACGCCGAGTGTGTTTGCGATACAGTTTATCCTATAGAGGTATCTACTATGAAAGAATATGGTAACCGTCGTGAATTCATGAAAACCACTGCCGTGGCCGGGCTCGGGCTGGGGCTGGCGGGTCCGTTATCTGCCGTTCGCGGCAAGAATGCCCCCAGCAACAAGATCGTCGTGGCTGTAATGGGGGTCAATGGACGCGGAAGGGCTCTCGCTGATGCTTTTGCGAGGATCGATGGCGCCGAGGTCGCTTATATTTGCGATGTAGACGACCGGGCGATCACCCGGGCGTCCAAGACGTCGGGCGATCTTCAGGACAGCATGCCGAAAGGAGAGAAAGACTTCCGCAGAGTGCTCGAAAGCGACGATATCGACGCGCTCGTCATCGGGGCCCCCGACCACTGGCATGCGCCGGCGTCGGTCATGGCTATGCAGGCCGGCAAGCACGTCTACGTAGAAAAGCCCTGCGGGCATAACCCGCGCGAGGGCGAGATTTTGATCGAAGCCCAGAAAAAGTACGGCAAAGTCGTCCAGATGGGTACGCAACAGCGATCCGCGCCCCGGTCGATCGAGGTGGTGCAGGCCATCCACGAAGGGTTGATCGGTAAAGCCTATTACGGCAAAGCCTGGTACGCCAACACGCGCGACTCGATCGGTAAAGGACAGGTCGCCGAAATTCCCCAATGGCTCGATTACGAACTGTGGCAAGGCCCTGCACCTCGGGTGGCGTATCAGGATAACCTGATCCATTACAACTGGCACTGGTTCTGGAACTGGGGCACGGGCGAAGCCTGCAACAACGGGACCCACGAAGTGGATGTATGTCGGTGGGCACTGGATGTCGATTACCCCACGCGCGTGAGCTCCAGCGGCGGGCGTTTTCATTTCGATGACGACTGGGAATTCTACGACACGCAGGTGATGTCGTTCGACTTCGAGGGCGGCAAAAGCATCACGTGGGAAGGCCGCAGCTGCAACGGGCTGCCGTTCCACAACCGGGGACGGGGGGCGACCATCCACGGCACCGAAGGTACGGTGCTCATCGACCGTGACGGGTATATCGTCTACGACCTGGACAACAAAGAGATCAAACGCAATATCCGCGGCGAAGCCACCGACCAGCTCAATACGGTGGGTGGGGGCGACCTGACCGACTTGCACATCGTCAACTTCCTCGATGCGATCCGGGACGGCAAAGCGCTGAATACCCCCATCGACGAAGGGCATAAGAGCGTTCTTCTGTGCCACCTGGGCAACGTGGCTCAGCATTCCGGGGCAACGCTCGAGTGTGACCCTGCGAACGGACACATCAAGGACGAGGCGATCATGAAAAAGATGTGGGGACGGACATACGAGCCCGGCTGGGAACTGAAGGTCTGATGAGCGCCGGTAAAAAAGAGACCTATCAGGCCGTATTCGAACGGATTGAACATCTGGTGGGGGCGCCTTCAGGCGCCCCCACGGATGCAGATTGGACGGCCGTCATGGCCACTGTCGTGTGTGAATTGCACCACGCCTTCGATTATTACCACTGGACCGGGTTTTACCGGGTCGTGGCAGACCGGTTGCTCATGATCGGTCCCTATCAGGGCGGTCACGGTTGTTTGACGATTCCGTTCGATAAAGGGGTCTGCGGGGCCGCCGCTCGGTCGCTCCAGACCCAGCTCGTCGAAGACGTGCACGCCATCGACGAGCACATTGCCTGTTCTGCGAGCACTAACTCGGAGATTGTCGTTCCCGTCGTGACCCCCGAGGACCGCCTCGTGGCGGTCCTCGATGTCGATTCGGATTATTACGGGGCTTTTGACGAAGTGGATCAGGAGCACCTCGAGCAGATATGCGCCTTCCTGGGGGAACGCATGAGCCAGCACGCCTTCCA
This sequence comes from uncultured Rhodothermaceae bacterium, assembly GCA_964525535.1. GTDB lineage: Bacteria > Bacteroidota > Rhodothermia > Rhodothermales > JAHQVL01 > JAHQVL01. The sequence continues at coordinate 2,959 of CAZGHT010000027.1, forward strand.
TCGGAATGCGTCACTCAGGGTCTGAACCTGACGATTCTTCCTGCTGCGACCCATGCTGCGAGGTCATGCTGCGAAGTCATGCTGCGAAGTCATGCTGTGGCGCCTTCGGTTTCGAGCACGCCCAGCTGCGCGGCAGCATCTTCGACCAGCCCACGCGCGGCTTCGTCGGTGTCTGCCTCAGAATATACGCGTAACACCGGTTCTGTACCGGAGGGACGCACCAGCAGCCATCCTCGGGTCGTGATGTGCTTGAACCCATCCAGGGTATCTACGTGTACGACTTCCCGGCCGAAGATCTTCTTCAACTCGCCAGCCGCCAGCCGTTTGAGCACGTCTTCCTTTTTCTCCGGTGTTGTGTGAACGTCGATGCGGTACGTATTGTGCGGGCCGAACTGGAGATACAGCTCCTGGACGAGTTCGGACAGTTTTTTGTCGCGTTTGACCATCATCTCGACGACGAGAAGCCCGATGTAAATGCCGTCTCGCTCGGGAATATGCCCTTTAACAGACATCCCACCGGATTCTTCGCCTCCGACGAGAACGTCTCCTTCGACGATTTTAGGGCCGATGTACTTAAACCCGATAGGGGTCGTGTGGACCGTCAGGTTGTAATGCTCGCCCATCTTGTCCAGCATGGAGGTCGTTGAGAACGTTTTGACGATGTCCCCCTTCAGGCCCTGTTCCTCGTATAAATATTTCACCAGGAGGCAGAGCAGCTGGTGCGAATCGACGAAGACGCCCTGCTCGTCGTACATGCCGATCCGGTCGGCGTCACCGTCGTTGGCGAGCCCAACTGCGCACCCCTTTTCGACGACTGCCCGCGACAACTCCTGCAGGTTCTTGTCGATGGGTTCAGGGGCCTGGCCGTGAAAGCCGGGGTTGAGGTCGTGGTGGAGCGCCACGACGCGGTCTTCCCCGATCAGCGCCTGTATGGCGCCCTGGCCGGCGCCGAACATGGCGTCATGGGCGATTTTGATGCCCGAAGCCTTGATCGCTTCGATGTCGAGCTTGGTTTTCAACATGTCGAGATACTCCGAAGCCACGTCGCGCATCTCGATGAGGCCTTCTTCCAGAAGCTCTTCGAAGGGTCGAAGCGTATACGGCGCGAGGCTCTCCATCTCAGATTCTACGTCGGCGATCATTTCCGGAGTGGCCGGCCCCCCGAAATGGGCTTTGATCTTAAATCCGTTGTAGGACGGGGGGTTGTGGCTGGCCGTTATGACGATGCCGGCATTGCAGCCAAATTCTTTGGCTCCCCAGCTGATGGACGGTGTTGTGGTGAACGTCTCGGAGAAAATCACCCGGATGCCCTGTGACGCCATGACGGCCGCGGCCCGCTCGGAGAATGCACGGCCCAGGAAGCGGGTGTCGTGCCCGATGACCACGCTCAGGTCGCTCCCGTACGTCTTCTTCAGCCATTGCGCGGTGGCTCTGGATACAATTTCAAGATTTGAGAAAGTGTATTGGTCTCCGATGACCGCTCGCCAGCCGTCGGTTCCAAACTTGATCGATGGTTTTGCCATAGTTAGTTATTTGATTTAACTCAGAATCACATGCGAGATAATACGTTACGGCATACTTAACAACGGATGATACGCATCTGTGCGTTATCGTTTTGCCCGGACGGCTTTGAATGCGCGCATATAGCTAAAAAACGGCTGCAAGGCAGTCATTCAAAGCCGGCACAACGGGGTGCTGTGCACAACCTGCGTACCATCACTTAACAACCGCAAATTCGTATTCATTTGCAAGCCAGCTCATCGCGTTGGAGAGCCGGGGTGTTGGGGCGCTTGAGGTCCGGAATGCGGGAGATCCGCAAAACGATGAACCTCACATCCTCAACCCTCGAGAAGTGCGTGTCGGCCCGTTGGAAAGGATATGAACAGTTCGTTACACGCACCGCCCCTAAAAAAGGAAAACCGCTTTTTTGCAGAATATTGATCTTCGTGAAGCGGGCGGCATGTCGAATGGTATTGCGAGGAGCCATCCCTGGAAGTCAGGAAACGCCGCGCATGAGCTCGCGGGCGCTTTCGAGCGCAGCATCGGTGACTTCGGCGCCGCTGATGAGGGTGGCGACCTGGGCCATGTGCTCCTCGTTGGTGAGGCGTGTGACGGCCGATTTGGTGCGGCCGTTATCGACGCTTTTGGTTACCCTGAAGTGGATATCGCCCAGTGCAGCGATCTGGGGCAGGTGGGTGATCGCGATGATCTGGTGATACTGGGCGAGGTCCCGCATACTTTCGCCTACTTTGCGCGCGATGGGGCCCGAGATGCCAGTGTCGATCTCATCGAACACGAGAATCGGGAGGCGTTCGCTTTTAGCGAGGGTCGTTTTCAGCGCGAGCATGATGCGGCTGATCTCACCGCCGGAGGCGACGCTGGCCAGGGGTTTGAGCTCCTCACCCAGGTTGGTCGTGATATAGAATTCAACGACATCCATACCGTTGGAGAAGGCTTCCAGGCGTGTGCCGGGGCCCTGGTCGCTGGGGATCCATCCGGAGTCCGAGGGGCGCTGTAGTATCCGTACTTCGAAGCGGCTGTCCGTCATGCCCAGCTTACCCAGTTCGGACACGATAGCCTTTTCGATACGCCCGGCCACTTCGGTGCGTTTGGCCGAGAGGCGGTGGGCAAGGCCGGATAGAGTCGTCTGCTCCTGGTCGATTTGTTCGTTGATCGCCGCGATGGCGCCTTCGAAATCTCGGGCCAGGTCGTATTGGGCTCCGATTTCTTTTCTGTGGGCGATCACGGCCTCCAGGGAGCCGCCGTATTTTCGCTTCAGGTTTTCCAGCTCACCCAGCCGGTCTCGAATGGCTTCGAGCCGTTCCGGGTTGAATTCGATGCGGGCATTGTAGTCCTGTAAAAATGTAGCGAGCTCCGTAACCATGATGTGGGCGGAGGCCGCTTCCTGGGCCGAGTTTTCGAGGCTCGGATCGATACGAACGAGATCCTGGAGTTCGTTGCGGACCAGTACGAGCTGGTCGCTGACGGCGCCCTCGGCCTCGTACAACGTGTGAAAAAGTTTGGCCGAGACCTCGAACAGGCGCTCGGCGTGTTCGAGGATGTTCAATTCGGTTTCGAGGGCTTCTTCTTCGTCTTCTTCGGGTTGGACCCGGTCGATCTCCTGCACCTGGAACTCGAATAATTCTTTTTGCTGCCGGATCTCCTGCTCGCGGGCGATCAGTGCGTCGCGCTCGCGGGTGAGGCGAGCGACCAGCGTGTATTGTTTGCTGTACCTGGAGAGCAGGCCTTCGAGACCGCCAAAATTGTCCAGCACGTCGATGTGGGTATCGGTCCGGAGCAGGAGCTGGTGTTCGTGCTGCCCGTGCAGGTCGATCAAGTGCGAGGCGATCTCGCGCATGAGCTGCAAATTAGCCGGCGAGTCGTTGATGAATGCCCGGCTCTGGGAGGAGGTGATCTCGCGGCGGAGGATGATCTGGCTCGACGATTCGAAGTCGTATTCTTCCAGGAGCTTTTGAACCCGGGGGGACCCCGCGTTGTCGAAGACGCCCTCCACGACCGCTTTTTTCGCACCGGTGCGGATCGACTCGGTGGAGGCTCGCTCGCCGAGGATGAGTTTCAGGGCGCCGAGCAGTATTGACTTACCGGCCCCTGTTTCGCCGGTGATGATATTCAACCCGGTATCAAACGATACATCCAATTCTTCGATCAACGCATAGTCTCGAATATAGAGCGATCGGAGCATGATGCATGAATGGTTGTTGAGAAGAAGCCCGTGTCCGCAACATTGGCCGGATCGAGCGTTGCCTCGCGCAACGGGATAAATTAGATAAAATATCGATAATGTAAAATATATGTGCGGAACAAGTTCGTGTTAACTTCCGGCGTGTACCATCACTACTGTACTATCACTACAAAGAGCCTCTTCGAAATGTGCGCCGACGGGCCGGTCAGGCGCGTCCGTGGCAGTGTTTGTACTTCTTGCCGCTTCCGCACGGACAGGGATCGTTACGGCCTGTACGTTCGCCGACGACGACCGTTTGTTGGCCTTGCGCGCTCGGATCGCGATCGCGGGCCTGTTGTGTGTTTCCCGAGCCTACGCCGTAGGACGGATCGGCCGAAGCGTGCGTAGACTGAGCGCGCTTGGGGTCCAGCCGGCGGCGGTCGACCCGGGACTGGGCGCCGCCTTTTTGCTGGCGGTTGTCGCTCACGAGCGGCCCCGCGCGAAAGATGAAAGAGACGACTTCGTGATTGATCGTCTCCATCATTTCTTTGAAGAGCTTGAAGGCTTCCATCTTGTATTCGATGAGGGGATCGCGCTGCCCGAAAGCGCGCAGTCCGATGCCTTCCTTGACTTCGTCGAGCCCTCGCAGGTGTTCGGTCCAGTGTTCGTCGATGAAAGCCAGTGCGCCAGAACGTTCCAGGGCATCGTTGATGGCCTGGCCGTGGGTGTCGATCACGTCTTGAATGCGTACGGTGACGCGCATGAGGCGCCGCCCGTCCGTGAAATCGACGAACACCTTGTCCGGCTTGTTCTCGGCGTCGCTCTCCTGGATTTTTTTGATGCTCTCGACAAAAGGTACTGCGAGGGACTCGCGTTTGAGGCTGTAGAAGTTTTTCGCCTTCTGCATGATGCGGTCGGCGAGGCCGTCCTCGCCGAGGCGGGCGAACGAGTCGCGGTCGATGTCGAAGTCCAACGCGAGCACCCGGAGCAACTCTTCTTTCATTCCCTCCAGGTCGCCATCGCCGTAGTGGGCGTCGACGATGCTCTCGATGAGGTTGCGGAGCATGTCCATGATGTCGCCGCGGAGGCGGTCCCCGTGCAGGGCGGCCGTGCGCCGGTCGTAGATGACCTGGCGCTGGGCATTCAGCACATCGTCGTATTCGAGCTGGCGTTTGCGGATGCCGAAGTTGTTTTGTTCGACCTTTTTCTGGGCCCGTTCGATGCTTTTGTTGACCCAGGGGTGTGTGATGACAGCGCCTTCTTCGAGGTTGAGCCGGTCCATGACTTTGGCGACGCGGTCGGACTTGAACAGGCTCATCAGGTTGTCTTCGAGGGAGATGTAGAACTGGCTTTCGCCGGGGTCGCCCTGGCGCCCTGCCCGGCCGCGTAGCTGCAGGTCGATGCGCCGGCTGTCGTGCCGCTCGGTGCCGATGATCGCGAGGCCGCCGCGCTCACGGACTCCTTCGGCGAGTTTGATGTCTGTACCGCGGCCGGCCATGTTGGTCGCGATCGTGACGGCCCCTTGCTCCCCGGCTTCGGCCACGATGAGCGCTTCCTGTTGGGCCCGGTCGCGCTTTGCGTTCAGGACGTTGTGTTTGATCTTCTGCCGGCTGAGCATGCGGCTCAGCGTCTCCGAGACGTCGACGGATGTCGTGCCGACCAACACCGGTTGACCTTTCTGGTTGTATTCCCGAATCTTGTCCATGACCGCATTGAACTTCTCGCGCTTGGTCCGGAAGACGAGATCGTCCAGGTCTTGCCGCTGAATCGGTTTGTTCGTCGGCACGACGACGACGTCGATGCCGTAGATTTTGTAGAATTCTTCGGCTTCCGTCTCTGCCGTACCGGTCATGCCCGAGAGCTTGTCGTACATGCGGAAGTAATTCTGGAGCGTGATTGTGGCGTAGGTCTGTGTGGCCGCCTGGATTTTGACGCTCTCTTTCGCCTCGATCGCCTGATGGAGCCCATCCGAATAACGCCGCCCTGCCAGCACGCGCCCGGTGTGTTCGTCGACGATCATCACCTTGCCTTCCTGGACGATGTAATTGATGTCCTTCTCGAACAGCGTATAGGCCTTCAGCAGCTGCTCGATGGCGTGCAAGCGTTCGGCGCGCTCGGCATACGTGTTGTACAGATTCCTCTTCTCTTCCGCGAGCTCGTTGGCGAGCACGCGCTCCTCGTGCATCTGTTTGTTGGTGCGTTTCTCCTCGGATAGCTCGGTGTTTTCCTCGAGCTCCTTGTGAAGGGCCTGGATCTTTTCTTCGTGCTCCCGTTCCATGCGGGCGACTTCTTCGCCGATGTCGGGCAAGACGAACAGGCTGAGTTCTTCGCCGGCGGCGCGAGCCGTGAACTCGCGCCCGATCTCGGTCATCTCGATAGAATGCTGCTTTTCGTCGAGGGCGTAATAAAGCGCCTCGTCGACGATGTGCATGTTCTTGGCATTATCTTGCAGATAGAAGAATTCGGTTCGCTGGCGGAGCTGCTCAATGCCCGGCTCGGACAGCAATTTCTGCAGTTTCTTGTTGCGCCGGAATCCCCGGTGGGCGCGGAGGACGGCGAGGCCGGCTTCCGATTCGTACTCGCTCGCCGCTTTGTTGTCGCCGGCTTCCAGCGCTTCGTCGCGCGATTTGAGCGCGCGTTCCGCTTCGCCCACAAATTGGGCAACGACCTTTTTCTGTTCGCGAACCAGTTTATCGACGGGCGGCTTGAGCTCTTCGAATCGGGAATCGTTGGATTGAGGCACCGGGCCCGAAATGATCAGGGGTGTGCGGGCCTCGTCGATCAGTACCGAGTCGACCTCGTCCACGATCGTGAAGTAATGGTCGCGCTGTACCAGGTGTTCAGGGTCGGACACGAAGGAATGATCCCGCAGATAGTCGAACCCGAACTCGTTGTTGGTGCCGTAAGAGATATCGGCCCGGTAGGCTTTCCGTCGCCCTTCGGAATGGGCTTCGTATTTGTCGATGACATCCACCGTGAGGCCTAGAAAATCGTAGAGAGGCCCCATCCATTCGGCGTCGCGCTGGGCCAGATAGGGGTTGACCGTGATGACGTGCACACCCCGGCCGGCGAGTGCATTCAGGTATACCGGAGCGATAGCGACGAGCGTCTTGCCTTCACCGGTTTTCATCTCTGCCACACGGCCCTGGTGGAGTACGACCCCACCCAGCAGCTGTACGTCATAGGGCACCATGTTCCAGGTCACCGTGCTTCCGCCGGCTTCCCAGGATTTACCTGTCATACGTTCACAGGCTACCTTGACGACGGCAAACGCCTCCGGCAATAGCTCGTCCAGGGTGTCCTCGACGATGTCCTTCCAGTCCTCCTGCAATTCGTCGAGCTCTTCGGAGAGCGCCTGCCATTCTTCTAGCGTCAACTCGTTCGAGCCGGCCACCTGTCCGTCGCCGCCGATATCGCGCTCCGAGATTTCCTTGCGCAATTCCTGGCGGACCTCTTTCTGACGGGCCTCATTCTCGCCTACGGCTTCGGCGATGCGCGCTTTGAACTGTTGCGTCATGCCTTGCAGCTCGCTGTCCGAGAGCTTCTGGATCGATTCGACGTGTTCATTGATCTCTTCTACGATCGGCCACAGCTTCCTGAGTTCGCGTTCGTTGGAGTCCCCGCCGAAGAGGTTCTGTAATAGTTTGATCATGATGGTGTCGTCAGCGTACGCCTGAAGGAATGCCATCCTGGCAGGGGGCATTCGAGTGTGTAACGCACCCACCCACTTTTCTGCCAGGTGTGCATAGTGGGGGTTCCCTGGGTATCGTTTTCTGTGCCAATATTGCCGAATTACAGCCGGGGCACATGGCTCTGTGCTTCCACTATGTACGGTCAAAAAACGAACCAGGTTGATTCTGTCAGACCGCACCGGTCCGGGCAGAACCCACATAGAATCGGTGGTTCACACGCAACGGTCGGGGATCCGTTCCCCGGCCGAAGGGGCTGAGCGTCAAAGAGCTTGGCATCAAAGAGTTGAGCCAAAGGAAAAAGGCGAGAGACCGAAGCGCCTCTCGCCTTTGATAACGTGACTGATAACGTGACCCGAGCCTGGATCAGCTTTCAGAATGTTCGTTGAGCTGGAGCTCGAGAATGATTTGCACATCCTGACCGACAACGAGGCCGCCCGCTTCAGTGACCTGATCCCATTTCAGGTTGTAGTCGAAGCGGTTGATCGTCGTGCTGGCTTCGAGACCTACTTTCTGTTTGCCTTCGCGCGTCATGCCCGTTCCGAGCAGCGCGCCTTCGAGGACAACAGGCTTGGTTACGTCGCGGATGGTAAGATCGCCGTGTAATTCGAACGCTCCATTGTCGCCTGGAACTACCTTGTTGCTGACGAACTTCATAGCAGGGTGGGCTTCGGCATTGAAGAAGTCGTCCGACTTGAGGTGGCCGTCTCGGCGCTCATTGCCCGTATTGATGCTGGCAATCTGGATGGTGGCTTCCGCCTCCAGGGTGCTCAAGTTTTCGGGATCGAGGGTGATCGTGGCGTCGTATTCGTCGAACTGACCATTTACGTTCGTGATGCCGAGGTGGCGTACCTTGAAGCCGACGTTCGAATGAACCTGATCTACGACGAACGTCTTGAGGGCCGGCTCGTCGTCAGACGGTCTGGGATCGTCTGCGACGGTAAAGCCGGGGAGGACGAACAGTGATGCAATGGCTATGGCAAAAAGTTGTATTGTGGTTTTCACCTTGAACCTCTTTACTTTGCTGTGGTTGGGTTAATGTACTATCTCCTTTACGTACTGTCGAACACAGTCGTATATACTCACATTGTTATGTGTTAAAACACGTATATGTATGGTGTGTGTATAGGTTCCTTAAGAAATCATTAACAATAAGAGGCAGAGCAGGGGCCCGGTGCCAGAGCGTCCCTTGCCGCCGGGATCCCGGTTCCCAACATCGTGTACAAACCTCGCCGGTATGGTTTCGCCGATAGAATCTTTTCGGCATGGTTTCGTCCTTTTCTCACGCAATCTCTTCTACGTAGTGATCCCTGATACGCCTCGGCGTCTGGCCGAACACCTGATTCGTGCTGCCATTCGCATTGCCGCTCTATACGTTGCTGTTATACAACGAGTAATACACGGCGTAATGCCGTATAGAAGCGGATGCGACCGGCTGGCACGTTCCCGGTCGCAAGGCGCCTTGATGCGGTCGACGGTGCAATACAGTGCGAACACGATCCGCAACGTTTCGCTGGTCGTTGCCTTGTACGTGGCCGTTTGGGCCGGAGGGTTTACACGGTCAGTGTCAGCTCAGCCGGGGGAGTTGGCCGGCTTTTCGTTTTTGCGGATTGAGCCGTCCGCCAGGGCGGCCGCGTTGGGCGGCTCCTTCTCTGCCGTGCATGGGGACGACGCAAATGCGATGTTCTACAATCCGGCGCTCATGAATCAAGAAATGCACCGGGCGTTCTCCGTATCCTTCCTGAATCACGTGAGCGATCTTCGGGCAGGCTTTTTGTCATTCGGTTTGCATGACGATCGCCTGGGAAGCGTAGGATTCGGGATTCGGTATCTCAGCTGGGGAAAGATCGATGAAACGGATGTAGAGGGAAATGAGCTGGGTACGTTTGCTGCCAACGACGTGGCCTTCACGGTCGGGTTGGCGAGGGCGTATACCGATCGTATACACGTGGGGATCAACGTGCACTCGATTCTCTCAGCGGTGTCTTCCTTCAGGTCATCAGCCCTGGCTCTGGATATCGGGGTGTTGTATTATTCCCTCGAAAACGATTTCACCTTCAGTGCCTCCATTAACAATGCGGGCGTCGTTCTCAATTCACTGGGGGCGACCAGCGACGAACTGCCTCTCGATTTCAAGTTGAGCCTGACCAAACGGTTGCAGCACCTGCCTTTGCTTTTGTCGGTGACCGGGTATAACCTGCACGACTACGACACGGTGCTCGAAGACGCCACCCCTTTCGAGCAGGTCATGGAGCATATAGCTATCGGCGGCGAGTTTCAATTCAGCGAGGGATTCAACGTTCGCATCGGGTACAACCATCGTCGCCACGAAACGCTGAAGACCAAAACGAGGCTGGATTTTGCCGGCTTCGGCTTCGGAGTCGGTCTGAAAATATCCTCCATCCGGTTTGACTATGCCTTCAATTCCTGGTCGGAGCTGGGCGGATTAAATCAGTTTACGGTTCGTACGGTATTGTAATAGGCCTGTGTACAGCAGCTCCCGTTGCCCGAGGCGGAATACTTCGACGGTCTCGGTGGTCTATCAGTGGCAACCAAACCAGTCATCGGTGCCGCGACGCGATTACTTCTTGTGACGAACCGGATATGATCTGGACCGTCCAGACGATACATTTACATTCCCGTACCTGTAGAACCGGACAAAGAGCCTGGCGGCGCCACGAATACAGGGATTTCAAGATGAAAATGTTCACTGCCAGACGTTATCCAAACCTGTTCAAAGGGAGACTCTCTTCCGCGTCTTTTTCTGCGGCAATCACTGTCGTTGTTTTCGCGGCGGCCATAGGGGGATGTTCTCTGATATGGGACAATGATTCACACCCGGATCCTGTAGGTCCTGGCGACACGTTTCGGCTCAGGGAAAGCGAGTCGGTATTGTTGTACAATGGAGCCCGGATTCATTTCGAGGCGCTGATTTCCGACTCGAGATGTCCGCTTGAAGTGCAGTGTATATGGGAAGGGGCGGTAGATGCCGCTATTGTGTGGGAGCGGGGGAGCACGCGAATTCCGTTTCGCTTTGTCGGATTCGTGGGAGCTGAAGGCGATCCCGTACTGGAAGAGGTGGTCGAGCAGCACACGGTAGTATTGGAACGAATCGACCCGTATCCAGTCGCTGAGGGGCAACAGGACGAATCTGTAGTAGCGCTCCTTCGGCTGATGAAAGACTGAAGGCTCTACAAGCCTCTGCGGGAATAGTCTGCACGGGCAGCCCGTCGAAACGTGTCTCGTTCGGGTTTGGAATCGGGATAAGGAAGACGACGGTGACGGCGCGTACCATTTGAAACTAGGGCGTGTGGACATTTAGCGGCGGCCAGCGCTTTGTTGATGGATGTTGAGCAGATCAAGGCGCATTCCGAGACGCGATGCGGGGTATCTCGCGAGGAATGGTACGCAGCGATGCACAACATCGGCGAAAAAGAGCGGATGCCGATGAATGTCCACACGCCCTACGTCAACAAGGCAACATCACAAGGTAAGACAATAACATTGCACGGGATAGCAGCCCATGATTGCTCTCCCTGGGAGCAGCGCTTCGGATGGGGGCTGACGGATCACGGGTTTTTTGGTGAAAGGGATGTTTTAGAGTGTGAAACGTGGTACTATGGGGGCGAGATGTTTTTCTCATCGCGCTCACTGTATCCTGTACCTCCTGCGGTAGACGGTTTTATACCCAGATCATCCGTTGCAATGAAACGAATTACAAGAGATATATTCGGTTGTCTTGCCGTTATTGTTTTGGGGGGGCTGCTGGCTATCGTCCTCTGGTTTCTGGCGCAGGCATGACTCACCCGTAAGGGTTTCTTTTCGTAACCCGTCTCTACCTTTCGTTTTGGGATAACACTTCTCTGTCCACGTCAAGAAAGAAAGCGGCTCTCTGGCTTTCGCCCTGTGCGGCTTCCCCATAACCGGTTGAAAAATAGACAGTATACGCACGTCCAGGCAGATCCTGTCATCTTCTGAGCCAGACGTCCTGTGCGTCAATTTGCCGGCACGTGTAAGGAATAGCACAATTTTGGGATAGTCGGGTAAACTTTGGATGGAAAGTTGCGCATTACTTAATAGATGGCCCCACATGTAGCACCTATAGCACCAAGACAGCATGATCCAGACGGACGACGAAAAACCTCGTGTATTATTGCGGCAGGCCCGGCAGCGCTTGAAGCAAGCTGAAGCGCCCCCGCCCGCCTTTTTGAGAAACAAGGGGCCCGTAGAACTCAACGAATCGAGTACAGGGGAAGCGCCGCCGCTGCATATCGAAGCCGGCCTGGAGCCGTATCCGGACGCGCTGGATCGCCGGCGAGTCGCCCATCTGCTGAAACGGACGGGTTTCGGGGCTTCGGCGGTGGGGATCAACGAGATGGAAGGTAAAACGGCCAGTGAACTGGTCGACCGGCTCGTTGACGACGCGCTGGATACGACCGCCTATCCGGCGCCTCCCGAGCCGTCCTGGGCGAATGGACCCGTGCCGCTGAACGCTACCCAGGAAGAGCTCGAGAAGTTTATCGAGGATAACATCCGCTGGCTGGGTGAGCTGCAAGATCAGTGGTTCATGGCCATGATCCAGATCGGGCTCCGGGAAAGGATGACCCTGTTCTGGCACAACCACTTCGTCACGCAATACGACGATTACTTCGTGGCCATGCACGCGTATCGGTATCTGCGTCTACTCCGGACTCACGCGCTGGGTAATTTCAAGACGTTTGTGTACGAGGTCGGCACCGATCCGGCCATGCTCGAATACCTCGACGGCAACACCAACAGAGACGTCGAGCCGAACGAAAATTACGCCCGGGAGCTCCTCGAATTGTTCACGATGAGTCCAAAGGATCAAGAGGGGAACGACAATTACACGCAGAACGACATTGAGGAGATCGCCAGGGCGTTGACCGGGTGGATTATCGACTACATCAATCACACGGGGGTATTCATCCCCAGTCGATTCGATGGTGGGGTCAAAACGTTTTTCGGGCGCACGGGCGCCTTCGGGTATGACGATGTCATCGACATCATCTTCGAAGAGCGAGGGCCGCAAACGGCGTATTTCATTTGCTGGAAATTGTACCGGGAGTTCGTCTATGCGGCGCCCGATCCTGTGATCGTACAGGAGCTGGCGGACGTATTTGTCGCAAACGACTACGAGATCGCGCCGGTACTCCGCCTGGTGCTCAAGAGCGCCCACTTCTTCGACGAGCAACTCATCGGCGCACACGTCAAGAGTCCCATCGACCTGTTGGTGGGCCTGGCCAACGAAGTCATGGTGGTGCCCACGCTGGAGGAGGTGTCCTTTTTGAAACAACTGGCTGCTTTTCTGCAGCAAAACTTACTCAATCCGCCCAACGTAGCCGGTTGGCCGGGGCATCGGACGTGGATCTCGACGACATCGCTGCCCATACGATGGCTCATCACGGACTTCCTCCTGTTCGGGGACAACGGCGCCAACCTCGTCAACCTGGTGCCTCTTGCCGAGCAGTTCGAGGAAGCTTCTGATCCGCTGGCCGCCTTCAAGCTGCCCGTGGCTCTGGCAGAGCACCTGATGGGCGTGCCGGTGGAAAATCTGGACATTGGCACCGTATCCGAAGAATTCGGCGGCAACCTCGTCAACTTTCCGATACCGGACGAAGTGCTCAATGGCCCTCCCTACAAGCTGAATCTGGCCAAAATATTTCTGGGCGGTTTACCCTGGTACGAGTGGAACCTTCAGGTCGAACAGGCGCCCATTCTGCTGGCCTTATTTGCCCGTTATCTGACGCAGTTCCCGGAGTTTCATCTCGGATGACCTGCCGGCTCCCCATCATCAAGCTTCATCGTATATGCCTTTACCTGATATCATGAGCCAAACGAAAACTCGCACCATTCGCCGCCCCCGCCACGGTTATCGATTAGAACATGGGCCGGCCCATACGCGCGATCACGCACTCTGGTCGCGCCGCGAATTCCTGTCCGGGCTGGGCCTCTCTGTCGCCGGCGCCATGACGCTGGCCGGCACGCCCGTCCAGGCTTTTTCCGGATCGTCCCTCTTGAGCGCCTTGAACGACGTCGAGACCGACCGCGTTCTGGTGTTGATCCAGCTCAGCGGCGGCAACGACGGGCTGAATACCATCGTGCCTTATGAAAACGACATCTATTACCAGCGTCGCCCGTCGATACAGATCCCGAAAGTAGACGCCATGCAGCACCCGCTGGGGCAGGATCTGGGCCTCCACCCATCGCTGGCAGCGATGGAGCCCTATTTCGGCGACGGGCAGATGGCCCTCCTTCAAAATGTCGGATACCCATCCCCCAATCTGTCGCACTTTCGGTCGACCGATATCTGGTTGTCGGGCAGCGACAGCACTACCGTCATCCAGTCCGGCTGGCTGGGGCGTCACCTGGATCGGGAATACCCGGATTATAGCGAGAATCGCCCCGACTTTCCGCTGGCGGTTCAAATCGGGGGCGTCTCGTCGTTGATCACGCAGGGGCCGGACACCAACATGGGCATGTCCCTCGTCAGCGCGGAGTTTTTCGAACGCCTGGCCGAAGACGGGATCTTGTACGATCTGTCCAACATTCCGGCGACGGTCTATGGGGAGGAGATGTCTTTCGTCCGAACCGTCGCGAACGATTCATTTATTTATGCGGATGCCGTACAGATTGCTTCTCAAAACGGAGTGAACGAAGCCGAATACCCGAGCGGAAATCCGCTTTCGGAGAGCCTGTCGATCGTGGCACGGCTCATCAAGGGAGCCCTCGGGGCGCGTATCTACCATGTGACGCTTGGCGGCTTCGATACGCACGCCAACCAGGCGCCGGCTCACGCACAACTGCTGCAGTATCTGGCCACCGGCATCGACGCGTTTATGAACGATATCGCTGCTGGAGGTCGCGCCGACCAGGTGATGGTGATGACGTTTTCCGAGTTTGGACGACGCGTCGGGCAGAACGGATCGTCCGGAACCGACCACGGAACGGCAGCCCCCCTGTTTCTTGTGGGGGAAGGGGTGCAGGGCGGACTGTACGGACAGGCCCCCGACTTGAGCGACCTGGACGATACCGGCAACCTGAAATACGAGATCGACTTCAGAACCGTATATGCTACGGTATTGCAGGACTGGTTCGGCGTAGATCCTGCCGAAGTCCAGGCCGTCCTCCTGGGGCACACGTATTCCTCCCTGGGTTTTGTGGCCAATCCTTCGGAACCGGTGGCTGTGGAAGGACCGGAGGCGTCGGATGCCTTTGTGCTCCATCAAAATTACCCGAATCCGTTCAGCCAGACGACGTCGCTGCACTATTCGCTGGCCGCCTCGAGCAAAGTGCGGTTGCAGGTCTTCGACGTAGCCGGCCGCGAAGTGGCTTCGCTGATCGATCGTACGCAGTCTCGCGGGGTGCATCAGGTGAACCTCGACGGCAGCAGCTGGCCCAGCGGCGTGTACATCGCCCGCCTCATCACTCCCCAGGGGGTCATCTCCAGGAAGATGATCAAGGTGGATTAGGGCGTGTGGACCTTCATCGGCATCCGCTCTTTTTCGCCGATGTTGTGCATCGCTGCGTACCATTCCTCGCGAGATACCCCGCATCGCGTCTCGGAATGCGCCTTGATCTGCTCAACATCCATCAACAAAGCGCTGGCCGCCGCTAAATGTCCACACGCCCTGGTACTCTGACAAGCTTCTACGGTCGCGTTCTTAACAACGTTTACAATTCTTTTTTGTAATGTTTTATACCACCGAATCCGACGGGAGCGGTTATTCGGGCGCTGCCAGGCGGGTTTGACGTGGTCGACATCCATCCAACAACCCCACGCAATGAGGCATTCAAAATGAGATACCTGTTGACATGCTTGGTCGTATTCGCCTTTTCGGGGTGGAATACGCTTCCAGTAGACGACGACGTCACGGTTGAGATACAAGAATGGGACGTGCCCTGGGAAGATACGCGTCCGCGAGATCCTCATGTAGATCAGGAGGGTCGCGTCTGGTTCTGCGGGCAGAAGGGAAATTATATTGCATACCTCGATCCAGCATCGGGCGATTTTAAGCGGTACGACATCCTGGATGGGACGCATCCGCATAACCTGATCGTAGACGAAGCCGGGATGATCTGGTATGCCGGCAACCGGAATGCCCACATCGGGAAGCTGGATCCAGATACGGGCGACATCACCCGGTATCCGATGCCTGAAGAAGGCGCTCGCGACCCCCACACGCTGGTTTTCGATCAAAACGGCGATATCTGGTTTACTGTCCAGGGCGGCAATTACATCGGAAAGCTGACGACAAAAACAGGCGCCGTCGACCTGGTCGAAGTGCCTACGTCACGCGCGCGCCCTTACGGCATCAAGGTAGCTCCGGATAACCGGCCATGGGTCGTCCTGTTCGGGACGAACAAGATCGCCACCGTCGACCCGAAGACGATGGAGCTGGAAGAAATCGAACTGCCGCGTTCCGAAACGCGTCCGCGGCGTATGGAGATCACCAGCGACGGCCAGATCTGGTACGTCGATTATGCCGAGGGGTACCTGGGGCGGCTTGACCCGGAGAGCCACGCTGTCAAGGAGTGGGAGCTCCCCGGGGGGAGTGGAGCCCGGCCGTACGGCACAGCTAAAGACGATCAGGACCGCATCTGGCTGGTCGAGTCCGGTCTGGACCCGAACCGGTTTGTCGGCTTCGACCCGGCTACCGAAACGTTCATCGCGAAAGAACCCGTACCGAGCGGAGGAGGCACAGTCCGGTATATGTATTTCCACCCTTCGACTCGCGAAATATGGTTCGGGGCGGACACCAACACGATAGGTCGGGCGCGCATCAAGTCTGAAAGTGAGCTGTGAGTGATCCCGCCTGGCTCAACGGTACCGCTCAGACCATCGCAGCGGGGGTCTTGATGGGTGCAGCCGCTTTTTCTATGCCTTATCCCGAAAATCCTCCGGTCGCCCATACCGGAGGGTTCGGGGAACCTACCTGCCATGCCTGTCACTTCGATGGCGCGTTGAATGACGCTGCGGGAGCGCTGACCGTCGAAGGATGGCGAGGCGCCTTCGTTCCCGATTCGTCGTATACGATGCGAGTCGTGCTGCATCGGCCGGGGATGCGGCGGGCCGGTTTTCAGCTTTCCATGCGTACCGAAGCAGGGGAACAGGCCGGCCAATTCACGGCTACCAACCCTAACACGGCCGTCGATGAAGCCGGCGGGATTCAGTATATCCGTCATACTCCTGAAGGTACGCTCGACATTCGGGGAGACACGGCCGTGTGGTCCTTCGAGTGGGCCTCCCCGGAGGCGCCGTTACCCATTTATATCCACGTCTCAGCCAACGCGGGGAACGGCGACGCTTCCGAATTCGGGGATGCCACGTATCAGTCCGAACTGGTCGTCGATACGCGTTGACCCCGGCCCCTATATCAGGGATAGGGCCCAACCGAGAAGGGCACTGCCGAGAACGATCCAGGCGGCGTTGACCTTGCAGCGGATAACCAGTACGGCGCTCAGGGCTGGGATGACCCACCCCCGCCAGTCCAGCAGAACGTCGAATCCGAGTTCGAGGGTTACCGCTACCATGAGGGCAAGAGCGGCTACGCTGACGGCATCCAGAAACAATGACGGCCGGTTTGATTCCCGCCAGAAATGGATCGATCGCATCTTTCATAGCGGAGACGTCGCTGGTAACGTAGCCGGAAGAACAGGCGGGCGATCTCGCCGAGGTATCTTTTCTGTTTGGGAGTGTCTACGTTTATTCTTCGAGTGGGGGAAGATTCAGGATTCCAGTTGTATCTTCAGCGAAATATCGAGCGCTCGTACCGAATGAGTGAGCGCGCCGCTGGAGATGGCATCGACGCCGGTGGCTGCGATTGCAGAGATCGTCTCGAGGGTTACGTTGCCCGAAGCTTCGGTGCCAAAGCGCCGGCCGATAGTACGGACTGCCTGTTCGAGCATCGACGTGTCCAGGGAGCCGTCGTCCGCGATGACGGTCATATTGTCCAGCAAGATGGTGTCGATCTCGCCCACCGTCAGGACCTGTTCCACTTCATCGAGCGTCGTCGTTTCGATCTCGATGAGGAGCGAGGGCTGGTGTGTTTTACGGAACTGGTTGGCCGTGTGGATGGCCCGAGAGATGCCGCCGGCAGCAGCAATATGGTTGTCCTTGATCAGGATCTGATCGTAGAGACCCAGGCGGTGGTTTTCGCCTCCGCCGATGAGCACGGCCCACTTATCCAGCAGGCGTAGTCCCGGAGCTGTTTTTCGAGTATCCAGGATGGCCGTGTTGAATGTTCTGACGGCCTCAACCAGCTTCTGCGTCGCCGACGCAATGCCGCTCATGCGCTGCAAAAAGTTGAGCGCTACTCGTTCGGCGCCGAGAATGGCGTAGGCTTCCCCTTCCAGCGTCCCAAACACCTCGCCTTTTCTGACGATCTCGCCTTCGGACCGGCTCCAGGAGAGGTCCAGAGACGGGTTGAGGTGGCGGAATGTGTACTCAGCAACCAGCAGGCCGGCCAGGATACCCGTTTCTTTGGCCACGAAATGGGCGGTCGCCTTTGAGTGTTCGGGGATGGTAGCACGCGTCGTCACGTCGCCGTCGCCGAGATCTTCGGACAGGGCCGACTTGATGATTTGGTGCAGGTCAGATTCTGAAAGGTATTCAGGAAGCATGTTCGAATAGGGCCACAAGGCTGGGAGGCGCCACGGTAGGGCGCTTGTTGACCGCATCAATGAAGCACAGGGTTACGTGACCGGTCGCCAGGACAGCCGTTTCGCCGGCACGCCGTACTTCGTAGTCGATGCGGATGCGGGTACGGGGCGTCTCAGCGACGACCGATTTGATATGGAGCAGATCGTCGTACAGGGCCGGGCGTTTGTACCGGACCGACAGATCAATGACGGGCATCATAACCCCGTTTTCTTCGAGCGTTTTGTACACGACCCCGCGTTCTCGGAGCGCCTCGGTCCGCGCCATCTCGAAGTAATCCAGGTAATGGGTATGGTAGACGACGCCCATCGGGTCACATTCACGGTAGCGAACTCGATGCTCGTAAATATGCTCGATCACTTCTTCGACATCTCGGTTTTCGATGATTTGTTCGAAGAACCGTTTCGGGAGGTCGACTTGATAGGGTCTTCGAAGACGCCCATAGCGTCGAATTTGGCGAGGCGGTCGGCGACTAGCTGGTCCGCCGGATATTCGGCGAGGTGCTGAAGGTGGCCGGCGAGGACGGCGCCCAGGGTGTCGAACATCTGCTGGGGATCCCGGTGGCACCCGCCCAGGGGTTCGGGGATGATGTCATCGATGATGCCGACCTGGATCAGGTCGGAGGCGCTGAGTTTCAGCGCGCGAGCGGCATCTTCTTTGTATTCCCAGGAGCGCCATAAGATGGATGAGCAGCTTTCGGGCGAGATGACCGAGTACCAGCCGTTTTCCAGCATCAGGATGCGGTCGCCCACGCCGATGCCGAGCGCTCCGCCCGAGGCCCCTTCTCCGATGATGACGACAATGATGGGGACCGGGAAGCGGGCCATTTCGAACAGGTTGCGTGCGATGGCCTCTGCCTGGCCGCGTTCCTCGGCTTCGAGCCCCGGAAAAGCGCCGGGCGTATCGAGTAGGGCAATGATGGGTTTCTTGAACTTGGCCGCCAGTTTCATCAGGCGCAGGGCTTTGCGGTACCCCTCAGGGTTAGGCATCCCGAAGCGCCGGTATTTTCGGGAGTTGGTGTCGCGCCCTTTCTGGTGGCCGAGGATCATCACGGTCTGTTCCCGGCCTCCGTAGCGAGAGCCCTGGAACCGGGCGAAGCCGCCCACGATAGCCGGGTCGTCTCCATAGGCGCGATCTCCGTGCAGCTCTATGAAATCGGAGGTCATCGCTTCGATGTAGTCGAGCGTGTAAGGCCTCAGGGGATGGCGGGCGATTTGGACGCGCTGCCAGCGGGTCAATTCGCTGTAGATGGATGTCCGGAGCTCTTCGATGCGCAGGGCCAGCGCTTCGATTTCTGCGGACAGGTCGACGCTATTGTCCTCCTGGTCGAACGCACGCATTTCTTCGAGCTTTTGCTCCAACTCATCGAGCGGCTTTTCGAAGTCAAGCGAATAGGTAGTAGCCTTTGTTGCCATATGCGATGAAAAAATCCAATCTGAACATGCAATCTGGGTACGTGCTGGAAGGTCACCCGGGGCGCCTTTTCGATACCGCTCCGCAGGTGGGCATCCCTTTCTGCTTCATTCGTGTCGGCCAGGATTCAAGGAGTGCAGCATGATGTCGACATCGAGGGCGATGGAGTGGTTACACGCATACATCCAATACGCCCGGCTGATCCTCCGGGGGTGCCGGGTGTCTGGAGGCATGGATGCAGTGATGGTGAACACACCGGGTTTGAGGTTCCAGGAGGAGGAGATCAGGGGGTGTTCCTCGGGTTCGTAACCGATTAATGCTTTTCGGCCCGATAGAACGGCGGGAAACTGCCTTATTTTCTCCAGGAGCGCATCGACCCCGGGGGTAGCTCCAGGCAATAGGGTAACAATCAGCAATAAAGGGTACAAGAAAATGCCCAGAATTACCAGTGGCAATTCAAATGTACGACGGGCCAACGTACTTCTGGGGGCGCCGACTGCCGTTTCGGCGTCGATAAGCGCCGGCGTAGATAAGGCATCGATGTGCGCCTGGCCAATGAGGTGTTCGTGGTGTTCGTTGAGCATCTTGAAATCGACGGGCAGGTCTTTCAGTTCCTGAATCAGGTCGAAGATCAAGCGATTGGACAGGGACGTGGAGGAAAACACGACATCGTCGATCTGGCGGAGGCGAACGAGGTCTCTGAGGTGCCTCAGGGCGCCCAGGCAAGGCAGAGTGCTGTTAGTGGTGGGCGGGCATGCTTCCCGGGCGATGTATCCGGTTATTTCAAAGGGCGGTTCAGGCATCAACGATACCACTTCGTTGAACCGGGCCGCTTCGGGCGCGTCTCCGACAAACACCGCTCTTCGAAACAGGGGGGTCGATCGGGCCCGCCGGCCGCGTCGGATGCGGTTGATGCTCAGCACTGCGGTTGCCAGGAGAAACCCCGCGGCGACGGCCAGGCGGGAGAAGGCGATAGCCTTGATAAAAAAAGAGAGCGCGGCCAGCCCGGTGAGGGCAACCCCATTACCGGCAATTACTGGCAAGATACGCGAAGCCCCTCGCCGGGTATACCCTCGAAACAGGGAAATACCAGCGATAGCGAAACAGGTATAGAGGGGTGCGATGAGGGCGATGTACAGCGCCGGAAACGGCAAGCCGGCAGCCCAGAAGCGGGCGATCCCAGACAGGGACACGGCCAGGAAAATGAGCGCGGTCTCTGTAAGCGGCAGCGCGATACGTCTGACGCCATTCCACACGGCCTGAGCGCTTCCCCGGGCGATGATGCCTGCTCTCAGCATGGCGCGAAACAAGAAGGAATGCTTGCGACGGAAGTGTTTCTGGGCAAAACGAAGCATGGCGCCATAGAACAGGAGCACATACCGGAGTTCCCCTTTCTTCGTGCTTTCTCCTTTATAGTGGATAATCTGCGTGGACGGGGTGTAGAAGACCTTCCAGCCGGCCTGCTGGATGCGATAACACCAATCGAGATCCTCCCCGTACATGAAAAAATCTTCATCGAACATGCCGGCATCTCGTATGGCTTCGCGGCGGACCACCATGCAGGAGCCGCTCAGCGCGTCGACTTCCGTGGCCTCATCGGGAGAGAGGTAGCTCAGGTTGTATCGACCGAAGCGTATGCTTCTCGGGAAGAGCTTGCTCAGCCCCGTCATGCGATAGAACGCAACAGCGGGAGTAGGAAAGGACCTTCGGCTCTCGGGGGCAAACGTGCCGTCGGGATTCAGGATCTTGCACCCTGCCGCTCCGATATCTGGGGACTCGTCCATCAATTCTACGAAGGCCCTGAGGGTGTCTTCCCGGACGATCGTGTCCGGGTTCAGAATGAAGAGATAGCGCCCCCGGGCTTGTTGTATGGCCTGATTGTTGGCCTTGCTAAATCCTACATTGTGTTCGTTTGCGATGAGGGTAACGTCAGGGAAACGTTCTCGCACCATGTCCACCGATTCGTCGATGGAGTTGTTGTCCACGACAAATACCTCGATCTTCAATCCGTCGGAGGCCCGGAAAACCGAGCGAAGGGCTTGTTCGAGGAATTCGCAAACGTTGTAGTTGACGATGATGACAGAGACATCCACGGTTAAACCGGGCGGGTCATCTGCTGCCTCTGTAGTCCGCAACCTATCGATATGCGCAGATTGCATCTAGATACGAGATTTTGAATATGGGATTGAGCAGGGATTCGGACAGGGTCTTGACGAGAGGCCGCCTTAAGAAACGGCACAAAAGGCCAAAGTTCAAGGTAGTAGAACGGCGCCCGAACGAACGTCCTGATGGCAATTCCTCACCTGTATAAACCGGTACTTGTTCCCTTGAACGTTCTTTTTGTCGTACCCGAGATACACGATATGCCTACGGGAGGCAACGTGTTCAACCGTAAAATCATCGAAGCGATAGACCGCCTCGGAAAAGCCCGGGTGCAGGCGAGTCGAGTGCGCGTCGACCGGTCCCTGGAGGATCAGGTGCCGGACCTTCGCCGATTCGATGCCCTCGTCGTAGACAGTTTGCTGGTTGACGATCGGACGCTGACGGGCAGTGCGTCATGCCGCCCCTGGCTTCTCGTCCATTATCTCCACATGTGCGATCCGACATCCCATCACATGGCGAAGCGGCACGAGGAGCGAAAGCACCTTCCGTCATTTGGAGGCTACCTGGCGACCAGCCATTATACCAGGAATTGCCTCGTAAAGGCCGGCGTTTCGCCGGCGTACATCGAGGTTGTTTATCCCGGGCTCGACGAACGATTCACCGAGCCGGCGCCGCCTCTCGTGCAATCCGTCGATACCTGCCGGTTGTTGACCGTAGCAAATATACTACCCGGCAAAGGTCTGATCGAGTTCGTCGATGTGCTCGAGGAGCTCCAGCACAGAGCCTGGACCTGGGAGATCGTCGGTGACGGCGGTCTCGATCCAGCCTGTACGGCCGCTTTTATGGAGCGGCTGGAGGGCTCCCCGGTGTCGGGCCGGGTCTTCTGGGAAGGGCGACGCGAGGAGGAGGATATGGCTCAACTATACGAAGAATTCGACCTGTTCGTGATGCCTTCCCGGTTCGAGACGCTGGGTATGGCGGTCCGGGAAGCCATGGCGTGCGGGTTGCCTGTTGTCGCGTACGACGTCGGGGGGATCGCAGAGAGCCTGGGCACGAAGGGGGGGCGCCTGGTGCCACCTTATGACCGGCAAAAGATGGTGGATGTCCTCGAAGGGCTCATAACTTCGCCGGCGGACCGTCATGAACTGGGGGAAGAAGGCCGGCATCGAAGCATGCAGTTTCCCTCCTGGACGCAGTCGGCGATGGTATTGCTCGAGGCGCTAGCGCTCCGCGTATAAGACCATGCCGCTGCGCAGCCACCGGGCGCCTCCCCACCGGCCGATCCGGTCGAGCAGGGTACATCCAATCGCGCAGTAAGCAGGCATATCGCCTCGGGGGATGAACGTCCAGTACTGGATCCCGTGCGCGGAGAAAGGAGCCCGCCTCAGAAGTCGGTCGGCTTCGGCCGTGTCCAGGCGCCGGTCCGTAGATAGGTGATAGGTGGGCAAACCGAGGGCGGGCGCCCAGCGGCTGTACCACACAAACTCGTTGTTGAGCGTAAGGCACACGAATCGCCCTCCACGCTTTAATACGCGGTAAATCGCGTGGATCACGGATTCTTTATCCAGCATATGTTCGAGCGCTCCCGAGCAGATCACCACATCGACGGATTGATCCGGTATCGTCGATAGCTGTTCGGCATTGTCGACGCGGAACGAGTACGCTGAGGCCAGTCGGGGGCTCACGGCAGAACATGCCCGGGCAATCATGTTTGTAGAAAAGTCGATCCCGATGGCCTGACCGATCCGGCCGTCCAGAGCAAAGAGGTGTTTCCCGTTTCCGCATCCAACGTCGAGCACGGTATCGAGAGGCGAAAATTTCGAGAACTGGTCGAAAATCTGCAACCGGTAAGCGAGAAGCCGCCCGGCGGCGCCGTGGTGTTCTACGTTGTGCGCCGCAAAACGGTTGAAGAATTGCCGGATGTCTTCCCGGCTCTGTACGTGCTTCGTCACGAGAGGTCCTGTTCCTTTAAACATGGAAGGGGTCTTACGATCAGTATGGGTCCGGATGGGGCTGAGGTCTTCCAGGGGCGTCCGACAAGATCGAGGGGGCAATTCCGGTGGGGCGATAGGCCGGCCCGGGCAAGGACGCCCTGCTGGCCGCCGGAAGCGTAAGCACCTCAACGAGCATCGAGTAGAGACCGGCGTGGTCGAGTGCCGGCGTCGATGCCGGCGCTGTACGTCCGGGCCTCGTGCCGGGAGGGGTCAGGCCGGGCTGGAACCCATAGCGGGTGAAACGATGGGTCAACGTCGAGTCCTGAGAAATAATATGTATGGGTGTCAGGAAGTCATTGCTCTTCAGCAAAGGGGGCTGGTGGTCTCCGGTGATGATGAACAGGCTATTGGGCGCAGCACGGGTGAGGATGTATTCGGAAAGAACACCCCAATCGTACGCGATCGTATCGTAATACGAGTGGGCGGTATTGGAGACCTGTGGGTTAAATCGGTGTCTGTAAAACGTGTTGAGCTGAGCGAAAAGTGTCGTTGCGAATTTCGCAGCCTCGTCTCGATGGACGTTCGTTGTTTGGAAGGATGAAGAGTTGAAGGCTCGCCAGTCGTCGAGCCGGGGAGGGGGCGTCGACCAGGGAGCATGGGTCGACGCGGTCTCGAAAAAAAGGAAAATCGGTTCTTGTGCTCTCCCTATAATTTCCTCGTGGGTGAAGTTAAGGCTATACTGATCCGGGATGATCCAGACTCCGTAAGCAGGCCCTGAATAATTGAGGGTTTTGAAATAGACGGTATTGTCAAAACGGTACGGGTTTTCTATAGGTAAACCGGGTCTGGCTCTGTTGGGGGGCTGCAGCGTAATGGTCGTGTACCCGTTTTTTCCGAGAAGGTCGACGAGGTGGGGGTACGCGTCGATGTGCTTTCTGAACCTCGTATACCGGGTTTTATTATCTACGACCATCCCCGACAATACAGTGGCCATGCTGAGCCACGACAAACCCCCGCTGACAGGAGCTCTGGTTTGCTGGCTGATTGTCTGCCATCCATCTGACCGAAAGGCGCCTTCGATGGACGCCATCAAGGAATCGTGCCGGTTTTTCAGGGCGGGGTATTCGTAGATCACACTTCCATACGACTCGACGAGGATTATGTAGAGGTTGGGCCTGGTTTCGAACGTTCGTTCGGCGAAGGTGAAATAAACTTCATCCACAGGTTGATCGCGCTGGCTGGTGAGATGACGCTTCAACGTTATCGAGCTGGCGGCATTGTGCACGATCTTTCCGACGACGGTTCTGAGAACCGGGCGCTGGCTGGCTGGGCCGAACAAGACCCAGATAAGTAAAACGACCGGCCAGAATACCCCGCTGAACAAGAGCCCGGTGCCCCTCCATTTCAGGGTGTCGAGAGCCATGGCCATACGTTTGAAGCACCAGGGAAGCATCCACGTCAACACGACGACGCCCGAAACGATCGCGATAAGGACGGGAGCCTGTCCGGTGGACAATGCATCCTTCAACAAATAGTAAAGGTTGACGGCATATTGAGCATCTTCGAACAGGATGCCCGGGCGGTGAAAGAACGAGTAAGCGATGGCGTCATACGTCTCATAGACCAGCAGAACCATGAATGCGGGCACAGCGACGAGGCGGATTACAGGGGTCTTCCGGAAGAGCTGGATGACCGTTATCAGCGCGACGAGGTCGACGCAGATTCTGAAAATATCGAGGTTGGGGCGCCTCACGAAGAAATACAGCACGTAGTCGTACCAGCCCCTGTCCCACTTCAGCGATGGAGAGTCCGGCTGGGGAACCGGAAAGAACGTGCTCGTTTCGATGTTGGCGATAAATGAGGGCAGGAGCAGGAGGGTGTTCAAGAAACAGAACGACCCGATGGCGAGGATCCACACGGATCCCGCAGTGCGCTTCTTCGGATTGTGCTCATCTATGTTGAGCTTCCCGGTATTAAGCGACACCGTGTTGTGCGACACCGTGTTGTGCGACACAGCACCGAATGCGCTTTTCAGGATCCAGCGGAAGTAATGAGCAAACGACAGAAGGAGAGCAGTTGTGGCCAGTGTGACAGCAGGTCCATAGATCGACGCAGGCAGCACGAACACGCTCAAGAGTGCGCTGATCATGCAGACGTAGATCACTCGCGCCCAGTTCGATCGGTATTCTTTTTGGTTCTCGGGGTTTAGATGAGTCAGCACGATGACAAACGCGTACCGCATGATACCCGGTATCAGGATCCACAGCCCCACTTTTTCCTGCCAGTAGGCGAGCAGGCAAAGCGTCAGCAAGAAAAAGGCATCCGTTTCTTTGTCGAAATATTCGCCGAATTCAGAAGATTCGTTCCGTCTCCTTGCCAGCCAGCCGTCGAACCCGTCTGCGATGAGAATGACCAGGCTGGTGATAATCACGAAAGGGCCCGGTTCGGGCATCAACGGGGCGACGAACAGGGCCAGCGTCAGGAGGAGACGGCCGAGTGTCAGCAGATTGGCCGCGCGAAGCAGGTGATCGAAACGAACCCTGACCCCATATGCGATCATCAGGGCCGTGAACGAGGCTGCGCCAGCGAGGATCAACGGACCGCGGTGGTGGAGCAGGAGAGACAGAGCTGTGGCCAGTAAGCAGGCCAGCGAATAGAAGTACGACCATCGAATGAGTTGTTTCGACATGATGGGTGGGTGTTGAGCGAACAAATCACGGCGAGCAAATCACCGAGCAAGCAGATCACCGTGATAGAATCACTGCGAACAAATCGTAAAAAAACGAACGAAGAAGAACGGTATAATACGAACTTGCGTACTATCGTCCACGTTGACGCTCCTGGAGAAGCTCCGGGCGCCTGGAGGGCACAGAGGGCCGATGTAGCGGTATTTGGTCAGTAGTACACGCGAGAAAGCAGGATTGACGACGTTCAGACGACATAAGTACCGATCCGAGGTACGAAAGACCATGGTGCTCGCCGGCCCAGTGGTTGTTTCACAGCTGGGCCAGATGTCCATGGGGTTCGTCGACACCCTCATGGTGGGGCGTCTCGGGGCGGAGTCGTTGGCCGGTGTTGCACTCGGCAACACGCTGTTTTTCTTCTTGTTGATTGTAAGTTCAGGGGTGGTGATCGCCGTAGCGCCGGTGGTTTCCCAGGCATACGGGGCGAACGATGACGAAACGATCGAGCGCAGCGTTCGGCAGGGGCTCGTCATTGGCATCTTGCTCACCCTTCCCTGTGCGCTGTTGTTGTGGAATATCGAGCCGCTGCTGCTGGCAATGGGTCAGGATCCCGGCGTCGTTGCGTTGTCAGCCGGCTACCTGCACGCGATTGTATGGGGCTTTTTGCCCTTCTTGTGGTTCACGGCCCTGAGAAGTTTCCTGGAAGGGTTCTCTCGGCCTTTGCCAGTCACCGTGATTACGTTGTGCGGACTTGCGATCAACATCGTCGCCAACTACGTGTTCATGTTCGGGAAATGGGGGTTTCCCGAGCTGGGCGTTGTGGGCACCGGGCTCGCCAGCACGATCGTGTACTGGTCCATGTTTATCATCCTGCTCTGCTATACGCGTGCGGTATCTCCTTTCAAGAACTACCGGCTCGTGTGGGGTATCGGTACGCCCGATGCGAGGTATTTAAAGGCGTTATTGAGTATCGGATGGCCCATCGGGGTGTCTCACGGTGTCGAATCCGGTCTTTTTTCAGCGACGGCCCTCTTCGTGGGGCTGATCGGGACGGCTTCTCTGGCGGCTCATCAGATTGCGTTACAGTGCGCGGCCTACACGTTTATGGTGCCGATGGGCATCGGGATGGCGGCCTCGGTACGTGTCGGCCAGGCTGTGGGCCGCAGGGATCTGGAGCAGGCGCAGACCGCCGGCTTCGTCGCTATGGGCCTTGCGTTGCTGTTCATGATAGGCGCCGCCGTGTTATTCGTCACGGCGCCGCGTTCCATCATCGGGCTTTACATCGACACAACGCGGCCCGGAAACGCTGAAGTTGTGCAGATTGCCACGGTCTTGCTGGGCGTCGCCGCGGTCTTCCAGGTTTTCGACGGGATACAGGTGTCCGCAGCCGGTTCTTTGCGCGGGTTAAAAGATACGCGCATACCGATGATCATCAGCGTATTGGCGTACTGGGGCATCGGGCTGAGCTCGGGCCTCGTCCTCGGCTTCGGGATGGACTTTGGCGCCGTCGGGTTATGGTGGGGGCTGGTGCTCGGGCTCGCCGCTGCGGCTGTCATGCTGACCCTGCGTTTCTGGAAAACTACCTCCCGGTTCCTCCAGCCGTGAATGACGGTTGGCAGGTAGGCTCTCAAGGCGTGCGGGTATCCTCCACGGCATCGCGGATGTGTAGAATGAAGGTTTTATGAGTTTGGTTTTCGAAATGAAACTATAATGAATCCCTATCTTTTCACAGAAGATTTTCCTCACAAAAGTCATTTCATTCTTCCCTGTGGCCTAAATTTGCCACGCGTTACTTACACAGATACCAAAAGCCAATAGATACAACGGAATGGCTCAGATCTTTCCTAAAAATGCCAACACTCTACCCGTTCTTTCTCTCGTCGGCGTTTTATTCGGTAGTGTAGCTGTCGTCGCTTTGGTGTGGTACTACTTTTCTCCTGAGTACGTCGAAGTCGGATACGCTCCTGAGCAGCCTGTTTCGTATAGCCATCGATTTCACGTCAGCGAGCTCGGCCTGGATTGCCGGTACTGCCACACCAACGTAGAAATGTCGGCTCACGCGAATGTACCCGCCACTGAGACGTGCATGAATTGTCATGCTCAAATACAGACGCAGTCGCTCAGACTGCTGCCAGTTCGTGAGAGCTGGGCGACGGATCGGCCCATCGAGTGGGTCAAAGTGAACTTCCTGCCGGATTACGTCAACTTCAACCATGCCGCTCACGTGAACAACGGGGTAGGCTGCGAGACCTGTCACGGCAGAGTCGATCAGATGGAAGTGGTGTATCAAGCAGAACCGCTTTCGATGGGATGGTGCCTGGAATGCCATCGCCAGCCCGAACTGTACCTGCGTCCGAACAGCGAAGTTACGACGATGGGGTATACCCATCCCCCCGACTTTGTGGAGCGCAATATCGAGCGTGTCGTGCAGGAGAACATCCTGCCGCCGACGAACTGTTCGGCGTGCCATTATTGAGATTGTTTACCGATACCGAGATTGTTTACTGAGCGCTTTTAATAGCCAGCAGTGTTCGAGGGTGCCGTGTGCAACATGCCGCCTTCGACGATAGGATGACACATGATAGAGCTACCGATTATAGATGCCGAAGCGGCGAAGGCCGGCGATCGAAAACTCAAGTTTTGGCGGAGCACGGCCGATTTGAACCGGGATCCCGGGCTGTTGGATCTCGCGGGGCCGGAATTTTTGCCTGGTGTGGATAAAGCGCCGGGGGGCGCCTCACGCCGCCAGTTCATCCAGTTGATGGGCGCCTCGATGGCCCTGGCCGGCCTGGCTTCGTGCCGGCGCCCCGTGGAGAACATATTACCCTACGCCAGGAAGCCCGAAGAAGTGATCCCGGGCATTCCGATGTATTACGCCACGGCGATGCCCTTTCGGGGTACGTTGCTGAGCCTGCTCGTAGAAAGCCACGAAGGGCGCCCGACGAAGATCGAGGGCAATCCCGATCACCCCGTCAGCCGGGGGGCCTCGGGCATCTTCGAACAGGCATCGATTCTGAATATGTTCGATCCGGATCGTTCTCAGTTTGTGCTCAATAACAGTGCACAGTCGGACTGGGATGCCTTTCTGAGTTTTTGCCAGGGACTGCTCCGCGATGCCTCTTCTCGGCAGGTGGCGGTCCTCGCTGAGCCGACCTCGTCGCCGACTCTCGAAGCGATGCGTGAGCGAATGGCGCTTGCGTACCCACAGCTGCGCTGGATTACGTACCGGTCCGAAGGAGACGATCCTGTGCGTGCAGGCATGCAGATGGCTTACGGCCGCTCCGTTCGTCCCTGGTATCGGTTCGACACAGCCGAGGTCATCGTGAGCTTCGATGCCGATTTTCTGAGCGCTGTCGACCCTAACTTCGTGCATAATGCCCGTAGCTTTGCGGCCGGTAGGCAGTTGAGCTCCACCGAAGATACCATGAGCCGGCTCTACGTCGTAGAAAGCGGGTTCACCATCACGGGCTCCTCCGCAGATAACCGCCTTCGGCTGCGTTCGAGTGAGATAGCAGAGTTTGCGGCTGCAGTGGCCGTTCACCTCGAAGCCGAAGGTGTCGAGGGCATGGGGGCTCAGTTCATCGATCACCCTTACGCCGTCGAAATGGCGAACGACCTTCGCAGGGCGGGCTCTAGCGGCATCGTGCTGGCCGGGGAGACGCAGCCGGCCGAAGTCCACGCCATCTGCGCAGCCATCAACCAGGTGCTTAATAGCGTCGGGAATACGGTCTATCTCTACGATACCGGCGAAGCGGAGCAACCGCCTCAGGCCGAAGAGTTGAGGGGCCTCGTGGCCGACATGCGCAACGGTTCCCTGGATGCGCTGATTATGATCGGGGTGAATCCGGTGTACGACCTCCCCGGCGAACTCGATTTTGCGGATGCGCTGAACCGGGTCGAGTCCAGCGTTCATCTGGGCTCACACGTCGACGAGACGGCCCGGGCCTGCACCTGGCACATCCCCCGCTCCCATTACCTGGAAGCCTGGGGCGACGGCCGGGCCTACGACGGCACGTTGTCGGTGATCCAGCCCTTGATTGCTCCGATGTACGACTCCAGGTCCGACGTCGAAGTGCTCCATACGCTGGCTTCCGGCCTCGAGACGGCGGGATACGACCTGGTCCGAGAGCAATGGCAGAACGTTCTCTCCGGCGATTTCGAGTCGCAGTGGCAACGCGTGTTGCACGACGGGTTCCTGGCAGACAGCCAGTATCCGATCGTCGAGCCTCGAGCGCAATTTACTCCGTCTCCCTCTCCCTTTGTGGTGACGGAGGACGACCTGGAAGTCGTGTTTCATCTCGATTCGAAAGTATTGGACGGCCGCTTTGCGAACAATGCCTGGTGCCAGGAGCTACCCGACCCCGTCACCAAGATCGTGTGGGACAACGTCGCGGTCATGAATAAGAACACCGCGGACGATCTGGGCGTGGAAGTCGTCTACCGGGAAGGAAAACACTACGCGGACGTGATCGCGCTGACTGTAAACGACCAGACCGTAGAAATCCCTGTATGGATCGTGCCCGGAACGGCTGATCGATCGATTCATCTCAGCCTGGGATACGGTCGGGCGCTCGAGACGGAGCGTCCGTTGCGCGATAAACATATATTCGACCTGGACCATTACACCGATATATACAATGCGGGGGCTATTGCCAGCGAAGTCGGCGTCCGGGTGGCCGCGCTGCGCACGCCGACGACCATGCGCGTCGCGGTCGGCGCCTCGGTCGAAAACACCGGGCGCAGGCAGTTGATCGTGACTACACAGGACCACAGCTATCTGGAAGGCCGCCCGATGTACCGCATGGCCACCCTGGAAGAGTACAGGGCGCACCCCGATTTTGCCGCTGAAGCAGTACACACCCTGCCGGGCGGAGAGCCCTGGGAAGAATATCCGACGTTGTGGGAGGAGGACCATCCGACCCGACAGCCGGCGTTTAAAGATAATCCCTACCACAAATACCAGTGGGGGATGGTCATCGACCTCAACGCCTGCACCGGGTGCAGCGCCTGCATCATCGCCTGCCAGTCCGAAAACAACGTGCAGGTGGTCGGGAAGACGGAGGTCGGACGGGGCCGTGAGATGCACTGGATTCGACTGGACCGGTATTATGTGACGGAAGAGGGGCAGGCCGAAGACGACGCCATGATGGTTTCCCAGCCGGTACCGTGTATGCACTGTGAAAACGCGCCTTGCGAGTCGGTTTGTCCGGTCGCGGCTACCGTCCATTCGCCTGATGGGACGAATCAGATGATATACAACCGTTGCATCGGCACCCGGTACTGCGCGAATAACTGCCCGTACAAAGTACGCCGCTTCAACTACTTCAACTGGACGAAGACCCTGCCGCTGGAAGTGCAGATGACCCAAAACCCGAACGTGACCGTTCGGTCCAGAGGGGTGATGGAGAAGTGTTCCTTCTGCATACAGCGCATCCGCCGGGCCAACATCCGGGCTAACATCGAGGATACGGATATCGAGGACGGCGAAGTCCTGACGGCCTGCCAGCAGGCCTGCCCGTCCGGCGCCATCGTATTTGGCGACATCGGCAATGCGTCGAGCCAGGTGTCGCGGTACCGCGAGAACGACCGTCGGTACAATATGCTGGCTGAGTTGAACACGAAGCCGAGGACCTCATACCTCGGGCGGGTGCGAAACCCCAACCCGGAACTCGAAGGCGTCACCGCATAAACATGATAGGAATCCTCGCACGCAAGAACGGGCGGTTTTATAACGAGCACGTTGGCTGTTCACCAATACACCTACTATTGTGAGTACAACTGCAACTACTGGTTCAAATATTCCTGATGGGCATGGCGGCCACGAAGAGGCGCCCTTGATTGCAGGAAATCATTCTTTTCACGACATCACCGAGATGGTGTCGAAACATTCCGAGAAAAAGACGCCGCTGGCCTGGTATGTCGTGTTTGGATTGACGAGCAGCATCACGGGCATGCTGCTTCTCATGATAGCCTATCTCTTCTGGAACGGCACAGGGGTCTGGGGGCTCAACAACCCGGTCGGCTGGGGGTGGGCCATCGTCAACTTCGTCTTCTGGGTCGGTATCGGGCACGCGGGTACGTTGATTTCGGCCATTCTATTTCTCTTTCGTCAGAAATGGCGGACCTCGATCAACCGGGCCGCCGAGGCCATGACGCTGTTTGCGGTCATTTGTGCGTTGATCTTCCCCACGATCCACGTGGGCCGCGTCTGGGTCGTATACTGGATGTTGCCTATCCCGAATCAGATGGAAATGTGGCCGCAGTTCAAGAGCCCCTTGCTCTGGGACGTATTTGCCGTGTCCAGCTACTTCCTCGTTTCGCTGGTCTTCTGGTACGTCGGGTTGGTGCCTGACCTGGCTACGCTCCGCGATCGGGCCAAAACCGTCTGGCGCCAGCGGATTCTGGGGTTTCTGGCGTTGGGGTGGACCGGCGCCAATCGCCACTGGCGCCATTACGAGAAGTGTTACTTGTTGCTGGCCGCTCTGGCTACACCGCTGGTCCTTTCGGTGCACTCGGTGGTCTCGTTCGACTTTGCCGTCTCGATCATCCCGGGCTGGCACACAACCATCTTTCCGCCGTATTTCGTTGCCGGCGCCATCTTTTCTGGATTTGCAATGGTGCAAACGTTGATGATCGTCGCCAGGAAAGTGTACGCCATTGAAGATATCATCACGATCGATCACGTGGAACGCATGAATATCATCATGTTATTGACGGGCTCGATGGTCGGTTTTGCTTACATCACCGAGTTCTTCATGGCCTGGTATTCCGGTGTGCCCTACGAACAATTTGCTTTCCAGAACCGTGCCTTCGGGCCGTATGCGTGGGCATACTGGACCATGATGTTTTGCAACCTGGTGTTTCCGCAATTCTTCTGGTCGAAGAAAATGCGTCGTAGCATAACATTTACGTTCTTTGCGTCCATCGTGGTAAATATCGGCATGTGGTTCGAACGATTCGTGATTACCGTCACGTCGTTACATCGCGACTACCTGCCCAGTTCGTGGGACTATTATACGCCGACGATCGTCGACATACTTACCTTCGTTGGCACGTTCGGTCTGTTTCTGACCCTGTTCTTACTCTTCCTGCGGTTTGTGCCTATGGTCGCAATCGCAGAGGTGAAAGGGGTGATGCCTCAGGCCGATCCGCACTTTTACGAAGATCACGAAGGGGACGGCCACGCAGGCAATCACGTTCCGGAAGTCAAGCCAGCCACCTGAACCCCTCGTTTCTAGAATATACGACCTTAAACAGCAGTCACTATGCCCAACAAACTGCTTCAATCCGCAAGGGCCTCCATGAGCGTCTACGAAAGCGATGATGAGTCCAGATACGGCCTGCTCGCGGAATTCTCCAACCCGGCCACCTTGCTGCACGCGGCTGAAAAAACGCATCAGGCTGGATATACCCATTTCGATGCGCACAGTCCCTTTCCCATCCACGGGATGGATAAAGCGATGGGACTGGGCAACTCCCGGGTTGGGTATATTTGCCTGCTCGGGGGAATCACCGGTCTTGCGCTGGCCACCTGGCTGCAGTGGTGGACGGGCGCCATCGACTACCCGCTCAACATCAGCGGAAAACCGTTCTTTGCTTTTGAGCCCTCCATACCGGTGATGTTCGAACTGACGGTCTTGTTTTCTGCCTATGCTGCCGTAGCGGGTATGCTTGCGCTCAACGGGTTGCCGCGTCCTTACAACCCACTTTTTTATTCCGAGAATTTTCTCCGGGCCTCTGATGACGCCTTTTTTCTGTTTATTGCTTCTTCTGACGAAAAATTCGACTTGAAGGAGACGGAGAATATGCTCACGGAGATGGGGGCGCTGCAGGTCGAGCTGATCGAGGACCACGGCGTAGCCGAGAAGGGGGCGGGCCAAAAACCGGAAGATCAGGAAGTAGAAGAAACTGAAACGGTAGCCTGAGCGGATGCTGCCACAAATGCGACACGCGTAAGAATGAGCAAATATGTAGTTTTTCTCGGTTGTGCGGTACTGCTGATCCTGGCGACGGGCTGTCGCGGGATGCGTTCTGAACGTACCCCCATTCACATCAGCCCGAACATGGATTATCAGGAAAGATTCGAGGCGCAGGAACGGAACACGCTGTTCGAAGACAACCGCGCCATGCGTCCTCCTGTAGCGGGTACAGTAGCCCGTGGATTTCTTCGAGAGGATCAACGGTTTTATGCGGGGAGGGACGAATCGGGCGAATACCTGGCGACACTCCCTGTACCCGTGACTCGAGAACTGCTCGAGCGCGGCCAGGAACGGTACGAGATCTTTTGTACGGTTTGTCACGGTGCTGCCGGCGACGGGAGGGGCATCATCATGGTGGGAAATGGCGGAGAAGGATACGGATACGTTCCCGCGCCGAATTATCACACCGAGCGGCTGCGCGAATTGTCCGATGGGTATTACTTCCACATCATTTCGAATGGTACGCCGACAGGCACCATGCCGGGGTATGCCCAGCAGATCCCGGTCGCCGATCGCTGGGCCATTACGGCCTATATCCGCGCCATGCAGCTGAGCCGGAATGTGCCGGGCGAGCTATTGCCGGAAAGTGAAATACAGCGTATCGGTGAGTGAGGATGCCGGACAGGAAGCGCCAGGTAATGCGCCGTGCCACATGCACCTAAGATTGCAAGACTGATTTTTTGAGTGACCTAGTTTTATGGCTGAGATAAAATCGAATTCATCCCCCTTATGGCTTGGAGATCCCTTGAAGGCAACCAGGGACGAGGCTTCTGCGCCGTACAAATTTTCGGGAGGGGCTGCCTGGTGGATCGTACCCCTCGTTATCGGGGCGTTGTTCATGGCAGCTTCTGCCGCAGGCGGCTTTTCAGACACCAAACGCTTCTTTTATTCCTACCTGATCAGCTGGACGTTCTGCCTGTCGTTGACGCTCGGCGCCCTGTTTTTCGTGTTGATTCAACATCTCACGAACGCGAAGTGGAGCGTAGTCGTGCGGCGTCTCTCGGAGGCGCTCGCCTGGGCGTTTCCCATACTCGCGTTGCTCGGTATACCCATCATCTTCGGGATGCACGATCTGTATCACTGGACCCACGAAGAGCTGCTCGATCCAGCCAGTCCCGAGTTCGACTCGCTCATCTACGGAAAGAGAGCGTATCTCAACACTCCCTTTTTCATCGGCCGGCTCGTCTTTTATTTTCTAGTCTGGTCAATCACGGCGTACTATCTGTACACATTGTCGATCAGGCAGGACGTTGAACCCGATGCCACGATAAAAGGACGTTTGTATAAGGTAAGCGCCATCGGACTCGTACTTTTCGCGATCACCACTGCGTTCGCTGGATTCGACCTGTTGATGTCTCTCGATCCGCACTGGTTCTCGACGATCTTTGGGGTCTATTTTTTCGCCGGTTCGTTCGTCGGTGCTCTCGCCCTCATGATCTTCATGTTAGCCCTGCTCCAGAAGAGCGGAGGTATGTTGGGCGACGTAGTGACGAAAGAGCACTATCACGACCTGGGGAAGTTGCTCTTCGGGATGACGGTGTTTTGGACGTATATCGCCTTCAGCCAGTACATGCTTATCTGGTACGGCGGTATTCCCGAAGAAACAGTGTGGTACCGACATCGCCTAGAACACGGATGGGAATACCATAGTGCAGCGTTGCTCATTGCTCATTTCATCATCCCGTTTATTGTGCTCCTGCCACGAGGAAACAAACGTTTTCTGCCCCTGATTACCTTCATGAGCGTCTGGATGCTCGTTATGCACTGGTTCGATTTGCACTGGATCGCCATGCCTGTGCTCGACCTTGCGCAAAACGGCCACGCGGGTTTTCACTGGTTGGACTTCACGAACTGGATCGGCTTGTTCAGCATCTATTTCGGCCTGTGTATGTATCGCTTCAGCAGACATAGCATGGTGCCAGCCAACGATCCTCATCTGAATTTCTCGCTCCGGTTCGTGAACACCTGATCCGCTCGCCGGCAGACCGGGCGGGTGTTGATCATGGATGCATTCATTCTTATATAGATGCTTCATTTACGATTCATGACAAATGTCGATCCTGGAAGATGTCCAAGCGTAGCCAACTAACACGGGTTGATCTAGACCTGCATACCTATGTCTGAACAGAAGGAAATAAATCCCTCAGAAGCCGCCGAACAGGCGGAAGAAACAATGAGCACGCTCGAGGATTCGCCCACTGAGCACGTGCACGACGATCATGATGCCCACGGTGCTGTGCTCGACTTCGAACCGGAGTCAGTTAATTCGACCTTGATTTTGGGCATCGTGTTGTCCACCGTTCTGGTGGTTCTCGTTCTCATCGTAGTCGGGTTCACAATCACGGGCGTATATTCCACGAAAATGAACGAACAACTGGTAACCGAGACGTCGTATCCCGAGATCCGCGATGTAAGAGCGGCAGCCACGGCAGAGTTGAACGAATCAGGCATGGTGGACGCTGAAGCCGGCATCTACCGAATCCCGGTCGAGCGGGCTATGGATCTGATGGTCGAACAAAATTATCTGGAACCCGGAGAAAATCTGTATCAAGGATTGAAGATAACTCCCACGCCGTAGATGGGATAAGTCCGAATGATGGCACTCGTGCTCCACATAGCGTCCACCATAGAACCTGCCATGGCAGAACCTGACATGGCATCCAGGCTTTCCGTGGTTGAGCGGATAGGAACAAGATTCCTGTTGTGCTTAGTGGGTTTTATGGTCCTGGCTACCACCCCCCTCGAGGCCCAGGAGACGGGAGCGTTGGATCCTATATATGACGGCGTCGGTCTCGATCAAAAACTGGGGGCTTCTATCCCTGAAGACGTGTTTTTTACGAACCCATATGGGGAGCAGGTATCGCTACAGGCATACTTCGAGGATGATAGACCGGTCATACTGAATCTGGTCTATCACAGTTGTCCCATGCTGTGCAACGTGTTGATGGATGGGTTCACGCGAGCGCTCAAAGAGATGGAATGGACGCCTGGCGAACAGTTCGATATCGTCACGATCAGCATTGCTCCGAATGAATCCCGTCAACTGGCGCACTCGAAAAAGGTGCACTATGTCGAAGAACTGGGACGCCCTGAGGCCGCCGCCGGCTGGCACTTTTTGACCGGCGATCAGGCATCGATTTCGAGGGTAGCCGACGCCGTCGGTTTCCGTTATAAGTGGGTCGACGAAATAGAACAATTTGCCCATCCGGCTATTATCACGATACTCACTCCAGAGGGAGTGATTTCCAGCTACTTACAGGGCTTGAATTTTGAACCCCGAGATATCAGGTTGGCGCTCGTTGAGGCGTCGGGAGGATCCATCGGTGCTCCTATCGATCTGATCACTCTATACTGCCTCCGGTACGATCCCCAGTCCAACAGTTATGTGGCGCATGCTGAGAATTTGATGAGGTTGGGCGGATTTCTGACTGTCCTGGCGCTGGGAGCCATGTTATTCGTATTCTGGCGACGCGAAAACAGGGTACACGCCCCTGAATTGTAAACGAACACACTATGGAAGATAAAGGATCTATTTGGATGCCTCCAGATCTGTCGACGCTGGCGTCGGAGATCGATGCATTGTTTTATTTCGTTTTCTGGATCAGCCTGATCATCTTTGTCGGGGTCGTTTCCGCGATGGTGTATTTCGTGGTGCGCTACCGTCGGAAGCATGCTTTTGAACGTACGCCCCACGTCGAAGAAAGCAGGTTGCTCGAGATGACGTGGATTGTTGTGCCTACGATACTCGTCATGATCGTATTTACCTGGGGTTTTCAAGCCTTCCTCAAGTTGAGCATTGCTCCCCCGGATGCGTATGAGATCAACGTTCGAGGCGTTCAATGGCAGTGGAATTTCGAATACCCTAACGGCGCCATCACCGTCAACGAATTGCGCGTACCCGTCGATCGGCCGGTCAAGCTGAAGATGAGCAGTGAAGATGTACTTCACAGCCTCTTTATTCCCGTATTTCGCGTAAAACACGACGTGCTGCCCGATCGTTACACGTCCGTCTGGTTCGAGGCCACTGAGACCGGTGAATACCCGGTTTTTTGCACGGAATACTGCGGACAACTGCACTCCGGTATGCTGGCTACGATTATTATCCAGGAAGAGAGCGACTTCCAGCAATGGTTGGAAGAAAGCGCTGCGGCCAGTACGGACGACATGCCTCTGCCCGAATTCGGGGAATTGTTGTATCAGCGCCAGGCCTGCGCCGCTTGCCACTCCCTCGATGGATCGGCCGTCGTGGGCCCCACTTTCCAGGGACTCTACGGGGCTCAACGTCAGTTCGAGGATGGATCGTCTGCTGTCGCCGACGACAACTACCTCAGAGAGTCGATCCTGAATCCTTCTGCCCGTATCGTTGAAGGATATCCACCGGCCATGCCAGCCAGTTATACGTCTCTCAGCGAGAGAGAACTGTCTGCCTTGATCGCGTTCATCGAGGCTCAACAGTAATCGTGCGTTTTTCGTGGACTCATTCTGATTCATCTGATCGGAAAAAAATAAACCAATGAGCCAAACTTCTACAACGGTGCATCACGCTCCCAAACATTACCTGAATCACCAGAAGACCATCTGGTCCTGGATGTCTACCATAGATCACAAACGGATCGGCGTGATGTATGGTGTTACACTCGCTGTAATGTTTCTCCTGGGCGGCATCTTAGCACTTCTGGTACGTCTCGAACTGCTGACACCGGGTAATACGATCATGGGGCCGGATACGTATAACCAGGTATTCACCATGCATGGAATCATCATGGTGTTCCTTTTCCTGG
The DNA here is from genome assembly GCA_964525535.1 of uncultured Rhodothermaceae bacterium. GTDB lineage: Bacteria > Bacteroidota > Rhodothermia > Rhodothermales > JAHQVL01 > JAHQVL01. The sequence goes on from CAZGHT010000027.1 coordinate 41,902, forward strand.
TGCCGTCCATTCCGGCGATCCTAGGCAACTTCGTGTTGCCGCTTCATCTCGGCGCCGCAGACGTCGCGTTTCCCCGGCTCAACCTCGCCAGTTATTATGTATATCTGGCCGGCGGAGCTCTCGTCTTAATAGGACTCTTCGTGGGGCAGGTAGACACCGGGTGGACCTTTTACACGCCCTATTCGAGCAGCGGGAGTGATGCGGTGCTGTTCCTGACCTCAGCCGTCTTTGTCGCCGGTTTTTCTTCGATATTCACAGGTATCAATTTTATCGTAACCATCCACAAGATGCGCGCACCCGGGTTGACCTGGAATCGCCTCTCGTTGTTCACGTGGAGTATTTATGCCACGAGCATCGTTCAGGTGTTGGCGACTCCTGTCGTAGGTATTACGATGGTGCTGCTTTTTTTCGAACGCCTCCTCGGCGTTGGCATCTTCGACCCGGCAATTGGAGGTGACCCCATCCTGTTCCAGCATTTCTTCTGGTTTTACTCGCACCCGGCGGTTTATATCATGATCCTGCCGGCGTTTGGCGTCATCTCGGAGCTGATTGCGCCATTCTCGAGACAGCCCATCAGTGGATACAAGTTCGTGGCTCTTTCATCCGTTGCGATCGCCTTTCTCGGCTTCCTGGTCTGGGGGCATCATATGTTCGTTTCCGGTCAGTCTGCCGTGTCATCGATCATCTTCTCGTTGATCACCTACCTGATCGGTATTCCAACCGGGGTCAAGGTGCTCAACTGGGTCACAACGATGTATAAAGGTTCAATCTGGCTCAAGTCGCCGTTTTTATATGCCCTTTCGTTCCTGTTCCTGTTCACTATAGGAGGGTTGACGGGGATCATGCTGGGCGTACTCGCCATCGACGTACATCTGCACGATACGTACTTCGTCGTCAGTCACTTCCACTACGTGATGATGGGTGGAACGGTAGTGGCAGCCATTGGCGGTTTACACTACTGGTGGCCGAAAATTACGGGTAAGATGTACAACGAGATGTCGGCTAAAGTCGCCTGTTTTCTTATCTTCTTCGGGTTTAATCTTACGTTTTTCCCGCAGCTGATTCTCGGTAGTCAGGGGATGCCGCGCCGGTATCACGACTATATCGAGGCCTTCCACGGGCTTCACGTTGCGTCTACGGTCGGATCGTGGGTCCTCGCGCTGGGATTGTTCGTCACCCTCGGATGCTTCATCCACTCCCTCATGCGCGGTAAGCAGGCTCCTTCCAACCCCTGGGGAGCTGCTACGCTGGAATGGACGCACGCAACGTCTCCTCCATCGCCGCATAATTTCGTCAGCCAGCCGTATGTAACACACGGGCCGTACGATTTCGACGCTATTGCGGACACCCTGGGCGGCGACGGGACTGCCGGTGACGGAGCCACGGCTCCGGCCGAAGATGCGCCTTCCGTATCTCCATCCAATCCCTCCGCATAGACCCTGCATTATTCGGTAGAACCACAGCGCCGGACCGGCGCCTCTATCCGAGAGGCTTTCGGCGCAGACAAATGATACATAAACATGACTTCAACAACAGTAGCTTCATCGGAAGGCGTAGACGAACTCACTCCTGGCGACCATGGCGCACACGGTGACCGCCCCGCCTTCCTGCAGCATCACTTCGTAACAGCGGAACAGCAGTTTGATGCTGCCAAGATGGGCATGTGGTTATTTCTGATCACTGAGATCCTCTTGTTCAGTGGCATGTTTGTAGCATATACCGTGTATCGGGTCTGGCATCCAGAAGTGTTCGTGCATTCCAGTGCACTGCTGGACTGGCAACTGGGCGGCCTCAACACGCTGGTTCTGCTGGCCTCGTCGTTAACCGTCGCACTCTCGATCCATTACATCCAAAAAGGCAACCGTTCCGGATTATTCTGGAATCTGTTGATCACTATTCTGCTGGCCTGCGTCTTCCTGGTCGTGAAATATTTCGAATATACGGCCAAATTCGAGCACGGCATCTTCGCCGGGGACGCTTTTGATCCGCATGGTGAGTCTCACGGCGTCCAGTACAGCGACTATAACATCCCCTACGCCAAACAGTTTTTTTCTATCTACTTCATCATGACGGGTATACACGGCTTCCACGTTCTGGTAGGTATTTTTCTGATGGCGTGGCTGTTGATTCGCACCCGGTTGGGACATTTCACAAAACAGTGGTACACGCCGGTCGAACTGACGGGTCTCTACTGGCACATCGTGGATATCATCTGGATATTTCTCTTTCCACTGATGTACCTCATATAACTTTTGCCGTCCCTGAGGGAAACGTTATTTCCATTTATCGTACGTACGAGCATCCATTGTTGTAATCGGAGAAGTATTAACATGGCTCACGCACATGCTGAAGAACATGAACACCACATAGTCCCCTTGAAACTTCTCTGGGGGGTGTTCGGCGCTCTAGTGCTCTTGACTATTTTGACGGTCTACACGGCTCAACAGGTCGATATAGGCCCCCTTAACCTGCCTCTGGCCATTGCCATTGCGCTCACCAAGGCCACGCTCGTCGCGACGTTTTTTATGGCATTGAAGTGGGATAACCGGGTAAATCTGCTGGTGCTCGCCCTCGGCTGCATTTTCGTCGTTGTTTTTCTGAGCTTCACCCTTTTTGACACAGCTTTCCGGGGGGATTTGACGAACGTGGAATCGGTTACAATTTCCGATCAGGAACGCATCGACGAGCAACTTTCCAACAGGCAGGAGCGACTGGAACAGGGATTGCCGTTAGAAGAAGCAGAAGCAGCTCCTGCGGCATCGGGTGAAGAGGAAGACCATGGCGACGATCACTGATCGGTACGGCTGGTCCGGCGTGCACGTACCTCGCCCGAGGTCTGAAGTAGGCGGGTGAGCCGGGCCGTCAAAGTAGAGGCTGAGGACGGGCAAGGCGTTCCCGGCGTATTAACTGTGGCAAGCCGTTGACAGTTGTTTGCATCCTGCATTGCAAGTGTAACATTTGTAGATTTTTTCTTGCCTGCACTTGCATACGATGGTGTGAGCTACTACACTTTATTTGTATCTCATCTTATTTTAAAACGATTGGGCTCTGGTGTTACTATGCCTACTCTCTTCGCCCTCTTCGCTATTGTTGTTGTTCCAATCCTGTTCTTCATGATGACATGGTTTGTTGTGACAGCATGTAAGATATTTATGCCTTCCAATCTTCCGACGCAAAAACCGGATCCGGGGCAGCGGCGGCGAAGAGCTACGAGAGAAGGGTACAGTGTACCCGTGGGGGCTCGTGAAATCAGAGAAGATCAACGTTTCTTATCCAATCGCCTCAATGATGCGACGTATCATTACGAACATGGAGACTCGGAAGGGCTTCCATTGACCTGGTTCGAGGAACTGGTAAATCGGCGTAATTGATGCAGCCCTGCCACCAGCAAGCACGCCTGTGCTTCGAGGCTGTATTGGTTGTTCATGGTAAATGGATCATGCACCCCGCCGCAACATGCGAAGATATCGTTGGGATGGAACAGCGCTATGCCTCCCTCGTTGCCACGATGACGTTTGTATCGCAGTCTGTAACGTATCATGATTCAATTTGCAATTCAGACACGGTCCATTCCCATAACCGCCGAAATGCGATGGCGCTTCAGATTTAGTCTGCTCACCGTATTTTTTACCGTTGTACTATTAACCTGGGGCGCCGTTGTGACGAGCATCGAAGCGGGTCTTGCTGTGCCTGACTGGCCGACGACGTTTAACTCGGTGGATCCATTGAATCCTATCGCCAGATGGTGGGCCATTCCGTCTATTCTGGCAGAGCATGGACATCGCCTGATGGGGCTTGTCGTAGGTGCAAGCGTGTGCATTCTGGCAGGCTGGACGCTCCTGTGCGAATCAAGAAGCTGGGTCAAAAAAGTAGCGCTGGTCGCTCTCGGCCTGGTCGTTTTTCAGGGCGTGCTGGGTGGCTTGCGCGTGGTTCTCGTTTCACTCGATCTGGCAATCGTGCATGCTTGCGTAGCACAGTTGTTTTTCTCCACGCTGGCTTCCCTGGCGCTCTTTACGTCACCTACATGGCTGAGAGCCTCCGGCATCCTCTCAGAAGGGCTGGAGACGACCCAGCTTCGTCGGGTTGCGATCATGACGGCTATGGCCATTTATATTCAGATTATTCTAGGTGCCCTGTTGAGGCATCCGGGCGCCGGTGAAAATCTCTTGTTGGCAACGAACCACATGTTGGGTGCACTCGCCGTGCTGGGCTTGATCCTGATCACAGTGAAACGAGTGAGCGATCTCCGGTCCCGGTCAAGAACGGTCAACACGCTCGTTTATTCCCTGTTGGGAATACTCGCGATTCAGATTGTACTCGGTTTTGCCACCTACTTCGTCATCACCGGCGATGCTGAAGCAGGACGAAGTCTTCTTCCTACGATCATTAGCACCGCTCACATGGTGGTCGGGGCGTTTCTACTGGCTACCTCTGTCCTGGTCGTACTCTCCAGCGCCCGCTCCGTGTCCTCTCCCTATACCGAAGCGGCATCCTGAGTGATGCCGCGGTATGTGATCATGAATGTTCCGGGTAGTTTTTTAGAACTGAAACTCTTGGATTTACTGCTCGTTTGCCCAGGAAATGCAAGTTTGTGACGATTGAGTACCTATTTCCTGTCATAGTAATTACATTATAACAGATTACATAACGGATTACTCATGCTCAGGATCGAAGCTACCGATCAACAATGTGCTGCGAAGTATATCACTGCTACGTAAATTATCGGTTACTCAAACGGTTATAGCCCCACTGATAACCCGGTTGCAGGGCGGTGTCGTTCATGGAAACGTTATTTCGAATCTCTTCTGTTCGATCTTCCCGCGCCGAATAAACGGTTACGCCCGGTAGGGTAATGGGAATATGTCCGTAACGGGTAACTATATTGCAGATAGCAGTCACTTATAATGTTAATACCAGGGAGTAATACCATGATTCGTATTTTCCAAGCAAGCATAGCGGTTGTGTTGATGCTCATTGTAGGATGTGGTGGAGGAGCGTCAGAAAGCACGCCAGAGACTTCCGAGGCTCAGGAAACTCCTGCGACAACTGATCCAGCGCCTTCCGGAGATGGGGTTGCAGAAGTTGTCATTCAGCCGGTCGGCGACCAAATTAAGTATGCCACCGAGGAATTCACGGTCGATGCAGGCCAATCAGTCCGCCTGGTTATGGATAACATCGCTACCCTCGAAGCCATGCAGCACAACATTGTCATTTTGGCTCCCGGTGCCGACGTCAATGAGGTGGGTGTCGCTGCCATGCAGGCGGGTCCCGATAACGATTATGTGCCTGAAGGTGACGAGAGAATCCTGTTTTACACAGCGATGGCCAAGCCCGGTGAACAAACTGTGGTCGAGTTTACCGCGCCTGAAGAACCGGGTGAATACACGTATATCTGTACTTTCCCGGGGCACTACAGCCTCATGCAGGGGATTATGCGTGTCGTATAACCGCAGAACGAATAAAAAGCGGGGATGCTTCAACGGAGCTCTCCGCTTTTTTTACACCCATGGCGTTCGGAAAGGCGAGGTCCAACCCACTCGACGTGGCATCTCGCTCCATTGTGAATCTGAAATCTGCACGGTCTCGTACATTTCCAGTACATGAGACGTTTACATCCGAGTACGCGCCATTAGAATAGACGAAGGTATGGATTTACCCGCCAGGTCGGAATCCACGAGAGGAGTTGTTCGAAGTATTGTCATCGCCAGCATTGCGGTGAGCGTATTTCTCGTATGGTTTATCTATTTCAAGACGCCGGTACCTGACGAAGAAGTGAGTGGGGTTGTGCGGCACCTGCCGGCCGTTAATGCTACGCTGAATGCGCTGAGTGGGCTATGCGTCACGTTGGGATATCTGGCCATTCGCAGCCGCCGTACACTGACGCATAAACGGTTCATGGTCGCTGCGCTGGTTTGCTCGGCCTTTTTTCTGACCAGTTACCTCATCTACCACCATTTTCAGGGGGATACTCCGTTCGTGGCCACCGGTTTAATTCGCCCGATTTATTTCACCGTGCTCATCAGCCACATCGTTCTGTCACTCGGGGTCTTGCCTCTGGTGTTGATCACTGTTTATCGGGCTTTGAAGGGACACTTCGAGCTTCACCGCCGAATTGCCAGGATAACGCTCCCTATCTGGCTGTATGTATCTGTGACCGGCGTGCTGGTGTTTCTCATGCTGCATTATTTCAACTACGCGAGTTGACTGGTAGAGTCCTTTCCGAGGGCTTCTAGAGGGCATCTATGAGAAAGTCTGCAAGGTGTTCGACGGCCTCCATTTGCGACGCGTCGACTTGATGGCTGTTTTCGTACATCCGATCCGATACGACTTTGATCACGTGACAGGGTATGCCGTAGGTAGCCGTAACGTAGGCTACGGCGTACGTCGTGTCGTCGGTCAAGTCAGCGATACGCTGCCAGTAAGACTGCTCGGATTCGTCCTGGGGAACGTGATCCTGGGTAACGAGCGTGGCCTGGGGAATGTCCGGGAAAGGAACTTCGAGCGGCATGCGCGGATAGGTTGGGGCAGCGAGCTCGATACGGTCGCCCTCGAATACCTGGGATATGCCGAGGATAGTGCCGGCATGGATCGACGGGGTCAGGGAGGAGCAGGTGCCCGGATGAATCAGCCGGTGTATTGTTTCCGAGCGGAGGAGGCGCTCCGTTCGAAGGGCAGCTTTCAGTTTGCCGGATCCGACAACTGACACAATAACTTCATTGTCTTGTACCGTTTCGCCTTCTTTTAGTCCTTCGAATCTGCCTCGATGATATCGCTTCAGAAATGGATGCGCAACTAATTCGTTGGCGAAAACAATTGCTGTCATTGAACCCTTATTTTATGTTCGAGTAGAAAATATCGCGTCGAAGCAGATAGGCTCTGAGTCACTCCTGTCTGACCACATGCCCTAAGTACAAACCAATGAATGTTGAGGGGCACGCCGTCCTAGATCCCTGGGCTACGCTCAAGATACGTGCTGCAGATGTACTGCCCTCCTCAAAAAATAGTTGATCGCACTTAGATACGGATGTTACGCATCTGTGGGTTATCATTTTGCCCGGACGACTTTGAATGCGCGCATTTAGCTGAAAAAAGGCTGCAAGGCAGTCATTCAAAGCCGGCAAAACGGGGTGCTGTGCACAACCTGCGTAACATCACTTAGATACAAAGAAACATTCGATTGTTGCAAGATAGGGGAGGGGCAATAAAATCGCTCCCCGACACCTGCTTCCTGCGGGGATTATCCCAGGGCACGCGTAACCGATATTAGATTCGTACGTTATATCCATCAGTCAGTACTCATTCGTATCCATGAGAATTATCGAACTCCTAGAAAAAGCCACCGACCCTCTATTTTCATACGAGATCATTCCTCCCAAACGCGGGAGCTCCGCGAAGCAGATCATGAAGATTGTGGGCGAATTAGTGGAATTCGATCCTCCATTTATCGATGTGACCAGCCATTCCGCGCAGATCTATTACGAAGAAATGGCGGACGGGTCCTGGCACCGGCATATCAAACGAAAGCGCCCCGGTACGTTGGGTCTTTGCGCCGCCATCAAGCACCACTTCGACATAGAGCCTGTGCCTCATCTGCTCTGCCAGGGGTTCACGCGCGAGGAAACGGAGGATGCGTTGATCGAACTCAATTATCTGGGCATTCAAAACGTAATGGCTCTCAGAGGGGATGCGGTTCCGTCGGGTAAACCCGTTGCTAAAGAGAAGTCTGTCAATCAGTACGCTGTTGACCTTGTTGAGCAGATCGGCGATATGAACAATGGCTGTTTTCTCGAAGAGATCATTGATGGCATACCCACAGATTTTTGCGTCGGAGTAGCAGGATATCCGGAGAAACATTTTGAAGCGCCGAATCTATCCTGGGATATCTTAAACTTGAAGAGAAAAGTCGATGCTGGAGCCGACTACATCGTGACCCAGATGTTTTTCGACAATAAAAAGTATTTCAACTTTGTCGAAAAATGTAGGGATGTAGGCATCACGATACCGATCATTCCCGGGTTGAAAGTGTTTACGAAGAAACGACAGTTGCAAACGTTGCCGAGCCGGTTCTTCCTGGAAATACCTGAAGCCCTGGCTGCCGAAGTCGAGGAAGCCCAGCCGGAGCACGTAGCAGACATCGGCGTGGAGTGGGCCCTCCGGCAGTCCGAAGAATTATTGAATGCCGGGCTGCCTTGCGTACACTTCTATATCATCCAGAAATCTGACGTCGTCAAACGTGTGGTCAGTTCCCTGCGCTCAACCTCGTTGAACGCCAATGTGGCCACGTGAACCAATACCGGAATGAAGCTGCGTAGGTAGAAAAAAGGTCGCGGTGGTACCCGGTGGGGCTCCTGGCGCCGTTTGTGCTCGGATGGGACCAGGAGCTCCCGCAGTCTTCATCCACTGTCTTCATCCACTGTCTTCAGAAGCCAGTTATCCGGGTCTTCGCTTCGATTTATACTTCAGGATCTGCCGGCGAAGCCGATTTACGCATACATCGATAGCTTCTTCGAACGAAGCGGCTTTGTTTTGAGCGGTTAAAGATTGTCGACGCACATTGAGAGTGATTTCCGCGGACTTTTTTCTTTCGGCGGCATTATGTTCGCTCAAGATGATGCGAGCGTCTGTGATACCGTCGTAAAAGCGTTCGAGTTTGGATACCCTTTCGAGGGCGAACGCTTTGAGCTGAGAACTAGCGTTAAAGTGGCGTGCAGTTAGTCTGGTGTCCATATGCTCCTCCCAAGACAAGAAAACGGAAAGGTTATGTAAAGACGAGGTGAAGGACACAATAAGAAATAGTTAAGTAGAATGAAAGAGGAAGGCGACCCGCAGGACGACATGGGGTACGTAGCAATGCCCTACAGTCGCAATTACGGGTAGATTCGCCCGCGCAATTCACCGTAATGTTGCAATGTTGTTACGATTACGCCGGGCCTTCGTTGAGGTCGTTTCGTGCGCTCTGACCGCGACGTCTTCACTCAGGCCTGCAACGCAGGTGGTTTTCGAATCAGATCCGCATCAGGGAAGATCGTCCAGGTATCCGTCTTCCCTGGCCGTCATGATAGCTCGATCCGGGGGCGTTTTATCTGAATATCCCATCAGATGCAGGAGTCCATGGATTGCATATCGAAAGACTTCTTGTTCGAATGTCGAATCGAATTCGGCGTACCGTTCTGACGCGGTATCTAAATCGATGTAGAGTTCTCCATCGATTTCAGATGCCGGAGGGGAAGAACCCAGTGGGAAAGCCAGGACGTCTGTGTTGAAATCGTGACCGAGGAACTGCACGTTTAATGCCCGAACGGTCTGATGTGTGGTTAAGACGATGTTGAGTTTATTCAGAGTATAGCCTTCCTGCACGCAGACGTGAGCAATGAGCCGGCCCAATCGTTCTTCGTCCACAGACAGGCCGGGATGATCTTGAATGACCGTTAATGAAGTGTAATCCACAGGAGTCGGAATTCCACGAATGAGAACGCGTTCATTGCCAGGGGGGCAGGCTTTTGATGCATCCTATCACGGCAACGCATTACAGGGCAAAGTAGTACTGGTTGATCTATCACAGGGCCCTGTATCTCATTGCATATCGTTGAACAACGTCTCAGTAAGAGAGAGTGCAACGCTGCTCAGGATCATCTCGGGGGGGAGCTTTTCGAAGTCGGTAGAGAGCAGCCGTTCGTCAACGTGCGCGTATAGCGAGGAAAAGACTTCGCGTTCTACCACCAGGCCGCTCGTACGGCCGGCAGTACGAGCCACGAAAATGACCTCCCCGAGCTCCTGGCTGGAGATGAAGCCCGTACACCCCTGTAGTTGGAGAAACGAATCCGGGGTGACTACAGAAACGAGATTTTTCGGTTGGTCGTCTGCGCCCAGGGTTTCTGGCATTCTGAGTTCGGTGAGGATCTCAAGAGTGAGCTGCCGGCCGCTTTCTTTGTGCACTAATTCAAACCGTACCAGCTTGTTGTCGTACTTCGGTGTGGTATCCAGTACGGAAGCAATACGATTGAGGTCATCGGTCGAGAAAGAAAAACTCATCAAATTATACTGCGTTGCTCAACAAACACCCGGTATACAGGGCCTCCCGCATACAGGCGTAGATACACGCGCCGTTTGTGCAAAGGTTGCACATTGGCGCAGGCCCATGCAAGATAATAGGGGCAAACCTGCATTGCCAAACCCGCCTGGCAGTGCGTCAAGGTTCAGGCGGAGCGGATCCAGGAGATACGAGAACGACGTATCAGATAATTTGTCAACAGGGGAGTAGGAAGTTGAGCCATCAGTGAGCCCGGAGCTGGGCTCAGGCAGGTACCGCAATTTCGGTAGATACCTCCTCCTTCACGGCTTCATTCTCGGGCGCGGCCGTTTCGGTCGGCATTACGTCCTTCGCAAGCAGACCTTTTGGGCCGTCCACGAGGTTAAATGCTACTCGTTCGCCCGTTCGCAGGGTCTTAAATCGTTTGTCGCTGTGAATTTGTGAGTAGTGCACGAAGATATCGCTCCCGTTATCCGGATGATGGATGAAGCCATAGCCTTTTTTCGCGTCGAACCACTTCACTAAACCAGTGTAAACAGACATAGGGTATGCCTCCTTCTACATTAGAACATGCACGTCCTGCACGAAGAGCTTGCACAGCAGGACGTTCTAGGTGATAGGGTATGTTATACGTTCAGGTTTTTACTCGGGTAAGCCGAAAATTGCTACCGAGGGTACAATTATATGGAGATCGTGTGAAGTTGTCAACCGCAAATGACAGATACCGGGTAATTATTTGCGTTTTTTTTCGTCGAAATGCCCGTTTTGCCGAAAAAAAGTAAATCTTTTGCCCGGGGGAAGGGCCTATTTTTTCCGCACTGCGAGTATCGCCGCCGCAAACACAGCTCGTATCACCCGGTGCTGCAGCCGGCGCTACGCTCATGGGTACGAAGTGAGTCTTGTTCGATTCGGGAGCGAGCCTCAATCTTCGGAGTTGCCGTCCGTGCTGGCTTCGGTGGGCGGGAAAAGGCGCTTGCGGTCTTGTTCGAATTCCTCGGGCGATTTGCGAAATCCATCGTCGTTAATGACGTCAGCAATCCGGTTGCTGAATGCCGAGGCTGCTTCGAAATCCGCGATCTCGACATATCCCACCTGTATCATTTGCATAAGGCGAGCCGCTCGCTCGAGGGCGCTCTGCGTTCGGGCCCTGGCTATGCTTTCCAGAACCACCGGTTCGGCTTTCTTCCAGACCTCTCTGGCTTTTTCGGGCTCGTCTAGCAGAACGTAGGCCCGTGCAACGATCAAGTGCGAGCGCGCTGAGTTTCCGGGGATTGTCTCGAACGGGACGTTGGTCATCAGCAAATCCATCAACGAGCGCGCTTCTTCTAGCTGGCCTACCTCCACGAGCGTCTGTATCGTCGTCACGAAAATATTGCGGTAGTTGTCGACCATGCGCCTGATATTTTCGTCGTAGTATACATCCGGGTCGTTGAGATTCGTGAACTTGAAGTTCTTCAAGCGCTCGGGAGTGATGGACGGGGCCACGCGCCCCAGCTGTTCGTTATGCCTGATCGGTACGAGGCGGAAGGCCTGCCCCTCCAACTGGAAATAGTTTTGCAGGTCGAGTTGCCCGTCCTCGCTGACGGTCACCGCGAAATAGAAGGGCCGCTCCCAGCCGTTTCTGGCGTTGGTCACAACCATGTCAAGCAAGGCCTGGTCCGCGACATAGAGCAGGTTGAACTCATCACTGAACGGCCTGCCGGCCAATGTCCATCGCATGGGGGATTCGATCAGGCTCGTATCGTCGAGCGCAACGGGCACCTCGGTTTCGTCTGTGATGCGGTCGAGATCTACGGGGAGTTCGATTTCCTGGGGCTGCCAGGGGCTGAGGCCCAGGTTCTCAATATTTTCGTCGGACATCGAGAATGGGAGCGGCTCAGAATCCCGGGAAGCCTGATTTTTCAACTGATTTATGTACCAGGGCGTGTTGAGCAGGGACACGTTGACGACGCGGACGTCTTGCCTGACTTGCTCTACTTCCTGAAGATACCAGAGGGGGAAGGTGTCGTTGTCTCCGTTCGTGATGAGTATCGCGTCCTCTTCGACGCTCATCAGCAGATTGTAGGCATATTCCGGAGCCACATATCGGCCCGAGCGGTCGTGGTCGTTGTAGTTTTCTATCGTCATCCAGAGAGGGACTGCTGCGAAGATCAGGAGGCCCAGCCCGGAGAGGACGATGGCGGGGGCCGAGCCCGTCTGTTTCGTTCGGGTACGCAGCATCTCGAGGGCGGTTTGAAGGATCCCTGTCGCTCCGATTCCAATCCACAGGCTGAAGGCGAAGAAGCTGGCGACGTAGGAATAGTCTCGTTCTCGAGGCTGCAGGGGGGTCTGGTTCAGGTAGACGATAATACCTATACCTGCCATGAAGAAGAGCATAAATACGGCAGATGCCCTGCGCCAGTCTCGATAGAAATGGAAGAACGCGCCAAACAGTCCGAGGAGGAGCGGGAGGGCGAAATAGGCGTTGCGGCTGGATCGTTCGCTGGGCGTTTGGACGAAGCGGTCTTTCTCGTATCCTTCGGGATCCAGAAAGGAGAATCCTGTGATGGCCGGGGCATCCTGGATGTCGCTGCCCCGTCCCGAGAAATTCCAGAGGAAATACCGAATGTACATGTGATTGATTTGATATTTCCAGAAGAACTCCCAGTCGCTGTCGTATTGCGCGTAGCTGTACAGGTGAGGGGGGGCCGGAGAATGCCGGCGGGGCAATGGGACTGTCTGTTCGGTGTTGATCTGACGGGTAGTGTTATCGTAAGTATGGCCCGAGAGGATCGGGGTGTTTCCGTATTGCTCGCGCTTCAAATACGAGACGAATGCCTCGATGGTCTCCGGGTCGTTCTCGTCGATCGGCGGATTAGAAGCGCTCCGGATGAAAATGAGCGCATAGGTAGAATAGCCGATGAGGACGACTGTGACAGATAGCAAGATCAGGTTGGCGACCTGCATTTTCTCCCGGTGGGTCACGTAGAGGGTGAGCCCCAACAGGAAAGCGCCCAGGATGAGGACCACCGAAACGGCGATGTTGGCGGTGTTCTGATCGAATACGGAGCTGAATCCGGATACCAGGGATCCGATCAAGGAGGGGAGAATCTGGATGATGCCGGGATATACGGCAAGAAAGGCCAGGGAGGCGATCAAGAGAGTGCCGAGAATGCCCAGGGTTACCTTTCCGGGGTCATCGGCGTGGCGATTGAACTCGACAAAGTAAAATATGAGCGCGATGAAGAAGATGGCGAGCAGGTTCAGCAGGTGGACTCCGATAGCCAGGCCGAACATATAGGCGATTAATATGAGGTAGCGGTTGGCGCTGAGTCCGAAAGGATGTTTTCCTACGGTGTCTTCTTCTTCTTTACGGGCCTGCTCGCTCCACTTCATGATGAGCCATACCACTATGGCGGTGAAAAACATCGACAGGGCGTAGACCTCTGCCTCGACCGCGTTGAACCAGAAAGAATCCGTCGCGGCAAACGTCAGCGCTCCGATTACGCCGCCTGCCAGTACGGTAATCCGTTCGAATGTAGACGGGGTGTCGGACGTTTGCCACTCGCGTGCGATACGTACAATGATGAGGTGGGTTAATAGAATGGTGAAGGAGCTGGCAAAGACCGAAACCAGATTGACGGAGAGCGATACGTAGGCGGCCGGGACGAACATCGAAAACAGCCGGCCCACCAGCATGTAGAACGGAGCGCCCGGTGGGTGAGAGACTTGAAGCCGATTTGCAATGGCTATGAATTCACCCGAATCCCAGAATGACGCAGTAGGGGCAACGGTGAGCAGGTACAATACGGTCGCCCACACGAAGACGGACGCGGCCACAATTCGCTCTGTCAATTTCCAGTTGAAATTCATACGTATCTATTTGGTGTGGTGGGGATTCAGCCCCTGGTCGTCAAGTGTATGTCTCCGCGATGCAACGCCTCTCGAGGGGGTTAGTTGCGGATTAGGGACCTAAGGCGACTTGCTCCCCCGGTTTTCAGACCCTCCGACTACAATAACGAGTTCCCCCCGGATCTTATTCTGCTCGGCGAAAAAAAGGACCAGTTCGCCAAGGGGGCCCCGCTGCGCGTCCTCGAAGACTTTCGACAATTCCCGGACGACTGCGGCGGGCCGGTCCTTTCCAAAATGATCGGCCAGTTGCTCGAGGGTTTTGACGAGCCGGTGTGGAGATTCGTAAAACACCATCGTGCGGTGCTCGGTAGCGAGGGCTCCCAGTCGTTTCTGCCGTCCTTTCTTCACGGGCAGGAAGCCTTCGAACGTGAATCGGTCTGAGGGCAGCCCGCTCAACGTCAGTGCGGGGATGAGGGCGGTTGCACCGGGCAGGGCTTCTACGGGGATCTGTTCCGCAACGCAGGCTCGAACCAGATAAAAGCCCGGGTCGGAGATGCCCGGTGAACCCGCATCGGTAATGAGAGCTATCCGGGTACCGGCTTTCAGTTTCGCAATCAACACCGGGGCTTTCTGGCGCTCGTTATGGTCGTGATAGCTCGTTCTCGGTGTCTTGATGTTGTAATGATCGAGCAGCTTCGATGACGTTCGCGTATCTTCGCAGGCAATCAGGTCGACCTCCTCGAGCATCCTCAGCGCGCGAAGTGTGATGTCTTCGAGGTTGCCAATCGGAGTTGGGATGAGGTAGAGCATCGGGTAAATGCCTTAAGAATGGATGGTACGCATCTGTGCGCAAACGAGCTGCCG
>CAZGHT010000028.1:0-56266 GCA_964525535.1 uncultured Rhodothermaceae bacterium
ACTTCCACTCGTATCACACACGGCTTCCTCTCGGAGACGCAGATGCGTTCATGCACGAGTCAACCAGGTATGCGCTGGTTATCCGGCCCCATATCGATCCTTATGTTGATTTCGGCCGGCTGCATCGGTCTTGCCGCCTGTGAGGAAGACCTGAACCTGCGGGACGACTTCCCGGAAAGGCTACAATGATAAGGTGCCGGCCAGAATCTTCCGAATGGCCACATCCCCCTGGAACGCGTAAAATTCATAACCGGGGGCCTGATTTATCTTGCAGTGCTGTATTTCTATTAGAGACGGGCTTTTGTATGTTGATACCAGCCAAAAGGGACGCCGGCACTTCTTCGCGCACGAGATCGTAACGACCGATTTGTTCTGGAAACTATCTATGCCAGAAAACCATCGCCAGCATTGCCAGACACTTTTTCACACGGTGCTTGTCCTCTTGTGTTTCTCAATGGCCGGTTGCGAAGAAGATCTCGGCCTGCGAGAAGAACTGGTTGAGCCCTTTACATTGTATGGAGTTCTGAGCCCCGACCTGAGCTTCCAGTCAGTGCGCGTATACACACTCAATCCAACCCCTGAGCTCGCAGCCGCCCGGCCCGAAGACATCGTATTTACGTCGACGGATCTGGAAACGGGTGAACGTCTCGTCTGGAACGATTCGCTCGTCGCAGGCCCCAGAGGGCAGACCGACCTCATTTACTGGTCGCCTCTGGAGGTCGAATATGGGCGCACGTATCGCGTCGAAGCCATGCGTAAAACGGATGGTGCGATCTCTTACGCGGACGCTCGCATTCCTCCACAGGTCACGATACGAACGGAAGACGTCGTTCGTCCCGAACCTCAAATTGCCATCTTGCGCATCATCGTCGAAGGGGAGCGGATCCGTGTATTGAGGCCCGAGATAACGTACGAGGTGATACCGGAAGGAGAGAGGCTCTCTGGCAGCAGAAGTAATGTAACCATTCCCCATCATTCACTCGGGCAACCCGCTGAGGAAGGCTGGGTGATCCCCATCAATATCTGGCTCGATCGGTTGCAGGTTCAAGGCAGTCTCATCGAAGGGATACGGCCATTTGCCTATATCCTCAACGACGTTCGCGTCGACATGCTCGTCGGGGACGAGACGTGGGACCCGCCCTTTGGCAGGTTCGATCCGGAATTGCTCGCTAACTCGAACGTCCTCACGAACGTGCAGAACGGGTACGGTTACGTGGGTGGCGGCTATTATACTTCGGGGCAGCTCGTACCGGGTTGCGATCTGGTCAACGACGCGGAATACGTGTGCCGGGAGGATCTTCTACCTCAGGAAACGGATTCGTGATCTCC
Source organism: uncultured Rhodothermaceae bacterium (assembly GCA_964525535.1). Lineage (GTDB taxonomy): Bacteria > Bacteroidota > Rhodothermia > Rhodothermales > JAHQVL01 > JAHQVL01. The sequence continues at coordinate 1,330 of CAZGHT010000028.1, forward strand.
AACCGTTCACATAAAGCCCGTGTAGTGCCTCTTTTGATGGCCGCTTGCATCGGTCTCGCCGCCTGCGAGGAAGACCTGAACCTGCGGGACGACTTCCCGGAGCCGTTCACGCTCTACGGGGTCTTGAGCCCGGATCTCGACACGCAGTACGTGCGCGTCTACCCCATCGACGAATTCCCCCGGCTCGACCAGGAGGTGCCCGAAGGCATCCGCGTCACTTCCGTCGACCTCATGACCGGGGAAGAGATCGTCTGGACCGATACCATCGACACGGCTCCGAACGGGCAACAGGACCTCGTCTTCAAAGCCCCGTTCGTTCCGGAGTATGAACACACCTATCGCGTCCGGGCCACGCGACTTTCCGACGGGGCGAGCAGCCACGCCGAGGTCCGTATACCGCCTGAGGTAATCATACGCATCGAAGAAAGCATCCTACCTGCAAAGAACGAAGCCATTCTGCGCTTCGTCGTAGAGGGCGAGTCCATTCGAGTACTGAAGCCCGAGATTACCTACGAAGTGTTTTTCATTGATAAACAATTATGGCCAACCCGAGCCTACACGTTTCCTCATCACCGCGATGAAATCCCCGCTGAGAACGGGTGGGACATCCCAGTCAACGTATGGCTGGACCGCCTGTTCGTGCAGAACAGGTACAATGTCGAGGTCGGTACGGCGAGAGGGATTGAACCTTTTCTCTGGGTATTGCAGGAAGTACGCATTAATCTCATCGTCGGCGATGCGGTCTGGGATCCCCCCTTCGGCGTGCTGGATCCCAACCTGCTCTCCCACCCTGAGGTGCTTCACAACGTCGAGCATGGCCTGGGCTTCGTAGGCAGTGGATATCGTACGTCTGCGAGGTTTCAACCCAGTTGTGCCTTCGTGACCGACGCCGAGTATATATGCCTCGACGACTACATTGACGATCAACCCTGAAATGAAAAGTGCCGGCCAGATCCTTCCAGATACTCCTCTACGCGACGCATCAGGTCGTTTGTCACGCCCGCATCAAGCGTACTCTGTTTACGGCTGGCGAGGATGTAAACGTAACCGGTTCTGGCCATTTGGTTATATGGGTGTTGCAGGGCATGGTTCGTAATACATTTAAGACCAAAGTATGCGCGAATATGTACCCTCGTGTCACCTCAGCCCTGATTCAAATGCTTCTTACTCGCACGCGTGCACTCCCCCCGCTTACATGGGTCCTGGATCGAGTTCAGGAAGACGCGATTCATACGCGAAGCATTCCTAACAAATGCCTGACTTTTTTCCGGCGCCGTATCTATTGATCGAGGGGTAGCGTATTTTGAACGACACAATCAGGGACGACGGCACTTCCACTCGTATCACACACGGCTTCCTCTCGGAGACGCAGATGCGTTCATGCATGCGTTCATGTATTAGCAAAACAGGTAGGCGCTGGTTATCCGGCCCCGTATCGATCCTTATGTTGATTACGGCCGGCTGCATCGGTCTTGCCGCCTGCGAGGAAGACCTGAACCTGCGGGACGACTTCCCGGAGCCGTTCACGCTCTACGGGGTCTTGAGCCCGGATCTCGACACGCAGTACGTGCGCGTCTACCCCATCGACGAATTCCCCCGGCTCGACCAGGAGGTGCCCGAAGGCATCCGCGTCACTTCCGTCGACCTCATGACCGGGGAAGAGATCGTCTGGACCGATACCATCGACACGGCTCCGAACGGGCAACGGGATCTTGTCTTCAAAGCCCCGTTCGTTCCAGAGCACGAACACGTATATCGTGTAGAGGCCCGGCGGAAGGCCGACGGTATGCGCAGCTACGCCGACGTGCGCATCCCTCCTATGGTGACCGTCCGTTCTGAAGATGTCATCGTTGAGGCGAAGAATTCAGCTATTCTTCGTGTTGTTGTCCAGGGCGAGAACATAAGAGTGTTGAAACCGGAAATCACGTATGAAGTCATGCTCTGTGCTCGGGGAAGCCTGGGCCCCAAGGAGAGCTTTCATTTCACGCATCATGGACTGGAGGCCCCTGTCGATAACGGCTGGGAGATCCCGTTTAACATCTGGTTTGACCGCCTTTTCGTGACAGGGGAACTAGGATTGGGAATCATGCCATTTACCCTTATCCTTGCTGATGTGCGAATCAACTTTCTTGTAGGAGACGAAGCCTGGGATCCTCCTTTCGGCGTATTCGCCCCCAATTTGCTCTCTCATCCCGATGTGCTCAATAACGTGGAAAACGGACTGGGTTTCGTAGGAGCAGGCTATCGATTGGAATCGATCCGAGTCAAGCCGTCCTGTGCGCTTCTGACCGACGCCGAATACATCTGCCCTGACGTCCTCTTGGACGATGACCCCTTACCCTGTTGACGATGCGTACACTGACTTTCCCTATCGTTGTTTTTGCTTTCCTATTCCTTCTGAGCAAAACCTCGCTGGCGCAGACGGCCACTCTGAACGGGTTCGTGACCGACCGCTCCGACGGGCAGGCGATGGAAGGCGCCACCGTCGCCCTCTACAGCACCAATCCCAGCGAAACGGCGCCCCTGCACGGCTCGGCCACCAACAGCGAGGGGTTCTACATCCTACGCGGCATAACCCCGGGGACATACCGCTGGCGCATCTCGTTCATCGGCTACGAGCCTCAAGAGGACACGATTGACCTGGAAGGCAATGCCAACGCGACCATCACCGTGGCCCTGGAGCCCGACCTAGAAATGATCGACGAGGTCCTCATCGAGTCCGAACGGACTACCGGTGTGGCGCGCATCACCGCCGGCCGGCAGCGCATCCGCCCCGAAGAGATCGAGATGATCCCCGCACCCGACATCTCGGCCGACCTCGTCGGCTACCTGACTACGCTGCCGGGCGTGGTGGCCGTCGGCGACCGGGGCGGGCAGCTCTTCGTTCGCGGCGGCGAGCCGCCCCAGAACCTGACCATGCTCGACGGCATGATCGTCTACCAGCCTTTCCACGTGCTCGGCTTCTACTCCGCCTTCCCGGCCGACATCATAGGCACAACCGACTTCTACGCCGGCGGCTTCGGCGCCAAATACGCCGGCCGGATGTCGTCGGTGATCGACGTGAGCGCCCGCCCCGGCAACAACCGCAGCTTCGCCGGCATGGCCAGCGCCTCCCCCTTCACGGGCGCCTTCCGCCTCGAAGGGCCGGTCTACCCGGGCGTGGCCTCCTTCATCGTCTCGGCCCGGCACTCGTTCATCAACCAGGTCGACTCCTCGCTCTACGGCGCCTCGTATCCGTTCGACTTCAACGACGCCTTTGGCAAGTTCCAGTTTACGCCCGGGAGCCGGCACCGCTTCAGTGTGACGGGCTTCCGCACGTTCGACAAGGGGGAGCTCGTCGCCGAAATCACGAGCAACACGCCGCAGAATGTGGAATGGACGAACGACGGGTTCAGCTTCAGCTGGCTGGCCCTCTCGAAGAACCTGCCCATCGCCACGCGGCTCACCTACAGCCAGTCTTCCCACCGGATGACCCAGCTCGACGAGGGGGCCACACAGCGCAAGAGCCGGATCAGCAACAGCCGCATCGCGCTGGACGCCACGTTCTCGGAAGGGCACTTCGCCGGCGGGCGTTCGAATACCATCGCGGGGTGGGACGTCGAGCTGGGCAACACCCGCAACGACCTGGGCGGCCTGTTCCAGAACCTGGAGGGCGGCGGACGGCCCGTACCCAGCTTCGGCTTCTACCTCGAACCCACGTTCACCTTCCCGAACGGGCTGACGCTTTCGCCAGGCATCCGGCTCCAATCCTACAACACGCGCGTAGTGCCCTACCCCGAGCCGCGCCTCCGGGTCGAATACGAACGCGGCGTGCACCACTTCAGCGCAGCGGCGGGCGTCTACAACCAGCAGATCATCGGCCTGAGCGACCGCCGGGACCCGGTGAACGTCTTCACGGCCTGGACCGGGGTGCCCCGCGAGGGCAGCATCGGCCGGCAGGCCGACCTGGAGCTGCTGCGCAACCGCATCGGGCGGTCGCTGCATTTCCTGCTGGGCTACCGCTCGAACCCGGCAGCGTGGCTCGAATTCGCCGTCGAAGGCTTCTACAAACGATACACGAACCTGTTCGTGGCCGAGTGGACGGCCTTCCCGCGCCTGACCACCCGCCTGCAGCCGGCCACAGGGCGTTCGTTCGGGGCCGAGATGCGCATCGAAATACGCAAGGAACCCTTCTACGCCTTCGTTACCTACGGGCTCTCGAACACCGAATACGCGGCCGAAGGCAACGCGGTCTCCCTCGTCTTCGGCCAGGACCGCTTCCACTACCGGCCGCCGCACGACCGCCGGCACAACGTTAATGCCCTCGGGCAGGTGACCCTCGTCGGCTTCGACCTGAGCCTGCGCTGGCAGTTCGGCTCCGGCCTGCCCTACACCAAACCGCTGGCCTTCGACGGCTTCGCCCTCATCGACGACATCCGGACGGCCTTCGAGCTGGAAAACTCGCGCCGCGTCGTCTACGACCGTCCCTTCGGCGACTTGCTGCCGACGTACCACCGGCTCGACGCCTCCGTCGAGAAGACGTGGCGTATCCAGCGGGCGTCGGTGACGCTACAGGGCAGCGCCATCAACGTCTACAACCGCCGAAACATCTTCTACCTGGACATCTTCACGCTGCGGCGAACCGACCAGCTGCCGTTTATCCCTTCTGTTGGACTGAGGGTGGAATTTGAATAACAATGTCGTGTTACGCGCCGGATGCGCATTGGTCTTGCCAGAGCGCATCCGGCGCGTAACATCTGCAACAAATAGCACAGGAGAGTAGCAGGTAGAGGATTTCGTGCCTGCCATTCGAACGTCGGCACGATAGTCCTTTTTATACGTCTCTTCGCTAAGTGCACACAACTGCACTCAGATCCGTTTTTTGGTCATAAGACCCCAGAGAAGTGCACCGACGGCTACCGGTACGACCAGTATCATCACGAGAGTAATAGATTCAAACATTGCTGATGTAAGCCTTGTCTTCTGATAGTGGGATTACACGTGTGTCACAAATACATCAAGAAATAGCGATACACGTAGGGGCAGGAAAACAACCATCCCGACAGCCCATCGAGAACTTCTCCTCACAGGCTTCAGGACGCGCGCTTGTGCTTTCCTACGTACATAGGAGTCTCAGAATGTCCGTCTGACAGGTTCCAGGATATCACCTGTGACATCCTTTGTCAAGCCATTCACACCACCAGGAGAATTACATGCTTGGGACCAGCATTACTGCATTTTGCATCAGACGCGCCGGGCCTACCCAGAACATCCTGTATTGCGTATTATCGAGCAATAAGACCACGTTTCCACGCCCGATCCTGTGGGTCGCGGCAAAGGCTTTTCCCGCCAGTTTTTCTCTATTTTTCACAGATGCGTATCCGGAGGCGAGTATTGATTCGGGGTTTTGATCGTAGTAGCCGACCACCTGTATCGATGTAGCCGGCTCCAGGGCTGTGTTGCCAAATTTCAGGCTGTACAGGTGTGGATCCATCCCGTAGGCGAGCGGATGGGTTACGTCGAGATAGGCCCGGAAGGCGGATCCCGGAATGTTGCCCAGATCTTCCAGGTCGCTTCGCATCTCCAGGCCGACGTAGGGGTCGTCCAGCGATCCCGGCTCGAACGGATCCTCCTCTTCCCCTTCTTCGTCCTCTCGTTCAGAAACCGATTCCGAGAGCTCAACCGGCGTCAGGCCGGACCGCTCTTTGGTGAGAAACAGAGCGCTGGACTCGGTGCCGATGAGCGTTCCTCCCTGACGGACCCAGTGCTCGACATGGGCCACCTGTGAACTATCCATCACCTCGTCGAGATTTCCCCAGGCCCCGGGCAGCACCAAAACGTCGTATTCGTCGAGCTCGATAGAAGGCAGGTCGGACGACCGGATGCGATTGATCGGAAAGCGGGTCCACTCTTCGAACAAGAACCACAACTGACCGGCCGTATAGGAGTTGAACGGTGGATCGATGAGGAGCGCCACGTTCGGCTTCTCGAGCCGCATGCTGCGGGCTGTCGCCGGGTTGATCCCTTCCTCGGTCCAGCCGGAATCGAGACCAAGGATGTTTACGCCGGTTTCGCGGGCTATGCGGTCCATGTCGGCCGCGACCGCCTCCGCTTTTTCCCGATTCCTGCCGAGCAGCACGACGAGGCTTCCTCTGGTTAGGACACGGTCTGCGAGGTGCATGGGTCGTTCAATGCTCCGCACGGTGTATCCGCTTTCCCAGAGCAGTGCCAGCGCAGCCGGTGCGTACGTCTGTTTCCAGTCGATGACAAAGGCGTACGACGCATCTCCGTTTTCAACTCGACCGGAGGGGCGTACCGGCTCGGTCACCGGGGTCGTGGCTACGCGCAGGTCGCGCTCGGTCCAGGCCGCCTCCAGGTTGTACGCGAGCGGCGCCGACCACGTCGCCATGTCGTACATGACGGAGTCCTCGATCGCCATCTGGCGCTGCAAGAGGGTATTCACGAAGAGGTGGCGAGGCTGGTCCGTCCTGACGATAAAAGCACCGGCATCGAAGGAGCGTCGCTCCGGGGCGCCCGTCCAGTAATCGCGCGCATCGTCTACTGCAAACGATTCGGTCGCTCGCTCGACGTCGACGCCGTGGGCGAGCATTAGATCGACGAGGTGGTGGGTGTAGGCGTTGTCCAGGTCGGCCAGGATGTACGCTTCTTCGTTGCGATTGGTGGAGCGCTCTGGGGACATCGCTTCACGGTGGTAGCGCAACAGTGCCGGCCGGTTTTCGACCGACGTCTCGATGCCGGCAAACGACGTCAGGTAATGATCGAAGATACGCTGGCGCAGCGTGAGGGTGTACCCGTCTTCGGTCTCTACCGCGCGGCCGCCCCGGCTATGGCCGCCCTGTTCGCGCAGCATGCCGATGCTGCCCATGAGCGTCGGATACGAAGAGCCGTACCCGGGGTAGAAAAAATCGAATCGTTCCCTCGTAAAATAGGCGATCTGATGTTCGTCGAACGCGCGTGCATCACCCTCGCCGAACGCCGACGCCCAGTCGTCGTACTCGGAGGGGATATTCAGATTGCGCGGCGTCGTACCGGGATGGGTGAAATAATTCGCATTAAAGCCCTGTTCGTGATAATCGATATGGACCTGCGGCATCCACTGCTGGTAGGCCTGGATGCGGCCCTGGGATTCCGGGTGGACGAGCCAGACCCAATCCCGGTTCAAGTCGAACCAGTAGTGGTTGGTGCGTCCACCCGGCCAGGGCTCGCTGTGTTCTACGTCTTCCGGGTTCGTATTCAGCAGCTTGCTGTACATCGACGTATACCAGTACGTGTAGCGATCGCGTCCGTCCGGGTTCAAGCATGGATCGATGATGATGACCAGCTCGTCGAGATAGCGGAGGGTTTCTGCATCTTGGGCTGCCGCGAGCCGGTAAGCGACTTGCATGGCGGCTTCCGTAGAGGACGGCTCATTGCCGTGGACGTTGTAGCTCATCCAGTGGATGAGCGGTTGCTCGTTCGCGTGTTGCGCGGCCTCTTCGTCGCTGAGACCGGGTAGGCTTAGATTGCGCTGCCGGATATCTTCGATGCGAGCCTGGTTCTTGGGAGACGTAATTGCGGCATAGATCAGTGGGCGCCCTTCGTGCGAGGTGCCGTACTCGTGCAGGGTCATCCGGTCAGACGCTACATCGAGCGCCCGAAAGTAGTCGAGCATGCGGGCGTGAAAGGTAAATCGTTCACCCGGCTCGTACCCGAGAAAGGCAGCTGGAGCTGGAATTGACGCATCGTAGTTCAGATCCGAATCAAAATCGAACCGCGCCTGGGCGTGCAGGCCATGAATGCTCGAAACTCCGATAACGAATGCCAGGGTGGCGAAGGCTTTTTTCATATTGTATGCGTGTTTCTATTTTCAGGGATTGCACAGGCGCACAGCGTCAATCAAAAACCTGGACGGAACCCTGAAGTGCAGCAACCTATGCTGCTGCAAGGATAACGACCGGTGAATTGACAAACAACTCCCGGTGATTTACGGGATCCCGGGTGCCCTCTGTAAGCATTTTCTTCTACACCACGAGGCCCCCGTTTTTCGATGTACATGAGCCGAAGCAGGTAGCAGCTCCTCATCAATAGTTCGAACTTCTTTTACCCCCTTGCTCCCGGCTCATTTCTTTCATTCACATCATTCACGGCAAGTCGTTCTACCTCTCGTTTCCAGTTGAATGATACTATTAACGATCATCACTATGAAGACTACGCCCAACCAATCAGTCCATTTGTGCTCCCCCCTCATTACGAAAAATACGCCTTTCGAGTGGCTCGTGAAGGTTGCGAGCCTCTTTGCCATCTCCCTTCTCGTGATCCAGGCTACCTACAACGCGTTCACGGACGCCCCTGGCGCCTGGCAGTTGATCGCGACGATCAGCGCCATTGTATTGATCGAAGGCGCATTGCTGATTTCCTGGCTAATGATCGACGCCCAGCGTCTGGCCCCCCTATCGACCCGGCTCGGTTCGTTCAGCGTGATGTCGATTGCGCTGGGCACAGTGCTCCTCATCACCGGGTTATTTCCAACCGTAACCAGCTTATGGATCAACGCGGCCTTCCTGGCCTGCATCTTCTTTCGGTGCGCCCACTACTTAAACCTGGGCGAGGCATTCCGCACCCAATTTCCTGAAGAAAAAGAGCCTACCCCGGACGTCTACTGGAAAGAGAAGCAATGGCATAGTGCGAGACGCACCAATGTGCTGGCCTTGAAGCGCTCCATGCAAGAAGCCCATATGAAACGCAAGCTCGACCATATGACCGAGCGAGCCGTCATGAACCAGAAACACCAGGAAGCGATGCGGGAGGTCAAGGTATTCAAGGAGCATCTCATCGAGCGAGCAGTCACCAATCACCACCTCTCCATGGCTCAACACGCGTTCCGCTGGGTAAAACTGGCCGATGTACCGAAGCAGAATACGACCCAGGCGAATACGAGCTGGAGGCGTTCGATCGAAAATAATCCAACCCATCGAAACAGCCCCGATAGAGACCGGGTGTCGGCTACGGCGAACCCGCAATGACGCGATCGAGGAAGGACGCCCACAACGCTTCGTTGGACGTTCCGTAACGCTGCATCCCCACGGCGAATCGATGGCCTGCCTGGATGTCCCGCATCAAACCTCGAAAGGCTTCAGGATCCGTCTCGGCGAGAAACTCGGTGTACATGGCAGCTTGTTTGTAAAACATGTGGTGCTGGAGGCGATAGGCCCCCGCATGTTTCGGGACGAACAAGCTGCCATCCAGGTCTGGATAAAAGGAACGCCCCTGCCTTAACGCCTCGATCGCCTTCTCGTTCGTGATGCGTTCAGCTCCACCGCCGCCTGAGACGTATACGGCCAACCCCTCCTGGAACCAACCCGGAAGTTTTCGAATCACCGTCCAACTTCCGAGTTGCTGAATCAGCTGCAGGTGAGATAATTCGTGCGTCAATATGCGGCCATACGAATCATCGTCGAACGTCCGGGGTGCCAGAAAAAGCCGCTGGTTGAATACAGCGCCCCGAGCCACGCCCGAAGGATGAGCTCCAATGTGTTCGTTGAACGAGGCCTGGGTATTGCAGATATAAATCCGGACTGTCTCATTGAAAGAATGTCCGTGGACATCCACTACCTGCTGCAGCGCCGAATCCAGCACAGCACGCGTCGCTTCCGCAGCCCCTTTCATCCCTTCCTGGTAATGGATGCGAGAATCTCCCCCCAGGCTCTCGAACGATTCAGGTCCTTTCATCAAGGCCTGACCGGGCCTGGAGCACATCAATCCGGCACTTCCCCCTGACACCAGCAGAATCAGTACGAGCAGGAGGCTTCCTGTAAGGGAATTCTTAATTCGCATTTGAGGACCCGTTTTCTGATATTTTGGTTGATCTTACGACTCACCACGACAACGCACCACACAGAAACACGACCGTACGCTCATGCGCTGGAAATCGGGTAGACGCAGCACTAACGTAGAAGATCGTAGGGGAAGAAACGCCGCTATCGGCCGGGGCACCAAGATTGGAGGGGGAACGGTTCTACTTGCTATCATTTTGGGCCTCCTGCTGGGGCAAAATCCATTAACCTTGCTGCAGCAGCTGGGGGGCGCCGAAACGAGTACACAGATTCCTGCGACCGCCGGCGCCGAAAACGACGAGGCGGCCGACTTCGTGGCCGTCGTTCTCGGATATACCGAGGATACGTGGACGACGCTCTTTTCGGCAGCCAATGCGCGGTACATCCCCCCCACCCTGGTCATGTACAACGATCAGGTCCAATCGGCCTGCGGTTTCAATACGGCGGCCACCGGGCCCTTTTATTGCCCCGGCGACCAGAAAGTCTATCTGGACCTGAGCTTTCTCAGCGAACTGCAACGCCTCGGCGCCAGCGGTGACTTCGCCGTTGCATACGTGATCGCTCACGAAGTGGGCCACCATATTCAGCACCTCCTGGGAACGGACCGCCAGGTGCGGCAATTGCAGCAACGCGCCAGCCAGGCTCAGGCCAACCAGCTTTCGGTGATGATGGAACTCCAGGCCGACTGTTATGCCGGCGTATGGACCCACCATACCCAACGCATGCATAATATCCTGGAACGCGGGGATATCGAAGAGGGATTAAACGCGGCGGCAGCCGTGGGAGACGACCGGTTGCAACGCATGGCAGGGCGCCCTGTTCAACCGGAGGCGTTTACCCACGGTACATCCGAGCAACGCATGCAGTGGTTCCGTACCGGCCTCGAAACGGGCGACACAGACCAGTGTAATACGTTTAATTAACGAACCCCGAAGTACGCGTTGCGATTGCTCGGCCCTACTTCTCCGGCTCCTGGAAGTACGCCGGCTTTTCGACTTGCTCGAAGCCGGCGGGCACGGTAAAGCGGGCCGGGTCGTCGGGTACGACGTCAAACTGGGTATACTGCGTCTCGGTGACCATCAGGACGCTTTGCTGATCGCCTTCTCCGGGCTGCTGGGATTCTTCTTCGCCGACATTCAAGCCACGTTGCCGCAGAGCGCCGCGAGCCAGCCGGCCCAGCCCGCGCTTTCTCTTGGCTTGCCGGTCTTCCTGCTTCGCCTCATCGTTGATTACGGCATTTACATCCAGCTCCGCTCCTTCAGGCACCAGCACGAAGTACATCTTGCTCTGCAGAGCGAGCCCGTCGAGTTCCTGCATCTCTTCGCGCATTTTCTCCATGGCCGGCCCAAGACGAGCATCTTGCTGGAACGCCTGCTGGAACGCGGATGCCATGCCCTGGTTGTTATTCGTAAGCGAGGCGCCCATCTGCTCTGAAAAATTCTGGTGGAACGCCTTTACCACCTCGTGATCGTCCATGCCGCTGGCAACCCACATATCGGAGAGCGTATAAAAGTTGCCGGAGGCGGTCGTCGTATGGCCCTCACTATCGGTCCCCTCAGCGGTGTACTTCATATCCATCCGCATCAGCTTCCGAGAGGCATTCCGGCCGGCAATGTCCCTCGTCTCACCAAGGTCGTCCACCGATAGGTCGAACTCGATCTCCGGCATCTCGGCATCCCCGGCTTCCTGCGTTTCGAGTTGCTGCTCGGCTTCCTCCTGCATGGCCGAAAACATGTTCGTCAAGTCGTCGAACGCTATTTCGTAATACGTTTTATTCTTGCGATCCAGGAAGATCATTTTGGCCTGGGGTACCGAGTAGATGGTGGCCGAGTTGTCGTCGTCTTCGACCCGCATGTATTGGTCCGTCACGTACGTCGTCGACTCGACCGGTTTGTTGCCGAACAGATTGCCCATCGCGCCGAGCATAGGCATCGAGGTCTTCGTCTCGGTCTTGTACATGACGGTCTGTGCCGCCGTCGAAGGCATGAAGAGGATCCATATCCCGATGAGAAACACAACCGGGATGAAGCGTCTGAGAGATTGCATGGCTATGTGTCGATCTGCTGTTAGTTTCGTTGGATCTACAAGATACGTAATCGAGCGGAAGGGTCAAATCCGGCCCAGGTGGATCGATCTCGATTTACCTTCGTGTAAGGGAGCTGGGATTACGGACGTGATACCGCACAAAAGACTCGTAATGCCGTACAAGGAGCGGTCTCTAACAATAACAATCTTGACCCTAGAACAACGAAAAGCGCATTTATGCACCTATCCTCCAAGGGCGCGGGCATGGATATCCATCTCTTCCTGGAAGAGTGGAATGCCCTCGAACCCGACCGTTGTGTACGTGAAAATGAGGACGATTTCTGGATCTTTCGGTTCGAACAACCACAGGAACCGGAAAACCATCGCGTTCGCTGCGACGTGGTCTCCGTACACGGCGTCGGGATCGTCGAGGATCTTGTGGCTGAATGCATTCGGGGCCGCCCGGGATGGTCATTCGATCTGATCTTCGACCGCGAAGACGAACTCTTCGGTGCTCAGATTACTGTATCCGACGGAACGGCCTACACCGGCCTCGAGTCATTAAATCCTGGAATTGCGCTGCTGTCCGCGTATCTCAATGTGCTGAAGAGCAGCTCGCATAACGAAATGGCATAACGGATTTAAGCTGCTCCCAGGGAGGACGATGATACTATCACATCGTCCCTCTTCGAATACCCACTCTATCGAATGTCGTTCACACGATTGCTGGAACTCTGGGCAGAGACAGAACCGGCCCGGTGCTCGTACGCATCCGGGATCGTCGTTTTACGCGGGTGGAGTTTGTTCTACAACAACGACGCGACCGATCGTCTGACAATGGCCGAAATCCAGGCCGCCGTCCAGGCGGCTATCGAAAATCGCGGCTGGAACTGGTACCTCGGCCGCGTTCGGGTCAACGGCGCCGCCTATTATAAGGCGCTGGTGTCGATTCCGACGGACGAAAAAGACGTCAATGCAGAAAAAAGCACAATCATCTCGACCCATTCCCCTGCTTTTGCTTTGCTCGAAGCCTATCTGCAGCTTCTGATCAAGGTGCGTCCGGACTGGGAGAACACCCAATTATACGTTGCAACGGACCGGTAATCTTTCGGAATCGAACGGGATTATCTACATTATCCTATTGTTAACCCGGTTTTTTTTACCTACTATTATCCTGCGAGCTCAAGCAGTTATTATGGAAGTCATATCGTATTTCAGCTCCCCACTTCAATCAACCAATACGCTATGAAACACTTTAAAAGCGGCGTTTGGAGTATTTGGGTCAAGGACAGTGTAGGTAATTTGCATGTAGTGGGGCTGGTGTGTGAAGAACGAGAGGTGATGGATTATATGGAATTTCTCGAGTGTGAATCGGACTGTGATCGGGTGTATTGGAGCGCCGATGTAGAAAAAAGAGAAAATTGCGTACAGCGTGAACGAGAAGAATTGCGCCTCTATGTAGTGACGAAATTTACCGGCCCCCTGTTCATGAATTGAGGAACACGGCCCCTTCCCCGGGTTATGGAAACCAGTGTGTCGATCTGCGAATCTCAGAATTCACGGACTCTCATCTCTACGTCGTATCGGGCCCCTTTGGTGGTATTGTCAAAGATAAGCGCATTCTGATTCAAGAAATAATCTCTGTTTGTGAGCCGGTCGGTCAGATAGGGTTGTTGATAATGCGGGTAGGATAACGATTGCGATGGGGGGGTCAACATCAGAACCACCGAATTGATGTCTATCACTTCATCGGTATCCACTCCCGAAAAGATAAGATCTTCGAGCGCCTGGCCGGTCGTGAGCGGCGTTGCAATAGGTCGTACGGCGTCCTGAAGTGTGCGGTGAAACGTATCTACGAAGGCGGTCGTCCGCAACTCGACCTCCGACCTGAACTCGACGCTTTCGGCAACAGCGTCATAGAGGGCCGTTTCGACTTCCTCGACGCGATTACGTATGATTGCCCAGGGTGTTCGGTCTGACTCTAGAGCCAGAACAACTACGCCGATCACGTGCGAGCCCGTGATTCCGCTGAAACGCATCGTTCCCATGCTCACCGGTATATTCTTTTGTTGCCCCTCTCGGAGGTGGCCGGCCCAATCGTCGTCGTCGTACTGATTGATCTGGATCGTGGTGGAACCGGATTCGCCGAGGCGGCTCTGCACCCCGAACATGATGAAGTAGGGTTCATCGCCGTCGCTGATCGGCACTCCCATCAACGTCCGGTCTTCCTGAGCGTCGACCACCTTGATTTTGGTGAGCGTGACTTCCCAGCTGCTCACTCGGGGCGGTGTGGGCGCGGGGGGAGGCAACTCGTTCTCCACGGGAAAGGCGCCGGCTTCGGTCGAACCAGAAGCAGAGGTAGTATCCTGCGGCGGAGGGGCGTTGATGGGACCGAAGAGGCCGAAACACCCCGAAGCACCCCCCATCAATAACAGAACAACACCGATGCGTAACGATTTATGGACGAGTATCATGTGCGAAAAAGATTTCAAAAAGGCCACCACACATTCAACGCACTAGTCGGCTCGGCGTTGCTCGAAATGTCGATCTGCAAAACGAATGAACACGTCCCAGTCCATAGCCCCTACACCGTGCCCTCCCGGTCGAATATGGTATCCCAGTTCCGCGCCGACCAGTTCGTTGAGGCCGGGCCTCTCTTCGTTGTTCAGCCCGGAAAAGCCGAGCAGGTTGTAAACGGGTTCAGCGCCCTTGAGGGCAAGAAATTCGCCCTCCGGATCGGCCCAGTTGTCCTCTTCCGCACTCGCTACGAGCACCGGGCGGGGAGCCATCATGGCGATGAGCATGTGCTGATCGAACGGCAAACGATCTTCGTCGTCGTTAAACGCGTGAAACGACCGGCTGAACCAGTGAGGGAATCGAGTATTGATAGCCTCGACAGTTTCCCCCATACGGCGACGGCTCAGGGCAGCCCCCCCACAGCCAGACTGGTTGGAGATGACCAGTGCGACCCGTGGATCGGTGGCGGCAGCCCACAGGGCCGCCTTGCCGTTCCGAGAGTGCCCCATGACCGCGATACGATCGGCGTCGATATCGGGATCCAATACCAGGTAGTCTACCGCCCGGTGAAGCCCCCAGGCCCAGGCCGATAAGGCGCCCCAGCTGTGATCGGTGCGCTCGGTGGACCCGTCGAGCGGAATCGAAGCGTGGACGCCATCCGAAAAGTCGTCCCGATCCGGATCGATATCGCCGTGGTAAAAGGTCGCTACGGCGTACCCCCTGCTGACCACGTGCGCAATGCTCCAACGGCTCATGCTGGTGCCTCGCGCCGCATCGGTAGCACGATTATCGACGACACCCTCTCCCCGCTCAGGCATCCAGGCTGCCGAGAGGGGGATGTCTTCGTCTGGCAGCACGGAATGGTTGCCATAGAAATTCAGACCCAGGAAGACGGGAGCGGGATCCGGGGTCTCGGCAGGAATCACGACCAAGAGATGAAGGGGCGGTGTGCCTTCCGGCCCGAAGGTCAGCGTAACCAGCTTCTTGATCGCCTGCCCCTCCATGTAGTTGGGGTCGACGAGTGTGACTTCGTGCTGGATCGCACCGGCCGGAGGCATGTACCCGTACATGTAATGCGCGAAGAGCGTTTCTATCTCCTGTACGCGGCGCAGCCAATCGTTCGGGCTCTCTACCGGCTTACCGTTCGAGAACATAAGCGGATCCGGCAATTCGGGCTGTGCGGGAAGCTGATCGGGGGAAACCAGCTTCGTCGTCCGTACCGTAGATTCGTTCTGGCAGTGAAGTGCAGGCATGGAGATCAGTGCCAGGCAAATGAGGAGACGGGCGTACATGCGAATTCTCTTCGAGGCTGGTATACGAACGACGGAACAGGAAATTGAGCGCGGAAGACACCGGGAACATGATGGCGTTACGCATCTGTACGGCATCGTTCAGCCGCAACGGCTTTGAAAAGGCTGAAGCAGACGGAAACCGAATGCACGCATTATTTCAAAGCCGGCCAAACGGGCTGCTGTGCGCAACCTGCATAACACGACTGCATGATACTTATTCTCAGTGTAAAAAACATCCCCGCGAGATCCCCTGTGAGGTTCAAAATTCCCCCCGAAGCATTGATCAGGACTTGTCGGCCAGCATGCCCTGGAATGCAGTGACAAACCGGTTCATGTCCTCCGACGTCCCGATGCTGACGCGGCACCAGTCCAGATACGGCGGGAACGGTCTGCCAACCAGAATATTGCGCGTCATCATGTCCTCCTGGAATTCCTGGATCGGCGTACCGGTGTGGAAGAAAACGAAACTGCCGTATGAAGGTACGTACACGTACCCGGCATGATCGAGGGCGTCATACACCTTCTCCCGGCCTTCTGCGATCTTATTGCGGCTGAAAGCCTGGAACTCGGCATCCTGGTAGCTGGCGATGGCTGCTCTGAGTCCGAGCACATTCGGGCTCCCCATCCGATAACGAGCGATACGCTGGATGATATCAGGGCGGGCAATGGCATACCCGATCCGCATGCCGGCAAGACCATGGATTTTAGAGAAGGTTCTCGAGACGATCACGTTGTGGCCTTTGAGGACCAGATCGATCATTGTGTGCTCGGCAGGGTCCTCCAGCAAGTCGATGTAGGCTTCGTCCATAAATACGACCGCCCGTTTTGCGACAGACGTACAAAAGTCCCTCAACGCAACAGGATCGACGATTGTACCCGTCGGGTTGTTCGGGTTGCAGATAAAGACGAGCCTGGCGGCCAGCGTGATGCGGCGCTCCATCGCTTCGAGGTCGTGCACCAGATCTTCGTCTAACGGCACGCGATGAACGTATCCGCCGATGCGTTCGGCGTATCGCAGCATGCCCTGGTACGTCGGGTCGGCAGCTATGAGTTCGCCGCTATCCATGCCGTACGCCATTCCGGTCATGGCCAGGATCTCGCCGGACCCGCATCCGATCAGAACGTGATCGACAGACACGCCTTCTTTTTCTGCGATCGCCTCTGTAAGGTCGTCGGAAGCACCTGCATAGGGATACCGGCAGGCTTCGTCGTACGCGGCTGTCATGGCAGCCCGTGCGTTGGCAGAAGGCCCGTAGGGATTCTCGTTCGAGCTGAGGCGTACCAGCCCGTTTGCAGCCGGTGCATGGGGTACGGATACCGGGCGTTGCTTCGCTGCTGCTTCGATCAAGTGAGGGCTGACGGCCACGCCGGCGGCAGATACTCCGGCTCGGCGGAACCACTGACGGCGCGTCAGTTTTCCTTCGGGTGTTTTGTGGGGTGGCTTGGGGTTCATGTGTGGGAGCCTCGATTAGGTGGTGTTGCTCAGTAATATAGAAACTCTATTCGATCAAAATAAATAAGGACTCACGCGGAATTATGACTACTATTTTAAGCGAAGCGTTTTTATAGAACGGCGACGCCCCTGAAAGCCTGAATGGATCTTATTATGGCCGTCGAAGTTGGTACTGTGCAATTCTATTCACTATCCGCTAATCCGCTCCATGGATCTACAGAGAACCAAACGCACGAGCGACTCGAAGGCCCAATCAGAGCTCGAAATTCGTGAAAAAGACGAATCGTTCGGTCGCCCCCTGGAAGAGATCTTATCTGATCTACGAAAGCCGATCCCCTCGCATGTCGTCCATACCCGTCAACAGGGTGGACGTCGGATCAAGTATTTGACGATGGAAGATACCATCGCGATCCTCGACCAATACGCCCCGGGGTGGGAAGGCACGATCAGCAACATTTACAGCACCCGGGATCGCATCTTCATCGCCTATCGAATCACGATACATGCCTCTGAAGGCGCCTTTTCTCGTGAATCTACGGGCAGCTGCCTGCTCGATGCACAAAATCCGAGCGGAGACCCCAGCAGTATCGCCGAATCGATCGCCATTCGAAATGCGGCCGCCAAATTCGGACTGGCGCTATACCTGTAGCCAGTGGAGGAGGATTACGGTTGCAGGACAGGTTCCTCCGAAGCCATGGATGGGAGACGGAGTTGCCCCTCTGAGGCGGCAACGACGGAAGCGACGGTCACGTCTCCCGTAATATTGGTCACCGTACGCAGCATATCCAGAATCCGATCCACCCCGAGGATCAAAGCGATACCGGCATTAGGGACTCCCACGGACTCGAGGATGATGACGAGCATGATGATGCCGGCGCCCGGCACGGCCGCCGTACCGATGGAGGCGAGCAAGGCCGTGAAGACAATCGTCAGCTGGGCGGACAGCGATAAATCCATGCCGACCGTCTGCGCGATAAAAACGGCTGCGATCGCCTGATACAACCCGGTCCCGTCCATGTTGATGGTGGCCCCCAGCGGCAGCACAAACGAAGATACTTCTTCCGAAACGCCTACGTTCTCTTCGGCGCACTCCATCGTCACCGGCAGCGTAGCCCCGCTGGACGACGTCGAGAAGGCGACCAGCTGCGCCGGGGCGATGCCTCTGAAGAAGTCAACTACACGGAGGGGGGTGAACAACTTCAACATGGTTGGGTAGGTGATCAACGTATGGACCCCCAGCCCAATCACGATCGCTATGCAATAGAACCCGAGCGCACGGAGCAGTTCCAGGACGCCGCCCCCCTCGCCGGCGATAGACGTAATTGTGTTGGCCAGCAGGGCAAAGACGCCTATTGGGGCCATATACATGATGATATCGACGAGTTTGATCACGAGTTCGTTCAAACTCTCAAAAAAGGATAAGAGTGGCTGCCCCTTTTCTTTCGGTATCAGGATCAGGCCGATGCCGACAAATATGGAGAAGAACACCACCTGCAGCATGTTGCGGTTGCTCGACGCGGAGTTGAAGAAGTTGTCCGGCACCATGTCGACAATCGCCTGCAGCGGCCCGCGCTCTTTCGTTTCTTCGGCGGCTTCCTGTCTTTCCGCCGCTTCTTCACTGTAGGTTTCTTCCAGGCGCTCTCTCACGTCCTCGGGCACGGTGTTGCCGGGCTTCATCACGTTGACGATGACGAGCCCGAGGACCAGGGCAACGAACGTAGTCGCCATGTAAATCCCGATCGTTTTCCCACCGATGCGGGACAGCTTTTGCAGGTTGGCCAGGGAGGCAACGCCTGTGATGAGCGAGGCGAGAACCAGCGGAACAGCGATCAACTGGAGCAATCGCAGGAAGATCGTACCGAACGGACCGATCCAATCGCTCGTGAAGGAACTCCATCCTAATGCCGCGGCAATGACGCCATAGATCAGTCCGAGCACTAATCCAATAATAATCTGCCAGTGCAGTTGCTGGTACCAGGGCATATATTCTCTCTCCGTTAAGTGGTCAATGACGATCGCGTCCCTTACGATGAACGTCCTATCATACCGTTTTATTACGATTTATACCACACCCCGGCCCGCATCAAGCTTCTCCAGGCACCCTCACCGTTTTTTTGCCACAACGACCATCTTGTTCTTAATGTGGAACAACAGGAAGAAAAAATGCACCAGGGGAAGCAGGAACGCGACCAACCCATCCGATCTGAATATTTTCTTGAGATAAAAACGGTAAGGGAAGGTGAGCTCGTGAAATCGCTTCATCTCAAACAGCTCGAAATCGGCCTGCTCGAGCACAGTTTTCATCTCTGTCGTTGAAAAGATCTGCTTGTGCCCGAAGGGGTGAGAGGAGTACATGACGTTCAGAAAAGTGGGATATCGCCCGTTCGTCAACCAGTACGTGAACTCGCCGATCCTGTGATACAACCCGTCCCGACACGGGGTATCGATAAAGAGACATCCCCCCGGTTTGAGCACGTTGGCGACGGACTGCAGGGTCTGCAGGGGATAGTTCACGTGTTCGATGACGTCCCACAAGGTAACCGCGTCGAAGGTATCGCGGTAGCCGGCCTGCCAGTATTCGGATTCGATGGGATAACGCACCACGTCCAGGCCGTACTTCTGGCTGACGTAATACGCCCTTTTGTTATCGGGCTCCAGCCCTTTGACCAGCGCTCCCTCATTTTTCATCGTCGCAAGAAAGAGCCCCCCCCCGCATCCGATGTCCAACACCTCGATGTAGGATTCACTGAACTGGCGCTGGACGAGGTCCACCTGATGCTCGAGGCGTTTAGGGTTGGATTGCAATGATTTCTCGAGATACGCGATGTCTTCTTCGGTCAGGTGTGTCGGCTCCAGCTCGAGGTCGACCTCTTCGTAGGGATCCAGGTACTTCGTAAAGTGATATCCACTGGGGGCGACGTAGACCTCGGCATGGCTCAGGCGATATCTGGGTTCTCCCTGCAGGGCATGTTTTAGTTCGTCAATGGTACATTCGGAGTCGAGTACGGAAAGCGATGCGCCTTCCACGGGAAGTGTGCTCATAGGAATTAATCCTTGTATTGGCTGTATGTGACATGCAAACGTGGAATGGAATTCCGGACGTGGATCGAATACGATGCCCGCACGCCGGCGGGACGTGTAAATATATGATAGATAAGAAGGAGTTATCAGCTGATATATAGAAATGATCGGCTGTCAGGAAGGGGCTTCATCGAAGGTAAACCTGACGTCACGGATCGATTTTTCGCTGCCAGTGCGTTCCGTCAGAGACGCATATAATTCGGGTCTTCGGCTCGTGATCCACCGCCGGCCGGTGCAGTTATGCTGAACCGCAGGATCGAGGACTGCAACGACCATCTCATCGCGCGCTTTCCAGGTTTCCACCAGGATATCGCCGTAGGGGTCGATGATCATCGCGTTGCCCGTCCTCACCTCGTCGTCGTCGACGCCGACGCCGTTGCTGAAGATCACAAAAAGCCCGTTATCGTGCGCCCGCGCCGGCAGCCAATGCATGAGCCATGCTCTGCCTTTGGGCCCTCGAAACTCGGCCTCTATAGCCTCGGGATCTGTCTCCCGACGATCCCAGAGCTCCGTATCGATGCGGCCCATGCAGCGCGGACTCGGAGAATGACAGCCGCCGGTCTGATGCGGGGCCAGTACTATGTCGGCGCCCCTCAGAGCCGTCGCACGGACGTTTTCGTTGAGGTTGTTGTCGTAACAGGTCAGCACCCCAACGCGGGCTCCCTGGGGGATGTCGAAGACCGTAAACGCGTCGCCGCTGTCCATGTGTTCACTGATGAAACAATGCAGCTTCCGATGACAGGCGACCGATCCATCCGGCTGCGCAACGACATAGGCATTGTAGAGCGCACCATCCTCCCCCCGTTCAATCAGGCCGGCGCCGATCGTCATGGTATACCGGGAAGCGAGCTCGAGCAACCGGGTCGACGAAGAACCTGAGGGCACGGGCTCCGCCAGCCGATCGATCTGCTCCCGCGACAGGTTGCGAATATGCCAGTATCCGGTAAGGCACATCTCGGGAAAAACGATCAGATCGACGCCTCGCTCTCCGGCCGACTCGACGAAGTGCTCCACCCGCCCGAAATTGTACGCCTTATCGCCGGCCCTGTGGTTGAATTGAACCGATGCTGCTTTGATCGTGCGCTTCATGTTGACGAGACAGGTACGTGGAGATCGCTAATGAAAACGTGATGCGTCATTCAAAATGGACGTAAACCGGATTTCCAGAAGCCACAGCTTCCTCTGCAGCCACGCTGAATGCACCGACAACCTCGGCAGTCGAAGCATTCTTAGACAGGTCAACCCGATGGCCTGAAGCGTTGTCTACCGACGCATCTGCGGTACCCCCAGCGGCAGCACAGGTTACTTTGATGTGCATCGGTGTGTAAATATTCAAGGTCAGGAAACTCACCAGTTGATTGACGAAACTGAGTTCCGTTTCCACCATTGCAACCCCATTCGGGCACTGTGACGCCGTTTCCACCGTACTGGGGGGTACGAGGCCAAATATCCACCCCGAGGCAAAAGGTTGGTCAATGACGACGTTACCCGGGGTAAGGCCTGTCGTAACTGTAGCGTGATAACAACCTGAGGTCATGAGTAACGCAGCGAACAAGAACGAGAATCGGGCTAGTTTCATCGATAAAGGAGTCATTGATTGATAGTTGTATGTGATGTTACGCGCCGGATGATTCAACACGTGAAAGTATCCGGGGCAAGATAAGCTTCTGAATCCTGTACATCAACCGGATCAGACCCGGGTCGAAGCCTTGCGTTCTGATTCACCGGAGTTACGCAACTGTGCACATGCGCTGTGCCACGAAAGTTTTGAAACCCTTTAGCGTAACACGACTTACTCATTCACCGTCACGGTCATCTGCCTCAGCGTGCGCACGTCATCTCCGAGATCGTGGAACACGTTGATTTCCCAGTTGCCGGCCTGGTTCGGCGTAAATCCTTTCCAGGTCCGCCAGCGAATGGACCCTTCGACCGATATATCTCCGGTCGCGCGCGTTATGCCATTATGATCGAATTGCACGATAATGCCGTCTACTTCGTCCCCCTGGGGCACCACGAACATCATCCATAAATAGTACGTCTCGCCTTGTTGAAGGGCGATCGGCGAAACAGGCTCGCTGCACTGGTTTTCTGTGATCTCTGTACATAATTGCGCATCAGCGAGTACAACGCCCGTACCCTGGCCGCTATAATAAAACTCAAGGAACGACTGTGCCGCTTCCGGCGTCAAGGTCGGCTGAGCAGCAACAGGCCGATAAGACAAAGCCTGGAGTCCCAGAACCAGGGTTATTGCCAGAAAAGAAGCTCCTAAACGACGTATCATCCTTTTTTGTTCGCAGGTTACTGTACTGTGTATGCGGAGATTATTCGGCGTACATGCCTGTTCACTCCAAGATACTTCATATCGATCAAAATCACGATGCGAATCCTGCTAATTCTCGTTCTTATTCTTCTATGGATGACCTTGTGGATGACGGCCTGCGACAGCGCCGGCTCTGATCAGGATGCGAACGAGGAACCGGCCCGCACGTCGTTTCGCGTCCTTATTGATGATGCTCCATGGGAAGCTGATTCCGAGGTCGTGGTCGTCGCCGTTCCCCCGGTCAACGACATGCGCTTTGCCACCTTGAGCCCCGCCATCGGTGATATTTCCTCCGAGGAGTTCCAGCAGATGATCGTCAACATTTCAGATCTCAGGGAAGGTACGTTCTCTACGGCGAGCGTCTCTATTTCCTTTACGCATAGTACGCCAACCAGCGTGAGCCTGTACGAATCGACAGCCTTACAGCTCACGATCGAAGCAATCACAGCCAGCTCGGTCTCGGGCACGTTCACGGCGACGCTCGTCAATACAGTGGATGAAGGGGATGTGTTGGTACTTTCGCGGGGCGAATTCACGGCGGCCCTCGTCGAAAGCAGCATCCTCACACACTGAGCCAGTAGGCCATTGCTGCAAGGCTGCCGGCGAGCGTACAGCCTACGTTTACGACATCGTTGGTCATCCAGGATAGCCCGCGGATCAGGTTGGCCTGCCCGGGGTCGGCGGTATCCTCGACCCGCTCCCCGCTGACTCTGTCCAGATAAACGGCCTGTACCGTACCGCCCAGCAAACTGTCGACGAGGCTGCCCAACGTGCCGGCTGCGCTTCCCAGGATCAGACAGCTATAGCAGGATTCGTTGCAAAATAGGACATTTAATGCGCCAATGAGAGCAGCTCCCATCACGGAAGCAGCCGTTCCCTGCCAGGTGATCCCCCCGGACCTCCCCGGGGGCATCCGCCGGCCGGTCAGTATGTGACGGGGATGCCCCCCGGCGAGCCGGCCGATCTCTGTCGCCCACGTGTCGGCCGTAGCGGCGGCTATCGCCCCGATGAACCCGGCATACCACAGGTCTTCGGGATACAGGCCGTACCCGATCAGCATCACCCAGGCCACCCCGCCATTGGAGATCACCTGCACACCGTTCCTGCTATCGTCTCCCTTTTTCGCCTTTTCTTGCGCTGCCTGGGCCTTACGGTTCATCTTCGAGAGCAGGCTCGAAGAGGCGAAGAACACCAGTACGGGGAGGACCCATGTCCACCCGCCTATCCATAACAAACTCACGCCAAAAGCTGAAGCCACTACACTCCCGGAGGGTGACAGCCAGCCCAGGCGAACGCTTATACTTCCAAAGAGTAGGGCAAGAGCAAAATAGAGTAACAGCATGTTCTATAGAGCAGGTGGACCCCGCTTTTCACCCTTAGCCCCCTGTCCTTGTTGCTATTGCCACCGAACTTGATTAACCTCTACTTCTTTTTCGGCAAGATTCCTGTAAGGAATTCGAAGACTCCGCCAATTCCTGTTGGATCAACCTCAACCACGGTACGCTGACAGTGACGTACCTTCGATTCATGATACACATTACGATGACGAGATCTATGAAACGTCTGACTCCAGTCCTTGTGTTAGGACTATGCATTCAAACAGCAGCCCTCCTATCTGTAGGGACACAAACCGTGTCAGCACAATCCAACGCGGCGCCGGTTGCTGCAGACGATTTGTACAACGCGTCCCAGGATAGTCTCCTCGTAGTGCCGGCGCCCGGCCTGCTCGGCAACGACGAGGTCGAAATCCCTGATTCTTTCCTGGTCGTGCTGGTCGACGCCCCCGCCAACGGCACGCTCTCTATCGCCCCCGACGGTTCCTTCAGCTACGAACCGGTGGCCGGCTTCTCCGGCACAGACACCTTCACCTACCTCCTCGAAACAGTGCCGGTTCAACAGCTCACGGTAGACTCGTCGTCGTCGTCCATCGACGTAGACATGAGCCTTCAGGTCATCGCTTCCACCGCCCAGGACGCCGAGATAGGAAGCCTCAGCGGGACAACCACGATTCTGCTTACTCCCTTCGAAGCGCCTTTCTCGGAGGCTCAGTTACTCGCCATAGACCTTACGGTGAATGACTCCCTCGACCTGGAGTTTGCTTACGGCGGCAACCTCAATATTTTTGCTTCCGCGGACACGAACGCCTTCCAGCTCAGCCTCCTTCAACCGGGTCCGGTAGCGGAAGTGGCCAATGGCGCATTTACCCAGCCCGATAATGTCGTCAACCTGTCAGGTTCTGTGGATTTGGTCGGAACTGGCCTTTTCGCCGGCCTCGTTCCGGACTCCGCGCTCACGTTCGATGCCGAAGATATGATTAACCTCACCGGTGGCCTCGACCAGATGGACGATGAGCTCAGCCTCGATATCGCGTTCTCCATCATCGATACGCTCGATCTGGGATCCGCCATCGCCTTCCTCGACGTCTCAGGCAACGTGCTCAGTACGGGCCCGCTCCGCCAACCGGTGCAGTCGAACGTGGCCACCGTTTCCATCTCCGTCGAAGCGCCTATCACTACAGCCACCGAAGAGGAATTACCGATCGCCTTCGCCCTCGAACAGAACTATCCGAACCCATTTAATCCCGTCACGACCATCGCATTTTCCGTCCCCTCGGCCGAACACGTTTCGTTGAGCGTTTTCGATGCGCTGGGCCGCGAAGTACGGCGGCTGGTCGATGGCACGCTGCCTGCCGGCACTCACGCCGTTCAGTTTAATGCGGAACAATTGCCGAGCGGCGTCTACCTGTACCGCCTGCAGACCTTGACCCGCAGCGATTCGAAAACGCTCATGCTGGTCAAATGACGCCACTCCGTCTCGCCCGCTATGATGCGATGGAGACTGGAATCCCTCACAGCCCTGCCATTCAGCCCCTGCATGCCCATGATATCCTTTGTGATGGATCTTCACCCGATGCGCTCACTATGGCTGGCGACGGCGGCGGTCGCCCTCTCGGCTATCCTTTCAGTCATTCCTTCCGGCCTCATTCAGGAAGTCCACGCCCAGACCGGACCTGTTTTCGAGAACGGGCAGGCTCAGATCGTACCCGCCTTCGAGGATCCGGAACTATGGATCTGGGAAGAGATGTGGGTAGAGGCCGAATTCGACTCTGACGGCGACGGCCGGCTCGACCGGATGCATACCTCCGTCGTGCGCCCCGCCCAGACGGAATCGGAAGGCCTGAATGTACCGGTCATCTACGAATCGAGCCCTTATTATGCCGGCACCGCGGGCATCGATTTCAGCTATTTCTGGAATATCAACCAGGAGGTGGGTGAACAGCCGCCCGTTCGGACGCCGCCCTCTCAACCCGAACTCAGGTTGGCTCCTTATATTTCCAGGTCCCACGTCGATACATGGGTTCCGCGGGGGTTCGCCGTCGTCCACTCTTCCTCTCCGGGCACGGGATTATCCCAGGGCTGCCCGACCGTCGGGGGGATCAACGAGTCTCTGGCTCCTAAAGCCGTCATCGACTGGCTCAACGGCAGGGCCCAGGCCTTCACGACGGTGGACGGCGACGAAACGATCGAAGCAGACTGGTCTACGGGCAATGTGGGCATGACGGGGACCTCCTACAACGGCACCTTACCCCTGGCCGCCGCCACGACGGGCGTTGACGGTCTGAAGGCGATCGTTCCCATAGCCCCGAATACGTCCTATTACCATTATTACCGTTCCTACGGCCTCGTCAGGCACCCCGGTGGATTTCCAGGGGAAGATATCGACGTGCTCTACGATTTCATCCACACGCGAGATTCCGATCGCCGCTCGTTCTGCAATACAACAATACGCGACGGGGAGATGGCCGAGGGCCACGATCGCATTACAGGAGACTACAACGCGTTTTGGGCCGGCCGCGACTATCTCACCGCGATCGATAACGTTAACGCCGCGACGCTGATGGCGCATGCATTCAACGACTGGAACGTCATGCCCGAACACAGCTACCGCATCGTCGAAGCCCTGAAAGAACGGAAGGTGCCGGTTCAGGTGTATTACCACCAGGGCGGTCATGGAGGAGCTCCCCCGCTCGAACTCATGAACCGCTGGTTCACCCGGTATCTATACGACATCGAAAATGGCGTCGAAGAAGACCCCAGGGCCTGGATCGTCCGCGAAGGCGACGACCGGCTCGAACCTACACCTTATGAGGACTACCCCAACCCGGCCGCCGAAGACGTCGCTCTCTACCTCGAAGCAGGAGGGGTGATGGCGGGAGGCCTCAACGGCGCCGGCAACCTGACCCTGAGCCCGCCTTCGACCCAGGGTCCGGCCGGCCTGATCGACAACGTATCTTTCGACGGCAAAGCGCTCGCCCAGGCAGAATGGACACAGCACCGCCTCCTCTATGTCACTCCCGAACTCCAGGGTGACGTCCACCTCTCAGGCGAAGCCCGCGTCCAGATCCGAGTCGCCTCTGACCGCCCCGCGATGAACCTGTCCGTCTGGATCGTATCGCTGCCCTGGACGGAAAGCCGCCGCCGCACCACGGGGGGGATCATCACCAGAGGATGGGCCGACCCGCAGAACCACCGGTCGCTGACCGAAAGCGAACCCCTCGAACCGGGCGAATTCTACGACCTGTCGTTTTCACTACAACCGGACGACCAGGTCATCCCTGCCGGCCAACGCATCGGTTTCATGATCTTCTCTAGCGATCGCGATTTCACGCTGTGGCCTGAACCCGGTACGGCGATGACGGTCGACCTGGACGCCACCTCCCTGAGCCTTCCCGTCATAGGAGGCCCCGCTGCTCTGCAGCGCGCTTTCAGAGATGAGGTTCAGTGAACCCTCGGGCTGCGAAACCTCTTGATGCATTGCCGGGGTTCGGGGTTCGGGGTTCGGGGTTCGGGGTTCGTTAAGGAATGAAATCCGGTATTACCAAGTCGCCGGAACAAAGCCCGGGTACCTTGTATCTTTTTAACTGGCAACGAGATGCAGGTAACGCTGGTGAGTCAGTGATGTTACGCGAACTGTGCACAGCAGGCTGTTTAACGTGGTTTTGCAGGTATGCAAAGCCGCTCTGGCAAGGACGTATGCGCATCCGGCGCGTAACATCTGTGAGTTAGTGTAGTGGACCTAAAACGTGAAGGTCAACCGGGCCGTCGGCTGGATGGCCCCGTCACGACCGGCACTGATTTCCAGGTCGGGCGTGATGCGGTCATTGTGCAGCTTCGCTGAAACGGCTGCATCGACGGCGGAAGCGAGATGAGTAAGGATGAGCAGCCCGGTGATACGCGAGGCGCGCCGCAACACGTCGTTGGCGTGTCCGTGGTCGTCGGCATACTGAAAAAAGTTGTCCGACACGTTGGGGCGCGATTCACCGTCGGCGCCTGTCATCGAAGGATCGATCGCCTCATTCACCGTACCGTCGCCTCTCGTCCAGTCCGGATAATCGTTCCAGCCGGGTGCAAACTGGTAATATTTACCGATCAGTTCGTAGTACTGCTGCTCGCTGAAATAAGGAAGCGTGTGCGAAAAAGCGGCTCCTGTCTCTATGTGGTACATCTGCCGCTCGACCCCCTGGATCTGATCGAAGAATGCCTGTACGGTATTCCAGTCCTGATCGGACCAGCTCCCCGGGTTCTGAAAATCGATGTTGCCTGGTATCTCGATCTGCGTTACCGGCACTTCGATGAAATCGCTGTAATCGTTGAGCCACCGGGCATACTTCGACGGGCTCCAGAACCCGTGCGCGAATTGCTGATAGTCTTGTTCGAGATTGTTGCCCTGGTGATTCCAGACGATGGCGGCGGTAATGATGGCCGCTTCGAGTGCAAAGGCCGTGACGGCTTTCCCCCATTGCCGGTTATACGCCTGTCCCAGCCCGGGCACGACCGCCGACAGCCCGAACGCTGCACCGATGCTGCGTTTTTTGGCTGCGGACGCGTAGGGAGCTGCTGCCGTTTCGGCGGCTACAAAGTCGCCGAACGTGGTCTCGTACGTCGCAGCTCCGGGCATTCCTTGCAACAACGCGGCCTTTATCGACGCGCGCGTATGCGACGAAGCTTCGGCGAGGTCGTAAGCGGTTGTATCGTCCTCAACATCACTCGTTGCCACAGCCCCTGCCGGCGCAGCAACGAACAGGGCGGAGATCGTTGCCACACACAGGGCCATGATCACGAAAGCATGCGCCCCCGAATACGACGTATAACATGACGTAGAAAACGTCGTAAAAGACGATGTCGGAGGGGGAGTATACATGTGCCTGTGCGTCATGGCGGTCAGCGTCTCTGTTAAGGGAGGCCTCTTACAGGTACCGGGCAATGGCCTGTTTGAAGTACTGATAGTTTCTGGCTCCCAGAATGAATTCCCGAATCACCCCGTCGCGATCGATGACGTAGGACTCGGGCCGGCCGTCGAGCATCCGGATGAACGGTTCGGGCAAAACAGTCGCATCGGTCAGGTAACCGCTTTCGGTATCGAGCGGAATCATGTTCTGATCGAAGTGGGCGAGGGTTTCCGGATGCTCATCGGAGAGGGTAAGGACAACGAGCCCCTGTTCAGCGTATTCCTCCTGGAGCCGATTGAGGTCGGGCATCTCATCCAGGCAGGGCGCGCACCAGGTCGCCCAGAAGTTCAGAAGCACCACGTTGCCCTGGTAATCGTCCAGACTGGCGGATTCTCCAGTACCCATCCGTTGAAAGGAAAAGTCGGGGGCGGCTTCTCCTACGGATTCCTCCTGTGCGTAAAAGGGGCTCCGGGCTTGATCGCCCATCGTAAAGCCGAGCAGCAATAGAACGCCGGCGAAAACGACGAGGAGGGAAGAAAGGCCAAAACCGAACCATTCCATCGGGGTGTTCAATGTCCTTTTTTTCCCGGCCAGCAAATAGATGAACACGAGGCCGGTCAGAATCATCGCCACAGCAGCTACTATGACAGTTGTCGGTTCCATAATTCTTTGGGTATAATTGGTGGCTAGAGCGTTACAGGAAACGGCGCTTACCGGGCGCGTTACAGGTCGAACCCGAAAAGGACGCCAAAGTGCCACTGCCAGGATCGGCCGTAGCGCACGAAATTTTCTCCGTCCGGCGTCAAGAATCCCTCGTCCAGCGCGAAGGAGAACGAATCCATTCCATACGTGGCACTCGCGAAGAGGGCCGTAGGGAGCAGGTAAAACGAGCCGAGCCCGAGCCTGACTTCCGCGCCCACGTCCTTACGCAACGCCCCCGGTGCGGTCAAAGGTCCATTCCAGGCGGCGGCGACATCGGCGTAAACGTGCCCGTACAGTTTGTCGATATAGGTAAAGAGAGCCTGTTGATGGATGCGGGGCACGATGGGGAACGTATAACTGCCCTGGACCCACAGGGTCTCATTACCTCCAAGGGCATAAAAGGGATAACCGCGAGCGCCGACCAGCCCGCCCACGTAGTCGTTGAAAAAATCGTCGACGGTGGATCCAACGATCGTCGATAATCGACTCCTCACTTGTACGCCGTGGGGAGCCTCGAAGATCTTGCCAGGGAGCAGGGTTCCGAGCCGCGCATCCAGGGTGATCCGGTGTATGCGTTCTCGGTCGTAGACCGGCTCCAGAAACCCGTCCTCGAGGTCGAAGCGATCGAGCAGCCGGCCCACTTCCCGTTCGTACCCGGTTTCCAGGCGGAGCCCTACCGGCAGCACGTCGCTGTGCCGATGAGGGAGCATCCACTCGAAATAACCCGTCAGGTGAAACGTGCTGCCGATATAATACCGGGACGTGAAAGCATCGATAAATTGATCCGATTCCTTGGAGAAGAAGCGTTCCGTTGTTACGCTATATGGGCTGTAGCGATACCCCCCTTCGATGAGGAGATACCTGGACACTTTGCTGCGCGCCGTCAGGCCGGCTTCCCAGAGGTTGTACGAGAGGTCCGCGAGCGTCGTGTCGGGAAAACAGGCCGTACAGGGAAATTCCTCAATGGACAATCCGTTATCAACGTTTCGCCGTATGTTGAACACCTCGAGCGAGAGTTGTGGGGACCAGCGCTTGGGGATGAAGGAGAACCCCTTCGAGTAGTCAAACTGGAAAAACATGTCCCGTTCGAGTTTGATGAGGCGTGACGGCGCCAGGAAATCGCCCAGCGACGACGCATCGCGCGAGGTCGGTGCGACGAGCAATCCGCCAAAGATGTTTAATCCCTCCAGGACTTCGCGCGACGACATCAAAACCCCCACCTTGGTGTTGCGGACGAGCGTTTCCACGCGCCCTCGATCGGCCAGACGCACGTCGAGCTCTCGTTGCCTCCGGGACACGTACTGGTCCAGACGAAGCACCGGATAAAAGCTGAACGAGGTGAACTCGTTTGTATACGATTTGTAGACCGCCTGCTCATCGGACGGCTCCAGCGTAGTCGCGGTGTTGACGACCTCCTCAGGCTCGGGCCGCAGCGGAATCCGCTCGGGAGACGCAAAAGGCCTGAGGTCCGTATCGTCGAACTCGTTCAAGGCCGTGCCCCAGGACGCGCTCGTGACGAGCGACGAGTCGGATCGTTCCGCCAGATTGAGATCGGGCTTTTGAAGCAATTCGGGGTGCCGGTACGACGCCAGGGCGTCGGCCGGGGCAGGCCGTGCAGCCACATCGAGCATCGCGATCCGGTACCCGTCGTATTCGTAGTGGGCATACACGAGATCGTCGCCGTGTACGTCGGGCATGAAGGCGCCTCCGAGTACGTTGGTCACCGGTTCGACGGCAGGCGCTTCGGAAGACCGCTCTCCATCGAGGGAGGCGCGGTAAATGTTGAAGATGCCGCTGCGATCGGAAGCGAAATAAAGCGTCCGGCCCTCCGAATCGAACGAAGGATTACGCTCATCGAACGGCGTCTCGAGAAAAGCCCTCAGCGAAGCGCCATCGCGACGTACGCGGTACAGATCGCGCCCGCCCCGGTTCTGAAAACCGAAGTAGATCCATTCCCCACCGGGATGCCAGGCCGGATTGGTGACCTGCGATCCGTCCTCGAAAGTCGTCAATTGTGCGACCGAGTCCTCCTCAGTATCGAGTACGAACAGGTTAGTGGTTCCATCGGATTGTCCTACAAAAGCGAGGTAACGGCCGGATGGGTCGTAGGCGGGGGCCGATGCCCGCTGCCCCCGGGTCAGTCGCTCCGATTTACGGGTGGACAGGTTGATCCTGTACAGGTCGTCGTAGAAACGGCCCTGGGGGGTGTCCTTTCGCCGTACGTAAACGATCGATTCTCCGCTCGGATGCCAGGCGAAACGTTGCCCGACGCCGCTCTTGATCTTATGCCCGAATGCGCACGTATGCGTATTGACAGGCGACTCGAACAGGCCGTCGAGCTGATACGCCGTGGCATCGTCAGCGCCCAGATCCTTCACATATAGCGTCAACAAGCCGAAATCCTGCCCTTTGTTCGACACGTACGCGATACGGTCTCCCGAAGGAGCAAACTGCGGATAGAAGTTACTGAAGCCATCGGCTTCGATGATGTCTCCGCGAACCGTCTGGGAACGAATCGCTTGCGTTCGCTCTTCGTAGGCGTGACGGAGATCTTCCACCCACTGCTCGTAGACGTCTTCCCCGGGGATGCCTACGGCCTGCTCGATGGCTCGTTCGACATTCCAGTTCTTCCAGTCCCCCAGGGCCTCACTGATCTGCATCAAGACATCCTCCCCGAAGCGCCGGGCCAGGTACAGCGTAAAGGCATACCCCTGGTTGTAGACAGTCTCTCGCAGGAGGCTGTTGTGCGAATAGAAGCCGCCCATGTCTGCCAGCGAAAGCTCTTCGCCTTCGAGCACACGGGTCCGGAGCAACATATCCCGGTGAGAGTCCCATTCGTCGTAATGCAGCCACTGCCTCTGATACTGGGCCGTGCCCTCAGCCAGCCAGGCCGGGTTCGACAGGGCTGGAATCGGGTACGTGACGATCACATTGGGGTATCCGTACAACACATCAGGGCGCCGGACATTTTCGTAATCGAGCAGTTGAAAATAGAAGAAGGGTATGCTCCGATCCATTTTCATCGTTTTCTGGACCTGCACGATATGAGTGAATTCGTGCGTGATCACATTCCGCAACCAGTTGTGGTCTCCTCGAAGGGGCGTATCCAGGCTAGGAGCCCAAATTTCGATCTTATTGTCGAAAAAGTAGGCGGCTCCATTGGAATAATCTTCGAAGTCCTTGAGGATAATCGAAATCCTGGAATCAGGCTCGTATTCATACAGCGCTGTAATCGGGTCGTAGATCTCTTCCGCGATACGCGCTACCACCTTTCCCGTCCTGCTGCTCCCGCTCTCTTCGTCTTCCATGTGGAAGATGATGTTGAAATGCTCCGTCTCGATGGTATACCACTGCAGGGTGGGGCGGGCATAGTCGTAGAATGAAATCGGCACCTGCCCACTCACCGGCATCGGCACGAGGGTGATCAAAAAGATCGCCCCACACACAACCGGCATCGAGATACACAGGGTTCGCCGGGCAAGATTGCCTATGAGAAAATCTATCGATTTCATTGCTCTACCGTATGATTGCTCTACCGTATGATTGCTCTACCGTATGATTGCTCTACCGTATGACAGCCAGTTTGACGAGGGTTGTTTCGCTCCGGCCCCTGGCATCCGTCGCTTCAACGCGTGCGTAATACAGGCCGCTGGATGCATCGGTCGTCCATTCGATGTCCGTGGGCACCTGAGCCGGCAACGGCCCGGGTCGTATCGTATCGACCCGTTCGCCGGCGTTGTCGATGATCGCGATTTCTATATCGACATCCACAGCTGGCGTAATCCGGAAAAAGGTCTGTCCATTACGTATGGGGTTGGGCCAGTTGTACACTTCCCCCTCAACAAACAGGCCGTCGGATTCGACGGGAGGGGCGATCGATACCAGTTGAACGAAGCGGGTATTGAACCGGTTGCCGCCCTGCTGGCTCCACCAGATGTCGGATAAGCCGGCTAATTCCCAGACGTTCAGCTTCCCGGACGAAGAGACGGCGTACAACCGCCCGCCGTCCAGCAGGGGCGTGATGGGCACACCGAAGCCCACAGCCAGGGGAAACCCTGGCGCCTGGCGTCCGCCTGCTCCGAGATCGAATGCATGTATATTGCCGTCTTCCGCGCCGACAAAGAGGGTGAAGAGCCCGCTCTCGCCTGTCGAAGCAACCAGCGGCTGAGTGGTGCCGGCCGCCGGCATGGCGATCGGAAAACCGGGCAACAACGCCCCGGTCCTGGATACGGCAACGAGCCGGTCTCCGGCCGAAACGAGCACGTCCAGCAGATCGTCACCGTCGAGATCCACCAGTACAGGCGCAGGAGAAGCGCCTTCAGGCGGTGCCTCCTGCAGAAAACCGGTGAGATCGAACGTTCGGCTTGCCCCATTCGCTTCGAGAAAGACGATTTCTACCGGGGATCGTGCAAAAGCGCCGACGGTTCCGGTCCTGTCTTCTCCCAACACGATCGGGCCGGCGCCCTCCAGGTTGCCCAAACCCAACGGCCATGCAACCCGTCCGTCTGTCTCGACGACTCCCTGGTCGGTCAGCACCGCCACCTGCCCATTTGCTGCAGCTGCCATCGAAAAAACGGAGTCCGAGAGTAGATCGATCCGCGTCACTGACGTGATGCCGGATCGCTCTTCGATCTCGAACAATCCACCGAATGTGGCGGTGCGAACCAGCGCATACGTCAGGCCGGTCGACGGCTCATAGAGCAACTGGAAGACGTCCGAGGGACCGCGCTCTGGATTTACCCTTATACCGAGCGGAACCCGGAGGACCTCCGCACCACGTATCTGTGCGAGAAACACATCGCCCGCTTCGTCTATTTCTACGATCCATACGCGGTCATCGGGGAGGGTGATGGGAGACCCGAAACCCCCGCTCCTCAAAACGGCAACGTCCGGAGCTCCTCTACGAGCGACGACCAGCTCCCGCGCGTTGCGCAAAAAGTAGACCCCATCTTCCGGATCTATCGAGGCTCCGACGTATCCTCCGGGGGCAACCTCCAGGCCCTCCGCCGAAGGAAACCCATCCACCACATTCAGCCCCGCCCCTTCGGGACGCCGATACGAGAACGACATCGCCGGGCCGGGGAGCGTGAAATCCTCCAGGACCACGAAGCTCGCTCCGCCGTTGTTGGTATCGCTATTCGGGATGGTCTCAGGGCCGAACCGATTTTCGTACAGACTCACCTCTTCACCCGAAGCGGTGATCACGAGCACGGGATTGCCCTGGTAATAAAAGTCGAACGGGGTTCCGAGATGCGACTGGGGAGCGAAGATGTTGCCAGACGGAAACCCCAGATCCTGCGCCCCATCCGCTTCTTCGAGGTCTACGGCTCTTCGAGTGGGCACTACGTTGACTCGGTTTCGCTCGATGCCTTCGACCAGCACGTTCTCGTCGATGTGCCAGACGAGGGCGCCGCCGAGCAGATCGTTGTCTTCATCGTCGATCCCGCCGGGCAACGCCCAGTCGAAGTCATCGACGTCAACGACCACCCCGCCCTCGAATCCATCGATGGTGACGGAATTGAAAGCCTCGTCCCCATTTTCGATCCGTTGTTCGACCAGCGCTCCGTTGCGATACACCGTGAGGACGAGGCCATCGTTCGCAAGATCGCGATACCGGTTTTCCACGAGGAAGTATTCGGCGGAGGATACGGGGACGCGGGCCATCTCACGCTCCGATCGCCCGGAGGCCGCGTTAATTTCGACCGTAAGAGGTGTACTGCCATCGACGATGACTGGCTCCGTCCAGCCCAGGAATTGCTTCGTCCAGGCGCTCGGTTCGGGGGGAAAAAGCCCGTTATAAGCGAACAGCCCTAGCGGGTCCATGAGCCCGAAAGGCCCAATGGCGCTTTCCCCGGTTTCGGTATCGAAGAGATCCGGCACGCCGAGGAAGTTGAAGAAGCTGGAAGCCAGGAGCCCGTTGATCGAAAACTCGACCAGGAAGGGTTCATCCTGGATGAAGTCGAATCCCTTGCGCGTTTCGGTGCGCGGCATCAGCAGGGTGTGGCTGACCGGGAACCCTTTGAAAGATAACGAGGCGCCGAGCAGCCGCTGCAGGGAGGCCTCGTCGAAAAAGATCGTGGGCAGGTCTTCCGGCGTCTTGTCCAGGGTCGTACCGACCAGTTCGATGTCGCGCCCGACACCGGCGTGGAAAATCACGAAGGCCGTCGTGGCCGGATCGAAGCCGGCGAAGTCGAACGTCGCCTCGGCATCGGCCTGCGCCCAGGCTTCGTCGACGAGGCCGGCGAGCTTGCGCAGCTCCTCGTCGGAATCCGCCTCTGGACCGGTCGGGCTATAGGCGCCCATGACTTCGGAGAGCTGGACGACCTCCGGCACGAGGTGCGTCGTCACGACCGTTCGACCGTTCGATACCTGCTCGACGTAATTCGACAGAAATTGCAGGTGCGCTTCGAAGTAGGCCGCGTCGTGAGGCAGCGGGTCGACGAGGGCCTCCAGCGTATCGAAGAGCGCTCCCTCGAACGTCCCGTCGCCCGTCGTAAACCTCGACGTATCAGGTTGGAAAGCGACGCGAAGAGCTACCACGTCGTACCGGGGTGCCGCCGGCTTTTTGACCCGGGGATCTACTGCAGCGGATCCCCCCAGCTGATGCACCGCCTGTCGAAGGCGGAGGGCTGAGGCGTCTAGCGACGGCCTACCGGGCTTCTGAGCCAGACCGGGGAGCGCACACACCCCCCACAGGAGTGCGAGTGCGATCCCAGACCGAAGTGTCCCGTAGTTTCTGAACAAACCGGAGACAGACCGTCCCAGCGATCCAGCACCTGCCCGTACGGCTGCCGCAACACGTCGCTCAGTCATAACTTTGCCATAAAGCACTCTACGGGAACGATCTATCTACGGCCTTATCGATTCAGATTCAGCAGGAGAGAGAACCGCATGGTATTGGCCAGCGGAGAGTCTTCCTCCAGGGCATAGATGTAGGAAAAGTCCACACCGATGATATTGTACCGGATGCCGGCGCCTAACGTCAGGAACTGGCGGTTGCCGTTATAGGGGTTCTCGTAGAAGTACCCGCTACGCAGGGCGAACAGGTTGTTGTACCAGTACTCCAGGCCGGCGCCGATGGTCAGCTGGTCGAAAACGCTGAGCGTTTCCAGCTCGGCTTCTTCGTCCTGTACAGCGTTCGTCCGCACCTCGATCGGCGACCAGGCGGTGAAGATGGCCTGGTAGAAGGGATCGGACCCCGACTCGTCGACCTTGATCAGGTCTTTGTTGAAGTCGTTTACGAACGTGAGTTTGTTGAACTCGTCGAACTCGACCGTGAAGGCATATCCGAAGCGGAAGTTGGTCGGGATGGGGTCGGCCTGGTCGCTGTCCGAGTACTGGACTTTAGGGCCCATGTTGGCCAGGTTGAACCCGGCGGAGAACTGGCCGACGGTAGAGCCCATGGGGAAAGGCCTCGTGCGATACAGGCCGGCGATGTCGAAGGCGCCGACCACGCCCGCTTTTGTGTCCTGCCCTTCGACGCTGGTGCCCGGAGCGAGGTTCGAATAGATGAAGCGCGCGCTGGCGCCGAGGGCGAACGTCTCGCTCAGCTTCACGCCGTACGAGAGGCCGACGGCCAGGTCGTACGAACGAAACGTACCGGTCGGGTTGTTCTGCCCATCGCGGCCCTCGTGTTCGCCGAGGAAGAGGTAGGTGATGTGACCGCCGAACGTGCCCCAGCCGGGGACGTGTCTCTTGGCCATGAAGTATTCGTAAAAGAGGCCGGCGTTAAACTCAGGCAGCCAGTTGGAGTGGGTGAGCCCTAGCTCCGTACCCTGCTGGAAGGCCAGGCCGGCCGGGTTCCAGAAGCTCGCGCTGGCGTTGTCGGCAAGCGCCACGCCGGCGTTGCCCATGCCTGCGGCGCGGCTGTCCGGCTCGATTTTCAGGAAGACGACGGCGGCGCCGCCCACCTGCGCATGAACCGAAGCGAGAGGTCCTGCACCGATCAGAAAAGCAGCGAGAAAAGAGGCGGCAAGCGCCAGGCGCCCCGGACGTCGGAAGAACGGAGCGGTTATTCGAGGTTTACTTTCAGATTTCATGATATCGAACTGGTTTTAAAGAAAAATGGATGGGCCGGTGGTCCTACCGACCTGGATGATCGACTGCGATATACGCCTCCTTATCAACGTATCACGGCTAATTTCTCAATGCGTTCGGAGACCTGCCGGCCTCCTTCCGAGTCGTCGACCTCGACCCGCAGTTTGTACAGATAAATGCCTGTCGACAACGGATCGGTGTCCTCGTCCCGGCCGTCCCAGGGCAGTTGCAGCGCCCCTCCAGGCAGCACCTCGTCCGTCTCGATCGTGCGTATCAAACGGCCCGCCAGCGTATATATGCGGACCTGGACGGTCGCGCTGGTTCCGACGGGCTGGTTATGCTCAAATATGAATCGGGTTTCTCCCGTAGTCGGGTTCGGGTAGTTATACACGTTCCGGAGGACGAGGTCCTCGTCTTCAGAGACGAAGAAGTCGAGCGTCTCCGTAGCGGAGTTGTTCAGCACGTCCCAGGCCCGGAGCGAGAGGGTATTCGCCCCGACGGGGATGTCGCTGAGCTCCCACTCCACGATGCCGCGCTGGAAAGAGTTGGCTTCACTTCGAAATGCACCGCCGATGTCGACCGCATTCTGGGCGTCATCGTTGACTGTGAGGAGCATCTCGTGCCCTACGCCAGCCCCGACGGTGTTGATGCCGCTCTGATCGAACAGCTTCACGATCAGCCTGGGTTCGGATGAAGTCAACCCGCCGGTTACGAAGGTGGTGTCGTTCAGGAACAGGGAAATCTGAGGGCCGAGCGCGTCGTCAGGCGGGTTGCCCGAGGTACCACCGACGATGAAGTTCTCGTTGTACCCGATGGCCTGGCGGTCATTTTGGTACGCATACAAAGACACTCGTCCCGGTAGATTGCTGTACGAAATATCTTTCGGTGCGACGAAGGTTGCTTCGAAGCGGCCCTGATTCGCCTGGACCTGGCCGCGCCAGATCAGATCCTCCCTCACTGTATAGTATGGGGTAGGCATATGGCGTTGTTCTTCGATGGGTATGCGGCGCTCGGCATCGAAGAGGGTCACTTCGACCGATCCGTTGAACGCATTGTCGAGGGCCTCGCCCGCCATGATGCGCCCTCTGAGGGTTACGCGGTCCAGGGCCCGCAGCTGTCCTTGTTCGACGGCGAGGTCAACTTCGTTCAGGGCGTCCACTTCGATCCGGTGCCGGGTCGAAGGCAGCCCGACCCGCATGGTCGGGTCGCCCAGCAGGTTGAACTTGCGGTTATTGCCCTGGAGCCCCACACGCGTATTCTTCGTGAGCCGGAGGATGTCGCCGAGCCGCCTCATCTGGCCGTTTTCTTCGCTTTCGAACATGTCCCGGGCCAGCTGCCGGTTCAGGCCGACGTTCAGGGTGTTCAAACCCGGCGACGTATAAACCAGCCTCACCGTGGTCAGGAGCGCTACCGCCCCTCCATCGGGATTCAGCAACAATTCTTCGGCGCCGCTCTGATAGGAGGCCAGATCCCACCACCCGAACGAGCAGGTGGCCGTGACGAAGATGGCGAGGCGGTCGAAGTTGGTCAATGTTCGGGCGTCTTCGGCAGAAAAGATACCTTCCTGGGCAAGCCCTTCTTCCCCGCCATGACCGCTGTAGTTGACCAGCAGCGAACCTTCCTCGAGCGCATTCAGGATTTCTTCGCGGGCGCCGGGGATCTTGAATCCGTTGCGGAACTCCCGCTGGAACGACGAGGCGTAGATCTTTTTGATATTCATCTCCCCGTACTGATCCTTGATGAGTTCGGCGACGACGTCTGCGTTTTGGAGATGGAGATCCTGTTCATCGGTGGTTCCGGACAGGCCGGTCAGGTCGTCGTCGGCAATAAAGGTGTACCGGGTTCGCCACGAACCGAACGTCTCGGGGTTTTCGTAGTGCTTCAACTTCTCCAGCACCGTGCGGGCCTCCTCTTCGGTTTGCACCGTAAAACGCCCGATACCGATGTCGACCCGATCCACAGGTTCGGTCAGCGGGGACGTCGGAACAGGTTGTTGAAATCCCCGGTAGATCCATGCTCCCTCTTCTGGATCGAGAAGGCCGAAATAGTCATCGCTGGTAAACGTCTGGTCAGGCGTGAAGGAATCGACGGTTTCGTAGGGGGGTATCCAGTTTTGGAGCTCTACCGGCTCAGCGCCGAGTTCGCGGTAGTTGAAGTGACCGTCGCCGTAGAAGAGCGCATACTTGATCCGCATGGGGTCGCTGGGGGCCCGGTCGTACAAAAAGCGCAGATAATCCCGGACGGCCCGCATGTCCACGAGGCCTCCCGAAAACTCGTTGTAGATCTTTTCGATTTCCGTGACGGTGACGCGCAGGCCTTCCTGCCGGCGGATTTCAGCGAGCTCTTCGGCATAGGGGGCGAACGGAGCCGGCGTGACGATGACGAAATCGGGGAATTCCTGAATACCGTGCAGGTTTTGAGGGGCCACACGGTGCGCGGCCGTGCCGTCCAGGCGCATGGCGCTACCGTCGGTGAAGGCCATCAGCTCGCGAGGCGGGGTTCCTTCCTGCACTTCGATCTGCACGTGGTAGTCGCTGCCAGCCGCTCGAACGCCGAGGCGCCGGATGCCGCCGGGCGAGGTGACGTCCCATACCTGCGGTTCGGTAGCGAAGCCGCGGAGGACAAATTCGAGCGCCCCGCTCGTCTCGGCCGGCGTGCTGAAACGCAGAACGCCGTTCGAGGTAGTTAATTGCTGGTCGTACGTGGCCCGCACCCAATCCAGCGCCGCTTCGGGATTGTTCGGCCCCTGCTGAACGGTCATCGACAGGTTCATCGGCTGTCCACTGCCGAGTTCATCGGTAAAGCCCACCTGACCGAGCCGCGCCGAGGCGCTTGTGTCGTCGAACTGGACGATGCCGGTGCGTATGGAAGCCAGCTGTGCGTTGGAGGAACTGAATACGGCAGAAGCTACCGGGTTGGACCGGATGGCTACCTGCACCTGATAAGTCACGAGACCGCCCTGAAAACCGGGAGGGAGCGAATCCGCAACGACATCCAGCCGGCCGGTAGCGTCGATCGGGTTGCTGACCCAGGTGAGCCCACTGCCATTCTGTTTGCTCCAGTTAAACCGGTCGAAGTCGACAAACAGGCGCCCGGTCACCGAAGAAAAGCGCTCGGCGCCGGGTAAAGCGGCGAACGAGGGGTTGCTATCGAGCCGCAGCCCGTCCGTATCCGCCACTTTGAGGAAATAATAATTCTGGACAGAAAAAGGGTTGACGTAATGCGCCCACTGGCCGTTCTCGGCGTCGTACGTCCACCCCGAAGGCGCCTTGCCGTAAAAGAGCAATACGTCGTTCTCCCCGAAGGAGCCGTCGCCGCCGCCCGTAACGTAGGCAGGATTCTGGACGAGATCGACCGGTCGATCCGCACTGTTCAGGGCAGGGAGTGGGGCGCCTCCATTGCCCAGTACCTGCAATCGGTCAGGATCGATGGTGTCGGGATCGAGGCCGGCGTCACTGAGAAAGGCCCGGTCGATGCGGTAGATGCCCTCACGCGTGACGGGAATTTTGAGCACGATGCCGTCGGCCAGGACGCTGCGGTCGACCCGGAGGTGGCCGTTGAGGGAAACGGCGGCGGAAGCCGCCGGTAACGCCTGCGAAAACGGCCGGCCGGCAGAATTCGCCCGATCCGATCCCCGGTAAATGATGCGTGTAACCAGCCTCTTATACCGCCGGATCGTAGCCGTATCTTCAGTGTAGGTGATTGCCCGAATCACCAGCGACACGACCGGCTGTTTTCGATGCGTCCCCAGCCCGCTCAGCGAAGCCGGCGGCTGAGAGAGGTCGGATACGAGCGCGGAATCCGCGTCGCCGGCCGGAAGGACGTATTCGTCGAAATCACTGGCCACTATTTCGAGGCGGGGCACAACAAGCGAGGGTAAAGAGACCTGCGTAGAATGCTCCAGGTCCGCTCGAACGGCGGCAAACACGGCGCTCGGCGCCAGGGTCGACGCCCCGGACGAGTCGATCGACGCCGGCAGGGACATGGCCCAGTCCATCGTGGTTTCGTAGGTCACAGACTGCGCATCGGAGGCCAATACTTTCGTAAAGACCCCCTGCCCCATTACCGCCCCGGGACACCAGGCGACCACAGCGCACAGGACACCCACCACACAGTAGAGCAAACCCGTGCTCGAGATATCTCTGAAATCCACAGAGGTATCAACAAGGCGTACTACATGGCTATCTACAAAAGGAGAATCGCTATTGGGTATCTTCAAGCACATCAGGTTTTTCAGAGCGGTCCATCTTCGTTGACCTTATCTTGACGAGTAGAGACTCAAAGGCACAGAGCGGCAACGGAATCGAACGTTGCAGATCAACGAAGACAGGTATCCTACGCAGTATGCTGTTACGGTTTGTTGTGAGGTTGATCGATGTTAGATGCTAAAAAGCAATCTTCGTAACAGTCTCTTTCGATAGGCTAATGCTTGAAGGATAAAACGTATGTTGTGATATACACGCCGGACGTGTCCGATACACAAGGCTATGACAACATGCAGCCCGCAAAATAGGTTCCAGGTTTCACTGAGTAAACGACGAAATTAATATTTCCGTCAAACGTGGGTCGATGCGCTCAGCCGCTCCCTCAAGGCCGTGATGACTTGCAGCTCCTTCTCGAAACGTTGAACGACGTCCTTGATGTCGTGTATCGATTTTTCTATATCGGCCGAAAAGGAAGCGGTATTACTCAATAGCTGCAAAAATTGAATATTCCCGGAAAGCACCGTCAGCGGGTTGCTGATGTTATGGTAAAAAACAGACAACTGGCGCTCCGTACCGAGCAACAATGCACGCAGATTCCTCTCGTTGTTGATTCTATCGAGCAGACGACGTTGGAGTATCGGGAACAGCAAGCTTTGTGCACACCACACGATTTCGTCGACGTCAAAATGAGGCACCCCCCTGAGCGGTGACCGATCGATCGCTGAACTGCCCTGGTTGAGCCGTTGGAACTCTGGACCTACGAACAGCAGTGAGGCGCCGGCTCCATCTGTGCAACTCTCTTCCCTTCCTCCCCAATGACCCAGTGCCTCGGGATGGTCGGTAATCAACAGGTACGGCACGCCCCCAAGACGCCCCGTACGCTGAGATGTCGCAGGCTGGGTTCTCGTCTCAAAGTCTGTATCCCTCTTTTGCGCCTCGACGTGCGTCTCATCGATTACCGCAGAAGCAAACGTATGCTTCAGCACTTTCCGAAGCAGTTGGAGATCTTCGGGCTTGACGGATTGATTGGCGAAAAACAGCCGTATGTGCACCAGGTCCTGCGAGCGTTCTTCTGCCTCCGAAGCAGCAT
Organism: uncultured Rhodothermaceae bacterium; assembly: GCA_964525535.1. Lineage (GTDB taxonomy): Bacteria > Bacteroidota > Rhodothermia > Rhodothermales > JAHQVL01 > JAHQVL01. The sequence continues at coordinate 44,093 of CAZGHT010000028.1, forward strand.
CGGGCTCAGTACGTTGGGTTTCCATAGAAGAAATACGAGAAAAAGAAATGCCGGGCGAGCAACGGGAAATGCCGGACGAGAAGAGGTAGAATCCGTAGATCCAAACCGGCTACCCGGGTAACGGTTCCTGCTACAACTCAACCAGGGGTCTCGCATCGGCCATCGCGATGCCTTTGTCGCCCCGTTTGAGAGACACGACTTCTATGTCAGGATCATGTTCGAGGAAAAGATGCCAGCCATTGAGGAGAGCCCGTTCCAGGAGATCCTCTTTTTCTTCGATAGTCCGAAGAGGCCGCACGTCATACGCCATATTCCAGGCCATAGGAATATGGGCGTGGGTGGGAATCAAATCTGCCGCATAAACGAGCGTCCGGTGCTCGTCCGTGATGCGTACGAGCTGCATGGCTTCAGTATGCCCTTCCACCGTAAAGACTTCGATTCCGGGGGCTATTTCAGTTTCTCCGTGCAGCAGATGCAGCCGGCCGGAGGCGCCGAGCGGGTCCAGGTTCTCGCTCAGAAAGGAGTTCCGTTCCCGGACGTTGGAGTGCTGCGCCCAATCCCAGTGTCTTTGTTGGACGTGGTGGACCGCTTCGGGGAAGTTCAGAACCAGTTCGTCCCCCTCGCGCGTGGTTGTACCGCCGCAGTGATCGAAGTGCAGATGGGTGAGGATGACATCGGTGACGTCCGCAGCGCTGAATCCATGCCGGTCGAGCGAGCGGTGGAGCTCAGCGTAGGCGGTATCAACCGCAAAGATGTCCTCGAAGCGGTCGTCGTATTTGTCACCGAGGCCGGTATCGACCAGAATCAGGCGATCAGGGGCCTCGATGAGCAGGCAACGCATGTTCATCGGGATGCGATTGCGATCGTCCGGTTCGAGGCGGCGCTCCCATAACGGCTTCGGAACGATGCCAAACATAGCGCCTCCATCGAGTCCGAACCGTCCGGTTTCGATGGTATACAGGGAGTAAGGACCAATTTGGGGCATGGGCCAGGCAGGTTGATCAGGAAAGCTTCATGTATATCCACGTCTACCCCTCTTCGCATCAGGCATCGGGAGGCAGGTCGGTATCGGGGGGATAATCGTTAAAATGCCCGTTGCTTTGTACTTTCTTTCGCACGTCTTCGTATTGTTCGACCTTGGGGATCAACGTCTCCAGGTGTTCGGCGAGAAAGAGGATGCGCTCGTTTTCCGTCAGCATCTCGAGCAATTGCTGTTTTTGAGAGGGGTTGAGCCCTGCGTTGTGGGCGATGAAGAAGGAGATCCCGTCGAGATCCTGATACAGCGTAGGGCGCACTTTCCGGCCGGCCAATTCCAGCAGCCGCATGTGTTGCGTAATGACGCGTTCGCGGGTGTCGACGTGGACCGGTTCGTCGGGCTCCTCAATTTCGTCGATGCTCGCCGTCATGTACGCGTGTTGGTTGTACAGGTCGAGCACCCTGAAGCGGTGTATCCCTTCGACGATGATATCCATCCGGCCGTCTTCGTAGCTGGTGACCACGCGGTCGATGATGGCCGTGCACCCTATCGAGGCCATTTTTCCGTCCTGGATGAGCAGTATCCCGAACGGTTCCTCTTCTTCCCTGCAATACGAGATCATCTCGATGTATTTCTCTTCGAAAATATGCAGCGGCAGCAACTCTTTCGGGTAAAGTACGAGCCCCAGAGGGAAAACAGGAATGGTTTTGTTTTCAGACATTCAACTATGCAGGATACCAGGAGTCTCTCCAATGATCGACAGCCAGGTGGGTTTCATTATCTATGACGGAATGGGGTTAAAGATTCTTGAATTGCCGGAGCAATACCCCCCCAATTCCGGCCATCACAGCCATCCACCCGGCAACGGCAAACTGGTGGAGTATCACCCCTCCGACAGCAAACATGAACCCAAACAGGAATAATGCCGCCGCAACGACACGGAGCAAATCCCCTTTCAGTGCTCCACCGGATACCGTAGCAGCAGCCTGAATGCGTTTCCATCCAGGCCCACCGGGCCTGACCTTTTCATAAAAACGGAGCAACACTTCGTCAGACTCCGGCGGTGTGGCGTACATCACGGATACCCATATCAGCGTCGTGATCGCGACGATCACAAACAGACGGATGCCAAAATCCTCGATGGTGATCAAAGGGACGACCGACGTAAACAGCCCGATGAAAAAGCCGGCCAGCATGGCGGCCAGCTCGGCCGCTGCGTTGATCCTCCACCAGAACCAGCGGAAGATAAGCACGATGCCGGGCCCGGTACCTATCGCAATCACCAGCCGGAAAATTTCGCCGACACTTTCTGAAAAAAAGGCGGCAAGGGCCCCGAGCGCCGTGATGAGCAGCGAGGCCAGCCGGCCCATGCGGATCAACTCGCCCTGTGTGGCGTCGCGATGCAGAAAACGATAATACAAGTCGTTGACCAGATACGAGGCGCCCCAGTTGATCTGAGTGGACACCGTACTCATGAAGGCAGCAAACAACGAGGCTACTACTAATCCTAATAAGCCGGGCGGTAGAAAATCAACCATCAGGCGCGGATAGCCCAACTCTTTATCTTCCAGTTCGGGATACAGCACGATGGCGGCGAGGGCAACCAGCACCCAGGGCCAGGTGCGGACGACGTAGTGCAGGATGTTGAACAACCAGGTCGCCTGTACGGCATCCTGTTCGGTCTTAGCTGCGACGAGCCGCTGTATGAACTCTCCGCCTCCATCCGAACGCCGGAAGGTCCACCATTGCAGGAAAACGTAGGCGCCGAACGTGGTGGCCGAGATGCCGGCGAAGGCGCTCCAGCCGATACTCAGGAGGCCGGCCCCGTCGAAGGTGAGCGGCACCAGAGCGAGCACGTCGAACGAGGTGTTCTGCTGGGCCAGATCGGCCAGGTTGTGCAGGCCCCCGATCGCGGGGCTCCGAACCGCGAAATAGGCGACGAGCAAGGCGCCGAACAGGGCGAGAAAGAACTGGAAGAAGTCGGTCACCACCACGCCCCAGAGGCCGGAAAACCCGGTATAGATTAAAACGAATGCGGAGATGCCGATGACGCTCAGCAATTTCGTATCCACCCCGAACGCCTGGCTGGAAGCGTCGAATCCCAGCCCTTCCCAGATGCCCAGGGCCCCGATCACCTTGACGGCAGCCAGCATGATGTAGCCGATGCCGATGCAGTTGATCGGCACGGCGAAGAGAAAAGCCTTGATGCCTCTGAGCAGCGATGCCGGCCGCCCACCATAACGAAGCTCGATCAGCTCTGCATCCGTAACTACCTCGCTGCGCCGCCAGAGCCGGGCAAACAGGTAAATGAGCAACACGTGCCCCAGCCCGAACGCCCACCATTCCCAGTTGCCGGCAATCCCCCGGTTGGCCACCACGCCGGACACGTACAACGGCGTGTCGATCGAAAACGTCGTAGCCGCCATCGACGTGCCGGCAAGCCACCAGGGCAACGAACGGCCGGAAACGAAGAACTCTTCAATCGACCGGGAGGCTCTCCTGGAGAGAAAAATGCCGAGCGCGACGGTGAAGATCAGGTAGGCGAGAATAACGAGCCAGTCGAGGAGTATCATGGATTGCGGACGGCCCTTTTACAGAACACGTGGGCGAAGTTGCCTGGCAAGAATTACTTGATGTCTGCACTCATCTCCAGCATCCGTTCGATCGGCGCCAGCGCTCTTTTTCGCAACGCTTCGTCCATGACAATCTCGGGGCGTTCGTGTTTGAGGCAGAGAAACAGCTTTTCGAGCGTATTCAATCGCATGTGCGGGCACTCGTTGCAACTGCATCCATTGTCCGGCGGCGCCGCAACAAAGGTTTTGCCGGGATTTTGTTTTTCCATCTGGTGCAAAATCCCACCCTCGGTGGCCACGATGAAGGTATCGTCGTCGCTCTCCGTGGCGTACCGAATCAGCGACGTGGTAGAGCCGATATAATCGGCATGCCTGAGCACGGCCTCTTCGCATTCCGGGTGAGCGAGCACCCGCGCTTCGGGATGCCGGACTTTCAGCTGCAGCAACTTCTGCTCACTGAATACTTCGTGCACGATGCATACACCGTCCCACAACAACATTTCCCGGCCGGTCTTTTTGATCAGGTAGCGGCCCAGGTTTTTATCGGGCGCAAAGATGATCGGTTGATGCTCGGGAATTTGCCGGATGATGTGTTCCGCATTGGAAGAGGTCACGATAATGTCGCTGAGCGCTTTCACGGCCGCCGAGCAATTGATGTAGGATACCACGACGTGATCCGGGTGCCGATCGACGAAGGCCTCGAAAGCATCCGGAGGGCAGGAATCGGCCAGCGAGCACCCTGCGTTCAGGTCGGGCAGAATCACCTTCTTATCCGGATTCACGATGAGGGCGGTCTCGGCCATGAAATGAACGCCGGCAAACACGATGACGTCCGCATCCGTCTCGGCCGCCTTGCGCGACAGGCCGAGCGAGTCCCCTATAAAATCGGCGATATCCTGTATATCCGCCTCCTGGTAATAGTGCGCGAGTATGACGGCATTTTTCTCTCGCTTGAGGCGCTCGATCTCTTCAAAAATATCCAGGGTGGGGTCGATATCTTCGTCTACGTAGCCGGGACTCAGATCTAGCTGCACTAATTGGGTCATATTTATAATATATGCGTCAATGATTGATATCGGGGTATCTGTATCAACTACGCACCTCTTTGAAGTTCCCGCACCGTTCTCTCACTGATGCTGAGCACGCGGTCCGCGAGGTCGGCCAGGCCCGGATTATGCGTGACGATGACGAAGCTTTGATGCATCTGTTTGCTCAAGTTCAAGAGTTCCCGGTGGAGGTTCTCGGCGGTCCGGGTATCCAGATTCCCCGTCGGTTCGTCGGCCAGCACGAGGCCAGGCTCGTTCATGAGAGCGCGGGCAACTGCAACGCGCTGTTTTTCTCCCCCGGACAACTGGCCGGGGCGGTGGTCGAGCCGATCCTGCAAGCCCAGCATGGACAGGAGGTGTTCCGCTCTATTCCGGGCTTCGCTGAAGGGGCGTTGCTGGATCAGCGCCGGCATGGCCACATTTTCGAGCGCCGTGAATTCCGGAAGGAGGTGATGAAATTGAAAAACGAAGCCGATCGACCGGTTCCGGAAACGGGCGAGCCGGACGTCCTTCTGGCCATAGACGTCGATGCCTTCGAAAAACACGGTGCCGGCCGTGGGCCGGTCGAGTGCGCCCAGGAGATGCAGCAGGGTACTTTTACCGGCGCCGCTTTCCCCGACGATGGCGACCACCTCCCCTTTTTCGATAGCGAAGTTTACGTCGCGCAGCACCTCGAGCCGGCCGCCGTCGTCCGTCACGTAGGTCTTTCCCAGGTCTACAACCTTGAGCAGCTCTGCCATAAATCAGGGTGGTCTATCTCGGGAGGGCCCTCCAGTATCGTTTACCTTCATCGGATACGGACAGACCGGAGAGGGAGCGAGTCACAGGCGCTCGATCTCATATTTTCCCATCTTGTTGTACAAATGCGAACGCTGGATTCCGATGGCTTCGGCAGTACGGCTGATATTCCAGTCGAACTGATCCAGCTTGTGCTCGATGAATAATTTTTCGGCCTGATCTCTGAAGTCGCTGAAGGACTCGAATTGGTCGAGCAGACCGGTGATCGAATGGCCGCCCCCTCCGTTGGGTTGAACGTACCGGTCTACGTCGCGCACTTCGATCTGGTCACCCTCGCTCAGTATCAACAGGCGTTCGACCACGTTGCGCAGTTCCCGGACGTTGCCTCGCCAGTCGAAATGGGCGAGGCGCTCCAGTGCGGGTGGAGAAAACGTCTTGGTAGGAAGCCCATTGCGGTGGGTCAGTTGCTCGCAGAATTGAGAGGCGATCGGTGCGATATCTTCGCGGCGCTCTCTGAGCGGGGGCAGGTGAATCAGGATCACGCTCAACCGGTGGTAGAGGTCTTCCCGAAACGCGTGTTCCTCGATCTGATGCAACAGGTCCTTGTTGGTCGCGGCGACGACACGAACGTCTACGGGGATGCTCCTGTCGCCGCCGACCCGGCTGATCCGGTTCTCCTGGAGGGCCCGGAGCACTTTGGCCTGAGCGGAGAGGCTCATGTCCCCAATTTCGTCGAGGAAGAGGGTGCCCCCGCTGGCCTGCTCGAACTTCCCGATGCGCTGCTTTGTGGCTCCAGTGAAGGACCCCTTCTCATGGCCGAAGAGTTCACTCTCGATCAACTCCCCCGGTATGGCGGCGCAGTTGACTTCGACCATGGGGCCGTCCGTTCTGCCGGAAAGGTGGTGCACCCATTTGGCCACCAGCTCCTTGCCCGTGCCGGGTTCGCCCGTGATCAGGACGCGGGCTTCGGTAGGCGCCACCCGCTTGATCGTATCTTTCACCCGTTGCATCGGCTGGCTTTCGCCGATGATGGGGAGCAACTTGTTCTCGTGTTGTTCGACGATGGTCTGCCTCATGCGCCGGTTTTCCTCTTGCAACGAAGCCCGGTCCATCGCGTTGCGAAGCGTCAGCAAAAGCCGGTTCAGATCGGCCGGCTTTTCGATGAAGTCGAAGGCGCCCAGCTTGGTCGCCTCTACGGCGGTCTCGATCGTCCCGTGGCCGGAGATCATCACCACCGGCAGGTCGGGATACGTATTTGACAGTACCTGCAGAACCTCCAGGCCGTCTTTTTTGGGCATCTTTACGTCGAGCAGAACGAGATCGAACCGCTCCGTTTTCACCACGTTCAGGGCATCTTCCCCATCGACGGCCTCTTCGACTTCGTAATCTTCGTATTCGAGTATTTCTCTGAGGGTGCGGCGTATGCTCGCCTCGTCATCGACAACTAATATCCGACCAACGGCCATAAGTCTGAAGGTTTGGGTGAGAGCCCGGCTGGCTGTTCGACAAGCAATCGAGCGGAGAGGTCAGGCCCGGGGAAACCCTCCGGCCGCACATACAGGGCATTCACAAACCCGCTAATCACTTGCTTTCCAGCACATTCACACGGGCCAGAAGCATATCTATGTCTTGTGCCTGTTCCGAATCGGGATAACGCTCGCGGATCCTCTCATACATGGCACGCGCTTCGTCGTAGTCGCCGGCCTTTTCGTAATTGCGCCCGGCATTCTGGAGATACCGCGCCGAGGTAAAGTCGCTCTCGAAGATCGTCGCCGCTTCCTCGTACCGCTCCGCTGCCTCTCGGTATTCCTCTCGATCCTCGAGGATGGCCGCTTCCCCCGCGTAGGCGCCGGCGCCGAGCGCATCCTCGCTGTGATCGAACTGCCTGAACAGCCGCAGCGCCTCATCGTATTCGCCGAGCCGGTAATACGCATCGGCGGCGTAATACAGGGCCAGGTTACCCGCCTTCGTACCGTTGAATCGATCGGATACATCAAGCAAACCGGTTATGGATTCACTACCTTCCAGGGCCGTCTGCCACTGATCGGCCTCATACAGCCGAACGGCACGCGCCAGGGCATTCTGGGCCTGGCTTTCCTGCTGATCCTTGAAAAAGCCGTACCCAAAACCCATCACAACGAGCAAGACGATCCCGCCCAGAATGCCGTACACGACGTTGCGATTCTCGTCGAAGTACTCCACGACGCGGCTGTAGAGCGTTACAACCTTGTCTTCTCGCAGCTCATGGCGACGCGTTACCCGTTTTGGTGCTTTGTACGTTGACATGTCAAAAGTAAAGTATTGAATGAATTCCCGGAAAAAGATGTCCACTCGAAACGACACTCTCGCCCCGTCGAGCCTACACTGTTTCGATTACGGCTTCGATGACGACGTTGCGTTATTCCGGCGTTCCAACGAGTGGACAGGGTGCGTGTAAAGACCGTATAACGCACAGCTCGGCGAAGATATCCCTTCTTCTTCAATTCGTACTTGAAAATGCAGTTTCGATCAGTTTTTCATAAAATACACGCCAATTTAATAGCGCATGGGGTTGAACTCTTTTATCTTTTGTGCTTTCTATGGGCTCTTCCCTATACCACTAAAGATATCTAATCGAATACACTATGGCTATCAAGCTAGGCATCAATGGTTTTGGCCGCATCGGGCGCCTCGTTCTTCGCTCGATCCTCTCCAGGTCTCCGGGAACGTTCGACGTCGTCGGCATCAATGATCTCACCGATGCACCCACGCTCGCCCACCTGTTCAAGTACGACTCTATCCATGGCAAGTACGACGGCGAAGTATCTATCGACGGTGACGCATTAAACGTCGACGGTGAAAAATTCAAAGTCTTTAGCGAGCGGGATCCGCAAAAGTTGCCCTGGGGAGATCTGGGGTGCGACCTCGTCGTCGAATCGACAGGGGTGTTCCGCACGAAAGAGAAGGCCGCCTTGCACATCAAAGCCGGAGCGAAAAAAGTGATCATCTCGGCGCCTGCGAAAGGAGACGTCGATGCCACCATCGTGCTCGGCGTTAACGACCACGTGCTGACCGGTAAGGAAGAAGTCATCTCCAACGCGAGCTGTACGACCAACTGCCTCGCTCCCATGGTTAAAGTATTGGACGACGCGTTCGGCGTGGTGCGCGGGTATATGACCACCGTACACGCATACACAGCCGACCAGAACATTCAGGACGCTCCGCACAAGGATCCGCGCCGCGCCCGGGCTGCCGCTATGAATATCGTACCGACCAGCACCGGCGCTGCGAAAGCGGTCGGCCTCGTACTGCCCCACCTCGCCGGCAAACTCGACGGCTTCGCCCTACGCGTGCCTGTTCCCGACGGGTCCATCACCGACTTCACGGTCGAACTGGGCAAAGAGACTACCGTCGACTCGATCAACGCGGCCTTTAAAACAGCCGCGAACGACGGACTCGCGGGCATCCTTCAATATACCGAAGATCCCCTGGTCTCGAGCGACATCATCAGCAATACGTACTCCTGCATTTTCGATGCGCTTTCCACTATGGCGTCAGGTAACCTCGTCAAAGTCGTCGGCTTTTACGACAATGAGATGGGGTACGCCAGCCGAACCGTAGACATCGCCGAAAAGCTCATGACGCTCTGATTCGCCGTCCCCGGCGGTCCCAGCCTCTCGAGAACACAGCGATGAACCCCCTAGGCGCGAGGTCGATTCACTTCGCGCCTATCGTTTTTGGATCTATGCTTTAACACGGTATTGTTCAAATGAATTATTATAAACCCTCGGACCTCGACGTTGAGAACAAGCGGGTGCTCATCCGCGTCGATTTCAACGTGCCGCTCAAGAACGACGACGATGGCAACCGCATTGTATCAGACGACACGCGCATCCGCGCGGCGCTGCCTACGATCCGGTACGTGATCGAACGCAACGGCAAAGCGATACTGATCAGCCATCTCGGCCGGCCCAAGGGGGTGCCCAATCAAGACCATAGCCTCTCGCCCGTCGCCCAGAAGCTGGAGGAACTGCTCGGCAAGCGCGTCCGATTTGCCTCCCATCTCACCAGCAAGGCCGTCAAAGAAGTCATCGAACGTATGCCGCACGGCAGCGTGATCTTGCTCGAAAACACCCGATTTCATTCGGGTGAAAAAGAGAACGACCCCGAGATGGCCAAAGAGCTGGCCTCCCTGGCCGACCTCTACATCAACGACGCCTTCGGCTCGGCCCACCGGGCCCATGCCTCCACCGAAGGGGTGGCTCACCATGTTCCCATCGCCGCCATGGGATTCCTGCTCCAACGCGAAGTAGAGTACCTCTCGAAATTGCTGGCGGGCGCCGAGAGGCCTTACGTGGGTATCCTCGGCGGCGCCAAGGTCTCGGACAAGATTGGCGTCATCGAGTCGCTGCTCGACCGCGTCGACCACCTCCTGATCGGGGGGGCCATGAGTTATACGTTTTTGAAGGCGCTGGGTCACGAGGTCGGGGATTCCAAATTCGAAGCGGACAAGCTCGACGTCGCCAAGCTGCTGCACGAACGGGCGCAGGGCAAGATCCACCTGCCGTCGGATCACGTGGTCGCCGACGCCTTCAGCAATGACGCCGAGTTCAGGGTGGTCGAAGGGGACATTCCGGAGGGCGAGATGGGGCTCGACATCGGGCCGGCCACGGTCGCCCGTTACCGCGAATTGCTGTTGCAGGCGAAAACGGTGGTCTGGAACGGCCCCATGGGCGTCTTCGAGATGTCCAACTTCGCCAAAGGCACCTTTGCCATCGCAGAAACGCTGGCCGAAGTGACCGATCAGGGAGGCCTGTCTGTCGTCGGCGGCGGCGACTCCGTCGCCGCCATCAAGCAGATGCGCTTCGAAGACCGCATCAGCCACGTGTCTACCGGCGGCGGCGCCATGCTGGAGTTCCTCGAAGGCAAAACCCTCCCCGGTATCGCAGCACTTACGGAAAAAGCGTAACGCGCCCGTACGCCGTCGTACGAACGTGGTATGACGCGGCGTCATACTCCGTTTTCCGTGAATCTTCGTGACCATTTCGATTGTCATACCTGCCCTCAACGAAGCGCGTTGCATTGCACGCACCCTGCGTCTCCTTCGCGATCAGGCCGAAGAACCCTTTGAAGTGATCGTGGTCGACGGCGGCTCGACGGATGAGACTGTCGCCCTCGCGTCGCCGCATGCCACGGTGATTTCCTCCGAACGGGGCCGTGCGAACCAGATGATCGCCGGCGCGGGCGAGGCCACGGGAGACGTCCTGCTGTTTCTTCATGCGGACACGGAGCTGCCACCGGGAGCCCTGAAAACGATACGCCGCACCCTGGACTCCCCCCGTACCGAGGCAGGCGCGTTCCGGCTTCGATTCGACCGGGAAACGCCCCTGCTCCGCCTCTACAGCTACTGCACCCGCTTCCGGCAACATCGCTTCTGCTTCGGCGACCGCGCGCTGTTCGTAGCACGAACGGCCTACGAAGAAGCCGGCGGCTTCTCTCCGATCCCCATCTTCGAGGACCTCGACCTCGTCCGGCGGTTGCATGACCGGGGCACGTTTGCTTTTCTTCCCCAGTACGTGACGACGTCGGCGCGGCGCTTCGAGCGCAAAGGCCCGCTGAGCCAGCAGCTGTTGAACGCCTACCTCTGGATCCGGTACATGCTGGGCGCCTCCCCGCACGACCTTGCCCATCACTATACGTATGAGGCGTCGCAGCAGTGCTGAAGCGATGCTGATGTCCGTACGCCCCGAAGAGGTCGTGCCCCTCCCGAACGTCACGCGAAGCGCAGCAGGTCTCTCCAGCGCCACTCCAGGTACGCCAGGCCGCCGACGAAAAGCCCCTCTGCGACTAAATGGATCAGTCCGAACAGGCTGGACGTTTCTCTGAAGAAAAAAGCCAGGATCATACACACCACCGCCCAGGAGGCATTTCCTGCAACCAGCAGGACGATGAAGCTACGCGGTCGCTCTGCACGCATGGCCAGTGGTAGAGAATAACAGGCGTAGATCAAATTGACGGCAGCCAGACCATACAGGAACCCTTGAGACAGTTGATACCAAACACTCAGCCACCCCGTCGCCGTCAGGAGCATCACCAGAATGCCGGCTGCTCCCGCAGCCAGGCCATCTATCCACAATAATTTACCGCGCAAATCCATGTTCATTTCAATGTGCCCACTACATTCACCGGCTCGCCACTTCCATAAAGGGCTCAGGCAATAGGAATACACCGCATATCGTTGTTCTCTTCCCTACCGGGTCCGACGGCGATACGCCCGACCTGGCCCTGGTCCAACTGGCCCTGGTCCAACTGGATCGACCTATTAAATCGGTCACTCCGGCCCGAGTCTTAGATCGCACGCCAGAACCCAATGTGATGATCCATTTAATCGGTCGAGGGGATTTTGGAACCGGTCTCACCGGACCGCCTGGCAAACGAGGCCGGCCTCACCGAACACGGAGCGCCGGTGTATTTCTCCATCTCAGAAACAGAATTGAGTATTGGAGATGCCATTCAGGAACGCACGCTTCACGAAAAAGCGCTCCAACGCTACCAGGAGTTGTTCAGCAAAGCCCTCCAGGGTGGGTTCAACTTCAAACCGGATGACCCCTGAGCGACGTCTAGACGATCGAATCGCCTCCAGGAAAACGCGAAGAACAGAGGGGTAACACCTGTCAGTACGCCCCAGAAGGGCGTTGCTCCGGCTCAAGAAATGTAATACCTTTCTTAATAATGGATGTTACGCGCCGGATGCGCATACGTGCTGCCAGAACGGCTTTGCAGGAGTGCAAAGCCGAGTAAACCATGCTGCTGTGCACAACCTGCGTATCATCACGTAATGATGGATGTTACGCATCTGTGC
>CAZGHT010000029.1:0-4388 GCA_964525535.1 uncultured Rhodothermaceae bacterium
CAGCAGGCTTTAACGTGAAATGAATGAAACGATTAGAACCTTCCCAGACGTGGGGGATATGCTACATGCAGCGTATGGACCTGCAATGAGCCCGGAATAGTGACAAAGGTTTATAACAGGCCTGCTTCAGTTTCTCCGTACACCACGAATGGTTCCTTCCACATAAATCGTACCTGGTACTCTGTATACTGGGTACTGAAAAAGACCATGGAAATCCCGACTAAAGACATCCCCGAAATGAAACAGCGGTTTCCGGGGGAAGCCCTCATTCGGGTGCGAAAAGACCCCCTCGCGTTTCTGAGGGACCTGGCCGACATGGGGGATTGCTCGAAACTGCAAACGTACCCCCTTCCACCGCTGTATGTAATCAACCACCCTGATCTCTTCAAGGAAGTGCTGGTGACCCAAAACGACTCTTTCATCAAGGGACGAGGGGTGCAGCTCATGTCGATCCTGTTGGGTAAAGGCCTCTTCAACAGCGAGTTCGACTTTCACCGCAGCCAGCGCAAGCTCGTTCTGCCGGCCTTCCACCACAGCCGGTTGAGCATCTACGGCGAACGTATGGTCGATATTGCCGCCAGGAAACGGGATACGTGGAAGCACAACCGAATCGTGCCGATCGAAGAGGAGATGACGCTGCTCACCCTCGACATCGTAGCTAAGACCTTGTTCGGAGCAGACATGCGCGGCGTGGAGTCGACGAGCGTGACCAGGGCATTGATCGATTTTCAAAATGCATTCGTGAAGATGGTCAATCCTTTCACCGAGTTTTTGATGAAGCTCCCTCTCCCGGAAACGCGAAAAATCAAGCAGTCCAGAAAAGTCGTTGACGAAACGATCTATCGCATCATTAACGAGCACCGGCAGAATCCGGAGGCGTACGACGACCTGTTGTCCATGCTGCTGGCGGCTCGCGACGAAGAGACGGGTCATGTTATGGATAACGAGCAGGTGCGTGACGAGGCGATTACCCTGTTCATTGCCGGCCACGAGACGACTGCGGTTGCGCTAACCTGGTTCTGGTACGTACTGGCCCAACACCCGGAGGTGGAACGGCGCCTCCACGAAGAACTCGACGACGTACTGCAAGGCAGATTGCCCGCCTTTGCAGACGTACCGAAGTTGACATATACCCGTCAGGTACTGAGCGAGGTGCTTCGTCTGTATCCGCCGGCCTGGCTGCTCACCCGTGAAGCGATCGAGGATGTAACGATCGGGGGATATGCGATCCCGAAGAACGCAACGATCGACATGAGTCCGTATTTTTTGCACCACGACGAACGCTTCTGGCCAGACCCTGAGCGCTTCGATCCCGAACGGTTCGCGCCGGAGAACAAAGGGACGAGAAAGAAATTTACCTTCTTGCCCTTTGGTACAGGCGTTCGGGGATGTATTGGCGAGCAATTTGCGTGGACGGAGGCTATTCTGGTCATCGCTACGCTGGCGCAACGATGGACGTTCACCCTGATCGAAAAAGACCCTGTGCCGCCCCTTCCTATTCTCACCCTGCATCCGGCACGGAGCATCCCGATGAGGGTAGAACAGCGCGCTTGAAAAACACAATTTTTATGCTAGATATCCCTTCGCTCATCGCAGATGAGCTGTCCGTTGAGCCCTGGCAGGTAAAACATACGGTCGAATTATTCAACGATGGAGGCACGGTGCCCTTCATCGCCCGATATAGAAAGGAACGCACCGGGGGACTGGACGAGGTCGCCATACGTTCCCTCAACGATCGATATAAATATTTGACAGAGCTGGAGGATCGCAAACAAGCCATCCTGAAGTCGATCGAAGAGCAGGGGAAGCTCACCGATGACCTCAAAGAACGCATTGCATCGACGTCCCAGAAGTCCGAGCTCGAGGACCTCTATCTTCCCTACAAACCAAAGCGACGTACGCGGGCCACAAAGGCGAAAGAAAAAGGGCTCGAGCCCCTGGCCGAGTGGATCAAGACGCAGAATCGAAACGCTCCCCTGTATCAGCACCTGGAGGATGCGGCCAGGGCGTATGTTAACCCTGAAAAAGAAGTGGCGAACCCGGAAGAGGCATTGCAAGGCGCTGCCGACATCATCGCTGAGGAGGTTGCCGAGCAGGCCGATTTGAGGGCCTATATCCGGGATTTTATCGCAAAGAACAGCCATGTCGTTTCTCGCATCAAGGACGAACACGAAGAGGGCAGCACACAATACGAAAACTACCGGGACTTCCGGATGCCGGCGCATAAGATTCCGGCGCATAACATGCTGGCGCTGCGCCGTGGAGAAACCGAAGGCGTCTTGTTTTTCGACATGGAATTCGACGAAGCGCACGTACTGGATTACTTGAAGAAGCAGGAGCTCGTGTCGGAAGATCCGGAACTGGTCGTTTATTACGAGAACCTGCTTCAGGATGCTTTCCAACGCCTGATGAAGAATACCCTGATCGGAGAGGTCCGGTTAGCGCTGAAGGAAAAAGCCGACGAGGCATCGATCAAAACCTTTGCGGCGAACCTGCGCGAACTGCTCCTGGCGAGCCCGGCCGGCCTCCGGCCCACACTGGGCATCGACCCCGGTTTTCGGACCGGGTGCAAGGTGGCGGTCCTGGATGAAACGGGCAAATATCTCGATTATACGCCCATCTTCCCCCATACCGGTGCGGCAAAGCGCGAGGAAGCGAAGCATACGCTGCTTTCCCTGATCGAGAAGCACAAGATCGAATTGATTGCCATCGGGAACGGCACGGCCGGCCGCGAAACGGACCAGTTCGTGGCAGACGTGCTGGCCGGCATCGATCCCCGGCCGATCAAAGTCCTCGTGAACGAAGCCGGCGCCTCGGTGTACTCGGCCAGCCCGCAAGCCGTGGAGGAGTTTGGCGACCTGGACGTAACCGTCAGAGGCGCCATCAGCATCGGGCGACGGCTTCAGGATCCGCTCGCCGAGCTCGTGAAGATCGACCCCAAGTCGATCGGGGTCGGGCAGTACCAGCATGACGTCGACCCGGTGCTGCTGCGCCAGAAGCTGGAAGAAACCGTCGAAAGCTGTGTGAACTATGTAGGCGTCAATCTCAATACCGCCTCGAAGGAGCTGCTCCAGTTTACGGCCGGTATTACGCCGTCGCTGGCCAGGAATATCGTCGTTTACCGGGACGAAAACGGCCCCTACCGGCGGCGAGAGCAATTGATGGAGGTGCCCCGGTTCGGCCCCAAAGCCTACGAGCAGTCCGCCGGGTTTCTTCGCATCCCCGATGGGGACAACCCGCTCGACAATACGTCGGTGCACCCTGAACGGTATGGGGTGGTCGAGGCAATGTCGAAAAACCTCGGTGTCGGGTTGGATGCCATCACGAAGGTGCCCGAACGCCTCAAAGAGCTCGATCTGGCGAAATACATGGACGATGACGTCGGGATGCCTACGCTGAAAGACATCCTCGTGGAGTTGAAAAAACCCGGACGAGATCCCCGTTCGAGCTTTACCTACGCCACGTTTCGCGACGACGTCAAAGACATCAAAGACCTCGAGGTCGGCATGATCCTCGAAGGCAGCGTGACGAACGTCACCAACTTCGGGGCATTCGTGGACATCGGCGTGCATCGGGACGGACTCGTGCACATCTCTCAACTGGCCGACAAATTCGTCAAAGATCCCACCGAGGTCGTCAAAGTAGGGCAGGTCGTCAAGGTGCGCGTGACGGAGATCAATGAGAAGCTCAAGCGGATCGGACTGTCGATGCGTCTCGAGGACAAGCCGCGCCCCCGGGGCGGTAAAAAGTCGAAGGGCAAAGGGACGAAGGGCGATTCTTCGGAGGCAAAATCCAATAAGAACCGGGGCGGAAAACGGGAAAAACCCGCTAAGAAACCGGCCACGATCGAAGATCTCGTGCGGAAATTCAACACGCGGTGACGCTCGTCGAGGAATCCCCTATAAAGGAAGGGTGCGGTTGGCGTACGCTGCCATATCGGGCAACTGTCGCTCGTACTGGACGTGCATCAGGGGGGACGTGATCAGGAAGTCTGCCGTCGACCGGTTGCAGGCGCAGGGGATATTCCACACGGCTGCGATTCGGAGCAACGCTTTGACGTCCGGATCGTGCGGCATCGGCTCTAGAGGATCCCAGAAAAAGACGAGCATGTCGACCGCTTCTTCGGCAATCTTGGCGCCCAGCTGCTGGTCGCCGCCGAGCGGGCCGCTTTTCAGCTTGGTCACCGGGCAATCCAGGTGATCCTCGATGAGCCGGCCCGTGGTGCCCGTCGCATACAATTCGTGTTTGATGAGCAATTCTTTGTTGTACCCGGCCCAATCGAGCAGGTCCGTTTTCATGTGGTCGTGCGCTACGAGCGCGATGCGCTTGCGCGCAGCCAATGGGGAAATGATCGGGTTCATGGTTCGGGGTTTACAGTTCGTAGTTCG
>CAZGHT010000029.1:4488-33050 GCA_964525535.1 uncultured Rhodothermaceae bacterium
GTTTACAGTTCGTAGTTCGGGGTTTACAGTTCGTAGTTCGGGGTTTACAGTTCGTAGTTCGTAGTTTACAGTTCGTAGTTCGTAGTGCAGACCTATGAACCATG
Organism: uncultured Rhodothermaceae bacterium; assembly: GCA_964525535.1. GTDB lineage: Bacteria > Bacteroidota > Rhodothermia > Rhodothermales > JAHQVL01 > JAHQVL01. The sequence goes on from CAZGHT010000029.1 coordinate 4,593, forward strand.
AACTGTAAACTATGAACTGTGAACTACGAACCATGAACTGTGAACTACGAACCATGAACTGTGAACTACGAACCCTCACCCCGTGCTTTGCATGGCGGCGGCGACGCCGTTGATGCTGAGGAATACCGCCTGGCCGAGAGTGCCCTTTTCTTCGTCGACAGCATCCCGATACCGTTTCAGCAGCTCGATCTGGAGCAGGTTGAGGACATCTGTGTAGGGATTGCGCAGGGCGATCGATTTCTTGAGCACGGGATTATAGTCGAACAGAGCCTGCTGATCTGTGATCAGGAGAATAGCCTGTTCCGCCAGTTTATAGTCCACCATGATCAACTCGTGAAATGAGCGATGGCCGTCGCCCTGGCGATTGGTAGACAGGCGGTCGTAATGCCTCGCGATTTCGAACCGCGCGCGGGCCATCTCTACCTGCGCATTTCGTAATACCGTCTCGAAGAAGTCCCACTCACGAAAGGCCCTGCGCAACAGGTCCAGGTTGGCCCGGTCTGCTTCGATGACGTCCATGATGGCCGAGCCGATGCCGTACCAGCCTGGAATCATGTAGCGGGTCTGCGTCCAGGCAAAGCCCCAGGGGATGGCTCGCAGGCTGTCGAAGTCGACTTCATCGGCCGACTTTCTCGAGACGGGCCGGGAGGCGATAGGCAGCCGGCTGATGTGGGCGATCGGCGTGATGTTGATGTACCATGACCAGAGTGCGGGTTGATCGATTAGCGCCCGGTAGGCCTGCATGGATCGGGTCGATATCGTTTCCATGAGTTTTCCTTCCTCGTCACGCGCGGTGGTATGTTCGTCGTGGTGGATGGACTTCGAGGTCGAGATCAATATGGCATGGACGATTTGTTCGAGATGCCGGTGCGCGATCTCGGGCGATGCATAACGAAACGAAATGACTTCACCCTGCTCGGTGAAGCGGATGCGCCCGTTGTGACACACGGCCGGCATCGCAGTGATCGCCTGGTTGGCCCGGCCGCCGCCGCGGCCCACCGTGCCGCCTCGACCGTGGAACAGGCGGTAATCGACGCCGAATTCCTCACAGACCTGGCCGAGGGTGGCCTGGCCTTTATGGAGCGCCCAGTTCGCCATCCAATACCCACCGTCTTTATTGCTGTCGGAATAACCGAGCATAATTTCCTGGAAATTTCCGCGGGCTTCGATCTGTTTGCTGTACAGCGGGGAGGAAAATAACTGGCGCATCAGGGAAGCGGCGATCTCGAGATCTTCGACCGTTTCGAAAAGAGGGACGATGTCGATCGGGCATTCAGCCCGGCCGTCTTGCATACGCCAGAGGCCGACTTCTTTCGCGATCAACATGACTTCGAGCAGGTCGCTCACCGAGTGGGTCATGCTCACGATGTAGCTGCCGATAGACGTAGGCTCCTGGCGCACCATATGCCGTATCGTCATAAAGGTGTCGATCAGTTCCCGGGTTGTCGCGGGAAGTTCAACGTGAGGAGGAAGAAGGGGGCGAGGGTTATTCAATTCCTGCGTGAGCAGGGCCACCTTTTCTTCTTCATCGAGGCCGGCGTAGTTGGGTGCAACACCGGCGAGGCGCAGGATGGTATCGACCCCTTCCTCGTGAATGCTGCTGTGCTGGCGGATGTCGTGGGCGGCCATGTGGAACCCGAAGGCTCTCGCCCGGATCATGATGGTATGGAGAAGCCCTTTGTGAGCGACGTCCTCGAAACCGGTATCGAGGAGGCTGTCGCGGATGAGCTCGAGATCCGCAATGAATGCACGGGTATTGTAGGGGGTCGGTTCTTTGACGATCTGCGCTTCGTCGGATACTTCGCCGTCAAGCATAAATTCGAGGCGCAGCATCATAAAACTGATCTTTTGCCGGTAGGGTTCATGCAAGTAAAGGTCGGCCCGGAAGGGCGAGAGTGTCAATTCCTCGGCATCGCGTTCGATGGAGGACTGCAGGGCGGCGGAGATCGGCGTTTTGCGCCTGGAGATGCTGAGCTCATGCCTCAAGTGCCCCAGATCTTCGAGGAACAGCGATAAGGCCGTGCGGCGATGCATACGGGCCGTTTGTATGGTCACCTCCGGCGTGACGTACGGGTTGCCGTCCCGATCGCTGCCGATCCAGGAACGGAATTTCAAGAAGTCGTGGAGCTCGGCAGAATGGCCGTAATACGTCTGGAGCGCCTCGGAAATATCGCGGTATATGCGAGGCAGGGTTTGCCAGATCGTGTTGCGCATGAAAAAGAGCCCGTTGTCTACTTCTTCCTGGACGGTGAGTCGCTTGACGCGCACTTCATCCGTAACGGAAAGGAGTTCGATCTGCTGGCGGATTTCTTCGCGCAGCATGCGTTCTTCCTCGGGAGTGGAGAGGCGCTGGCGTAGATCGGCGAGCAGCCGGGAAATTTTCTTCTGTTTATACATGACGCTCCGCCGTCGCGCTTCCGTAGGGTGCGCGGTCAGGGTGGGCTGAATGTCGATGCGCCGGACGATTTTTAACACATCGTCCAGGGGTACGCCCTGATCGCGAAGTAGCTGAAACGCTTCGGCGATGGATTCTTTGCGGGGATTCTCGGGGGTACTGTCGCGAGCCCGTTTGCGGTTGATGCGGATGATTTCCTGTTGCTCCGCCTTATTGACCAGGTGGAAAAAATCGGTGTAGGCCTTGAGTAGAGTCGTTATGGTGTCGAGGTCGAGCGAAGCGATGCGTTCAGCGACCTCTGTGCGTAGCGTATCGTCGTGTTCCTGGGACGCTTTTTTGCATTTTAATCGGAATTGTTCGACGAGCTCTAGCATATCGGGCCCGTACTGGTCGGAAATGACCTGGCCGAGGAGCGTGCCCAGCAGGTTGACGTGTTCGCTGAGTTCTCGAGTGATGCCCGTTCCTTCGGCCGCGTTTTGTAGTCCGGGAGGTGTCGTTGTAGTCATACGAAATAAAGAGCGTGGGAATAGGTCTGGCGGTTGTATCGAGGCATACGAGGAAGCGGAAAGCGACCCGGTGCACGAAAATTTATTCTACGATAGGGCGGATCGTTACATTTTCCAGTTCGATGTCGGAAAACAGTTCGACGTCCCCGTCGGCGTATGCGTCGTCGTACTCCTCGATCGGGTAGTCGGGGTTGGGGAGGCGATCCGAAGCGAGGTTGTGGAAGTCAGAGACGCGCACGCCGCTGATCGTCCTCGCGTTGTATGCTTCTCGAAGGCGAGTGCCTCCGTCGTTGATATGATAGTCGTAGGCGAAAAAGTCCATGAAATAGGTGTCCTTGTTGAACCAGTACACGAAGCGGTCTTCGAAATCAGGGCCGCCCCCTTCTTCCCTGAACGTGATTTCCACCTCATGATAACGCTGGTCGCCGAACTGTCCTTCACCAAGATATCGCTTCTTGACGGCCGGGTCGTTGAGGAAAAAAGGAACAAACGAAAAATAAACGACAGAATTGAGCGTCTCCTGGATGCTGTATCGTTTTTTTTCTGTTAATTCTACACGTTCGCCATCGACCTCTTTGAATACCTCGTTGTTATTCAATACCTCTCGGACGGATCCCGTCGAGTCCGTATATATCCTTTCGTAGGAAAAAAGACCGTTATTTCGAGTAGCGACGAAGTGTTTGCCGCGGAAGTCGAATTCGAGGACGGCTTTGTTCAGGACGTTGCTGCCGTGGGCTTCGATGGCCTTGTCGACGATGACCTGTGGGTCTGTCAAGTCGGGGGCGCTGCATCCCGCGAGAACGCCGACGAGTGCTGCGGTCATAATGGCCGTTATCCAGCGAGCGGGGGGATGGAGGAAAGGCAGAAGCGGAACGGGGAGGGTATGGGTGTTCAACATGGGTGTAGTATCCGAGGTCAGGGGGTGTGTTCTTGTGTTCTGCGTAGCTTCAGTCCAAATAGTATCCATATGCCGAAGATAAACAGCAAGTATGCGAGAGTGATGCCGATCACGACCCAGTATCCATAGAGGCGCCCGTCGTAATAGACGAAAGGGGTATTGATGAGGAGGAGCAGGGGAAAACCGGCCAGCAGGGCCACGCCGCTTCCCAACCCGAGGTCCTGGGCTATAGGTGTTCTGAACTCGGGATCGGTTACACGGACCAGCGCCAGCCCGGAGGCGATGGTGCCGGTCATCTCTCCGAATACGCCCGTAAACCGTTCGAAGGGAAAGTCCGAGAACAGGCGATACGTGAGGAAGTGGAGGACGAAACCAGTAGCGAGGGCGCCGAGGACGCACATGAGTAGAATGGGCAGCGCATAGTCCCAGGCGACGCTCAGGCTGATGCCCATGATGGCAGCCGCGATTAGATAGTCCGTGAAAAGTCCGGTGATCCGGTGGTTGAGGCCGTTGTCGAGGAGGTAGTCGCCTTCGAGCCGGGCCAGCAAGTGGCGGGTGGCGAGGGCAAGCAGGTTGGCGATGATGAAGTGAAACCCCCACAGCGTAGACAGTTGTTCTACCACACCCCCCATGCGGAGCAGCAACTCCAACCCCGAGGTCGCCAGGAAGGTAAGCAGGTAGAGCGATCCGACGAGGCCGAAATGAAAGGTGAGGGGCTCGATAGAGCTGCCGTGAAAGCGGAGTCGGCCGGCTGACGTGAGCGAAGCGCCGGAAATGACCCCGGTGAGCAGGTCCGGCGTCATTTGTTGTCCTTCTTTGAGAAGAACGCTCTTGCCGGCTCGAATGCCGCGGTTGACCAGCGTCATTCCCGCAAAATAGGCGATCAAGAAGCCGATCGCGGAGATGGTGAGTCCGATAGAACTGGCTCCCTCGACGCCGTACTGAGTCTGCCACGAGTGACCGATCGTAGCAGCGATGCCGGGGCCCATGCCAAAACCGAGAGGCAAAAGCATGCCGATGGCAGGTACCAGGTCAGGATTAAACAGGTACGTGATGAAGAGCATACATCCGATGCCTATCAGAATCTGAAGTAGATAGGAAGTGACGAACATCAGCCCGAAGTGGATCGCTCCCCTGGTTTTTTTCGCTTCCGGTTTCTGAAGGCCGATACTGACGAAGAGGATAGCCAGAAGGTGATACAGGTACAGCTCCATGCGCTCGGTCTGAAAATCCAGCATGCCCAGCAGTTCCGGACCGAGGGTGAGACCCAGAAATCCCGCAATGAGCGAACTGGGAATCAGGTATCGCTGAAACAACGGGATTTTCCACCGGCATACGAAACCGGCAAGCAGGAGGGCATTCAGGATGGCAAAGTCCAGTACTACGTCGCCAAAACGGACATCGAAATCCCAGAAAGTCATGACGATACCGGTGGGTTAGAATTCTCGTGGGGGACATCCGCCCGGGTCAACCGAAAAAAGAGGTCGTGCCAGTGTAGCGCGCTGGATTCGAACGGAAAGGTGCATTGAATCATGCGGCCGGCCTGGAAGAGTTGCAACTTCGACGACCGCTCGATCCCAACGTTCTGTATATCTTCGAGGGGAACGGTCCATTTCAGCTCAGAGCCGGAGAATTGTATGGCGTCTTCGAAGAACCTGGCCTGCACGGCTCCATGAGACACAAGATCGGGGAACGTGACTTCAGAATGCAGTTCGACGTTCGCTTCTGCCAGGGCGCCGCGCTCGTTTTTTTGAAGGGGGAGGGCCTGGACCCGGTCGTATAATTCAGCCGTCGTCAACAGCTGGCCGGTTTTTTCGTCGAGCAAGAGGCTGTCGGGGAGCATCTTGTACCGGATTGTGCCGGCTTTGTTGACGACGTGGGTTCCGTCCGGTGTGTAGATGCCGCCATTGTCGCCGGTCTCGGGGTCTCTGTAGAGCAATCGATGGATTCCTGAGGCGGGCCGAAAAGCCCAGCGGGGTTTCAGCTCGTCGGGAACGATCGTTTCGTCGAAGTCGATAGGCGCCTTTAATCGATCCAGCGCTTCCTGGAAAGGGGCCTTGCGGTCGAATACAAAGGGGTCGAGCACCTGGATGCGCATGCGCCCGGGGCGAGGATACCGGGCCCACCGCGGCCAGGAGACGTAGGACGCATGCGTTACGACCGGATAAATGGGGATCCCTGACTTGATAAAAATCTTCGCCGTGGATTCGATCCAGGGTAAGGGGCGTCCGTCCCAGCGCCGGCCTCCTTCGGGATAAATGACGATGGCTTCGCCGTTATCGACCTTCTTGTAGATTTTACGGATCAGGTGGGGATCAGGAATGTGTTTTCGGGTCGGCAGCAGATTGATGTCTTTCATCATTCTGGCCTCGATCCCGCCTCGGAAGTAGTCCTGTGTTAATACGCCCGTTGTCGCCTCGCCCCACCGCGTAAATATGTTCATGATGAACGGGTCGTAGTTATGCGAATGGTTGCCGTAGATGAAGCAGGGTCGTTCGATGGGGAGGATATCGCTGCCGTCGCTGAGCCGGGGGTCCCAGAACAGGTGGACGAAAGGGTATACAGCCAGACGTACAACACGCTCCGTGAGGCTGATAGCAGGTTGATGACGAGACATACAAAAGCGCCGCCGGTGAAAGGAATCAATGCATGGTCCGGAAGAACATGCTACGCAAGATAACGATTCAATGCAGAAAAAGGGAATCAGGGTTCCTGCGCTTTATAGGCCCTGCGGGTGCGCACTTTTTGGAGCTGACGCTCGATGATCAGGTCGGCCAGGGCGTCCGGGAGGTCTCGATGAGGTACGGTGTTGAACGCGTGGATGACAGCCTGCTCAGATACGTCGATGCGGTAAAGAGCGCTCATCAAGAAATCGAGGTTTCGATCCAGCAGTCGAGCAATGTGGTCGACGAGAAGAGAGCGGACCTGCTCCATCGTGAGGGGGCCCTTCAGATCACGACGGGAGTAGTCGAACGAGGCAATGAGTGCCTGGCTGTCAGCCTGAGGTAGAGAAGACGTTTCCATGGCAGGCGTTAATCGAGGTCGAGGGTTGCGACTACGGCGAGGTGATCGGACGCGTACGCGCCGTTCCAGTGATCAGACAGAATGCCGTGCTGGCGAACCTGTACGTCGTTTTTAACGAAGATGAAGTCGATTCGGTTTTCGAGCGGCCGGCCAATTTCGAATCCGCTGAACGTGCCCCGAGGTCCATGGTGGGGTTCTTCCGACACAGAGATGGCATCGTTGAAATCGGCGGTGAGGGTTTGATAGCCCGGCGCCGTTTCTGTGAAGTTAAAGTCTCCCGTCACTATGACCGGATCATCGCCGGCGATATCGGAAACCCGATCGACCAGGAGTTCGGCGCTTTTTTCGCGCGCTTCTGTACCGCGGTGATCGAAGTGTGTGTTGAAGTGGTACAGCGTGCGATGAGTAAGCCGGTCCTTGAACCGGGCCCAGGTGGCGATGCGTGTGATAGCGGCATCCCAGTCCTTGCTGCCCGGGACGTCCGGCGTCAGGGAGAGCCAGAACGTGCCGCTTTCGACAAGTTCGAACCGATCGCTCCGATAAAAAATGGGCGAGTATTCGCCGGCTTCTTTCCCATCGTCTCGCCCAACGCCCACCCGCTGATATCCCTCCAGGGCCGACGAAAGGTCGAGCAGCTGATCGTGCAATACTTCCTGCATGCCGACCAGGTCAGCCTGATTAAAACGAATCGTGCTGATGACACGCGATTTGCGGTTTGGCCATGCGTGTTCCCCATCGTTCGGGGTGTTGAGCCGGATATTGAAGGACATCGCCCGAAAGGGCTCCGGTCGTTCCTGCCGGTTGAACTGGCCCCCGGATACGCAACCGGATCCGCCGATCAGGACACAAAGGACGAGGAATAAGGGAAGGAATGGACGCATACGGGTTTCTGGTTTCTGGTTGCTGGCATCTGGCCGCTGGATACCAGAACCCAGTATCCAGCATCTAGAAACGAGCTGCCAGAACCCAGTATCCAGAACCCGGCTCACTGGATATCCCGGGAGAGGTCGCAGTTGAAGTCCGTGCTTTTGTTGCACCGTCGGGTGAAGGTGCCTTCGTGGGAGAAGGTGGAAAAGTTGGTCCGTTTGAGGGCACTCGACGCGGCGACCTCGTCGTACCACAACGAAGCCCCCTGGCCCATCTCGACCGTCAGGCCGAAGTTGCCGTCGAGGATATCCTGCCGCAGTTCTTCCAATTCGGCTTCATAGTCTTCGTTTTCGTCTTCACGTATGTGCTGGTACACCGAAGTTGTCATGAGGAGGTTGCCTGTGGCGTAGTCGTACACGGCTACGCGAAAGCTGCCTTTGCGATTATGATCGCGAGCGACACGTTGGGCGCCGTCGTACGTGCTCCCTTCGGGGTCTGGGTCGCGCATGAGCTGCAGGAACCGGACGCTTCGGAAGTGCATGCCGAACGATCGAAGGTCGGAGGGGGCGAAGGGAGCGCTGACCGATTTGCCGTTAAAGCCGGCGGCAATGGAATTGTTGTACTCCGTGCCGTCGCTCAATTGCATATGAAAAACACCCATACCGCTCTGGCCCGGGTTTACGAATTTAAGCTGGATCTGGTCGATCCCGAGGTTGGCGATGTCGCTGAGCGTTTCGCTAAAACGCACCGAGGCTTCGTGGGGGCTCGCTGAGCCGTTCTCGAGCAGGATGACCTCGCGATCGGGGGAGATAGCGGGGCGAGAAAACCAGGGCTGGTCCCATTTATGGATGTGGACAAACCAGGGACCGGCGATCGGAATGCCCGGCTCGCTGGTTTCGGTGCCCTTTGCCGCCGCCCAGATGCCGGAGAGGTCGCGGTTGGTGGTTACGTCCATGTGGCTGCCGGGGGGAAGGGCTTCCTGGTACGCCACCATGGCGCCGCGCAGGTTGACCGTACCATTGAGGCTTGTCACGGAATGCGGCTTCTCGGGGCGCAGATAGAGGATACCGTCCCAGTTCAGGGTCGCTCCGGGCATCACGGTCAGGTCGCCCTCGACGATGAGGAGGCCGGCGCCGGTGAAGGTCGACCCGTTGTGGACGACCATATCTCCGTCGACGCGGACGATGGCCGTCGACTCGAGGGAGCCGAATGCGTAGTTGCTACCGAACAGGTCCGATTCAGGGTTTGCGCTGCCGAACGAGCCGGCGGGTTCGCTGACGCCCTCCGGCGGGGCCGGGAACAGCGCGTCGTTGGACTCGGGCCCGAGCCGCATGTTGTCGAGAGAGGTATAATACAATTCCTGGATCCAGGGGATGTCCTGGTTCGGGTCGATGTCCGGCAAGGCGTCGCTGAAGGCTTCGTCGAGATCCTGGATGTTGACGTCAGTCACTTCCCCGGGCAATCCTTCCCACGCGTTGTACAACGCATCGTTGATGTCCGTCTCTACCTGGCCGAGGTCGATAAGCCCGGCAAGCCCGGGTTGCGACTCGAGACGATCGAATTCGCTGGTGCCCACGTTGAAAGCCTCGAAGCCGGGTTCTCCGTACCGGCTGCCGCCGTTGATCGTCGCCTCCTCATCCATCACGAGGTTGAAGTTGGGCGATTCGATAGCACCCAACAACGGAAAGTCGACGCCGTACCCATACTCGCTCTGAATCATGTATTGCGCCTCTCCGTATTCGCCCAGCACGGCGAAGCTGACGAGGCCGGATGCGTCGTTTTTGGCGTAGTTGCCGACGGTGATGGTGCCACCTTCGTAGGAGATGGTGAAAGGGCCGTACGCGTTCTGGAGCCCCCCCTGTCCGTACAGGCGGGAGAGCATGAGGTTGTGCCCGTTGTGGGCGAGTTCACGTGCCAGCACTTCATCCTGGAGGTGCGTCTGCACGATGTTGGCTTCTGTGTTGATCCTCTGAATATTGAGGAAGATCAAAATTCCGCTGAATACGGAGGCGAGGACTACAATGAGTGCCGAATTACCCATATCTGGTTGTTAGCTTTTGGGGGGCGTTAAAGCTTATAACCGGGCATCATCCGGGCAGATAGGCCGCCCGTTGAGCCTTTCGAGTATGTCAATAAGCCTATCTATTGGGTGAATAGACGGTAGCGCCGAATCGTGTAACGTTGAGGTTAGTTTTGGATCGCTGATTTTCGTCGAGGTACTCCACGGTTGGGAGCGCTGCCTGGAATTCGACCTGAGTTCTTCCCAGGTCCCCGTCATCCGGGCAGGCCAGCGCTTCTACGCCGTCGTTGTCGTACATACGGACGGAAAAATTGGTGATGATGGGCCCGCTTGTCCCATCTGGGATTTCCGGGGCCGAGGCGTTGGCCCTCCTGTACCGATTGACCGAGTATATTTTCTGGTTTCTGTCGTTCACGCGCACCGAATCGAGAGAGGTATCCTCTTCGAGGCGGTATATCACGCTTACCAGTTCGGGGGGACGATTGGGGGGGGCCTCCAACGTGGGGAATACGAGCGATTGCGTTCGTTTCAGTGTGCCGAGGGTTATGGTCTGAATGCCGCATGTGTCGGGTACGCCCCGGAGCACGGCCTGGCTGCTGCTCCGTATGTTCTCCAAATCGCGTTCGACGATGCGCAAAAACTCGTACGCCTGTTCGTGAACGATCTGGTTGATCTGAATCTCCACCGTACTCTGCCGGTTCTTATGCATCATGGTCAGGACCGAAACGAGCACGATACCTCCGATGATAAAGGCCGAAATATGATCCAGTAGAATATGCATGTCAAGACGGTGAGGAAAAGGATGTCTGGTGACAGTGAATGACGGCGAATATTGGATGACAGCGCGACGGCGTTAATGGAATTCGAGCCCCGCAGGAGAATACACCCGTTTGAGCTGAACTCGTATAGGAGGCCGGCCCAGATCCAACTGCGACCGATCCTCCGGAAGGCTTTCTTCGAGGGTCATGACCACCTCCTTGAGAAGCGATTTGCCCCCGGTAATGCACGCCAGGTTCGCATCCAGATAACAGACCTGTATCGACCAATCGAAGACGTACGGATTCCCCTGAAACTCGTACACTTCTCCCTGTTTGGTGTAACCATGAAAGTCGTCGACGTCATCGGCGTGGATAATGTCCGATTCGCCGGCGTCCAGGCCGAGCGAGGCCGATAGATCGTCGGTGGTGCTCCTCGGAGTAGTGGCCCCCGAGGCAACATCGGCCTCGTCGAATGCTTTTGTTTTGATTACGGCCAGCTTTTCGGCGACCATATTCATCGCAGCCAGCTCATAATCTCGCCCATAGATCATGCTATGGTATCGCATCATGACGCGTTGCTGGCTCAACGCGAGCAACGAGAACGTCGACATGGCGAGAAAAGCCAATAACGTCTGCTTCATTTGAATCCGGGGGGTGCTGGGGGCATTTGGAGACGATCGCCGAGACGAAAGCGATCGTAACAATTATGTGCTTAAGAGCAGGCATCTAAGAAAAGACGCCTCAAATGGCGTATGTGTCTGTACCATGTCCCTCATGGGGTATGCGCCATCGGAGCATACCCTGTAAGTTACAATACACCAAAGGTATTATCCAAATTTTAAAACATGTGAGGGTATGATTTCACAAAAACAAAAAACAGCGCAAGATCACACGCCAATACGGAGTACGTCAGTGATGTCACGCGAGCTGTGCAACGACACACCTGACCCGTCAACCGGTGCCGGGCGGGAGATGCTGAAGAAACTCCCGCTGAATCGTCGTGCTATAGCTGGAGATGACGATGTAGTTGGCAGCCTCCTGCACAGCGACGTGGAATTCCACATATACGCGATCCAGGTCGGTAGGGCATGCCCCCGAAACGATGCGCGGGTAGGGTGCATCAGTGGAGGACGCCGGGATCAATTCGATCAGAAAGTCGACAATCTGAGTGTTTCCTTCGGACGGCAGTTGGCGCGGCATTTCGTCGTCTAAAATGCGGCGCAGTCGATAGAGGTCCCGATCGCCGTTTCTGGTACTGACCTGCCGGGCAAGACCCTCCAGGACATACGTTACCTGAACCACCCTGGGAGCTTCGTCCGGATGTACGCTGCGCAACGTCGGAAAGGTGAATTCACGCGTACGGCCGTTGCGGTTTAGGCTCACCTGACAGGTGGAGTGCAGTTCAGATCCGGGCTCAGGAAGCACAATATGCTGGATATCGGAACGGAGCGATTCTAACAATTCAACGGCATGGGCTCGGGTTTGATGGGCTTTCTGGAAATGGGACGTTGAAGATTGATCGACATGCTCTGCAACAAAGAGAAAGATGGCGATGATAAGCGTGGTAAAAGTTGCAGTAACACTATAGAATAAACCTTGCATAATTAATGAACAAACATAAAATCTTTGACAGTCACTGACCCGTCTATCGGGGGAACCAGATAATCGAGAGAACAAATAACGTGCCGCAATGCGCCAAAAGCGGGGGCGATTGTACTCCAAAACCATTAACCCGTGCTCCTGAGCGATATTCTGGACGCAGCGCCGGCATACATGCCGCGTGAGATGCCGACGACGATACTCCTCATGTAGCATATGCTTACGTAAGTACCGGCCTCTCATAGACTCGTAATCGAATTGAGACCCTTTCTTGACAGATGTGTCTCATTTGTCGAAACGGAGCTCTCGAAACCGTTCGTTGAATCTTAGCTGAAGATTCGTGCGTTAGTAAGAATTACATTGAAGTTTTACCTTAGCTTAAGGGCCTAAGCGCTTACCAGAGAAGTGACCAAAGCAGATATCATAGACCAGGTCGCCGCCGGAACGGGGCTGACCAAAATCGAAACGGAAGCTGTCGTCAATGGATTTATCACTGTGGTGAAAGAAGCCCTGAGAAACCACGAGCGGATTGAAATACGAGGTTTCGGGTCGTTCAAAGTACAGGAGCGTGCTCCCCGTACGGCTCGCAATCCACGAACGAACGAAGAAGTAATCGTTGAGTCCTGTTTTGTGCCAGTGTTCAAACCGTCTCAACATCTCCGCAACGAAGTGATGGAACAGGGTGGCAATCAGGGAGGGGCCAAAAGGAGAGACAAAAAATAACCCAGCATCGTATATGACCGAAAAGGTTGGATCCACATGTGAATCTTGCGGAGCGCCGATGAAACCGTCCATGACGCAGTGTGAGCTGTGCGGGTGGGTTGCAGGTACCCAGGATCACGACTTGCGTGTAAAGAACGTTGAAGAACCCACCCGAGAATCTGCTGAAACGCCGGCTCTGGACGCAGTACATGAATCCTCTGGACCGTTTTGTAACCAGTGTGGATGGAAGAACCCGGCAAGAGCTCAGTTTTGCAGTTCGTGCGGTGCACGCCTTCAACAGGTAGAACGTTCGGCTCCTACCGGGGCTAGTGGGGAAAAGGTCAAGAAGGCGACGGTGCCCGAGCAGGTCGCGCAGGCTAAAACCGAAGCGGTCAGGCAGCGTGAGGATGCCCCGGAGAAGACGGCACAAGAAGCCCAGCCTCTTCGTGCCGGGCATGTGATCATGGTTCTGACCTCGGGCTTTCTTATCGTTGCTGCACTGTATATGGTGACCGCGTTCAGCAAACGCGCTTTCCCGGTCAACCCGGAGGCTCCCCCGCAGCCTGCGCAGACCGCGGAGGCGATCGAAGAAGCTCCGCTGTCGGCGGAATTGGAAGACCAGGTCGTTGCCCTCACGGAAGAAGCGGATGCTCTGGCCGGGGAAGAGCGAGTGTCCAGGCAACGTGCTATCGTAGATCTACTGGTTGGGGCGCAACGGCAGGACCGTGCGGCTCCTATCCAGGAAGAGATTGCGTCTACCACGGCAATTTCTACGGACTGGTTTCAGGCCGGGCATATGTACTACGATTGGATGGATCGTCTCACGGATCGCACCCGTCGGGAGGCCGTCGCTCGAAAAGCCATTGCGTCCTACGAACAAGGGTTGGCGATCGACTCGACCAACCTCGACGTGCGCACGGCTCTTGCGATGGCCTATCTCAACACGCAGACCCCCATGCTCGGCATCCAACAAATCCGAAGGGTCCTGAGCGAGGACCCCGACCACGTTCAGGGCAACTTCTATTTCGGCGTCATGCTGATGCAAAGCGGTCAGGTCGACCGTGCCGAAGGCCAGTTCGAAAAAGTGCAGCAACTCGTCGATCCGGGCTCCGAAGTGTACCAACAGGCCGAGATCATGCTGCAGAATTTGCGTTCGCTGGGCCAGAATAGCTCCGGCCCCTGACGCGTCCATGTTACTACCTCCCGGTCAGGTGCGGCTTATCTAATACTCTTGCAGCCCGCTAATCGTTTGGAGGTAATCAACTATGCAGACCCCACAACGCCTGCATCGCGTTACGTTAGTGACGATGTTCACTTTGTTGTCCCTCATACTGCTCCCCTCGTGCATCATCGTCGTGGAAGAGGACGATGATCACGATTATTATCGCCGGCGATGGAGCTTAGATGTCGTCGTGTATAGATCGACTTCTCTGTATCCGAATGACGGTTCTTTATATACACTTTCTTTGAACGAGGCAGATGTGTTTAGCGGCAATGCCGATTGCACCGATTTCGAAGGGGGGTATACGGTCGGTGAAAGCAATACCCTGCGTGTGCAGCGTCTCTCTGTCGGAGATCCCTCGTGTGCGCAGGCTTCTCTTTTCGACGCCTACCTGAACGGATTGAAGGAAGCCCGTTCCTTTACCGGAAGCGATCAAGAGCTGGTGATTCACTACGGGGAAGAAGGGAGCCTGATGCGGTTCAGCCCCGTTCCCTGAGTAGTCCCGCCGGGGGCCGGCTCGTTTTCGAGGGGTACCTGTCAGGAAAAGTCGACACCGAGAGCCTTCGAATGAAAACCATTTGAAGGCTTTTGTCGTAAAGGGCAACGTCGTATCGTCACTATGGGCGTTTCAGGTATCCGGCATTTCGCGTCGGCTGCCTGTACGTTGCGTGATGGCGCATAGAATTGTGACACGTTTGAGTTATGACGCCTATATTGATGTATCCCCCAAGTTGCTGATTCAGGTCATTCATCCCATGAAGGATTTTTTTTCGAAAGCCGAGCTCGAGTCGATCAAAAAAGCTGTTTCCGAAGCGGAGCAGCGCACTTCCGGTGAGATCGTGCCTTACTTCATCAAGCAAAGTGACTCCTACGATGTTGCGGTCTGGCGAGGCGCTTCGATGATGGCCATAATCGCTACTGGGGCGGCAGGCCTCACGGCCCAGTTATATGACGGCTGGGGGCTGGGCTGGCTGTATTCGGGGCAAGGGATGGCGTTTTTGATCCTGGCTGCCGGCGCTGTCGGGGCGTTGATCGGGGCCTTTGCGCCGCCTGTCAAGCGATATCTGGCAGGAAATGATCTACTGGCTCGCACGGTGCATCACCGGGCTACGCGCGCCTTCGTCGAAGAAGAAGTGTTCAATACGCGCGATCGAACGGGTATCCTGTTGTTCATCTCTGTGCTGGAAAGACGTATCGAAGTGCTGGGCGATGAAGGGATCAACCGACGGGTTGCGGCCGAGGACTGGATCGACGTAGTCGCCCGCATCCGCGAAGGGCTGCGGACGAAGCAGGTGGCTCAGGGACTCATCGAAGCGATCGAGCTGTGCGGCAAGCTGCTGGAGCGGAGAGGGGTCGAGATTCAGCCTGACGATACCGATGAACTGTCCAACGAAGTCCGGTTCTCCGATAATAAATGACAAAAGTGCATCCGGCCCGTCACATCACTGAATGATTGGATGCCCGATGTCGAACAGGTTTTACCTGGAGCGTGCTCGATCAATGACCGCCTGACTCGATTTCCAGAACAACCCCGTCGGCATCGCGCAAGAATAGCCGGCTTTCGACCTCCTGGTAGGGGAGTCCCAGGGCATCGAGCCGGGAGCGCAGGGAGTGCCAGTTGCGTTGGGGCAGGCAAAATCCTACGTGGTGAATGGCGCCTCTTCCGGGAACGGACGAATGCGTCATCTCGGGAAATTCGATGAGCTCGATGATGTTGCGGCCCTCTGAATCCATCAGCATGGCTCGCATCCTGCCCGGCCGTACGGGATCCTCTTCCTTGACGCGGAGCGTCAGGCCCAGCACGTCTACATAAAACTGGATCGACTCGTCGAGTTGGGAGGACATCAGCGCCGCGTGGGTGAGCGCGATCGGTCCGATCGATGCCGTATCCGAGGGGTGTGTTCGTGTATGTGGTTTGTCTTCCATAGTTTTAGAGCCCCGATCAACGCAACAGCGCAGACGATTCTTTTCCGGGTTCTTTCTGGAATTTAGCTACTGAAATACCGAGTCGTTTAATTTTCTTATAAAGCCCCTGGCGCGTCAATCCCAGCCGTGTAGCCGAAACAGATACCTGTCCCTGGTTGGACGCCAACACCTCTTCGATGATGCGCTTTTCCGTGGAGGCCAGCAAATCGTCGAGGGGGGCATCGTCGGGCAAGACATCGGGTTTCACGGCGCCGTCTGAAGGAGCCGGGCTTCCCGATTGTATAGTCCTGGAGAGGATTTTGCGATCGATGACCGGTACAGGTTCGTGAGCGACCATAACCGTAGCTCTTTCGATCTCGTTGCGGAGTTGACGCACATTACCGGGCCAGGAATAGGCCATCATGGCGCGAACCGCTTCTTCGGTGATAGCCACAAAGGGTACGCCAATCGGGCAAAACTGGCGGGCGTAATGAGTCGCGAGGAGCGGGATGTCCATTTTCCTCGAACGCAGGGGCGGCACAGCCAGCGCGTTTATTTGTAGCAGGAAATACAAGGCCCGGCTGAAGGCGCCGCGTTCGACGAGGGCCTCCAGGTTTGCCGACGTCGCGGCAAGAAGGCGAGGCGCCGGCGGCACTTCAGCGGCGTCTGCCTGCCCCACCCTGGCCGCCAGGGTGTGTGCACGTACATAGTCCAACAGGGAATTTTGAGAGATCGGGTGGAGCTTTTCGACGTGATTGAGCAAGAGCGTTCTGGGAGGAGAGCCAGGTTTGCCTCCAGACGTGAAGGAAAAAATATCGGTCTGCTGCATGCTGGAGATGACTTCACAATCGATGCAGGCGAACGATTCCTGGGCGAGTCCCATCAGGTCGTGGATCAGCCGGGCCGCTGCTTCTTTGCCTGCCCCGCGTTCCCCGGTGATCAGAACGGGCGCCGATCCGGCGGCAATGGTCCTGCACTGATTCAGCAGAGGAAGTGCCGTATACGACGCGTAGAGGTCGTTGGGCGCCTGTGCGCCGTTACGCGTCGTGCGGTCGAAGTACCTATCGCCGGAGGATCCGTTACTGAGAGCCTCGTTGTCAGTGCCTATCTGTGCCGCCCATGCGCGAGCGAGGGCGTCGTGCGTAAACGGAAGCGATACAGTCAGTCGATCGGTCAGGTGTTTCACCTGCGCCCGTTCTCCGAGCCTGGAATACGCCAGGGCCAGGCCCAGGTGCGCCCAGTACAAATAGTCTCCTCGCTCCATCAGCTCGAGCTGGACCTGAGACGTTTTGAGCAAGTGGATCGCGCGGGGAATCTGATCCCGGTCCGAATCGGACCGCAGACAGGCATACCCGGTCCATAACCTGGCGAGCACTTCAGACAGCGCCGGCGGGGACGAGAGATCG
The DNA here is from genome assembly GCA_964525535.1 of uncultured Rhodothermaceae bacterium. Lineage (GTDB taxonomy): Bacteria > Bacteroidota > Rhodothermia > Rhodothermales > JAHQVL01 > JAHQVL01. The sequence continues at coordinate 21,895 of CAZGHT010000029.1, forward strand.
CAGGTTGTGACCGGTTTCAGGAGGTCGAGCGCTTTGCCGGGTTCTTTTCCGTCGAGGAGCCAGGCCTGGGCGAGCAGGCATCGAAGCAACGCAAGCCGTTCAGACTCGTCTGCCGTCAGGGCTCGATCCTGGGCCGGCCGCATCTGGAGCAGAGGAAGAATGATATCCTCCACCTCAGCCAGGCGCCCTTCGGCGATCAAGCAGCGCGTTATGGCAACGGTATGAGTAAACATCTGAACGTGATCCCTGCCGGCTGTGGAGGCGCGTCCTGAGCCGGCCGCGTGTGACAATTATAAAAAGCCCAGCTCGAATTTTGCTTCTTCTGACATCATATCCATCGTATAGGGCGGATCGAACGTGAGCTCCACCCGGGCATCGGCAACGCCTTCGACGTCTTTTACCGCTTCCTCCACCTCGAGAGGCAAGGAGCCCGCTACGGGGCAACCCGGCGCCGTCAGCGTCATCTTGACGTAGGCGGATTGATCCGGATGCACGGTTATCTCATAGATCAACCCCAGGTCGTAAATATTGACCGGTATCTCTGGATCGTAGATCCTTTTGAGCGCTTTGACAATTCGGTCCTCGAGATCGGAAGCGGGTGTCTCCATATCGACTTTACGTTAACAGGGTTTAATGGACATCTAGGGCCGGAAGGCCCGGCCTGACCCGGTCGGTCCAGGGTCAGGAAACGTCGGATTGCATTGTCTGGAAGGCGGTGGCGTACAGCTTCATCTGTTTGATCATGGCATTGAGCCCGTTCTTGCGGGTAGGAGAAAGATGTTCTTTCATCTCGATTTTATCCAGGAAATCCAGCTCTGCGCGGGTTATGGCCTGGGGAGGCTGATCGGACAATACACGAACGAGGAGCGCGATGAGCCCCTTCGTAATCGCCGAGTCGCTGTTGGCTTCAAACAGGACGCGATCGCCCTCCCGGGACGCAGAAAGCCAGACCTGAGACTGGCACCCTCGGATCTTGTGCTCGTCGTCTTGCAACGAAGGATCGATGAGGGGAAGCGAGTTACCCTGTTCGATCAAGTACTCGTATTTTCCCATCCAGTCGTCGAACATGGAAAATTCCTCGATAATGTCTTTTTCTCGTTCTTCGATGGTCTGGAGCATGATTATCCAAAAAATCGTTTAACCTGGTGGATGCCCTCGACGAGCGCGTCTACCTCGGCGGTTGTATTGTAAAAGGCGAGCGAAGCCCGGCAGGTGCCGGGGAGGTTCCAGTGGTCCATGAGGGGCTGCGTGCAATGGTGGCCCGTGCGTACGGCGATGCCGAGACGGTCCAGGACAGTGCCGGCATCGTACGGATGTATGTCGCCCACCAGGAAAGAGAGCACGCTGGCTTTGTGTTTCGCCGTTCCATAGATCCGAAGGTCATCGATGGACGAAAGCCGCTCTGTGGCGTAGCGGAGCAAGTCGTGTTCGTACGATTCGATCGCGTCGAGCCCAACAGATTCCAGATACTCGATGGCTGCTCCGAGACCGACGACGCCGGCGATGTTCGGGGTGCCGGCTTCGAATTTGTAGGGTAACGAGTTGTAGGTCGTTTTCTCGAACGAGACCGCGTCGATCATATCGCCGCCTCCCTGATACGGCGGCATGGCTTCGAGTAGATGCTCTTTGCCAAAAAGCACGCCGACCCCAGTAGGGCCGAACATTTTATGGCTCGAAAACGCATAAAAGTCAACGTCGAGGTCTTGCACGTCGACTCGCATGTGGGGCACGGCCTGAGCGCCGTCGACAACAACGGATATGCCCCGTCGATGTGCTTCGGCCGCCATCGCGGCGACCGGGTTGATCGTTCCCAGCGAATTCGAAATGTGGCAGAATGCGAGAATGCGCGTACGCTCTGTGAGCAGGTCGACAAACGCGTCAGGCAGGAGGTCTCCTTCGTTGTTGATCGGAACCACGCGCAACTGAGCCCCCTTCTCCTCACAGAGCATCTGCCAGGGGACGATGTTGGAATGGTGTTCCATGGTGGTGATGACGACGTTATCGCCTTCGCGGACGACGGACCGGCCGAACGCAGAAGCCACCAGGTTAATGGACTCCGTAGTGCCCCGTGTAAAAATGATTTCGTGGGTGTGCCTGGCATTAACGAAACGTCGCACTCGTTCTCGAGCGGCCTCGTATGCGTCCGTTGCGATCTGGCTCAGCCGGTGTACCCCCCGATGCACGTTGCTGTGCTCATGGGCGTAATAGCGCTGGAGCCGATCCAGTACAGCCCGCGGCTTCTGCGATGACGCCGCGTTGTCGAGATAGATCAACGGCCGGTCGTAGACGCGTTCCTGAAGGATAGGGAAGTCGCTGCGAATCCGGTCGATATCGATCGACGGTGAGAACGAAAAGGGGCGGGTCTGAAGATCGGATGTACTCATGCGATGTTACAGGTTGGCTCTAATGCGATCGTCTACGAACACCCTGACGGCTTCGACGTCGATTGCATCGATGACGTCTCGTGCGAAGGCGAGGAGCAGCAGGGAACGCGCTTCCTGTTCGTTCAGCCCGCGCGAGCGCAGGTAGAACAAGGCGTCGGCGTCGAGCTGGCCCGTCGTGGCGCCATGGCTGCATTGGACGTCGTCGGCGTAAATTTCGAGCTCGGGCTTCGAATACATGCGCGCCTCCTCCGTCAGAGTAATGCACTTGTTCGACTGGTACGCATTAATCTTCTGTGCATCGGGGCGGACATATACTTTTCCGTTGAATACCCCGGTTGATTTGTCATCCAGGATGTGCTTGTACAGCTCGTTGCTGAAACAGTCGGGCTTGCGGTGATCTACGAGCGTGTGATTGTCCACATGCATGGATCCTTTGCCATGCACAATACCGAGGAGGTGGCTCTCACATTCTACCGCATCCGGCACAATGGTCAGGTTGTTTCGAATCAACCCTCCGTTGAGCACGCTGGTGTGCGTCGAAAAATGACTATGAGTCTCTTGATGTACGTATCGATTAAATACGGCCGTACCGGATGGGTTCAGATCCTGTATCTGGTAATGCCGGATATGAGATTGCCTGTCGATGGTCCACTCTGAAACGGTATTGACGAACCGGTCGGTATCGTTCAGGCTGTGGTAATGCTCGACGATGGTGGCATCGCTGTCGGCGTCGGCGCGAACCAGCAGGCGGGGCTGGACTACCGAATGTGGGCCAGCGTCGAGGAGGTGCAGGATATACATCGGGCGTTCCAGCCGCACGCGGGCAGGAAGGTGGATGAAAAGGCCGTGCCGGCAAAATGCCGTATTCAGGGCCGTGAGCGTATCCTCATGGAAGTCTGCATGACGCGTAAAATGTGCGAAGAAGGCGTCCTCCTCCGCATCTGCGGCTGCGTGCAGCTCGAGCAGTCGAACGTCGCCCGGCAGGCCCTCCGTCGAAGACAGCGCCGAAATAAAACGTCCATTGAGCGTTACGACGATAGGGGCATCCAGATCCGGGATACGGACGGCATCGATCGTGTCAGGCGTCAGTGTGTCCGTATGCTGTTGGTAGTAAACGGCGTGATCCTTAGAAAAACGCTTCTCGATGGGCGTGTACTTCCAGGCTTCCGTCTTTCGAGTAGGGAGCCCTTGCCTGAGAAACTGCGCGATAGCATCCTGTCGAATTGTTTTCAGGGCGGCACTGTTTCCATTGGGGGTACTCCCTTCTAACAGGTCGAAGAGTGCGCTGAAGCGTTCTTCAACGGTTTGGCGTTCTGTAATCGTCGATGTCATCTTCGTTAGATGGAGATTGATAGGGGCAACAACGAATCGGATTTCCTCAGGCGACGAGGTCGCCTTCTTTGATCCAGTCGTATCCTTTTTCCTCTAGCTGAAGGGCCAGATCTTTATCGCCCGATTTAACGATCCGCCCGCCCAGCAACACGTGCACGCGATCGGGGATGATGTAGTTCAAAAGTCGCTGATAGTGGGTGATGACGACAAAAGCTCTGTCCGGGCTTCGCAGCGAGTTGACGCCGTCCGACACGATGCGCAGTGCATCGATATCCAACCCCGAATCGGTTTCGTCCAGAACGGCTAATTTGGGCTCCAGCAGGGCCATCTGGAAAATCTCATTGCGCTTTTTTTCGCCTCCCGAAAACCCTTCGTTGACCGCGCGCCTCTTCAGGTCCGGGTCGAGGTTGACGAGTTCGGCTTTGCTTTTCATTAGATTCAGGAATTCGACCGCACCAATAGGGTCGAGACCCTCATGGTCCCGTTTTGCGTTGAGGGCCTGCTTCAAAAAATTCGACATACTGACGCCGGGCAATTCCACCGGGTACTGGAAAGCGAGGAATACCCCGGCCAGAGCGCGTTCGTCGGGTTCCATGTCCAGCAGGTTTTCCCCGAGGTAGGTTACGCTTCCTTCCGTAACGTCGTAGCCTTCGCGGCCTGCAAGCACAGCGGCGAGTGTGCTCTTTCCAGAGCCGTTAGGGCCCATGATGGCGTGTACTTCGCCGGGCTGAACACTCAGGTCGAATCCCTTGAGAATGGGTTTGTCTTCTATGGAGACGTGGAGGTTTTTGATCTCGAGCATTATCGTATTCGCCCGCAATGGGGGCGCAACTGGTTAAGGTGTATAGATCGAAAGGCGCGAAAACGAATCGGGTCAGGCGGCCGCCCGTGCGGCTGTACGACTGCGGCGCCGTGCACCACGAGCCGTGCGATCAGCCGACGCTGCCTTCCAGTTCGATGGCGAGGAGTTTCTGGGCTTCGACGGCGAACTCCATGGGCAGCTTCGCCAGAATATCTTTGCAGAAACCGTTCACGATGAGTTTGATCGCTTCTTCCTCGCCGATGCCTCGCTGGTTGCAATAGAAAATCTGATCTTCGCCCACCTTCGACGTCGTTGCTTCGTGTTCGACCTGCGCCGTCTGGTTTTCGATTTCGAGATAGGGGAAGGTGTGGGCGCCGCACTTGTCGCCGAGCAGCATCGAGTCGCACTGGGAGAAGTTGCGAGCTCGCGAAGCTTTTGGCCCCACTTTCACAAGGCCTCTATAGCTGTTCTGGCTGTAACCGGCCGAAATACCCTTGGAAATGATCGTGCTCTTCGTATTTCTGCCCAGGTGGATCATTTTGGTGCCCGTATCGGCCTGTTGACGCCCTTTCGTGAAGGCCACCGAGTAGAACTCACCGACGGAGTGATCCCCTTTGAGAATCACGCTGGGATATTTCCAGGTGATCGCACTCCCCGTTTCGAGCTGGGTCCAGGATATCTTGGCGTTGTCGCCGGCGCAGATGCCGCGTTTGGTCACGAAGTTGTATATACCGCCTTTGCCCTCCGCATTCCCTGGATACCAGTTTTGGATGGTGGAGTATTTCACCTCGGCGTCTTTGTGAGCAATGATCTCGACGACTGCGGCGTGCAGCTGATTCTCGTCCCGCATGGGGGCCGTACATCCTTCCAGATAGCTGACGTAACTGCCTTCCTCGGCTACGATCAGCGTGCGTTCGAACTGCCCGGTGCCGGCCTCGTTGATGCGGAAATAGGTCGACAGCTCCATCGGGCACTTGACGCCCCTGGGAATATAACAGAACGAGCCGTCGGAGAAAACCGCCGAGTTCAAACAGGCGTAAAAGTTATCCGTGTAGGGAACGACCGAGCCTATGTGTTTGCGCACGAGATCGGCATGTTTCTCGATCGCCTCACCAAACGAGCAAAAAATAATCCCCTGCTCGGCCAGTTGCTCCTTGAACGTCGTTGCCACCGAAACACTGTCCATGACTATGTCGACGGCCACTCCAGCCAGGCGCTTCTGCTCTTCGAGTGAAATGCCGAGCTTGTCGAACGTGTCGAGGAGTTCCGGGTCAACCTCGTCCAGACTTTCGTATTTGGGTTTCTTGTTAGGAGCCGAATAGTAGCTGATATCCTGGAAATCGATCTCCGGATAGTTGATGTGCGCCCAACGGGGATACTTGTCCTTGTCCAGCAGCTTCATCAGATGCTGAAAAGCACGGAGGCGCCATTCCAGCATCCATTCAGGCTCTTCCTTCTTCGCGGAAATCATGCGAATCACATCTTCGTTGAGCCCTTTCGGGGCCGTGTCTGCTGTGATGTTGGTGACAAAACCGTATTTATAGTCACTTTCGGCTACTTCCTGGAGAAAATCCGTTTCGCTCTGACTCATAACTTGTGGGGTTGGCGGAATGAATAGGGCAACTTGCTCTGGGAGAACACGCCGAAATCGTATATACAGGCGTGTAAACTGCCGTTTACAGTCTCGCGTGTAAACTTTTGTACACAACGAGCAGGGGTGCAATTCGTTCCATTATTTAGACTTGGTCTATTGATGAAAAAGCGGTAAACATCAGGACGGGGCGACGCACGCTTCGGCGTGGGGATGCTCGTAGCCGGAACAGGAGAATGCCCCTTTAGTACTCAATGCGACTGGCATCATACACAACGACCGTTCTACGCATACCTGAATGACTATTACAATTACACCTCGTGCCGTCGATAAAATCATCGACACGGCGCGAAAAGAGTCTGTGAATTTGTCGGAGACGATGCTGCGTATTGCCGTGGTTCCTGGGGGATGTTCGGGGCTTACCTACGATCTGGGGTGGGATACAACGCTTCAGGATGGCGACGACGTCCAGGAGCTGGAAGGCATCCGGTTCGTGTTGGACCGGCGCAGTTCCGTCTACATCGAGGGATCGGAACTCGACTTTACCGATGGGATTGACGGCCGGGGCTTTTTCTTCTCCAATCCCCAGGCCGTACGCAATTGCGCCTGTGGAGAATCCTTCGGCGTCTGATCGTCACGCCCTATACTCGCCCTTCGCGACGCCTCAATGCCCTTCTTCCACTTTTCCCCCGCCCCTCAGTGGAACAACAAGAAAGTGTAAACGAATGTTTACATGAGAGGGGCGTTACCCTCGCTCCAGGAAGTTATTCCCGGCGCCAGTCGAATCGATCCCCTTCGAGGATACCGTAGGAATCGGCGACCCCGGCCTGCACCTCGATGATGTACTGAGCCGGGTATATCGATTTGACGTTTTCCTGGGATAGCGGGGTCGTATACTTTGCGATGTGGACGATCTCACGTTCCGCATTCGCAAAGATGATGTCGAGTGAAATCTGGGTGTTCGACATCCAGAATTCCTGCAATTCTTCTTCGGGCATGAGAAAGAGCATGCCGCTATGTTCGGGCAGCGACGTACGCTGCATCATACCGCGGATGATCGCTGAGTCTGTCTCTGCAATTTCGATGTCGATCGTCTGGTACATGTCCCCGGCACGGATAAAATCGAGGGTGCCGTCTTTGCGGAAAGGGATGGAGGTCGCCTGGCTGGATTCATCGTCAGGCGCCGAGTTTGACTGGCAACTCATCAGCGAGGCCGCGCAAAACACAAAGCCAAGAATAAGCAAAAGGAAGGTACGCATAAAAGTCGAATCGTTTTATTCAGTGATGTCATTCGTATTCCATGTTGCGCACCGTCATTACTCGGACTCCGTGGCCGGCGTTTCCTTGCTGTTGACGAGGCGCCAGCGAGCCCGGGCGTTTTCGTCAATCCCGTATGTGTCTGCGAATCCGGCCTTTACTTCGAGTACGTATTTGGCCGGCCCGGTCGACGACACCCGCTCTTCGGATAGGGGAGCCACTCGTTTCGAAATACTCACGACCTGGGAGTCCGCGCCGATGAATATGATATCCAGCGGGAGCAGGGTGTTTTTCATCCAGAAGGTCTGTACGCTGGCCGAGTCGTCGAGGAAGAGCATACCGCCTCTGGAAGGCAGTGTCGCACGCTGCATGAGGCCGCGAGCCCTCGCTGAATCGCCTTTCGCGATTTCGATGACAACGGACGTAATCAGAGAGCCGTCCTCGTCGATGAGTTCCAGCAATCCGTCGGGCCGGAACGGGATATCTCTGGGGACGTCGGAGGTGGCCGAATCGGGTTCGCAGCCCGACAGCAGGAGCACCGCTGTACACACGAAGGCGGCGAACCCATTTCGTTTACGAAAGCCGGCAAAATGGCGCATGATGGTCAGATGTCGAGTACAAGTTCTGGGAGTATGTGATAACAGTTCAGCCGGCCAGTGTCCGTCAGGATGATCCGATTGTTGCGAATCGGTTCGATCCAGCCTTCGCGTTCTAGCCGGGCTAAGGTAGTTATTTTTTCAGAATATAAGTCAACCCCGTATTCGGTTTCCAATTTCTCCGTATTAATGCCTCCAGCCGTTTGTATGGATAACATCATATAGTCGTTGGCCAGGCTGTCCAGATCGAACGCGCTCCGGGTATCTACGGGAAGCTCGCGCTGCTTGAGTAACGCGATGTACTGGCTGATATTGTCCACGTTGGACCAGCGATGAGCTCTGGAATGGGAGGTGCCGTGCCACCAGAACGAATGCGCTCCGGGTCCCAGGCCGAGCAGGTTGGACTGGTACACGTGCATCAGGTAGTGGTCGCACTGGGCTCCCGGACGAGCGAATTCGAGGATCAAATACTGGTCGTAATCGTGTTGAGGCAGGTATTCCATGGCGAAGGCAGCACGTTCGAGGAACCGGTCTTCGAGCTCCGGGAATGAGAAACAGCAAGCCATCTGGCGGGGCAGCTCGACGATCCCGTTCTGCCTGGAGTCGCGAAGCGAAAGGTGCTCGATGCCGCGGTGCGCAACTTTTTCCAGGTTGGCGGCCCAGTATTCGAAGGGTTGTGGGGCGATATCGTACGCCAATTCCAGCGCCGCTTCGATCCGGTCGAGCGCCTGGATGTCTTCAATGGCCGAATGCACGTCCTTTGACTGATAGGTACACCCCAGGTAACGCAGGTCATCGTCGAAGAACGAGCGGGCGAGCAGGTTGAGCCGGGTGAACCCCAGCGCCTGCAGATTCAGGAGCAGCGGCTCCTGCACGGCATCCGGCTCCAGGTCTGCCGCTATTTCGTGAATATTGGTCGTGTCGAAATGAGCGAACAGAGATTCGACGATGTGGCACAGTGCCTCGACGGGGAGGTGGTGAAACTCACCTCCCAGATAGATCGACTCGATCGTCTCGTTCTGACCGTGAGAGGCGGCATACGATGAGATCTCGGCGTTGAAAGCTGTGACGAACTGCTGAACAGCGCTCGAGTTCGGGGGACGAGCTCTAAAATGGGCTTTCGTATTTTCGAAATTAAGGTAAATCCCGGCCATGGGTAGTCTGATATAATGGATGTTACGCGCACTGAGCACAGCAAGCTGGTTTACGCGGCTTTGCATACCTTCTTGCATACCTTCAAAGCCGTCGAGGCATACCGATAGTGCACAGATGCGTAACATCCGTGATATAAGTTGGCGTTGCGCAGGCTGCTTCCTTGAATGCGATGCAGCATACCGGGTTCAAAGCACAAGGTTCAGGTAAGCAATGAATCCGGGGTCCTGGAAGAATATACTTAAACGACTATGTTAGATTTTCAAGCCTTGCAGCAGCAGATGAAGGCGTTCGGAGCCCATCAAAAACGATTTCTGGATGAGCGCGAGACGAACCTCCATGAGGCGATCCGTGTGTACGAGGCCCTGGTTGCCGCCAACGGCTCCCTGGAAATACCGAACGATTCCGAATTGCACGACAAACTGGTGGCCGATCCCGTCGACGATGATCCCCTGGTTGTTTTCGAGGCCGGCGAACGCCCCACACCGATGACCCTTGTTGCGTCAGACGGCTCTCAGATCTACCCCGATCGGCACATAGAGCCGCTCTGTTATCTCATCAATATCAGTCGTATCGCATTTCAGTACGGTACCACCGAAGAGCCGGAGATGGGGGCTGTCCCCAGGCTGTTTTTCAGAGGACAGTCTCTGGACGGTTTCGAAGAAGAATGGATAGATGTGACGGGACAGGAGGTTGTTTCGGCGTTCAGGGACGAGTTGGAGCTGTCCGAATTGTTTCAGAGCGCCGTCGAGGCACGCAAAGAAGACCGGCCCCTGCTCGCGATGTCGGATGGGACCTTAATACGGTGGATGCTGAGGCGAATGCAGAATCGTACGCTGGAGGACGCTTTGCTCAAACGGTACACGCACGTGCTGGAGTCTTTTCATGAAGAGGAAATACCCCTTTGCTCGTATATCAGCATGCCGTCCAACAAAGAATTTGTGCGTTTGCTGATGTATCAGGAGCAAGAGGATGCGAACACACGCGAGAGGAGCCTGCGGGATTTGAACGACCGCGTGTTTTTTGAGGAGATCCTGCCTCCAGGTGCCCGTTCAGGGGTTTTTATGTCTCGCTCCAGAGTGTTGTCGTCTTACAGGAAGGACGTCCGGGTTTGTTTTTTCTATGTACACATCCCATCTCCGGGAGCCAGGGGCGAAGTGGCCCGCGTCGAAGTTCCCTTCTGGGTGACGCAGGAGGCCCACTGGATACGGTGGGTGCACGCCGCCGTAATGAATGAGTGTCGCAAGGGGCGAGGTTATCCCATGATCTTGTCGGAAGCCCATGAACGAGCCGTCGTTCGGGCGCCGGAGCGCGCGCTATTTTATGAGATGGTCGACAGGGAGATGGCGAGCCGTGGTCTGGCGGTTTCGAGTTCGCAGAAGAAACTGTCTAAGGAACGCGCTGTATTGTGAATGGGCTTGTAGTCATAATCCTTATCCAATGATTGGTGAAATCGTAGAATCCAATACGGTGACCTTCGTCGCCGAGGCGATCAAGGACGTGGAAGCGCCTGCTTTCGGGTCATGGGTGGAGATTGCTACCGAACGAGGGGAGATCGTTTACGGCGTGGTCAGTTTGATCGAATACGGCAGTGTGATACCGGGCCGGCGGGCGTCTGCGCTCGGCATGAGCCGGGAAGCGTTGCGCCTCGAGATGCCTCAGGTCAAAGAACTCCTCCGTGTCTCCTTTCACGGGCGAATAGTGGGGTACCGGAGTCCTTCGGCCGAGGAAGTGATCCAGGCTCTACCGCCTCACCCTGCCGGAATACATGACTTCGTGAGGCCCTGTTCTGCTGAAACCCTGCTGCTTTTTGGTCCCCCTTACGACTTTTTGCGTTTGCTCATCGAGGGATCCGACCGGTCCATCCCGGGCGATGAGCTGCTCGTCGCGGTGCTTGCGCATATGGGCGAACGTTATCATCGAGATGAAAATCAACGGTTCCTGACGGGCGCCGGACGGGTTCTGAGTCGTTTGCTGAGCGACGAACCGGATCGGTTGCGGACTATACTGCGACGAATTCAATAATAGAACAACGATAGAAC
>CAZGHT010000029.1:33150-56133 GCA_964525535.1 uncultured Rhodothermaceae bacterium
ATAGAACAACGATAGAACGACGGCTGAATCAAGTGCTGTCAGGACCTGCGATGCCGGATTCCATGCTGTGATTCACAGATGGTACGCGCCGGATGCGCACAGGTCCTGCCACGGCGGCCTTGCACGCTTACTTGCACGCTTACAAAGCCGCGTAAACCAGCCTGTTGTTACAGTTCGCGTAACATCACCTATTCACTGAAAACCGACAAAAAACATGAACGAGAAAAACGAACGAGACATCGAAAAAGTGTATTCCGTCAAGGAGTATGTGTCCAAACTGCGCCGGCTGGCGGATGCACTCGAAGAAGGGAAGAAGTTTGAAATTCAGATAGCGGGCGAGCGCATCTACGTGCCGGTTCGCGCGGAATACAATATCGAACACGAGAGATCCGACGGTGAGGAAGAGATCGAGTTTCAGATCAAATGGAAGCTCGACGAAGAGTAACCGACAGCCGATGTGCATCGTTCGGGGCGTCGAATCGACGGCGCCCCGGGCCTCCTCAATACGTATTACGGACACACATTTCATGAACATCCCCCACCTTCGAGCCGATACGCCGGGTACTGCCGAGCGCATTCATCTCAACAACGCAGGGGCAGCCCTCATGCCGCTGCCGGTCGTAGATGCAGTGCGAAAATACCTTGATCTGGAGAGCCGAATCGGGGGATATGAAGCGTATCACGCTCGTCAGCAGGCTATCGAAGGGGTATATCAGTCGCTCGCCAATCTGCTTGGGGCACGATCCCGCAACATCGCACTCACTGAAAATGCGACAGTCTCGATAGCACAGGCGCTTTCGTGTATTCCGTTCCGTAAAGGTGAAGTGATCCTGACCACGCGGAATGACTACGCATCCAGCCAGATTCAATTCCTTTCTCTGCAGAAGCGTTTTGGCGTCCGAATCATCCGGGCTCCAGATCGAGCCGCCGGCGGCGTCGATGTTGCCGCTATGGCAGAACTCATAACAAAGTATCGCCCCAAACTCGTCAGTGTCACCCATATTCCGACCAACTCGGGTCTGATCCAGGACGTTCATACCATCGGCGCCGTATGTAAGTCGGAACAGGTCCTGTATCTGGTCGATGCCTGCCAGTCGATCGGACAGATCCCCATCGACGTGCATTCGTTGCAGTGCGATTTTCTGGCAGCCAGCGCGCGAAAGTTTCTGCGAGGCCCCCGGGGCGCCGGGTTCCTGTATATATCCGATCGGGTTCTCGACAGCGGATACGAGCCGATGTTTCTGGATATGCGCGGGGCGGACTGGGTGGAGGAGGAGGCGTATCGCCCCGTGTTGGATGCCCGTCGTTTCGAGAACTGGGAGTTCTCCTGGGCCCTCGTGCTGGGCATGGGGGAAGCTGCGGACTATGCGATGAACGTGGGCATCGAGGCGATCTGGAGCAGAACGAGCGCGTTATCCGCCACACTGCGCGAAGCGCTGCAGAAGATGGGACGACTGCGCGTGCTCGATCGAGGGGCTGAGTTATCTGGCATCATTTCCGTCAGTGTGGAAGGCTGGGACCCTGCTAATCTCGTTGCAGCCTTCCGGAGGCAAGGCATCAACACCTCCGCTCAAGTTCGCACCTCTGCGGTGATCGATTACGACCAAAAGGGCGTGAAGGCGTCCTGGCGTATCTCACCCCATTACTACAATACGGAAGAAGAGCTCGACCGGTTTATCGATGCCCTTAAGACGTTGATTTGAAGGTGAGGATGTGAAGTGGGCCGTCGAATCAGGCACGGGAGCTTGCTGCTACGAATAAAAGATACGGGAACTATACACCGTGCCCGTAACATCTTGTACAAACATGGATACCCATCCATCCTGAAGCCATAAATTTTTAGAGCCATAAATCCCCGTACGCGGTGCAATTTCGAGTAGCTAACCTGACCCATGGCGTTTCGGAGTTCAAGCATTGGATCAGCTCGATCGTCTTTCTCCCCATCTGCCTCTATTTCGTTCTTACCCATGGGCAATATACCCTGATGGATTCAGTCGATCTCATCATTCACGAAGCCGGCCATTTCTTTTTCGGTTTTTTCGGTACGTTTATCCACTTTGCTGGCGGCACGCTCATGCAGATCTTGCTGCCGTCGATCCTTGTTTATCATTTCTACGCACACGACTATCTGCTCGGAACCCAGGTGTCGTTATTCTGGCTCGGCCATAATTTGCTCAACATCAGTGTTTATGCTGCGGATGCGAGAGCCCGGCAGCTGCCTCTGCTCGGTGGGGACAACGTGCAGCACGACTGGTGGACCATGCTCAGCATGTTGAACATGCTCGAATACGACCAGCTGATCGGAGGCTTCTTCTTCGTCCTCGCCATACTCGTATTCGTACTGCTGCTGATCCTGCCTCGATTCATGATCAGCTAAGCGCAATCACACCAACCGCCTCAACCTATTCGGAGCCGCCGAAGATGATGCCGACGCGGAACGGGAGGATGAACTCAACGCGTTCTGCACCGATGACGACCGCCGGGTTGATCTCGTAAAAAAAGGAAGATACGCTCAGCAGCTGGACGCGCCCGAAGCCGAAATGGATGGAGGGACCGCTGTCGTCGCTGCTGGACTCTGTCAGGGGTACAAAGGCGCCTATGCCGGCCAGCAGATACACTTGAGCGTCGAGGTTGTTGCTTTCCGGGAGGTTGATGATGCCTGATAACTGGGGGTCGAATACGAATACAGCCTGATCTCTTCCCTGAAGTACGAAACCCGTAAAACCCATACCGATGGCAAGAGAGAAATCGGGATTGACAGGGGACGATACGCGCCCTCTGAACCCAACACCGAAGCCGTTATTAACACTCAAAACGGTGTTGAGCCCGATGCCGAATCGGGTGTTGATACCCTGAAGCCCACCCTGGGCAGCGCTTTCTGATAGGGTGCCATGCCAGGTGCTCACGACTATAACTACAACACAAATCGACTGGCAAAGAGTTTTCATTCGGTCGTATAACATAGATAATTGGCGAAGCAGAACGTGTATCGGCTTGAAGCTACGGCGTACGAGAGAGGGGATCAAGCCGCCGTTTTTTGTTCAAAATAACAGATGGTACGCGCCGGATGCGCATACGTGCTGCCAGAGCGGCTTTGCACGGTTGCAAAGCCGCGTAAACCAGGCTGCTGTGCACAGTTCGCGTAACAGCACATCTATAATTTAAGTAACCACAAATCAGTTGATCCCCTCCCTTGTTCCTCCCGGTTAGCCGATTCGTCTAAAAATGATTAACTTTATGGGAGGGTGGCGGAGGAAACCTCGACGCATGCGCCGAGTCTTCAAAACAGAGGCCGTCCTATTCCTCTTGTTTACCTATAGGTAGACGTAAGAATGGGCCCCAGGGTAACACCCCGTGTAACTCTGCCCTGTCATCTTCGTAATTTCTCATACCGCTTTCGTTATTTGTACGGCTTTTGTACTCTCCGCCGCTTCATACCGCGGCGTTATCGCTACCACCCAGAACTCTTCGGGATATGTGATTATGTGGCTTCCTCTTGCTATAATTGCGCTGGTCTTTTCCTTCGTACTCATTATCATCAAGCTGAGCATGGAGCACGAAAAGGAGAAACTCCTGTTGAATAAAGGCAAAGAAGGAGATGCGGCCGATAAAAGCCTGACGGTGAGCGAATTGAACGAGATGATCGAAGAAGCCATTGAAAAGGCGATTGCTCCGCTCAATGAGCGCCTCGACCGGCTGGAGACCGAAGAACCTGATCGGGAAAGGCCGCTGTTGACGGACGCACCACGGCGATTGGACCTCGACGATCTCGATCTGGAGAACCCTGACGACGAATTGTTTGCTTCCAGGCGAAGACGAGTCCATTGATGGAAGGCTTGTTCACCGCTCGTACGATAGTGTAAATCAACCCGAAGAACTCCTATGCCCGAAGAGCTCGTCCCGATCATCGTCATCTCAGTCATGGCCTTTTCAGGCCTATCTATCTTTATCATTCATACGATTTTTAGCTTTCTGCGAGACAAGCACGGCTTGGATTCCAAGAAGGGCAAAGACTCCTCCAGCCTGACGACCAGCGAGCTGGAAAACATGCTGCGCCGGGTGATCGAGGAGGCTACCGAGCCCTTGATGAGCCGCCTCGAAAATCTGGAGGAGCAGTTGCTCGATGGCAGCGAGGAGAATGAAAGGAAGGGGGCAGAACATCGACGCCGTCTCAGCCTCCCCGAACCGGGCTTCGATGAGTTCGACAGCGATCTCGACAGCGATCTCGACGACGGCCCCAGCGACCTGGCGGCCCTGTCGAAAAGACAGTCGTCGAAAAGCAGGCAGTCGCGCATGTCATGATCCGGTGCGGCCGATCTGCTGACGCCAGGTCTCAAACGAAAGCCACCAGTCGACAAAATCTGCGTATTCCAGGGCGCCGGCGTAATACGAGGTGACGGCCTGGTTCACGCGGGGCCTGTCGTACGCTCCAAATTCCTGCACTTCCTTCGAGGCGAGCGTGTCGAGTGCGTATTCTTTTACCGTACCCAGAAACGCGTGTTGCGAGGTTGAGGCAGGCCCTCGATGGAATCGTGTTCTCACCTTGAGCCAGGCTGTGGCAGCGAAAGGATGGAGCCGGAACGACACTTTCAGGCGATTTTTGACCAGGGGGAAGCGGGCGAGGATGGGTTTGTACTGGCGTATCATTTGTCTGAATGCCTTTCCGGCACGCCGATCAGACAGAGACAAACCGAAGATGCGTTCGAGCACGGTGGGTTGGGCAAACGGCATGTAGGCCATCGCTGCCCCGTCGAGCCTGTTTTGCTCGTAACCGAAGAAGTTGGGGAGCCTCGTTCGCACGCTGAACAGGTCGAGTTTGTTTTCGAAGCCGATATCCCGATGCCCGGGGAGGGCGAGCCACATCGAGCGGAACTGTTCAAGTGCGCCGGCCTCCATGACCGCTTCGGCATCCCTGTCGAACAGGGCCGGCTTAGCGTGATACAGATAGGGCGGCAGCCTTTCGAAGTTCCCCTCCTGCAGATCCCTTTTTCCACGAAGCAGCAGGCGATTGAGGAATTGGCGCCGCGCCACCTCGCCCAGTGCACCGTCGATGACGATGAGGCCGTCTCGATGAAGATTCGAAAAGTACCGGAGTCCCAGGACCGAAGAGGCGCTGGTGATGGCCTGATTTTGAACGACCGTCCGGCGGACCAGGGCTATACTGGCGTCTGCATCGGGGATGTCTTCGTGCCACGTGCGATGTATGCAGCCCAGTTGTCCGGCCAGGGTCGAGGCGACCTGAACGTCGGCATGTTCGGGGTCGCCAAAAGTGTGGGTAGAGAACGGAGCGGCGCCGGGGGTTGACAGTGCGAGCAGCAGTCGCGAATCCAGGCCTCCGGACAAACCGAGACTGATGCGTCGCCCTTCCGGAATCTGGGGATGCACGAAGGCAGTGAGGGCGCGGGTAAATTCAACCTGGCTGGAGGGTTGCCAGCTGGGCGTCCATGGAACGACGCTGGAGTGTGTTGCTGCATCCGGCGCGATAGAGAGACGGCTCCCGGGCCCGAGCCGGTCTATTCCTTTGACGGGGCTTTTGTGGGTGGCAATCTGGTTCGCCATGAGCCATTGAGCTCCGAACGTATGGAAGTCGACGTCGGCGCAGCCCGCCAGAGAAGCCAGCCAGTCGAGGCGCGTCGAGAAAGCCAGGCCCTCCCCGATCGAGGCCACGTACACCGTGCGGATGCCGAGCGGGTCGGTATGGATCTGCGTGACGCCTTTGCGCCATGTTATACATGCGTAATGGCCATGGACGGCGGGCAGTTTTTGATCGGGCTCATCCAATATGTGCCCCCAGTCGGTCCTGCCCAGCAGATGGACGTTGTGGGTTGTGAGAGAGGCGTCGTCTCCTGCAAACCCGACCCCGACGGCGAATCCACCTTGCTGCGGTGAGCACGATGCAGATCTAAAACACGTGGCTTGCAGCCCGCCCGCAGCTACGAACCAGGAAGGGGCGTCCGTTTCTGTGAAAAAAAGGGAAGGGGCCTGGTGTGCCAGACCCCTCGCCTTCTGAACCATGTGCTCGGGTGCTTGTGCGACACCCAGTAACCAGCTCATGTCATCGATCCGGGGGGTTACTCCTTCAGGCTTGCTTGAGCGGCGGCCAGCCGGGCGATGGGCACCCGGAAAGGAGAACAGGATACGTAATTCATCCCTACTTCGTAGCAGAAATGGACGGAGGAGGGGTCACCGCCGTGCTCGCCGCATATGCCTACCTTGAGGTCGGGCGAGGAGGCGCGTCCGTTCTCCGTCCCCATGCGTACGAGTTGACCGACGCCCTGGACGTCCAGGGACTGGAAGGGATCTTCCACCAGGATCTTTCGGTCGACGTACATCGGGAGGAACTTGCCGGCGTCGTCGCGGCTGTAGCCGAACGTCATCTGCGTCAGGTCGTTGGTGCCGAACGAGAAGAAGTCGGCTTCTTTTGCGATATCGGCGGCGGTGAGGGCGGCCCGAGGAATTTCGATCATCGTACCGATGAGATATTCGATCTTCGTGCCTTTCTCTTCGAAGACGAGCTCGGCCGTTTTCTGGATGACGGCTTTCTGGTCGACGAATTCCTCGACGGTGCCAATCAACGGAACCATGATTTCCGGCAATACTTCGACGCCGTCGTTATGTAACTCGACGGCGGCTTCCAGGATCGCCCGCGTTTGCATTTCCGTGATTTCGGGGAAGGTGATGCCCAGGCGGCACCCGCGATGCCCGAGCATGGGGTTGAATTCGTGGAGGGCCTCGATCTGGGCGTCTACGTCCTCGACAGAGATGCCGAGCGTGCGGGCCATGTCTTCACGGCCCTTTTGGTCGTGGGGGAGAAACTCGTGCAGGGGAGGGTCGAGCAGGCGGATGGTGACGGGTTTACCCGCCATAGCCTTGAAAATGCCGGCGAAGTCTTTTTTCTGAAACGGCAGCAGCTTGGCCAGAGCAGCGCGACGCCCTTCTTCCGTGGTTGCGAGGATCATTTCACGGACGCTCGTTATCCGATCTTCTTCGAAAAACATGTGCTCGGTGCGGCACAGGCCGATGCCTTCCGCGCCGAACTCGATGGCCTTCTCGGCGTCGGCAGGTGCATCGGCGTTCGTGCGCACCCCGAGCTTCCGGAACTCGTCGACCCATTCCATGAACGTGGCGAAGTCTCCGCTCAGGCTTGGGGGCACCAGCTCCTCGGCGCCCAGGATAACCTCGCCCGTCGAGCCGTTGATCGAGATCCAGTCCCCTGCTTTGACGTCGACACGCCCGTTGGTGAACGTGCCGTTTCTATAGTTGATTACAATGTCACCGCACCCGGCGACGCACGGTTTGCCCCAGCCGCGCGCCACAACAGCAGCATGGGAGGTCATGCCGCCCCGCGATGTCAGAATGCCTTCGGCCGCGTCCATGCCGCCGACGTCTTCGGGGCTGGTTTCTACACGGACGAGGATCACTTTTTTTCCGTCGGCGCGCGCGTTTTCGGCCTCCTCGGCAGAAAAGACCGCCTGTCCTACAGCGGCGCCGGGGGAAGCCGGGAGTCCCTTAGCGATCACCTTGTCTGTGTAGGCGGCTTCATTTTCGAAGCGAGGGTGCAGCAGCTGATCGATATGGCCGGGCTCGACGAGGTCGCGAATCGCCGTTTTTTTGTCGACCAGACCTTCGGACACCATATCGACGGCCAGCTTGATCGCAGCGGCGCCGGTTCGTTTGCCGTTGCGCGTCTGGAGAATGAACAGCTTCCCATGCTGGACGGTAAACTCGATGTCCTGCATGTTTTTGTAGTGCGCTTCCAGTTTCTGCGTGACCTCGGTGAGTTCTTTATAGGCTGCCGGAAACTCTCGGGTCATCTCGGAAATGTCCTTAGGGGTGCGAATGCCGGCGACCACGTCCTCGCCCTGCGCATTGACGAGAAACTCGCCGTACAGCGCGTGCTCGCCGGTCGAAGGGTTTCTGGTAAACAGGACCCCCGTGCCGCTGTTTTCGCCCATGTTGCCATACACCATGGCCTGCACGTTTACAGCGGTCCCCAGCAAGCCGTCGATTTTATTGATCTGGCGGTATTTGATGGCGCGGACGCTATCCCAGGAGTTGAACACGGCATTGATCGCGAAGTGCAGCTGTTCTCTGGGGTCGTTTGGAAACATGTAGCCCGTGTGCTGGCGATAGATCGCTTTGTACCGATCGACGAGTGTTTTCAGGTCTTCATCGGTCAGGTCCACGTCGTTCTCTACACCCTTTTCTTGCTTCATTTCCTCGATGGATTCCTCGAAAAGGTCGTGAGGGACGCCCATGACGACGTTGCCGAACATGTCGATGAAGCGGCGATACGAGTCGTACGCAAACCGTTTGTTGCCGGTGAGTTTGGCGAGCCCGGCAACCACGTCGTCGTTCAGGCCGAGGTTCAGCACCGTATCCATCATGCCGGGCATCGAGACCGCAGCGCCGCTGCGCACCGATACGAGGAGGGGGTTTTCGGCATTGCCGAATCCAGCATCCATCGCTTTCTCGATGTGTTTGATGCCTTCGTCGACTTCCGATTCGAGCCCATCGGGCCAGGTGTGCCCGTGGTCATTGTAATATTTACAACAGTCTGTACTGATCGTGAAGCCCGGGGGCACGGGCATTCCGATCGCACTCATCTCCGCAAGGTTTGCACCTTTTCCGCCCAGGTGGGCTTTCATCTCTTTGTTCCCATCTGCTTCTCCATTGCCGAACAGGTACACAGTTTTAGTTTCGATTAAACTCATTCTTGGTTCCTCCAGTTACAAGGGGTCTATTCCGCTGGGTGTGATTGATTGGCACTAACGTACGTACAGGATAACGTGGATAGTTGGATACGGCAAAACCAAACGTGGAGCTCCGGATCGATGATCCCTCAGCCGATGTGCTAATTAAAGGAATCTTGATGAAAGTAATGCTGTATTCGAATCGGTGCCGCCCGCCGGGCCAGGGTATCTTCGTAAGTGATGTTACGCGAACTGTGCACAGCAGGCTGGATTACGCGGCATTGCATACATGCAATGCTGCTCTGGCAGTACGTATGCGCATCCGGCGCGTAACATCTGTTCGTAAGTGATGTTACGCGAACTGTGCACAGCAGGCTGGATTACGCGGCATTGCATACATGCAATGCTGCTCTGGCAGTACGTATGCGCATCCGGCGCGTAACATCTGTTCGTAAGGCAATTCACCGGTAAACCCTGCGCGGTGATGAGGTCGAGGAAAAGACGGATCCGGGAACGCCGACCCGGGAGCCTCTGTCAACACGCCCTGACACAGGGGAACTCGTCGCTGAACGACGGTGCTACAGAGACTTGCGCTGGGCCTTGTGCAGGGGCGAGGGTTTGTGTACGGGGCGGCCTGAGGTGGGCAACATCGGCCAGATGACGATGAGACCTATTACGAATACAGCAAGGATAAAATAGTGGGGCATGGGCGCCTCTACGACAAATACGGGATAATACCACAGGGTGTGAATCCCGATAGAGACATACAGATTTCGGGTGCGTAAATAAATGAGCGCGTTGAATACGCTCACGAACAACAGCGTCAGGATGGTATAGAGCATTCCGATCTCTTGCGTGTCGATCGCATTGATCAGGGGCATCTGGATGATCAGGTAGATGCTCTGAGAGATGATGACGGCAAAGACCAGTGCCGCACGCGCCGGCAGGTCTACGTACCGTTCGATCTTGAAATACACCTGGGAAATCAAAAGCGCCCTGTAAACCACTTCGTCGAAAAAAGCCTTGGTCACGGCGAAGAGCAGGAAGCTGCCGGCAAGGATCAGGGTATCCCGGAGCCCCTCGCTGTTCAGAAAAACGATGCCCTGGTCCTGCAGGCTGCTCCACCCGATGAGCGCTATCTGAATGAGCGCCCAGAGAAAAAAGGTCGACAGAATCCCCATCTTCAGGTTCTTCGCCTGTATGCCCAGCTCCTTCGCATTGAACCTCCCGATCCAGAATACGATGCCGGCTACGATGAAGAGCCCTTTCAGAAAGCTCAGGAGAAATAGAGGCTGCACTAAATTTCGCGTGTAGAGAACCGGCACACTAAGGGCGCCATACAAAACGTTGAGATAAAGCCAGTTCAGACCGAGCTCTGAAAACAGGATCAAGATCAGCAGGACAGCCGGGGTTTCCTTTACATTTCGAAATACCCTGGGACCGTCTAAGGTTTGTGTAGACATTCTGAATCGAACAGAGGTTCTGGATCGAGGAGGTGAGTGCGAGGCGAGTCGCAGTACTCGTGTATGGTGATCGCGGAATCGGGATAGCGTATTGTATAGTGATAGCGTACTATATACAGACAGATCGGGATCCGGTCAAGGCGTTCTTCCAGGTCTTTGGCCAGGAACGTTGTCTTTTCTGAGGCGTGACAACTCCGCCTGTTCCGCCGACGAAGATCCAGTAGCTCCAATCCGTCTGGTTCGTAGACACCCATTGACGTTATAAATAGATTTGCCCTTATGAAGCGATTGGTGGTAGTTGAGTCACCCACAAAAGCGCGTACAATCAGCAAATATTTGCCGGCACGGGAGTTCCGGGTCGAAGCCAGCATGGGGCATGTGCGTGACCTGCCGGCCTCGGCGGCGCAAATCCCGGAGTCGGTCAAAAGCAAGCCCTGGGCTCGTTTGGGAGTCAACGTCGAAGAAGACTTCGAGCCGCTTTACGTCATCCCGCCGGACAAGAAAAAAATCGTCCGCGAGTTGAAGTCGGCCCTGAAAGAGGTGGACGAGTTGTACATAGCGACGGACGAAGACCGGGAAGGAGAGTCGATAGGCTGGCATCTCGTTCAGGTGCTGAGCCCGAAGATTCCGGTCCGCCGCATGGTCTTCCACGAGATTACCCGGGACGCCATCCTCGATGCCTTGAGCAACACGCGCGATATCGACCACAATTTGATCGACGCGCAGGAGACGCGCCGCATCCTGGACCGGCTGGTGGGGTATTCCATTTCTCCGCTTCTCTGGAAAAAGATCAAGCCCAAGCTGTCCGCAGGCCGCGTTCAAAGCGTGGCGGTCCGGTTGATCGTCCTCCGAGAGAAAGAGCGGATGGCTTTTGTGCCGGCGTCCTACTGGGACCTCAAGGCGCAGCTCGAACACGATGGGCGCGACTTCGAAGCGACGCTGACGCACTACAAAGGGATCCGCGTAGCGACCGGGCGCGACTTCGACGACGAGACGGGACGGCTCAAAGAGAAGCTCAAAGAAGGGGAAGACGTCTTGCTGCTCGACGAGAAAGAAGCCCGCGCCCTCGCCGGGCGCCTCCCCGACGAACCGTGGCGGGTAGACAAAGTGGAAGACCGGATGGTGAAACGGTCGCCGGCGCCCCCCTTCATCACGTCTACGCTGCAGCAAGAAGCCAGTCGAAAGCTGAACCTATCGGCCCGCGACGCCATGCGCGTGGCCCAGCGCCTCTACGAACAGGGCTACATTACCTACATGCGTACCGACTCGACCAACCTGTCCAAAGAGGCGGTGGAGGCGAGCCGGCGCGCCGTCCTCGAACGATACGGCAAAGAGTACCTGCACGAAGGCGGCAGGAATTATCAGAGCAGCGTCAGGAATGCCCAGGAAGCCCACGAGGCGATCCGGCCGGCCGGAACCGAGATGAAAACCCGGGCCGAGCTCAATCTCTCCGGCATCGATGCCGCGCTGTACGATCTGATCTGGAAACGGACGGTGGCCTCCCAGATGAAAGACGCTCGCCTGAGGCTCTCTACCGTCCATATCGAGGCCGGCCAGGGCGACGACCGCGCCCAGTTCAGAGCCACAGGGCGGCAGGTCGAATTCCCCGGTTTTTTCAGGGCCTACGTCGAAGGGAGCGATGACCCGGAGGCCGCCATCGAGGATCGGGATCAACCGTTGCCGGCGATGAAGGCCGGCGACGAACCTACGTGCAACGGGGTGGAAGCGATTGGCCACGAAACGAAACCTCCGGCCCGCTATACGGAAGCCAGCCTCATAAAAACCCTGGAGAAACAGGGCATCGGCCGCCCCAGCACCTACGCGACCATCATCGATACGATCATTTCCCGCGGTTATATCCAACGACGCAGCAGCCAGCTCATCCCTACCTTTACCGCGTTCGCCACAACGAGGCTGCTCGAACAGGAGTTCGAGCAACTCGTCGACGTCGGCTTCACGGCAGACATGGAGCAGGTGCTGGACGACATCGCCAACGGCGAACTCAGGGCCAAGCCGTACCTGGATTCGTTTTACCAGGGTGAAAACGGGCTCGAATCCCGGGTGGAAGGAGGGTTGGACAGAATCGATGCGCGCCAGATCTCGACGATCTCGTCGCCGAAGTGGGGCGAGTACGTCGTCCGCGTCGGCCGTTACGGACCCTACGTGGACATTGAGCGCGATGGGGAGCGACTCACCGCAGCCCTGCCCGGCGAAGTGGCGCCGGCCGATCTGACCGAGGAAGACCTCGCCAAATTCATCGCTCAGGGCAATGCCGAAGATATTGTCGTAGGCATTCATCCCGACGAAGAAAAACCGATCTTGATTCGTAAAGGACCTTATGGCCCCTACGTTCAACTCGGCGACGACGAGCAGAGCGGGAAGCCCAAACGCATATCCCTGCCGAAAGGGGTGCAGCCCGAGGACGTGGACCTGGACCAGGCGATCGCGCTCATCGGACTGCCGCGCGTCATCGGAAACCATCCCGAATCGGGAACAGAGATCAAGTCCAACATCGGACGCTACGGGCCCTATGTGCAGCACGGGCGGACGTTCGCCTCGCTGACCCCGGATGACGATGTGCTGACGGTCGGGCTCGACCGGGCGCTCGAGCTCCTGGCCAAAAAAGAGAAAAAAAGCAAAGCCCTCCGCTCGCTCGGCGAACATCCGGAAACGGGCGAACCGATCGAGATACTCGAAGGTCGCTACGGGCCCTATGTGAAGCACCTCAAAACGAATGCCTCGCTGCCCAAGGACACCGAGCCCGAAGCCGTGACCCTGGAGCAAGCCCTCGAACTGCTGGCGGCGAAAGCCAAAAGTAAAGGTAAGGGCAAGAAGAAAAAAACGACGCGAAAGAGCTCCAGCAAAAAAACGACCGGCAAAAAAACGACCGGCAAAAAAACGAACGGCAAACAGGCGGCCGGCAAAAAAGCGGCGAAGGAATAGCCGGCGGCAAAAAAAGCAGTTGATCTGCGCCGGACGCCGGCGTTGACGATAACGCCCACGGAAATCCCCTCCCCGGTGTGGCCAGTTGCTCCTTTTTATACCCTGACCGCCCGTGTAAATCCTTTCATTTCTGGTGAAAAGGAGGTAGTTTACATCTACCGAAAAACCGGCCGGACGCCGGCTCCGGATATCTACGCAGCGTTCCAATTAAACCCTTTCCATCATGGCTCTTTTTACACTTCAAATTAACGGATCTGAGCACCAGATCGATGTAGAACCCGATACACCGATGCTGTGGGTACTCAGGGATCATGTCAATCTGCCCGGCACAAAGTTCGGGTGCGGCATCGGTCAATGCGGCGCCTGCACCATCCATCTGAACGACGTGGCGGTACGGTCGTGCTCCGTACCGGTATCCAGCGTCGGCGAGCAGACCATTACCACGATCGAAGGTCTTTCCGAAGACGGCAGCCATCCTTTGCAGCAGGCCTGGATGGAGCACGACGTCCCGCAATGCGGGTACTGCCAGGCCGGTCAGATCATGAATGCGGCGGCGTTGCTGAAGAGCACCCCCGACCCTACCGATGCGCAAATCGAGGAGGGCATGAACGGCAATATATGCCGGTGCGGCACGTACCTGCGGATTCGCGCAGCCGTCAAGACGGCCGCCGCCAGCATGAAGTAATTCAGCCCACCTCGTAGAGACTGTCTCATTTAGACCAATCGTATCAGGTATGATCCAGACAACACACAACAGACGATCGTTTTTGAAAGCGTCGGTAGTAGCAGGGGGCGGAATGATGCTCGGGTTCAACTGGTTCGGCCCGGCCAGGGAAGCAACGGCGGCCGGCCATGCCCTGGATGCCCTCGAACTGGAGCACGAGATCAACGCCTTCTTGAAGATTGCAGCGGACGGCGTGGTGACCATCATGTCGCCCAATCCGGAAATCGGGCAGAACGTCAAGACGGCCATGCCTATGATTGTGGCCGAGGAACTGGATGTGGACTGGGCCGATGTCGTCGTGGAGCAAGCCGGCCTGGATACCGCGAAGTATACGCGTCAAATTGCAGGGGGGAGCCAGTCGATACGCCAGGGATGGAAAGGCCTGCGTACGGCCGGCGCCACAGCGCGCCGAATGCTGCTCGACGCGGCCGCCAAACGGCTCAGCGTTCCGGTTGCATCGCTGACCACGGAGGCCGGCACGATCCACCACGCTCCGAGCGGGCGGTCTCTGACCTACGGTGAGGTGGCTTCCGAGGCGGCCTCGATGGAAGTGCCGGAGAATGTCGAGTTGAAACGTCCCAGCGACTTCACGATTATCGGTAAGGCAACCAAAAATGTGGACGCCCGCAAGATTGTCACCGGGGTACCGCTGTTCGGCATCGATTACGAGCGTGAAGGGGCCTTGATTGCCATGATCGAACACCCCCCGGCGTTCGGGATGAAGCTCAAGTCTCTCGATGCGTCCGAAGCCCGGGCTATGCCCGGCGTCGAAGACGTCATTACCGTCAACACGTTTCTCGAGGGGCGCTGGTCGGATATCAATGCCTTCCCCGAGCTCGTCGTTGTGCTGGGTACGTCTACCTGGGCCGTGATGAAGGCCAAAAAAGCGCTGCGCATCGAATGGGAGCCGGCTTCTGAGCTCGAAAGCACGACGTCCCACCGTGAGGCGTTGGATCGACAGATCAGCGACGGCGAAATGACGGTGGCTCGACGAGACGGCGACCCCGAGGCGGCATTCGAACGCGCTGCCACGGTGATCGAGCGGACTTACAGCGCACCGTTCCTGGCGCACAACACGCTCGAACCCATGAACTTCTTCGCCCACGTGACCGATAACCGGGCTGAACTGGTCGGCCCCATACAAACCCCGGAAAACCTCCGGTCTTCGGTCTCCGAACTGCTGGGCATACCGGAGGAACACATCACGGTGGACCTGACCCGGATGGGGGGCGGCTTCGGCAGAAGGTTGTATGGAAACTTCGGCCTCGAGGCTGCTGCCATCTCTAAAGCGGCAGGTGCGCCCGTGAAACTGATCTACACCCGTGAGGACGACATGACGCAGGGTACGTACCGGCCTGCGTACAAGGTGCTTTACCGGGCTGCGCTGGACGAGAACAACAACCTGATCGCTTTTCACGTGCGGGGTACCGGGCTCGGAGGCAACCCCATCTTCGCCAATCGATTTCCCGCAGGAACCGTCGACCACTACCTCGCCGAACATTCGGTGATCGATTCCAACATCTCTACGGGCGCCTGGCGCGCTCCGAAGTCCAACTTCATTGCCGGGGCCGAGCAGTCGTTCCTCGACGAAGTGGCGGAGGCTGCCGGCAAAGACCCCATCGCGTTTCGTCTGGAGCTGTTCGACCGGGCCATCGATAATCCGGTAGGCGACAATAACGACTACGATGCCGAACGCTACGCCGGCGTCCTGAAGCTCATCCGCGAAAAAGCGAACTGGGGAGCCGATACGCCCGGCGTTTATCGCGGGGTGTCCGCGTATTACTGCCACAACTCATACGTGGCTCAGATCGTCGATCTCGTCGTCGAAGACAAAAAACCGGCCGTCAAGAAAGTCTGGTGTGCGGTGGACTGCGGCATCGTCGTGAACCCGGAGGGCGCCCGCAACCAGGTTGAAGGGGGCATCGTGGACGGAATCGGTCATGCGATGTATAGCGCGCTGTCCTTCACGGAGGGTAAACCGGAACAGAACAACTTCCACACCTATCGGCTCATTCGAAACGTGGAAGCGCCTGAAGAGATCGATACCTTCTTCGTGGATAACGGAGTGGACCCGACCGGGCTGGGTGAGCCCTCGCTGCCGCCCGTTTCGGCGGCCCTGGCCAACGCATTTGCCAGAGCGTCTGGAAGGAGATTGTACGACCAGCCCTTCAGCCAGATGCCGGAGTTCACAGATATCGTGGCGCCGACAGGTTGATCCATCCGCTCGACCGCCCCTCCCGAACGAGAATGGCGTCGGGCAGGGCGCTCAAAAGGTGGCTTCCAGTTGCAGTATCGCGTGGCGCGTGGGCGCCAGTAGAGCCGGCCGCTCCAGATAGTAATATTCGAGCGCGTTTCGGATAATGATCGAGGCTCGCAGGCGTTCCCACTGGTACCCCAATCGAGCGTCGAGGACCTTTGTGTCGACCAGTGTTTCGGCATCGGGCACGAAAAGGGCGAAATCGGAAGTGATCGAACGGGGTTTACTGATGTACCGGTAGTCGAACCCGGCCTGTATGCCCCGCCAGATCGTTGCGTCGAGCGAGGACGTCAATTGATGTTCGGCGCGGAACGATAACGGTTCGTCGTTTTCCAGGTCATCGGCGTCCAGGTACGTATATCCGATCCGCACCCGCAGCGCCTTCTCGAACAGGGTGGTTTCAATGGACGATTCAACGCCGCGAATCCGGGCATCCGTCAGGTTTACGAATTGAAAGGCGCTCCTCGACGGGACGAACGCGGTCTCGATGAGGTGGTCGAACTCGTTCCAGAACAGGGCGACGTCCAACAGCATCGATCCGGTGGACCCGAACAAAGGGATCAGGCTCCGAATGCCCACTTCGTAGCTGATGCTTTCCTCCGGGATCAGGTCGAGGTTGCGGACGATGGGGAAGAAGTCGCGGTTTTCGATGAAACGTTCGCCGAGCCCGGGGATCCGGAACCCCTGTCCGAACGCGGCACGCGCCGTCACCTGGGGTGATATCGTATAGGCCAGGTTGAATTTGGGGCTCAACTTGGTGATGGTTTCGCTGGCATCGATCGAGTAATAATCGTATCTCAAGCCGCCTGTCACGGCGATCCGGGGAGCGAGCCGTTGTTCCCACTGCATAAAGACGGCCCCCTCAGGTTGGCTCCCGATGAGATCGCCATCCGCACTCTGAAAAAAACTGGAACGGGTCGTGTTGGCATCGACGGAAATCCCGGTGGTCAGGTAGGTGTCGGTGTCGGGGTTCCAGTTCATCTGAAATTCGCCGCCGTAGCGAAAGCCGTAGGTCCCGTCGTTGTACGAACGGGGGTTGCCTCTCGAATCGATCGGGCGCAGGCCGATGCCGTACAGCCGGGTTTTGAACTGGTAGAACAGGTTTGGCGTCACTACGTGGGTAATAGAGGGCATGAAGCTGAACTGGTTGGACCGGTTGTCGCTGGTCCCACTCGGTGTGGACGATCCGCTGATCGCCAGGCTCCCCGGCTGCAGGGCGTCGCGGGCTCCATTCCAGAATAGAAAGTCGTCTTTGTCGCGCCAGAGGACGCCCATGAGGACGTCGAGTCGTACAGCGGCGCTCATCTGCCATCCCAGCTTGGAAAAGCCCTGGACGAGCGTTTTTTCGCTCAGCCGCATGTAGCTCGCATCGTCGCGATAGTCGAGATTCACCCAGAAGCCGAATCGATCGGAGACCTTACGGGCATGGGACAGCGTGACGCCGTAGAGAGGGCGCGGGTCGTCGGCTTCGTTCCAGCTGTCCCGCCAGAGTTCATAACGAACGGGTTCGTAAGCGCCGGCGAAGCCGCGCACCAGCGTCTCGGGGGTGTCCGGGAAGCGGCGTGTGACGACATTGATGACGCCTCCGAGCGCTCCTCCTCCATAGACGGCCGATCCGGGGCCCTTGAGGACTTCTATCCGTTCGATTTGCGCAAAGGGTAATGTCTCGAAGGGGATGCCGTCTGTGTCGGGAGACAGCAGGGGCAGCCCATCGAGCAGCAGCAGCACGCGGCTGCCGGTATTGTAGGCGAATCCAGACGACCCGCGCACGCTGACCTGGTTGCCCTGTACGTGGACGCCCGAAAAGTGGCGGAGCGCGTCGTCCAGCGCAACGATGTTTCGCGTGGCGAGCTCCTCGGGCGCCATGACGGCTACGCTGACCGGAACGGAAAGGAGTTCCTGCTCCCGGCGATTGGCAATAACGACGACGCCATCGGTCTCGATGACCTCGATATCCATCGCGATATCGCCTAACACGATCACCGCACGGTCGACGTCGAGCGGCTGCTCTACGGTGTCGAAGCCTACCATGGAGACCCGCAACGTGTAGGAGCCGTAGGGCACGGGTTCGATCGAAAACTGGCCGTCGAGCCCGCTGGCAGCTCCCTGCGATCGCTCTACGACCGCCACGTTAGCGCCGACGAGGGGCAGTCCGGCCTCGTCCAGCACACGCCCTCGAATCTCGGCCGTCTGGGCAGAGGCCGTATGAGCGAACGCACACAGAACTGTGAATACACACGTGAACAGAGCGAAATGAAGCCGATAACCAGGCATAGAGCGATACAGAGATATAGGTGAGCGCATATAGAAATGTTGCGTTATTACGTCGTATGGGTCAATCGGGTCGGAAGAGCCGCTAGTCTTCGATCTCCGGCGGGAAAGGGGGACGGTTGGAGAGGTCTACATACACAGAGATGTCGGTCGTTTCAGAGCCCCGCACCACGAACGTCCCTTCATTCTCGCTGAACAGACCGATCGGGCGCCAGTCCAGGATGCCCGATCCAAAGTTTTCGGCGACGCCGCTGTACACGTATACACCGGCGCCGACGTTGGAGATAAAGAAGCTGTCCTCACTGACGAACCGGGCCAGCGTATCCGAGATGACCATGCGGTTCAGCTGGAGAAAGTCAGACGTATCCTGAGGGACGAAGCGCATACCGACGAAACGCAGCTCGCGTAGTGAGTCAGCGGATGGCCACGCGCCTTCATAGAGAATTCGCCCGCGAATTTGGCCCCGGGCTTCTTCTTCAGGGGGCGTTAATCCGTTATCGCAAGAGGACAACAAAACGCCTCCCAGAAAAAAGAGCAGGAGGGCAGATCTGATTGGAGATAGCATGAACGTACTAGAAGCTTAGTTCCGCATGCTCAACATGTAATGCTGTAAATACGACAACCGGTAGGGAATTTTGCATCCAATAATATAGCTCCAAAACCGGGCAAAATTAGTACTTTAGCAATCCTAATCGCCCTGATGTTTGGAGCAGAGGCAAAATGGGCTTATATTTTCGGCATTAATTTATTCATGGTTACGCAACTTTGCGTTGTCACCTGGGAATCATACGGCGACCGTGCGATTCGCCCCAACGATGGGCTCGGGCCGGTCTGCACAGCTCCGGTAGCTCGAAAAGCAGGCTTTTGGCAAGGATTGCATAACATGACTTAATTATCCACATCAAGCAAGCTGTTATTTTAATGGTGTTGATACGATGTCGGCTAAATTGGGTTCGTTTTCCTGGCCAAATTCAGCGCCTCCCGGATTGTATGTCCCTCATACCCACCATCCTTTCAGAATCCTTGACGAACTGGATTGGCTACAGGGCGCCTTGCCGTAGAATCTGACGCAGACTCCTTCATAGAATCTTCTGTCGTAGAATCTACGGTCTATACCCGTCTCTGTAATCAATACTCCTGCCGTACAGTACATAGGATCATTCTATGAAGCTATCCAACTTTATATACGAGTACCCCAGGGAACTTATCGCCAAATACCCTGCAGAGCCCCGCGACACGGCCCGCCTGATGGTGTTGAATCGCGAAGACCAGAGCATTGAGCATCGGGTGTTCACAGACATCGTCGACTACTTCAACGATGGGGATGTCATGGTTGTGAACAATACCAAAGTGTTTCCTGCGCGCCTTTACGGCAACAAGGAAAAAACCGGCGCCCGGATCGAGGTATTTCTGCTTCGCGAACTGAACCCGGAGAGCCGGCTCTGGGACGTCATCGTCGATCCCGCCCGGAAGATTCGGATCGGCAACAAACTCTACTTCGAAAATGGGCTCATTGCCGAAGTCATCGATAACACCACCTCTCGAGGACGGACTATCCGGTTCGTGTTCGACGGCAACAATAAAGAATTGTACGGCAAAATCGATGAGATTGGCCAGACTCCGATCCCCCCGTACATCCGTCGAAAAGTAGAAGACGAGGATCGGGAACGGTACCAGACGATCTTTGCTGAAGATCGCGGCGCTGTGGCGGCGCCAACGGCCGGTTTGCACTTCAGCCAGCGCGTCGTAGACGCTATCGTAGAAAAAGGCGTTCACATTGCAACGGCTACGCTGCACGTGGGGCTCGGAACGTTCCGCCCTGTCGAAGTAGAAGATCTCACCAAACACCGCATGGATTCCGAGCAGTTTTCCATCAGCCAGGAGACCGCCGACGTCGTCAACGAGGCGCTCCAGTCCCCGGATCATACCGTCACTGCCGTAGGAACGACCGTAGTCCGCGCGCTGGAATCGAGCCTGTCGGCCAACAACACGCTCAAGGCCGATGCCGGCTGGACGGATAAATTCATCTACCCTCCGTATGATTTCAAGATCACCGAGCGTTTGATAACGAACTTTCACATGCCCCGGAGCACGTTGATGATGCTCGTGGCCGCTTTTGCAGGGCGAGAGTTCATCCTTCGCGCCTATGAAGAAGCGATAAAAGAGAATTACAGGTTGTTTTCATTTGGCGACTCTATGCTCATTGTATAACCAAATCCTGTTGGCCGGCTGATGATGGATGAGCGCGATGCAGGCGGAACGGTCGTCGTGGTTCCTGCCGCCGGGAAAGGGCTTCGTATGGGCGGCGAACGGAAGCAATTCCGGACCCTGGACGGTAAACCCCTTTTGTACTGGTCGGTCTCGCCCTTCGATCGCCATCGGGATGTAGATGCCATCGTCATCGCCGCTCCGGAGGGGGAGGTGGACTTCGTGGGTCGTCTCATGGCCACCCAGGGCATTCGTAAACTGGCCGCGGTGGTGCCGGGCGGTTCGTCCAGGCAGCATTCCGTACAGGCCGCGCTGGCTGCCGTCCCTGCTGATATGGACGTGGTGCTCGTTCACGACGCCGTTCGGCCGTTCATCGATGCGCAACATATTTCAGCGGTTATTGAGACCATCGGGCTGAAGGGAGCCGCTGCACTGGCTATTCCGGTGGTAGATACCTTGCGGACGGCGCTAGACATGCAGTTCGGCAGCACTATCCCGCGCGACCGCTTATACCGGATGCAGACCCCGCAAGGAGCGAAGCGTGCCTGGATGGAAAAGGCCTTCGAACAATCGACCCGGCAGGGGTGGCAGGCCACCGACGACGTAGATGTGTTGCAAAGAGCGGGGTTTCCCGTCCAACTGGTCGAAGGCAGTTCGCTCAATATGAAAATTACGACGCGCGAAGACTGGGAGCTGGCCCGTCTGCTCTGGCCCGACTGGGCTCGCGCCCGGTAAGAGTTCCGGCCGTCAACACATACACACACAACACATACACACGAGATGCGCATCGGGTTTGGATACGACGTCCACAGGCTGGTTGAGGGCAGGCCGCTGATTCTCGGAGGGATTCACGTCCCCTACGAAAAGGGGCTTCTCGGTCATTCGGATGCGGACGTGCTGATCCATGCCATCTGCGATGCGTTGCTGGGCGCCCTCGCTCTGGGAGATATCGGCCTCCACTTTCCGGATACGGACGCGCAGTGGCAGGGTGTAGACAGTACTCTGTTGCTCCGCGAGGTGGGGCGCATGCTCGTCGGGAAGGGATATGCCGTCGCCAACATCGATAGCACAGTAGCTATGCAGCGGCCCAAACTTCGTCCCTACATCGACCGTATACGGGGGCGTATTGCCGGCGTTCTGGATATCTCTGTCGATCGCGTGTCCGTGAAGGCGACGACGACAGAACAACTGGGATTTGTAGGCGCCGGAGAGGGGGTATCCGCTTACGCTACCTGCCTCGTCGAAGAGATCGATTCGTAGAACCCGATGCACCCTGACGCGGAGAGCTGCTCTGATGGCCGACCTGTTTTCTGATCTATATCAGTGGATATTTTCCTTGTCCCCGTTGTGGACGTACGTGATCCTGTTTGCAATCGCGTATGGGGAGAACATCGTACCTCCGATACCCGGGGATGTCGCCATAGCGTTTGGGGGGTATCTGGCGGGAGTTACGGAGATCAATGCAATCGTCGTCTGGGCGCTCGCAACCCTGGGGGGAGGGCTCGGGTTCATGACCGTCTACGCCTTTGGCCGTTCCCTGGGAGGGGTGCTGTTCGAGACTGAGAAATTTCCCTGGATCCCGCGCGACAAAATGCGTGAGGCTCAGTCCTGGGTGCAGAAATGGGGGTTCTGGGTGGTCATAACGAATCGATTCCTGTCAGGCACGAGGTCGGTCATTTCGCTGGTCGTCGGTATGGGGAAGATGGCAGCGTGGCCCACGGCCGGGGCCGCGTCGTTCAGCGCGCTGGTATGGACCGGCTTGATCATCTATGCGGGGTACCTGCTCGGGGAGAACTGGGAGCGGGTGGCCGAATACCTCCAGGTGTACAGCGGCGCCGTACTGGTGCTGATCGCTGCGGGGGGCGCCGCGCTCCTGGTGCGCTGGATTTACCGCCGCAAGAAGAAAAATCGCAGAATATCCGGCGGCGGCCGAGAGAAATAAGTAGGCAGGAAACTCCTGCACGGGAGAGACGTTGCAAAGCACTTCCTGAGGCAATATGTCCCTGCCTGACTGGCTCCGAAGGATTTTGAGCAGGGATATGCCTGATCAGGCGCTGGCATAGCTCAGTTGGTAGAGCAGCTGATTTGTAATCAGCCGGTCGGGGGTTCAAGTCCCTCTGCCAGCTCTTCAACCCCTGATCGCCTCCTTCGGATGAGAACGGGGGCGACATGTTGGGCAGGTGGCCGAGTGGTTAAAGGCGACAGACTGTAAATCTGTTCTCGTAAGAGTACGGAGGTTCGAATCCTTCCCTGCCCACATAGGATCTGCCGTTCTGGCACTGGCGTTTGTTCGTTGTATCGGCGCGTCTGTCCTGTCTTTTGTAGCCGTACGTGTTTACCCGTACGGTATACGGCCTGCTGTATGCGGCCTACATAGTTTAAGCCTACATAGTTTTTAATATGCGGGAGTAGCTCAGTTGGTAG
>CAZGHT010000030.1:0-23010 GCA_964525535.1 uncultured Rhodothermaceae bacterium
ACCGCGTTGAATACCGGGACCTATTAGAACCGCCAGCCTCATTCGATCCAGAACGTGGATTTTGAAGGATACTACTGCGAATATCGCTCCCTTGATTTCTCGGAGCATGCGCGCTTGACTATCGAAGCGCACGATAATGTAGAAGTAGTAGTTCGGAATGTGTCATTTCAAGCCTGCCGAGAAACGAGCGAAGCAACTAACGGAATAAAAATGCAGGCAGAATGCTGACAAACCGTCATTCAACCACGACGCCGAAGGGGTGAAGCAAGGCTAACACCTCCGGATAGGAGAAGCGCGCCCCGGCCACGTAGTTGTCCTGGGGATGGATCGTATAATTTACGGCGCCGCGAAAATCGGCCTGCTCCAGATGGGTGCGGTCGAAGCTGCTGCCCTGCAGATCACAGCCTGAAAAGTCGGCCCCGGACAGGTTTGTGCCTTCGAAGATGCAATCGATCAAACTCGACGCCTGGAACGCCGTATTCGGCATGTCCAGCCCGGTAAACAGGCAGTAGGTGGCCTTGCACTTCGCGAGGCGTATCGAGAACAGCAGTGGATTGCAGGCTGAATAGTCGACGCCGGTCAGCTTACTTTCGGCAAAGGCGGTGTCGGTCAACCGGGCGTTGAAGAACTTCACGTTGCTGAGATTGCATCGCTCGAACAGGCAATTGGAGAGCCGGCTCTTGCTCAAATCGCACCGCGAAAAATCGCATTCGACGAACTGGCAATCGATGAAGGTGTGCTCTTCGAGGTGCGCACCGGAGCAGTCCAATCCGGTAAACTGCTCGTCTTCACTGTAGGAATCAGGAAATGTATGCACGGGAGGGCTCAGTTGAATCCTTCACCGGAAACAGCCGGCCGGTCGTCCTGGTTGGCAACCTGCCACGCCGTAGCGAAAATCAGCTGCGCGATGCGTTTCATGCGCGGGTACTCGATTTTGTGCGCTTCGTCGCCGACGCCATGGTAATCGTCGTGAGTGCCTGTGAAGAAGAAGATGAACGGAATGTTGTGTTTGCCGAAGTTCCAGTGGTCCGAGCGGCGATAAAACTGGTTGGGATCGTCTTTCGAGTTGAATCGCTCGTCGAGTTCCAGGTCGACTCCCGTCGCTTCGTTCACCTGCAGGTTGAGGTCGTGCAGCTCTTGAGAGATCAGGTTCGACCCGATGATGTAGACGTAGTTCTCGCTCTTCTCCGGATGCGTCGGGTCGAACCGGCCGATCATGTCAATGTTGAGGTTCGTTACCGTCTGGTCGAGCGGTACGATGGGCTCCGTATCGGTATAATATCGAGAACCGAGGAGCCCCTTTTCCTCACCCGACACGTTCAAGAACACGATGGAGCGCCGGGGTCCGTATCCATCGTCGGCTGCCATCTTGAAGGCTTCGGCAATTTCGAGGATCGACACCGTACCCGAGCCGTCGTCGTCTGCCCCGTTGTTGATGCGGTCCTCACCCACTCCGTCGTCGATGCCGATATGGTCGTAGTGGGACGAGAGGACGACCACTTCCTCCTTCAACTCGGGATCTGATCCTTCGATGAAAGCGACGACGTTTTCACTGAGCGTTTCATAGGTCTCGTGAGTGAGCGTACTCCTGACCTGCACTCCTTCCACCTCGAAGACCTTCGGCTCCAGCGTTGCATCGATTTCCTCCTTTACGGCAGCGATCGTTTTGCCGGCCGGAGCCAGGATCTGATCGGCAAAGGCGGTGGATATGGTATAGATGGGTGGAATTTGCCGGCCGCCGCCGGGATCGGCACTCAAGGAGAGACTACCCACGTTGTCGACAGAAGGCGCATTGGCGCGGGCCGCCTCGGCCACGTCGCTACCCGCCGGGCCAACATCCCCCACGATGAGAACCCCTTTGGGTAATCCCTTGCGGAAGAGGTGTCTCAACTTCCTGTTCCCTTCCGTCGTCCACACCGAAGGACTACCATCCTCTGTGGGCAACAGACTTTCATCCTTACTCTCCATCGGCTCACCGCGGAGCAAGACGAGCCATTTATCCGAGTAATCGATCCCGGCATCGATCAGTGCCTTGTATTCGTTGAAGTTCAGCTCATCGTCTTCGATACCGTACCCCCCGAACACGACACCGGCTTCGACATTGGGCGCCGATCCAAAAGTCAGATAACTCTGCCCGTCTACTCCTTCTATGCCAAATACCGAGGCGGCCAACGACTCTTCACTCGTTTCTATTTCCAGGCGGGCTTCGGCGAGCCGGCGGCCGTACAAGGGAAAAGGCTGGAAGTACTGCTCGGGGCCCCATGGGTAGTCGGCCTCCGCCGTCCCTTTCGGCTCCAGGCCCAGTTTGCGGTACTGGCCGGCCAGGTACGTGGCGGCGAGCTTCTGGCCCCGCGTGGCCGTTTCGCGGCCTTCGAAATAGTCCGAAGCAAACACGTACAGATGAGCGGCCAGATCGGATTCTGTGATGGTGGCCTGGTATTTCTGGACGAGGGCGGGGTCTTCGAGGGTGGTGGGGGTGGCGCCGGTATACGCCAGCGATCCGCGGTCGTCATCCTGCGCCTGCGCCGGCAGCGCGGTCAGCAGCAACAGGCCTATCACGCCATACAGGCCCTTCGAACTCGACGTAGATGGGTGGTTCATGTGAGAAGGATCGATTCGTTGATGGATTCGAACCCCCATGGTACGAATTGATGAGGTGAAAAGGTTTCATACTGGAGACTGGAATATACTTCACGACGTCTGCGATGCTACTGGACCCCGAAGGCCCGATTAAGTATAAATTAAGCGCTGACCCTGTTCGTTACCATGCCAGTAATGGGAGGGTACTTAATCTCAGGCGGAATAAGTGTGGAATAAGCGCTGGTTAATTCTCTGAAGGGGCGCCTTATTTCAAATACCCCACGGCCTGCAGACGGCGCTTGAGGAAGCGCCCCCCTTTCACCTCGACGAACCGCTGTGTGATTGCGCTGAATGCGAGCACGGACCCAACGCTGAACAGAAACACACCCAGCATGTTCAGCTTCTCCCCCATGCTGTCGATCAGATAAGAGATGTATATCAGCAACGGTGGAATCAACCATTCGAGTTTATTGCTGCGCTTCAGAGTCGACGACCGTTCCAGCAGTTGGGAAAAAACCAGGGTACTCAGGAGCTCAACCAGAAAAAAGAGCAATACGGTGAAGAAGAGCAACGGTGAGATACGTACGAACCGCTTCACCAAGTAATTGCCGAACGTATTCCGGCAGCCAGCAATCGGAGCTCCCGCTCTCTGGACTCTGGAACCCGGAACAAGTATCTTTCATACATCCTAAGCATCCACATCCCAAGCCATCCTACATGCTTCGCAACCTACGCCTTCTATTCACCCTCCCTCTTCTGTTTTTTTCCCTTTCTCTTCCGTCACAATCTCAGCCTGCGGTTCCCCGACCGGCCGATGCCTTCGGCTTCGAGCCCGGGACGGATTACAAGCTGGCAAATTACGCGCAGATTTCCGGTTACCTCCAACAGCTCGATGCCGCCTCGGACCGCGTCCAGATGATCCAGATCGGTGAATCCGCCCTCGGCCGGCCGCTCTTCCTCATGTTCATCTCCAGCGAAGACAACCTGGCCCGGCTCGACCGCTGGCGCGAAATCAGCGAACGGCTCGCCCGGGCTCGCATCGACGACGCCACCGCGCGGCGCCTGTCCGAAGAAGGCAAAGCGATCGTCTGGATCGACGCCGGCATGCACGCCACCGAACGCGCGGTCGCTCAGATGGCGCCGGCACTCGCGTATAAACTCGCCACTGAAGAAACCGACGAGATGCGCGAAATTCGAGACAAGGTCGTTATCCTCTTCATGCCGAATCTCAACCCGGACGGCCTGGACATCGTCGCGAGCTGGTACAACACCTACCTCGGCACACCCTACGAGACGACCAGCCCGGCGTGGCTCTACCACCACTACGTCGGCCACGACAACAACCGGGACTGGTTCATGAACAACATGCCGGAATCGGAGGCTGCCAGCCACATCCTGTACAACACGTGGTATCCTCAGATCGTGCACAACCACCATCAGACGTCGCCGGCGTGGGCTCGCATTTTCCTGCCCCCTTTCTCCGACCCGGTCAACCCGAATATCCACCCGGGCGTGACGACCGGCGTCAACCTCGTCGGCACCGCCATGGCGAACCGCTTCGCCATGAAAAAGATGCCGGGCGTCGTGTCGGACTTTCAGTACAGCATGTGGTGGAACGGGGGCATGCGTACCGCGCCCTACTTCCACAACCAGATCGGCATTCTGACCGAGGTAGCTCACGCGACGCCGACGCCCCGGTACTACGACCCGGAGTCCCTCCCCGAGCGGCTCGGCTCCAGCCGGAGTAATACGCCGACGGACGGCACCGACATCTTCTATCCGTTTCCCTGGCAAGGCGGGGAGTCCACATTCCGCGATGCGGTCGACTATATGATCACAGCCTCGATGGGCATCTTGAGCATTGCCGCCGACCGAAAGGAGAAGTGGCTCTACAACATGTACGCGATGGGACGAGACGCCATCGAGGCGGCTGAAGAGGAGGGTCCGTTTGCCTACGTCATCCCTTCCGACCAGTGGGATACGAGTGAAGCGTATCGCCTCCTCAGCGTCTTGCGCAAGACCGGCATCGAAGTACACCGCGCCCGCAGGGCATTCACAGCCGGCGACACCCGGTACGAGGCTGGCGCCCACGTCATCCTGGGTGCGCAGGCGTTCCGCCCCATGCTGACCGACCTCATGGAGCCGCAGCACTACCCGGACCGGCGGCGCGGCGACGGCTCCCCGCAAATTCCGTACGACCTCGCCGGCTGGACGCTGCCCATGCAGATGGGGGTTCAGGTGGACGCGGTCCGAGCCCCGTTCGACGCGCAGCTCGCGCCCGTGGAAGAGATCGACATCCGCCCACCGGCCGGCCGCATCGATGGCGAAGCCGCCTATGGATACCTGCTCACCCACCGGGAGAATGTGAGCGCGGCGGCAGCCAATCGCCTGCTCGAGGCCGGCGATCGGGTATTCTGGCTCAAAGACACCCTGTCGGTCGAGTCGATCGCCCACCCGGGCGGCACCTTGATCGTCGAACACCGTGACGGTACCCGCCAACGCGTACAACGGCTGGCCGAAGAACTCGGCCTGCACTTCGTCGGGCTCGACGCTAAGCCGGCGGTGACCATGCAAGAGATGGCCCTGCCTCGCATCGGGCTGTACAAGTCGTGGGTCGCCAATATGGATGAGGGATGGACCCGCTGGCTGCTCGAAACCTACGCCTTCCCGGTCGACACCCTCCACGATGCCGACATCCAGACGGCCGACCTGTCCGTGTATCATGCGATCGTCCTGCCCAGCCAGCGGGCGTCGAGCCTGTTGAACGGCCACCCCGAAAACACACGCCCGCCCGCTTACACGGGCGGCCTCGGGATCGAAGGCGCTGTGGCCTTGAAGAATTATGTCAACCAGGGAGGGACGGTCGTCACTCTCGATGCCGCCAGCGACTTCGCCATCGAACAATTCGGGCTGCCTGTTCGAAACGTGGTGAGCAATACGGAGCCCGAGCAATTTTTCATCCCCGGCTCTTTGATCCGGACCGAAGTGGACAACACCCATCCGCTGGCGTACGGCATGCCTCCTGAAGTTGCCGCGTCGTTCCAGCGCAGCCGCGCCTTCGAAACCATCCGGTTATCCGAAAAGGGAGAAGGCGGTGAAGAAGACGTTATCGACGCCCCGCCTCCGTCAGTCGAAGTCGTAGCCCGCTATGCCGAGGACGATCTGCTCATGAGCGGATGGGCTCTCGGCGAAGAAGAACACATCGGCGGTAAAGCGGCCATGATGAACGTTGCCCTCGGCAAAGGCCGCGTCGTGTTGTTCGGCTTCCGGCCTCAGTTCCGGGGGCAGCCCGGAGGTACGTATAAATTGTTGTTCAATGCGCTGCACGCTGCTACGCTCACCGACCTGCCTCCTTTTGTTGACGAACGCGACGAACTCCCCATGCCGGCTGAAGAGAATTAACGTCCCGAGTCCGGGGCAAAACACCAGCATCCAGACACCAGCATCCAGACACCAGCATCCAGACACCTGCATCCAGATGAACCGAAGACACTTTCTCAGATCCACCGGCGCCGCGATCACGGCGCTGTCTACCCTCCCCGCTGCCGTCCTCACCGATCCGTATCGCCCCTTTGCCATACCGCGCCTGCCGTCTACCCCCGTACGCATCCGCGGCGCAGTGCAGTCCGGAGGAAAAGGATTGATCGACGTGGCGGTGACAGATGGGCGAACGGTGACGCGCACCGGGACGGACGGCACGTTCGAACTGATATCCGACAGCAACCAGGATTTCGTGTACGTGAGTACGCCCGGAGGATACGAAATTTCACGCAACGAGACGGGCACCGCTCGCTTCTACCAGCCCATTCAGCCGAATGCCGGCGGCGAGGCCGAGGCGGTCTTCGATCTCGCGGCGCTTCCCGAGCGGGACACCGAACACGCCTTTCTCGTCTGGGCCGATACCCAGACCCAGAACACGTTCGAAACCGGCCTCCTGCACGAACAATCGGTGCCGGACGCCATCAAGACGATCGAACAACTCGGCGACCGGCAGATTTTCGGCGTCGGTTGCGGCGACATCATGTTCGACGACCTCTCCCTGTATCCCGAATACGAACGCGCCGTACAGCTCCTGGGCATCCCTTTCTTTCAGGTCGTAGGCAACCACGATCTCGATTTCGACAGCCCGACCGACGAAGGCTCGACGGCGACCTTTAGCCAGCATTTCGGCCCCCGGTATTATTCGTTCGACCGGGGCCTCGTCCATTACGTTGTGCTGGACGACGTGCTCTGGCACGCTGCCGGCTACATCGGCTACCTCGACGAGACGCAGCTCAACTGGCTGGAGCAGGACCTCTCCGGCATCGAAGCCGGCCGGCCGGTCGTCGTATTCGCCCACATTCCCGGTCACAGCATGCGCTACCGGCGCAACGGCGAAAGCCGCCCCGGCATATCGTCATCGATGACCAACCGGGAACGCCTCTACCAGCTTCTGGAGCCCTACCAGGCTCACCTCATCTCGGGCCATACGCACGAAAACGAACACGTCTTCGAAG
Source organism: uncultured Rhodothermaceae bacterium (assembly GCA_964525535.1). Classification (GTDB taxonomy): domain Bacteria; phylum Bacteroidota; class Rhodothermia; order Rhodothermales; family JAHQVL01; genus JAHQVL01. Next base: position 7,077 of record CAZGHT010000030.1, read on the forward strand.
GCGGCATCCACGAGCACATCCACGGCGCCGTATGCGGCGCCTGGTGGAGCGGTCCGATTTGTTACGACGGCACCCCCAACGGGTACGGCGTGTACGAGGTACGAGGCGAACAGATCGAGTGGAGATACAAATGTACCGGATACGACGCCGGGTATCAGATGCGCGTCTACAACAAAGGCGAGGACCCTACGGCCCCCGACGAGGTCGCAGCCAACATCTGGGACGCCGATCCCGAGTGGGTCGTCGAATGGTACGAGGACGGCATCCGCAAAGGACGTATGGCTAATCGGATCGGCAGAGACCCGATGTCGGTCGAACTACATACCGGGCCGGACATCCCCCAGCGCCGGCCCTGGGTCGAGCCGGTGCTTACCAACCACCTGTTCTACGCACCCGTAGCGCAGGATACGAAGGAATTTCGGATCGTCGCAACCGATCGCTTCGGACGCACGTATGCCACGGCTTTAGAGATTTGAATTTCACGCTCGACTCCCCATGAAACACGTGTTCCCCTTTCGTTCCCTCGGCCTGATGGCCGCGTTGATCCTGTTCCTCGTTACGCCTGCTCGCGCTCAGTACGACTCAGATACCGAGTCCGTAGACGCCATCCTGGCGGCTCTGTACGACGTAATCTCAGGGCCGGCCGGCGAAGAACGCGACTGGGATCGCTTCAGGAACCTGTTCTCCGAAAAGGCCCATCTCATCCCGATCCGCGTAACCCCGGATACGACCCATCCGGTCTTTCTCAGCGTCGAGGATTACGTCCAACGCGTAGGGCCGCAGTTGTCCCAGAACGGGTTTTTCGAAAAGGAGATCGCCCGCACGACGGATGAATTCGGACACATCGTTCACGTTTTCAGCACCTATTCTGCCTTCCAAACGGCAGAGGATACAGAACCCTTCATACGAGGCATCAACAGCATCCAGCTCATGCATGACGGTAACCGGTGGTTCGTCGTCAACATCATGTGGGACCCTGAACGGCCCGGAAGCCAGCCGATCCCGGAGAAATACCTGGAATAGTCCTCCCGCCGGGGCAACGCCCCGGCTGGAAAAGAGGACCCTTTGAGGGCGCCGCTCTGCAGCGTATGGATGCGTGGAGCTTATTCCTCCATCTCCGGCGCAGGTTCTGGCGGGTTGTCTTCGAAGCTCTGAACGGCCTGGCTTGCCGTTTCATAATTATCGAAAACGTGGCCGAGCAGCTTCGTCATCAAGAAGATGGCTTTGATCCGTTTCTCCATAGCAGACAGGCGAATTTCTCCGCCTTCGCGCCGCATCGAGGTATGCCCTGAGAGCAGTACACCAATGCCGGAGGAGTCCATGAAATCGGCTTTCGACAGGTCGACAACGACGTTGGTCTTTCCTTCCTTTTTGAGCTCTTCAAGCGCTCCTTTGAACTGCTCGCCCTCCAGACTGCCTAAAAATTTCCCCTCAATTTCTATGACCGGGACGTCGAAGTTGTCGTTTACTTGAAATGGCATGGTATCAATCTCGGTTTGCTGTTAATCATGGATGGTACGCATCTGTGCGCTATTGTTGTGCCCGGACGGCTTTGAAAGCGCTCGAATAGCCGAAAAACGGCTGCAGCGCAGTCTTTCAAAGCCCGACTACACGGGTTGCTGTGCACAACGGGCGTAACATCACGTATTCAGTGGTGGGGTGGTCTCGAACCCGCGAAGTCTCGTCGAACCGTCGAGGAAGCCTCCGCCGTGAATGTAACGATGCGGGGTTGATAAATACAAGTGGCGGCGTCCCATCGGGACGGCACACGTACATGGCGTATCTTGTCTTCCTACGCCTGTATTCAGCGTGTAACAAAAGGGGAGACACCTATACAACGACAACAATAGGTCGGCAACAACACAACGCGAACTTCTTCATTCAACTCCACGGGCGGCATGACACCTATCGAGATTGCGCCGTATCCTGATCTGCGCGTCATTGTTTTCAAAACTGTATTGCCCGGCCCACTCGGTCAGTTGCCTTCGTCGGCGGATCTACTGAGGGGTTTGCGCACCGAGGCCGACGTCCCGGTATCGCGTTCTGAGGAGCTTCGGCTGGCTCTTCGGGATCTCCTGCGGCACGAGGGGTACAAACCTACGGGCCGCGGCAAGCCGGCTTCGGAATACCTGGTCAAAGCAGCGGAGTCGGGCCGGCTCGGTTCCATCAACCTGGCAGTCGACGCCTGCAACGTGGTATCGCTCCACAGCGGCTTTCCGATCAGCGTCGTCGACCTCGATCGCACAACCCCACCCCTGTCGATCAAGCCGGGCACGGCTGACGCCCGATACATCTTCAATGCAGCGGGGCAGGAAATCGACGTCTCCGGGCTGCTGTGCCTGCACGACGCTGACGGACCCTGTGCAAACCCCGTCAAAGATGCCCAGCGGACGAAGACCGGCAGCACTACGTCGAACACCTTGACGATACTCTGGGGCCTGGAGGGGTATCGATCGGCGCTGGAAGAAGCGTATACGTGGTACCAGTCCTTGCTCGAAGACCACGGGGCTCGCACAGAGCGGATCCACTAGCGACCCGTCCTGGCTCCTTGTACCAGCCCTCGTTATCTAAAACGATCAGGGAGCAAACTTTCGACGAACTGCATGTTGATGAACGCCAACCATAGAACGCCGAAAGCCCGCCGGAATGACGGGCTTTGACGTGTCTCAGAGATGCAGTTGAGAGGTCTCATGCGGGCATAGCCGTCTCGTTGCCGGGAACGAGGTCCCGGTGGAATGCAGCACGCCAGCCAGCTAGTGCCAGCGCCCCTGTTCCAAAGAACACGGCTAACGGGGTGATCAAGGCGCCGACGAACGGAACCCATCCGACCATCATCAGAATCGTCAGGCCGAGAATGGTTGCCTGGATGGGCCGTTCGTATTCGAGCGCCCCGAAAAACCGTTCCATCGTCAGGTCTCCTATTCGTATGCCCGCGATGAGATATCCAGCAAAAGCGAGCAGCGGCAGGAAGAACAAGAAAAGTCCAATCGCCAGGGGGACGCCAATCAGCGTCACTACCGCCATCGCACCGATCAGAGGAAGCGCGATCCACAACACCAATCCGGCTCCAGCTGTCTTAACCGTTTCCTCTGAAATATGACGTCCTATACGCCGGGCCGCACGTGGAGCCCACACAGCAATTCCCACCCCGGCGAGCACAACGGCAATCATATATCCTACTCCGAAGATCACGCCGAACAGGGCGGCTCCCGGCCCCAGTTTTGCCTCTCCATCGAGCAGGACCTCGCCTTCGATTTCAGCGCCTTCTTCCTGCTCCAGGGTGGCGTTGATCAGGCGCACGTCCCCCGATATCCGGGAAGATCCGCCCAGCAGGGCAGTACCCTGGACGACGGTCAATTCGTCCACCTCTGCGTCTATCAACTCCGCCGTACCATCTACAACGACCAGCACTTCGACCCGTCCTTCTATATGCGCCGTTCCACGAACGACGACGATCACCCCGTTTTCTTCGCCGGCCTGCTGCACCACATCCCCGTTTACCCTCACAGATACGTCTTGATCGGTCTCGATGCCGGAAGAGTATCGCGTGGCATCCGGTTGAGCGATTGCCGGCTCCAGCCCTCCCAGCCACGCGATAATGCCTGTCAGGACGGTCGCCGCTATGCGTTTTAGAGAAAGCATGACACTTACCTTCGGAGGATCGTACGTTTCATTCGATTATAACATACGCCGCGCCGCGGCTACGCCATGTGAGATCCATGCTCCTCACCGCGTACTGCCTGTACTCCCCTCGATGAAGGGGAAACTACTACAGCCCGGCATCGACGTTGCTATTCCGAACGAGGGCCGCTACATTAGGGCGTGATGCCAGACCAGCAGGGATTCGGTCAGGCTTTCAGATTCCGGCACAGATCCTACGGTTATATGTTTAGCATCTCACTTCGATCGATCCACTCCAGGCGAGGCACGGTCAGTACAGCGTCGCTTATACTGATGACCGCTCTGGTTTTCACCCTGGGGGGCTGTACCTCATCGCCAGACCCTTCAGCGCCCGGGGAATCGGCGCCGTCTACGTCCGAAAACACCGTACCGGAATGGCAGCTGGGGCCGTTCGAAAAATTCGAAGGCAACCCCATCATGCTGCCTCAGGGTTCAACGTGGGAATCGAAGGACATTTTCAACCCGACAGCATGGACGGACGGGGAGTCCGTATATATGCTCTACCGGGCCGAAGATTCGACCGGCATCGGCGAGTGGAACGGCACCTCGCGCCTCGGCATCGCGCGCAGCCAGGATGGGTATACGTTCGAGCGCGAATTTGCCCCCGTGTTCACACCTACCGAGGACTATGAACTCCCCGGGGGCACCGAAGACCCGCGGGTCGTCCGCATCGAACATACGTTCTACCTGACCTATACGGCCTACGATGGCCAACAGGCCCGGCTGGCCCTGGCCTCCTCCGAGGGCAACCTCTACAACTGGGAAAAACACGGGCTTGTCTTTCCACAGCTCGAATGGAGCAAGTCCGGTGCAATCCTTAGCGAACCGGTCGACAGTACGTACTGGATGTACTTCGGCGACACCAACATCTGGGCGGCCTACTCGGAAGACCGGCTGACCTGGACCATGATCGAGGAACCCGTTCTCCGCCCCCGAGAGGGATATTTCGACAGCCGGCTCGTCGAACCGGGTCCCCAGCCCATCATGACCGACGACGGCATCCTTCTGCTGTACAACGGCGCCGATCAAGACCTGGTGTATTCGTCGGGACAGGCGCTCTTCGACCCCACGGATCCCACACGACTGCTCCAACGATCCGAGTCCCCCTTTCTCACCCCCGACGCTCAGCTCGAAGCTGAAGGTCAGGTGCCAAACGTCGTGTTTATCGAAGGGCTGGTCTACTTTCAAGGAACGTGGTTTCTCTATTTCGGCATGGGCGACTCTGGCATCGGCGTGGCCACGCATACTCCGGCCTCTTCTGGAACACCTCTTGCAGATCGGTAGAGATCCCTGTTAAATCCGTACTCGTTATATACGCCCCCTTCCCGCGGTATTCGCGTATCAGGGAGGCAATCCCCCTTCTACGAAGCTGCTGTATGAAATTAAAGCCTCGTTCCTCGGCGAATAAGAAGAGCGATGCGCTCCGCTTTACGATCGCAGGCCTGGCACTTCTTTCCTTGTTGCTGACCACCTGGAACCGGTATGCCACGCCGCTGCATGCCCTGGAATCGGGGTACAAAGGATACGTAATCCGGGGCGAATCGCTCCAGAACCAGATTGTATCCGAGGACGGCGTAGCGCTCGTACGCCGTTGGATCGAAGAAAGAACGCGCCCCTCTTACAATCCCATCGTCATCCTCCGGCACTACTTCTCTCACACGCGTCGCCCTCCATTTTATACGCTGATCATCGGCCTGCGCGCGCCCGGAGCTGGAAAAGCAGATGGACCACGCCGCGACTACGGCATTTACGTGTCTGGACAGACTCTGTATCTGCAGGTTGCACCGGCCGGCATCGACCGCGTCCTGCGCACCTCATTTACCGCCCGAGAGTTGGAAGCAGCGCTGGATTCGTATATTGAAGGTCCTTTTACGCTCGAGTACTAGCGTGTGGACATTCATCTGAGCTACATGAATTCACATTCCGGATTTGTTCGGTTGTACCCCCTCATGATTTTGTCATTCTCCCCCCACTCCACCCGTCTATACCTTCTCCTGGCTCTGGCCGCCTTGCCCGGCGCCTGCACGACAGACAGGCCAGACGCTCCGCCCGATCCTCCTACGACGACGGCGCAGTCGATAGAGAGCACCGCCTTGTTCATCGGCATCAGCATCGTAGACGAAGCCACTGCCTGGATCAGCGGCACGGGAGGCCAATATGCTCGAACGACCGACGGCGGGCGGCAATGGAGGGCCGGCCGGGTCCCCGGTGCGGACTCCCTCCAGTTCAGAGACGTACACGCCTTCAACGCCCAGTCCGCCCTGTTGATGAGCATCGGCAACGGCGACCAGTCGCGGATCTACAAGACGACCGACGCCGGCGCAACCTGGGATCGGGTGTTCACGAACGAAGATCCTGAAGGGTTTTTCGACTGCATGGACTTCTGGGATGACAGCACCGGCCTGGCTTTCAGCGATTCGTTCGATGGAGCCTTCTACCTCATCAAAACCACCGACGGCGGGGCCTCCTGGGGACGTATTCCCCCCGACGTGTTGCCTGCGCCCCTGCCTGGCGAGGGGAGTTTCGCCGCCAGCGGTACGTGCCTCATCACGCAGGGCGCCGAAACCGCCTACGTCGGCACCGGCGCTGGCGGCAAAGCGCGTGTCCTCAAGACCCCGGACCGCGGAGCGAGCTGGTCCGTCGTCGATACGCCGGTCACTCACGGCACAGCTACTTCCGGAATTGCTTCGCTGTCATTTCTGAACGACCTGACGGGCGTCGTCGCCGGCGGAGAAATCGCGCGTCCGGATTCGATCGCACAGCCGATCGCTTTCACCCGAGACGGCGGAGTCACCTGGCTGGCCGGGGCTCCGCCCCCCTTTACGGGCGCCATTTACGGCATTACCTACGTCCCGGGCCCATCGACGGCCACGCTGGTCGCTGCAGGACCGAGAGGCATCGCGTATTCACGCGATCACGGGACCTCATGGACCCTCTTATCCGAGGACGAGTACTGGAGCGTTGCGTTCTCCGACCGGGGATCGGGGTGGGCCACCGGCCCGGACGGCAATATCCTCCACATCGTGTTTTGAGCGCCGATCCTGAATACCTGGTTCAAGAAAGTGTCAAATTCCCTCTATCGCCGTTTACGTTATAGGGCGGCGCCCTTAGATTAGGGCAGCCTTCGACAGCGAACATCTATTCCCTGTGAACAGACATGCAACAATGGTTTAATTTCGACTGGGTGGCGTATCCAGAGGCCTGGGTCGCCCTTTTAACCCTGACCGTACTCGAGCTCGTGCTGGGCATCGACAACGTCGTGTTTATCTCGATTCTGGCCGGCAAGCTGCCTGGAGAACAGAAGGACCGCGCTCGCTTCCTGGGCCTGGGGCTCGCCATGTTCGCACGGATTATCCTGCTGCTCTCGATCACCTGGATCATACGCCTCAAAGACCCGCTGTTTCCAGACCTGGCCGACGCCGAGGGCCTGTTGCACTACGCAGGCACGATCTCGGGTAGAGACCTCATCCTGATTGTCGGAGGCCTGTTCCTCATTGGCAAGAGTACCCACGAAATCCACGAAAAGCTTGAAGGCGGCGAGTCCGAAGTGTCTGCAGAAAAGGCGCCCTCGTTTTCGAGCGTCATCATCCAGATCCTCCTGCTCGATCTCGTGTTCTCTCTCGACTCCGTCATCACCGCCGTAGGGATGGTCAAGGAAGAATGGGTGATGATCATGATCATTGCCGTCGTGGTCGCCATTGGATTCATGATGGCCTTTGCCGTCCCTATCGGAAACTTCGTGGAAAAACACCCGACCGTCAAAATGTTGGCTCTGAGTTTTTTGCTCCTGATCGGGACGGCGCTCATCGCCGACGGGCTCCACCACCACATACCGAAAGGTTACATTTACTCTGCGATGGGCTTTTCGGTCTTCGTCGAGATGTTGAACTTGCGTATGAAGAAGCACAGGAAAGCGGCAGCCCCCGTGAAGCTGCATCAGCCGTACGTCGAGCACACTGAAAGGGGATAGAGAAAGGATAAGGAGTGACTGCCGGTCGCCTTAAGTACCCGTACCCCTTTCTTCCCTGATCCTTCTCATTCTTCTTTGTCCGCCTTCGATTCGCTGGCAGAAGCCGATTTTTTTTGCTGATTAGCCCAGGTTTCGAGATTTTCTCGAATAAATTCTCCCAGGTCCTCTATGTCGCGAGCCGATTGCTTCCAGAAATCTTTGAACGCTTCTGTATCGAACGCGGCCCCATATGTTTTCCCAAAGGAATGGCTCGACCTGGTTTCGTCTTCAAAATAGGCCGCCAGTTGCCGGCTCGCTATGATGACGACAGACAGCGACTCGTCATCTTCCAGGGGCTGGAAGACGGAGGAAACATTAGGATCCAGCTCGACGAGCCGGGAAAGCACACGATTGTACTGGTCGACGCTGAACGCAGCGCTTTTACTGTCCTGCCCCGCCCACGAAGCCTGCTGAGCAAGCCGGGCTGTTTTGCGCAAAACGTTGATCAGTTTTTGAATTTCTTTCTCTCGTTCCATGAATCTATACAGGATCAGGGGGTTTCGTAAAGGGTTGCTCGGAGCGAGCCTTAATGCGAAGACCTTCTCGCATCACCGCTGTGCGGTCCATCGAGCCGATCGTACAAGAAATACATCAGATCGCTGGCGGCCATACGGACCTTACCCGCCGACGACTCTTCAGCCAGCGGAGAGAAATGGTGCACCAGGTCCGCATCCAGGGTTACGAGCCGCTCGTAGATGCGGTTGTATTGCTGAACGCAGAACCTGAGCTCGTCCTCATTCTCCTGGCTCAGGATCACAAACCCAGCGTCTCGTTTGATCTGCTGGAGCATCTGGATGCATTTCTTCAACGAAGCCTCCATGTGTGCAAAAGATGTTATTATTACTGATGGCTCAGGATGCATGCTACATGGCACAGGGTACAAGGTTCTACCGCTGTGATACGCCAGGTGGTATACCCGGGTGCCCGCTATCGCTGATTCACCTGTTCTCTTAGCAGTTGTTTACCCCGATAAATACGCCATTTTACGGTAGAAACGGGTACATCCAGGAAGGCCGCAATCCGTTTCAAGGGCAACCCGTCGTAAAACTTCATCCGCAGCACCATACTGTATTCTTCCGGCAGCCGGTCCAGGGCGCGCCTCATCGATGCCTTCTCCTCGTTCACCGTACGCGGCGAGCTTTGCAGTGCGCTCAACTGCTCGATCAAAAACGCATCGAGCGCCACGTGCTTCGCAGCTCGTCTACGCTCTCGTTCCCGGTATCTGAGCGCGCGATTGCGCGTCAGAACCATAAGCCAGGACGCAAACTTTTCCGGCTGGTCGATCGAAGGCAGCGCCTTAAAAGCCAACAACCAGGCCTCCTGAGCGACATCCTCCGCCTCGCCGTACCCCGCGATGCTGCCGGCAAGCCGCAGCACGGCCTGCGCATACCGCTCTACGAGGTCGTTGAACGCCTTCAAATCACCGAGGATTGCTGCTACAACCAGTACTTCATCGGGAGTTTGGCCAGAATCCAAAGCGCAGAAAGCGGTTTACGACGGGTTTTCATCGGTACTACCATTAACGTGTATATAGATACCTCTGATACAGAAAAGTTAGTTTATCTGTAAATTTTTTCTATAAAAATGCTGCTTCGTGAATAATTCAAGACCTGCTATACGTCCAAAAAATAAGGATTTACGTACAGTATATTCTCTCCCATGACGCCGCGGCTGGCCTTAACTCGATGAGATTGGTTATATTCAAGCATCAAAAAAAGACATCATATTGTATAACGAGCCGCGAATATTCGATCTACCATCCTCATCACCCCCTTCGCTTGCGCCGCCCTATTCCACCGAGTGCAGGCGCCTATTAGATCCAATGTCATTCATCGGGCTTCCCACAAAGCACGTAAGATCACACCCGAGCGCGTGTATAGATTGATTGATCGATTGCGGTGCTAGAGCAACCCGATAAACCCTTTTTATCGATACCTCAATAATCATCTGGATAAATCCAACCCTGTACATGCCTAACGTGAATCATCCCTCAGTGAAGACAGCCACTACGTTAGTCGACCTGCTTCGCTGGAGAGCTACCCACCAGCCTGACCGCTTAGCCTATCTATTCCTGGAAGATGGAGAAGTCGAAGAGGCCCGGTTCTCGTATGCGCAACTCGATCAGAAAGCGCGGGCCATCGCCCATCAGTTGTTACGGCTCGAGGGAGCCGGGGAGCGCGCATTGCTGCTTTATCCAGCCGGCCTCGAATATATCGCGGCCTTCATGGGGTGTCTGTACGCCGGTGTGATCGCCGTGCCGGCGTATCCGCCGCGCAACAACCGTTCCCTCCAACGCATCGACGCCATCGTCTCGGATGCGCAGGCCCGCATCACCCTGACCCATTCGAGCCTGCGGTCGAATATCGAGCGGAAGTTTGCGAAGGACCCCGTCCTCAGAAATATGTCCATCGTATCGACCGACGAGTTGTCCCTCTCCCGGGAAGGCCAGGTCGTCGAACCCGCCATCGAGGGAGAGGATCTCGCTTTTCTCCAGTACACGTCTGGATCGACCGGAATGCCCAAAGGGGTCATGGTGAGCCATAGCAACTTGATGCACAACGAGGAACAGATGATGCAGGCATTCGGCGGCACCTCCGACTCGGTCGTGGTCGGTTGGCTGCCGTTGTATCACGACATGGGCCTCATCGGCAACATACTAAACCCGCTGTATGTCGGCTATCCCTGCTACCTGATGGCGCCGATCGCTTTTCTCCAAAAACCGGTGCGGTGGCTCAACGCTATCTCGAAGTACAGAGGCACCATAGCCGGCGGGCCCAATTTCGGGTACGACCTCTGTGCTCGGAAGATTTCGCCCCAGGAACGGGATCAACTCGACTTGAGCACATGGTCCATTGCGTACAACGGCGCTGAGCCAGTACGTGCAGAGACGATGGAGCGATTCGCGGACATGTTCGCGCCCACCGGCTTCAAGGCGGAGTTTTTCAGGCCCTGCTACGGGCTCGCCGAAGCCACACTCCTCGCAACAGCGGAAGATAGCGATTCGCTCGCTCGTACGCTTACCCTCAAAGCAAACAAGCTGGAGAAAAACGTCGTCGAACCGGCTTCGGAATCCGATACAGACGAGCGAACGCTCGTGAGTTGCGGGCGTGCCTGGGAGGGTCAACAGATCCAGATCGTAGATCCGGAGACGCACATTGCCTGCGAGGAAGGCCAGCTGGGTGAGATCTGGATCCACGGCGCCAACGTAGCTCAGGGGTACTGGGGACGCGACGAGGAAACGCAACGGACGTTCAAGGCGCGCATCAAGAAACCGTCCACCAACGGCAACCCGCTGGATTATCTCCGGACGGGCGACCTCGGTTTCATGCAAGACGGTCACCTGTACGTCACAGGCCGCCTCAAAGACCTCATTATCATCCGGGGCCGGAATCATTATCCCCAGGATATCGAAGTCACGGTCGAAGAAAGCCACCCGGCCCTGGAGAAAGGCGCCTGCGCAGCCTTCTCCGTCGAGGTCGACGGCGCTGAGAAGCTCGCCGTAGCCATCGAAGTGAAGCGGGTCAACCTGCGTACACTCATCCCCCGCAACGTCTTCCAGTCCATACGCAAGGCCGTCTCGGAAACGCACGAGCTGCAAGTGCACAGCATACAGCTCCTCAAGCCGAGGAGCATCCCGAAAACCTCGAGCGGCAAGATCCAGCGGCATGCGTGCAAGACCGGCTTTCTGAACGGCACGCTGCACGTGGTGAACAGCCATGCCCTCGAGCCGCAGAACGAAGAGGAGGGGGAAGTCACCGAAGCCTTCCTCGACCACGCCGCTCTGTCGTCCCTGCCGGCCTCGGAGCGCAAGACGTTGATCTCGTTCTTCCTCAAGCAGCTGGTGGCGAAGTCGCTCAAGGTCAGTATCTCCGACATCAACGAGAAAAAAACATTGAGCACACTCGGGTTGGACTCGCTGGACACCATCGAGCTCAAGCTGGACATCGAGCGCAACCTCAAGGTGAGCGTGCCGATGGACGAAGCCCTCAACGAGTTGAGCGTGGCCGAGCTGGCCGGCAAGTTATCCACTCAGCTGTCCACCGATGCCTCAGAACGGGTGGACAACGAGGACGGTGGCGTCGTCGAAGAACGCGACCTCTTCGAAAAATGCGACACGGACGGCGGCTACTTCGGCAAGTACCGCCTGCAGAAAGACATGTACTTCACCCAGCCTATCCTGGAAGGCACACCGGGGCCCCACATGAAATTTCAGGGGCGGGACGTCATCTGCTGGTCGATCAACAACTACCTGGGCCTCATCGGCAACCCTCATATCCAGCAAGCAGCGCAGCAGGCCGTCGAAGACCACGGACTGTGGTCGCCCATGGGTTCGAGGATGCTGACGGGCAACACCGAAGCTCACCTCGAGCTCGAACGCCGGCTTGCCGCTTACACGGGCAAGGAAGCGGCCATCGTGTTCAATTACGGGTACATGGGGGTCATTGGGACCATCGACGCCGTCACAGACGGGAACGACACCATCATCATAGACAGCCTGTCCCATGCCTGCATCGTCGACGGCGCCCTGGTGGCGTCGCAGGGTAAACAATTTCGCGTCTTCCGCCACAACGACATGGAAAGCCTGGAAAAGCAACTCCAGGCAGCCAACGAGACGCGTAAAGGCGGCATTCTGGTCGTCACGGAAGGCGTCTTCGGCATGACCGGCGATACCGGCTCACTCGATGAGGTCTGCGCGCTGAAGAACCAGTACGGCGCTCGCCTCTTCGTCGACGACGCCCACGGTTTCGGCGTCATGGGGCCGACCGGCGCCGGCGCGGGTGAACACTACGGCGTGCAGGACCAGATCGACCTGTACTTCGGCACCTTCGCCAAGTCGTTCGCCGCCATCGGGGGCGTCACCTCCGGCGAGGAACGTGTCATCGACTACATCCGATACAACGCGCGGCCCCACATCTTCGCCAAGAGCCTGCCCCTGGCGTACGTGCAATCGCTGTTGAAGACGCTCGACTTCGTCGAGAACGGAGACGCCGAACGCAAGCAGATGTGGCACATCGCGCACCGGCTGCAATCTGGCCTGCGGGAACTCGGCTTCAACCTGGGCAATACAGAGTCGCCGATCACGCCGGTCTACGTCCCTGCCGGCGACGAGGAAACGGCGACCCGCGCCATGCGCCTGCTGCGGTCCGAATACGGCATCTTCGTCTCCGCGGTCACGTACCCGGTCGTACCCCGCGGGGTGGTGCTCTTCCGGCTGACCTCGTCGGCCTCCCACACCGACGAGGACGTCGATACGACCCTGGACGCCTTCAAACGCCTGCGCGAGGACCTGAACATCGATACCGCTGGTGAACGGGTACGATCTGTTCCGGGAGACCTCATCCAGCCCACGCAATAAAAAACTACGGATGTTACGCGCCGGGTGTGTACAGGTCCTGCCAGAGCGGCTTTGCAGGTATACAAAGCCACATGTACCCGCCTGCTGTGCACAATTCGCGTAATACCACTAAAACACAAAAACCGACGAACGTCTCGTTTTTTTGCGGTAGATTCGAGATGTTCTTCAGCGATAATCTTATACTGGATTAACAGCCCGGGACTGGTCCGTTCCGCCTCCGATCCCTGGAAATCGGGCGCCGAATCCCACCTGTCGGGCTTTTCCTGTATGCATCCCCACCTGGCTCGCGCAGCCCTGTATAATGAGCTTTATCATAAGCGGTATTCAACAAATCGGCATCGGGATACCAGACGTTCAAGAAGCCTGGAGCTGGTATCGGAAGTACTTCGGCATGGATGTGCCCGTTTTTCAGGATGCCGCCGAGGCGCCCTTGATGACGTCGTATACCGGCGGACAGGTGCAGTCCCGGACGGCCGTGATGGCGCTGAACCTGGGCGGCGGCGCTGGCATGGAGATCTGGCAGTACACCAGTCGTGAGACAGCCCCGCCGCCGTCCGAGGTGCAACTCGGCGATTACGGGCTGTTTACAACCCGCGTCAAGTCGAAAGACGTCCATGCCACGTACGCGTGGTATCGAGCCGAACAATTGAACCTCCTCGGTGAGCCCAAATGCGATCCGGCCGGCCGGCCGCACTTCTTCGTGAAAGATCCCTACGGCCTGGTCTTCGAGATCGTGGAGGGTGCCTCGTGGTTCAGCCAGACCAGACACCTCACCGGCGGCCCCGTTGGATGTATGATCGGGGTCTCAGACATCGAAAAATCGCGAACCCTGTATACAGACCTGCTCGGCTATGACCAGGTGCTCTACGACCAATCCGACGTGTTCGACGATTTCGGAGGTCTGACGCAGGGCGAGGATCCGAAAGTGCGCCGCGTCCTCCTGACGCACTCGAATCCCCGCCGGGGAGCATTCAGTGAACTGCTCGGCCCCAGCGAGATCGAATTGATCAAGGTCTACGACCGCGTGCCGAAACATATCTTTCAAGACCGCTACTGGGGCGACCTCGGCTTCATCCACCTCTGCTTCGACGTACGCGGCATGGACGATCTGGAACGGGCCTGCAAGGAGGCCGGATTCCCGTTCACGGTCGACAGCATGAACAGCTTCAACATGGGCGAGGCCAGCGGCCGCTTCAGCTATATCGAGGACCCCGACGGCACCCTCATCGAGTTCGTCGAAGCCCACCGCATGGCCCTTCTCAAAAGTTGGGGCTGGTATCTGAACCTCCACAAACGCCCCCCCGAGAAACCCGTGCCGGCGTGGCTGCTCAAAGCCCTGCGCTTCAGCCGCGTAAGAGATTAACGTTCGGGGTTCACCGAACTCTCAAGCGATTTGCACGGGATGCTGAAGCGGCGCGTTGTAGAGATACCCTTTTTCGTTGTACGGGATTTCGTCCGGTTGTGTATGTCCGGCTTCGTCGGTGGCCCTCGTGATGAGCGTATGTTCGCCCGGTGGCGGATCCCATTCGAATTCGAAGCGGCGCCACGCATAACGGATCGGCGGGTCGATGAAACGGGCCTCGTCCCATTGCCCCCCTCCATCGCTGCTCCAGACGACCCGGGCGATAGGAGCGTGGGGCGAGTAGGCATAACCCCGGATCATCCTGCGGCCGGGAGCACGTTGCGCCGGCCAGGGCAGCATCAGCGTACTTTTGATCGACTGCAACGTGGCCACCTGGCCGCTCGCTTCTCCTTCTGGGGGATAGGCCTCTCCGATCAGCACGTAGGAGGACGTATTGTTGCGGGACCAGACTTTCGTCGTGGATGCCTCGATGTGCCCCAGCCACTTGATGCTCGTACTGCCAACCCAGCCGGGCACGACGGCACGGACGGGGTAGCCGTGATCCCGGGGCAGCGGCTCACCGTTCATCAGGTACGCCAGGATCGTATCCTCGTCCATCGCCTTGGCCAGGGAGACGGGCCGGCGGAATCCGCCCTCCGGAGACTCCTCGTCGAGCCCGATCAGCTGGACATCCACCGCTTCTTCCCGAATGCCGGCGCGCTCGAGTACGATTCGCAGGGGCACCCCCGTCCAGAGGGCCATCCCCACGCCCCCGCGCCCCCACTGGGTGCCGCGCGCGGGGCGCCCCATCGCACTCGCAAAAAACGACCGCTGGTTGCCTCCACACTCGATGTAGGCATACACGGATCGACTCGGAAGATTGCGCAGGTCGTCGTACGACAACGTCAGAGGCCTGTCGATGGCATCGCCGGTGACCTGTAAGACGTACGTCTCGGCGTCGACGTCGATGCTGCGCGAGTTGTTGCGCACGAAAAACAAGTCGTTGGGTGTGATGAATCCCCCCAACCGATCGAGTTTGGCTTCCAGGTTGGTTTCGCCATGCCGGATAAAAGGCGCGGTTTCTTTGAAGAAAGACGCCGGCGCGTCCAGGAGGGGATCCGGCGCTTCTGATACCTGACACGCCGGAGCGACGAACGCGGAGGCAGCAGCCAGCCCGGAGGCCTGCAAAAAGCGGCGCCTCGTGCTTCGTTTTTTGATCATCGATCGCTTCATGGGTCGTTTATACAATAGGCAGCCGATCGGAGCGGCCAAAAACGGACAATGTAAAACCAGTGAGCTTCGTCATGTTCTCCTGCGCTGTATACGCGAGTAGTACACACCACTACCCGCAGCGTGATACGAAGGTGGCCAGGATAAACATCAGCAAGTTTATCCCAAGAATGGTGAGCAGGCAATTCCATCCCGCAAAATTGTCGATGTCGGGTTCAGCCTTTGTGTCGTCGTCCCGGGCCATTCGCGGCATTTGTTAGTACGAGGTACAAGGTACGAAGTACGAAGTACAAAGTGCAGCGTGCGCGGTGAAGAG
>CAZGHT010000030.1:23110-55920 GCA_964525535.1 uncultured Rhodothermaceae bacterium
ATCGACCGCACTTCATATCGACCGCACTTCATAACGTCAACCTGCTATGTACCCGGCACTTCGTACTATGTACCTTGTACCTGGCACTATGTACCTGGCACTTTGTACATTATCGCATGATCAGACTCGAACACATCGGCATTGCCGTACACAAAGCCGAAGCCGTCGAACGTATGTTATCCGATCTGTTGGGGAGCACTTCTTACAAAACGGAAGACGTGCCAACGCAGGGGGTTCGCACGCATTTCATTGACGCCGGATCGGCGAAGCTCGAACTGCTCGAATCGATTGAGCCGGAATCCCCGATTGCCCGGTATCTGGAGAAGCACAAAGAAGGGATTCACCACCTCGCGTTCGAGGTCGAAGATATCCACACCCAATGGGCACGCGCCGCAGAACGAGGGTACCGGCCGCTCGGTGAAGGCCCGCAGCCCGGTGCAGACCGCAAGCTGATCTTTTTCCTGCATCCGAAAGACACGCACGGGATCCTGATCGAGTTTTGCCAATCGCAGCCGGAGTACGTCGAGGAGATCCGGATCCCCTTTCGAAGTGAGGAGCTGGCCCTGTTTACCTACGGGCCCGCGGATCGTCCCCCGGTCGTACTCCTCCATGGAGCGGCCGGCTGCACCCGCATGGAAACGGATCCCCTCGCTCGAAGACTCAGCGCGACGTACCGCGTGACGGCGCTCGACTTCGGAGGGCACGGCCAGTCCGACGACTATGCGAATTTTCCGTTTAGCTCCGATTTTTTCTTGGACAATGTCCGCGCCGTTTTCGATTATCTAGCTGTTCCAGAAGCTTTTCTATTTGGCTTTTCCCTGGGCGGCTTCATCGCGTTGCGCTTCGCCGAACAGTATCCCGCGCGAGTCCGCCGCCTGGCTATACACGGCGTGAACCTCGCCTGGGATCAGGCGCTGGCCGAGAAGATGTTAGAACGGCTCGACCCGGCAGCTACACGGCGTAAAAGCGCCTCCCAGGTTCAATCTCTTGAAGAGATGCACGGAAAAGATCGCTGGGCGGCTATATTCGACCGCATGCGAGAATATACGCGTGCTCTGCCTGACAACTGGGAGCGCTACAGATCGGTGTTGAACACCCCGGTCCGCACTTTGATTACATCGGTGGATAAAGACGATCTATTCCCGATCCGGGCAGCCTTGTATCTGGCCGAACACTTGAGCGACAACACCCTGGCCATTCTGCCAGGCCGAAGGCACGCCCTGCAGCAAGTCGACCTCGACCTGCTGGTCCCGTTGCTCCAGCAGCACTTCGGAAAACAGGACTGACCGGTGTGTCGGGTCCGCCATTCGCTATTCGCATAGCGGTAGGGGTATAGGAAGATATGCTCAGCTCATCAGAAGACCAATCCGCGATCCAGCAACCAGCATCCAGCTCTCACTTTTGACCTATCATGATTCGACTGTACATCCTTCTCATCTTTGTCCTCTCTCTCAGCCTTCTCGGTTTTGCGCTGCAGATCATTGCTAATAACGAGTTAGCCGGCGAGGCGCATGCCGAAGCGAATGCCCGCCCGCTCCCCCTTCCACATTCGTCCCGAGCCGCCCCTGAGGGACAACCGGATCGGATTGCGTTAACCTGGAGCGAGGACCCGACGACGACGCTGAGCGTCGCGTGGCGCACGGACGCATCAGTGCGCCAGGGCGTCGCAGAGATCGTACCAGCCTCGCCTCCTTCAGAGAGCCGCGGGGAGCCTGTCTCTTTCAGTGCAATAACAGACTCCCTCCACATCAGCGGCGACGATACAACACCGGTGCGCGTCCATTATCACGCAGTCACCTTCTCAGAGCTGGAGCCGGCCACGATGTACGCGTACCGCGTCGGCGACGGCCTGATGTGGAGCGATTGGTTTCACGCAGAGACGGCTTCGCCCTCTCCGGAACCCTTTTCGTTTATCTACATCGGCCAATCCGGGTACGAACGTCTGAACCTGGATGCCCTGGCCCTCCGCTCAGCCTACCGGCAGGCCCCCGAGGCCCGCTTCGTCGTACACGCTGGCAACCTCGTCCGCAACGCCCACAACGACGCAAACTGGAAAGGCTGGTTCGAAGCCGGCGGATGGATCCACGGCACGCTGCCCGCCCTGCCCGTACCCGGACGCAACGAATACGGGCCGACGAGCGGGGTTGCGGAACCGGCCAGACTGTCGCGACAGTGGCGGCATCAATTTACGCTGCCCCGGAATGGAATCGCCGGGCTGGAAGAAACCACCTATTACGTAGACTATCAGGGGGCGCGCTTCATCGCCATGGACTCCAATCGACTCGTCGACGAGCAGGCCGACTGGCTCGACGACGCCCTCCGTTCGAACCCGCATCGATGGTCTATCCTCATCGTTTACGAGCGCGAAGACACGGCCCCATGGGATGCTGTCATCGAAGCGCATCAGGTGCCCCTGGTTCTCCGCGGAAACAATACAGTATACGCACGGGGGCGAACCCACGTCGCACGCGCCGATACAGATCCGCTGTTCCAGGTGGTAGACGTATCTCCGGATACGCTGACGTACAGGTCTTTCACGATCACGGGTGAAATCCATGAAAGCTTCCACCTCATTCACCATGACGAGCAACGGCCGCCTCGATATGTAGCGGATATGCTCCTCCCTTTATAGCGGGCCCGCAACCTTCTGACCCCATAACGGTTGCAAGAGGAGTCTTTCATCTTGTGTCGACGTACTCTGTTGAACGTGTCCGTATCGCCTGCCAGCCTCCTCGAAGACAAACTCGCCAACCTCCCTGCACAGCCCGGTGTGTACCAGCACAAGGACAAAGACGGGCGCGTCCTGTACGTTGGCAAGGCGAAGAACCTGCGCTCGCGCGTCCGTTCCTATTTCCAGGAGAGCCGCCCCCGGGACGGCCGGCTCGCGATCATGGTCGGCAAGATCCGGGACGTCGAGGTCATCGTCACTGGTACCGAGGCGGAGGCGCTGATTCTCGAAAACAACCTGATCAAGAAGCTCAAGCCGCGTTACAACGTCAACCTTCGCGATGACAAGACGTATCCGTACATCTGCATCAAGAACGAGCGTTTCCCGCGCATCTTCCCGACACGGCGCGTCAAACGCGACGGGTCGAAATACTTCGGCCCCTACACGGACGTCAAGAACATGAAGCAGGTTCTGCACACCATCCGAACCATCTTCAAGATCCGGACGTGCAGCCTGAACCTGTCTCCCAAACCAATCGAAGCCGGCAAATACCAGGTGTGCCTGGAATACCACATCAACAAGTGCGCCGGCCCGTGCGTGGGATATCAGTCCGAAGAAGCTTACATGCATACGATCCGTCAGGTCGAGAAACTGCTCAACGGGCATACACGGGAGTTGATCGACGTGCTCGACGAGGAGATGAAGCGGCTCTCTGTCGAGATGAAGTTCGAGGAAGCGGCCACGTTGCGCGATCAGGTGCGGGCGCTCAAGAAATACTCGGCGAAGCAGCGGATCGTCAGCCAGGACGCCGTCGACCGCGACGTCTTCGCTCTGGCGATCAACCGGGAGATCAACTCTGGCTGCGGGGTGCTGTTCAAGATGCGGGAGGGCAAAGTGATCGGCCGCCAGCACAAGTACCTGCGCCCCGTCGAAGGCCTCACCGAGTCTCAGCTGATGCAGTCGTTCGTCGAGCATTATTATACCGAGGCCCACTTCTTCCCTGAAGAAGTGTATCTGTCGGAAATGCCCGCAGAGCCCGAGCCGATCGAGGAGTTGTTGTGCGAGCGGCGCAACAAGAAGGTGTCTCTGAAAGTGCCCGAACGGGGCGACAAGGCCGGCCTCGTCCGCATGGTGCAGGCCAACGCCACCCTTCTCCTCGACGAATACCGGCTGCAGAAGGAGAAGCAGGAGGAAGGGCGCATCCCGCACGCCGTGAAGGCGCTCAAAGCCGACCTGTCGCTCGGCACGCTGCCGCGCCGGATCGAGTGTTTCGACATCTCGCACCTCGGGGGGACGGGCACCGTGGCGTCGTGCGTCGTGTTCGAGGATGGCCGGCCGAAGAAAAGCGAATACCGCACGTACAAGATCCGGAACGTCGAGGGTAAACCCGACGACTTCGAATCGATGCGCGAAGCGGTGAGCCGGCGGTACAAGCGCGTGTTATCCGAAAACGGCCCCTGGCCGGACCTCGTCGTGATCGACGGCGGCAAAGGACAGCTTTCCAGCGCCGTCGCTGCGCTGAGGTCGGTCGACGCCTACGGACCCTTTCCTGTGGTCGGCCTCGCCAAGCGGCTGGAGGAGGTCTTCTTCCCCGGCGACACCGACAGCGTGCACATCGCCAAGACGAGCGCCTCGCTGCAGCTGCTGCAGCGAGTGCGTAACGAAGCGCACCGGTTTGCCGTGACGTTCCAGCGAAAGCAACGCCAGAAGAAGACGCTCCACTCGGCCCTGCACGACATCCCCGGCGTCGGGGAAAAGACGGCGAAGAAGCTGCTTGGCTCGTTTGGCTCCGTCAAGCGCGTGAAGGAGGCGTCGGTGGAGGACTTGCAAGAGGCGGTGGGCAGGTCGCTCGGGGAAAAGGTGTACACCTATTTGCAAGAAATGAAGTAAACGGTCGTCCCCGCACCGAGGCCGCAAACAGCGCGGCACCCGATGCCCTCCGGTACTCACCGACTCCTCCCGCAGTTCATAGAATACCGTGTTTCTATTTTCCAGCCCTCCACGTACTCCATAACAAGCCCTCTTCACACGAACGCGAAGTCCTTGTTATGCGAGCTTGCCCGAAGCGCCTGTTTCTTTTCTTTTCTTTTCTCGTCTGCACGGTTGCAGCGTATGCGCAACCCGATCCCACTCACATTTACGGCACGGTACACGAAGGATCCGGCAGCGCCCTACCCTACGTCAACGTCGTCGTCGAAGGCACGGTCGAGGGAGCAGCTACCAACTCGGAGGGCGCCTATTCCTTCACCACGCGCCGAACCGGTCCCATGATCCTCGTGGTGTCGATGATCGGCTACGAGCCCGTCCGGAAAACGATTCAGGCCGCGCCCGGGGGATCTATCGAGACCAACTTTGTTCTCCGAGAGACCCTCATCAACATGGAGGAGGCCGTCGTTACAGCCCTCGCCTACGCCACAGGAACAGAAGAAACCGCCACCCTTCAACCGCTGGAAGTAGTGACGACTGCCGGCGCTGCGGCAGACATCCTGCTGGCCATCAAAACTTTTCCGGGGACGGCAATGGTAGATGAAGGCGCCGGCCTCTTCGTTCGGGGTGGCGACGTCAATGAGACGGTCCTCTTTCTCGACCAGGCTACCGTTACTCACCCCTACAAGTATGAATCCCCTACGGGCGGCGTATTCGGCACCATTCCGCCCTTCCTGGTCGACGGCACCTACTTCTCGGCGGGCGGCTTCTCTGCAAAATACGGAAATGCGCTCTCTGGAGTGCTCGCTATGGAAAGCCAGGATCTGCCCTCCACCGAAAGCTACAACCTCAACCTCGGGCTCGCAGCAGCCTCCGCCGGTTTTGCTCTGCCCTTGATTCCCGGCAAACTCGGCGTTCGATTTTCTGGCAACCGCAGCTTCACAGGCCTGTTGATGGAGATCAACCGCATCGACGACGCGTTTGTAAAAACGCCCGAAGGATGGGACGGTAACCTGAGCGCTATTTATGCCTACTCCTCCTCCGGACAGATCAAATGGTTCAATTTCTCGACTTCCGATCGCCTGGGCGTCCGCGTCGATGAGCCCTCGTTCGACGCCGTGTACGAGAGCGACTCGGTCAGCCGGCTGCATAACCTTCAGTGGACTGATGTCTACGGCAACTGGCTGATTCAACTCAGCGCATCGACCGGTGCATACCGCTCAAACAGAACCATGGGGGTGCTCGACGCAGAACTCAAGGATTCGTCCAGCAAACTCCGGCTCGATCTGGAACGCGAGCCGGAAGAAAACGAACGGTTTCGGTTCTTCACGGGTGCTGAAGTGGAGCGGTTGAACAACGGCTTCAAGGGTACATTGCCTGCCAGAGACGACATCCTGGATCCGAATGCAGCCTCCTACCCGTTGGAATCGAGCGATCCCGGCACGCGCTTCGGTTCGTATGGGGAAGTCGAGTGGAAATGGACGCGCCGTATCGCTGCCCGAATGGGCCTGCGTGTCGACAAATGGTCGCTCAACGAGCAATGGTCTGCCGACCCGAGAGTATCGTTGCGTTATGCTATCCACCGCTCCCTCAACCTGCGGGTTGCCTGGGGCCTGTATCACCAGTACGCACGTCCCTACCAGTATAATGCGTCCGTAGCTGCCTCGTTGACGCCTCAACGTGCTCAACATATCGTCGCAGGCATTCACTACAACCGAAACGCCTTGCTCTTGCGCCTCGAAGGGTACTTGAAGCCCTACGACGATCTCGTATTGGAGAACGACACCAACGAATACGTCAATGCGGGTAAGGGACGCGCGAAGGGGCTGGATGCCTTTCTCAAGTATGGCGGCTTTTTGCAGACGCGCATCAACGGGTGGATCTCATACAGCTACCTCACTTCGGAACGGACTCAGCTTCGCCATGCGGTGTCGGGAGCCGTTTTCGAAGAGGGCCCCTCGCCCTTCGACATCTCGCACAACCTCACCCTTGTAGCCAAGGCCCGCGTGGTAGGATTCTGGAGCACGGGCTTCACCTTCCGGTACGCTACCGGCCGGCCCATCACCCCCATCGTCGGGGCCTCGCTCGTCGAAGAGCAGGGGTACTACCTTCCCCTCGAAGGGCCGGTGGGTTCAGAACGATTGCCCGCCTTCCAGCGACTGGACGCCAACCTGAGCTATTACCTGCCGTTCGGTCAGAACAGCAGCGCCACGTTTTACTTCGCCGTCAGCAATGTACTCAACCGGGCCAACGTGCTCGGCTATAACTACTCCCCCGACTATAGAGACCGCTCTGCGCGGCAGACGAACTACCGCCGGTCGATCTACTTCGGAGTATCCCTAAATCTCAATCGCTTACCCCGTTAGTGCACGCCGGGAGACAAGGATCGCCGAATCCCCTACCTGCACCAGGGACCTCGTTCCATCTAATAAAACACTTGCTACTATGAAAACCGGTATACTACTCACCCTACTCATCTTACTTCCCCTTGCTGTATCTCGCGTCCTCGCTCAAGACGCTGCGTCTCTCATCCTCGAAGGGAAGGCGTTGATAACCGAGGGATACAATACGAACGATATGGATCGCATAAAACAGGCTCAGGCCCTTTTTCAGCGTGCCCGCAGCGACGAAGAACATGCGCCGCATGCCCTGTACTACCTCGGGTTTGCTGAATATCGCCTGGCCTCTCTGAACCAGAGCACCGATCAAGTCGTAGATCATGTCAACAAGGGCATACACTTTCTTGAAAAGATGCTTGAACACGACGAAGGCAACGCTGAGGGTCAGGCGCTGCTGGGCAGTCTGACGGGATGGAAAGCCGGCATAAGACCGGCGCAAGCCATGGTGCTGGGACCTCGCTCGAACCAGTTGTTCGCTTCGGCCCGGAAAGCCGATCCCGACAATCCCCGCATACAACTCCTTGTATCGATCAGCGACTACAACAAACCGGCCATGTTCGGCGGGGATAAAGAGCAGGCGCTCGCAGGATTTCATCGGGCGACACAGTTGTTCGAAGAGCGGCCAGAGACCGACCCGCTCCTCCCCTCCTGGGGGCATGCCGACGCGTACGCCTGGATCGGCCTGATACAGATGGAATTCGGGCGCAATACGGAGGCAAAAGCGGCGCTGGATAACGCGTTGGACATCGATCCCGACCACGGATGGGTGAATTACGTGTTGATGCCTCAACTGACGGCCAACTGATGAACGGACTCGAACAGTTAGCAAAACCTCGTATAACCCCGACAGGCGTCGCATTAGCGGTGGTCTGTTGGGGCATATACACCTTCCTGTACTCCCTGTCTATCGTAGCGGCAAACGACGTGCAGTTTTGGGGTGTATTCGTGGGGCAAATCATCGGAAATGCGATGCTGCTCATCTTGACTCTGCCTGCCTGGTGGTACATTTTTCGGGCGTTGCACCAGAGCCGCTGGTGGCTTCGCGTTGCGTTGCATCTCGCGTATGCCCCCCTGTTCGGCTGGCTGGGGGTAGAAGGCTTTCTGCTCTATTGTTACTGGTTCGTACCTCATCCTGAGGTAGCCGCCCACGTCGAATCCGTGTATCCCTTCATCATCGGGACGAACATCACGCTCTACATCGTTCATTTTTCTGTGCTGCACGCGGTACGCGCAATAGCCCGGTTGGGACATCAACAGCGAAGAGCCGCTGAGCTCCAGCTTCTGGCCCATCAAAGCGAGCTGTCGGCCCTCAGGGCGCAGATAAACCCGCATTTCCTGTTCAATACGCTGAACAGCATCAGTGCACTCGCCGGCGATAACCCTGAAGCAACCCGGAACATGATCAGCCGCCTTGCGGAGATGATGCGATACGCCATCGACTCATCGAAGCGAGATCTGGTGACACTGCGCGAAGAAATCGAGTTCACGAAAGCGTACCTGTCCATTGAATGTCAGCGGATGTCGGATCGGATGACGGTTGAGTGGGACATTGACCGGGACGTAATGGATGAGCTGCTGCCGCCCATCGTTATCCAGCCGCTCGTCGAGAACGCGATAAAACATGGGATCGCCCCCCGGGAATCGGGAGGGGCCCTCCGGATCACCATACGTCGCAACGTAGATGTCATCGACATTGCCGTCGAAGACAACGGCATAGGTGCTCCCCAAGACCTGGAGACAACATCGAAGAACGGAATCGGCCTCGCCAATACCAGAGCCCGACTGGAAAAACACTACGGCTCCCGGGTTTTCTTCGAAACACAACCGCTCTCCCCACACGGGTTCTCGGCTGCATTTCGTATTCCCTGCTGATCACCTTTCTCCTGTTCGATTATGGCCTTTCGTACCCTGATCATCGACGATGAACCCCTGGCGAGAAAGATGGTCGCCGAATACTTGAGCCAATACCCCGAAATCGAGGTCGTTGGCATGAGTTCGAACGGCCGGCAGGCCGTCGCCGACATCCACACCCATCTTCCCGATCTGATTTTTCTGGATATCCAGATGCCGGGGCTGAGTGGCTTCGAGGTGCTCGAAATGATCGAGCACCAGCCCTTCATCGTGTTTTCGACTGCATACGATTCATACGCTATCGATGCCTTCGAGACCGGAGCCGTCGATTATTTGCTGAAACCGTACGACCTGGGCCGGTTCGACAAGGCCGTCTCACGCGCAATAGAACGACTCCAGAAAAAAGACTACGCTGAAAATGACCTATCTGCTCTGCTAGACGCCTTTAAGGCCCACTCCCCACTGAAAGGCCAACTGCTCGTCCGTGTCCGAAACCGGATTGTCCCGGTTCGCGAAGAAGACATCTTGTGGATTGAAGCGGCCGGAGATTACGCGCGGATTCATACCGATGAGCAGTCTTATCTATGCGGCCAGGGGCTGAGCCTGCTTGAAAAACGGCTCGATCCGGCGCGCTTCGCACGGGTGCATCGCTCCTCCATCCTCGCTATATCGGCCATACGGCATATCCAGAGTGATGGTGATGGTGGTTATAAGGCCACCCTGCTCAACGGCACCCTCGTCAAAATTAGTCGCTCATTCGCTCCGAAGATCCGCCGTTTGATCGTATGAACGCACCAACGGCCTTTTAGTGGTTCTTTTTCCCTATTTTGGCGTAGGGTACTGCAGGTATCACTTACGCGAAGAACGAGCCATGTTTCCCTTCAACATACCGGGACTGGGGCAATCGCACTGGATGGTCGACGTGCTGCTGTTAGTCGGCTCCGCCCTGTTTCTCATCTATTTCGCTCAAGTGGTGTGGCCCGGCATCAAGGGCCTCCTAACGATGACCGATAAAACGGCCGAGGAGCGGACCCAGGAACTGTTGTCCCGGTACGCAACCCATCGATCAGGTCCGCATCACTACAGCCGGTCGCTTTCCGAACCCCAGATCCGGTTCTTGAAAGCCGGGCAAGACGACAACACGCTGGTATTCTTGTTCGTAAACAAAGGAGGCCAGGCCAGAGAGCTGCAAGTCATACCGCGTGGGGCGTTCAGGGTAAGCACGGATCCTGCAAACACGCTGAACCCGGGGGGGGTTCTGAAGATCACCTTGACGGAACTCAAGGGAACGCCCCAGCAATCCCTTCACTTCGACATCAAGTTCAAGAATTCGATTGCTGAGACTGTGACCCGTCAATGCGAGTACTCCGGCATCGACGAAACCCTTGAGCTGCGGTAAGCCATCAATGCAGGACGCCTATCTGCTGCCCCTGGCGGGTTTTCACGGACTCCAGCCGGCCCGGCTCGAAGATCATCATGACCAGCGACCCGCCATACCTGAAATGCCCCAGCTTCTCGCCTTTGTGCAACTGGACTGCACAACTCTCGTCTACCTCCTTGAACCTGTCTTCAAATACGACCGACCCTATGGTGTTGAGCCCTACCGAGATCACTGCGACATACCCGAATTGCGTCGTTTCTATGACGAAATAACCGTGACGAAACAGCTCGAACACGCTGAAGTCCTGGCCGAACCCCACGTTCCCTCCGTTGGCCATCGCCGGAAGGTCGTCCATGCCGAAATAGACCCCTTCGACGTCCTGTTTGGATTCGACGAGGGTTCCCGACACCGGAGCGTGGTAATAGTGGTACGAATCCGGCATGAGAAAACAGGCCATGGCCGTACCCCCCAGGAACTGCTTCGCATAGGGCGAGCCATCCAACAATTGTTCGATACTCAGCGACATCCTGCCTTTCAGGGGGATCTGTGTGCCGGCGGTGATCTCGTTGTCGATCATGTTGAGCACGCAGTCGGACGGAGATACGACGACCGAGTTGTCCGTAACACCAGCCACCGGTCTGGCGCCCGGTTTGATCTCGCGCGCAAAAAACGCATTAAAGGAAGTAAAACCTCCTTCGGGCACGATGAACTCGTCCATGCGCGTCGCCGGATCCTCCAACCATACCTCGAGTTGGGCTAATGACTGCGCGCTATCCATGTATCTGCCGCGTTCTTCGACAAAATACTTCGTCCAGCTCAGGCCAGGTTCTTCGCGCACTACGCGGAGTCCATATGGATTGCGGTAGTACAACATGGCGAACTGCATGATGCGGTCCAGGCCGTCCTCCGTGTTCGGCAGAAAATAGAACCACTCGTTGAAGAAGACGTAGAGGTCCTCTACATCCTTCCCGCGCCAGGGGTTGAGCCGGCCATCTGGGAGGTCCTGTACGTTGGCAAAAGCCAGGTCGACCTTATTCTGAAAATCCGGGTCAGAGGCATACAGGGCCTTGAGTCGTTTAACAGGCTCTGTGTCCTCCTGAACCTGGACGCTATTGAGCCCGCGTAACGGCGCCTCGCTCAACTCGTCGACCACCGGTCCTGATTCGAGGGATTGTGCATAAACACCCTGTCCCAACCAGAACGTGGTTAAGAGTAAAATACCAATTATTGATTTCATAACGTGATTCCTGCATGTTAGTAAGTCGTGTCACGCAGGTTGTCCACAGCAACTCGTTGTGCCGGCTTTGAAGTAGTGCGTTGCAGTCGGTTTCCGTCTAGCCATTTCAAAGTCGTTGTGGCTGAACGATGGCGCACAGATGCGTGACACCTGTAAGTAATGTGTGTAAATCAGGTCTTCCTAGAAGGCCGTTGATAAATTCCGTACCTGATCGTTGCGCGCCTCATGGCTCACTGCGGCGTACGTCCGTACGCCTCATTCACGCTTCGACGCAAGGATGAATGTCAACACGCCCTAATCTCTTATACAGGAATAGACCGTCTAACCTGACACGGCAGGAGACAAAAATAAATGCGTGTGTTTGTCGGGATCGATCTGGACGAGGATACGGCGCGGCAGTGCGCCGGCCTCCAGGCCTGGCTGCCCGACCTGCCCGGCCGGCGCGTTCAACCTCAGGATATGCACATCACACTCGTTCCTCCCTGGAATGTGCAAGATCTCGAACCCGTCGAGGAGCGCCTGGCCGCCGTGGCCAGGCAAACGAAGCCGTTCCCGCTTGCGCTCAGGCGCCTCGCGTACGGGCCTACCCGGCAACGCCCCCGTCTGGCCTGGATCGAGTGTGAGCCGGTCGAGGAGCTGCGCAAATTGCGCGACGCCCTGGCAGATGCGTTTCAGGTCGAGGACCGGCGCGACTTCCGTCCCCACATCACTATCGCTCGATTCAGGAAGGAGCACTGGAAATCCTTAAAGGCCCATCCGATCGAACGGCAGCTTTCGGTGCAGACGGAGGTGACTTCCATCACATTGTTCGAATCCGTCCACCGAGGGGACACTACCTATCGCATACTCGGCGCCTTTCCTTTTTCGCGATGAGCGCCCCATGTTTTCGATAAGCCGTTCCCTTCCGGCTTCGTGTTGAGATAAGCCCGTTAATCGCCGGACGGGATTCTCCGGCTCCGCTGCAACGATCGGTCGTAGCGGTTCATCCACCACCGCCGCTCTCAGACGATTCCAGCACCAGCATCCGGCTTTCTCGCTTCGGGTTCGCCTGCCTCAGGGCCGATTGTATTTCGACATATTTCGTTATGTGCCCGGTCGTCAACAGGCCGACGAGCCGGCCCGATTGCACGACAGGCACCATAGAGCAGCCGGCTTCGTGCATGCGCATGAGCACGTCTCGGAGCATATCGGATGCCTCGACGTGTAGACCAGCGCACTGCGTCTGCATGGCTTTTCGGACGCGGGCATCGCCTCCTTCTTGCAGCAAGACCTTCATCATGGGTTTGCGCTCCAATATCCCGACCATCTGATCGTGTTGGATCACGGGGAACGAGTCGCTCATACCGGCCAGGAGTTTCTGCACGGCATCGTCCAGGGTGTCTTCCGGATCCAGGCTTTCGAAATGCGTTATCATGGCGCTGCGAACCGGCACCCCCTCCAGAACCACCCGCATCATCGTCATGCGCGCTTCCTGCGAAGCGCCCAGGTACACGAAGAGCGCGATGAACATGAGAATGGGGCTGAACACGATAAATCCGAACAACCCGAACAGAAAAGCCATTCCCTGGCCAGTCCTGGCAGCTATCAGGGTAGCTCTCATATACTCCATGCGCGTAGCGAGCACCGCGCGGAGCACCCGCCCGCCATCCATGGGGAACGCCGGCAGGAGGTTAAATGCCACCAGGGCTACGTTGAACCACATCAGCCGGGCCCAGAAATACCCCGTAGGCTCCACCAGTGCGTCCAGCGCTGGGAGACTGCCGGTGACCGTAATGGCGGCATACAGCAACGCCGCAATCACGGCATTCACAGCCGGGCCGGCCACAGCGATGAGAAACTCTTGCTCCGGTTCCTCCGGAATGTGATGCAACCGGGCCACGCCGCCTATGGGGTAGAGCGTGATATCGCGGGTCGGAATACCAAACCGGCGAGCGGTTAATGCATGACCGAATTCGTGCAAGACCACACAGAAAAAGACCGAAAGGATCAAGCCTACGCCGAAGAGCGCTTCCTCGAACGTACCCCCTGAAAAGAGATAGACGCCGAATACGAAGAGCAAAATGAGGCTGAACGTCCAGTGAATGCGCAACTGGATTCCGGCAAGGGTAGCCAATATTAATGATTTTCCTTTATGCGTCATTTTATTCCATTGTGCAGTACTATCCTTCGATTCCTACCTCAACATAAGGGGTAAGGGGTCTATCTCCGGCCAGAAAACACCTGATGTTCGGGTGAGCAGATGTCTTACATGCCTATGGCAAAAAAACCCCACAAAGAGCCAGCATCGACGTACGAGAACGAGCACATCAAAACGAACGTGCTTCGATGCCACGCCTCGATCTACGAACTTTCCCCTGGACTGTAATGCTCTCGCTCGACTTATATCAACAGGTACTTAAATCAGGCAATTTCAATAACATAACCTTGTATAATAATCATATCTCAACGTACAGAACGTTCAGGTCCAAAGTTGAATCAATCCTATGCGCAAACTCATAGTTGACTGAATAAAAGTTTTTTACTATTTATTAATACCGAAACTCAAGCCGAAAAAAACTGTGGCGAGAGGACGTGCGCGATCAGATTTCACATAAATAGCAGATGTTATGCGCCGGATGCGCAGAGGCCCTGCAAAGCGGCTTAAACCAGCTTGCCGGGCACAGTTCGCGTAACATCACGAAACAGGTTCGATCGAAAAAGTGAAACTTTCCCTATCTGAAAAAGGCGCAGTTCAAAATGTTCATACCCCTAAGGAGTATCTCGATACGACTGAAACCATGGATACTTAGCCTCCTCATCATTGCGCTTCTTATTTCGCTGGCAGACCCCATCCAGGCGATCGCCGGCGCCTTCCAGGACGCGCCGGTCTCTGATCCGGAAGGCAGCCAGGATGTCGAATATCGAACCTTCCCTTTTATTAGAAGCCGGGTAGCCATGTGGGTCGCCGCTCAGCTTCACCTGATGTTTGCCGCCTTTGTTCTCGCCGTTCCCATCTTTGCCGTAATCATCGAAATCATAGGCTATCGAACCGGCGACAAACGATACGATCAGCTCGCTTACGAATTCACCAAACTCCTCTCCGTCTCTTTCTCTTTCACGGCGGCACTGGGCGCTTTACTCACGTTTTTGCTGGTTATTTTGTACCCCAAAGTGACCAATTATCTGGCTTCCATCTTCAGCTGGACCTTTTTGCCATACGTCTTATTGTTCTTTTTCGAGGCCGTTTTTCTCTACAGCTACTACTACGGTTGGGGGAAATTCCCGCCTAAAGTGCACATCTTTCTCGGGATCATGCTGAATGTGGTGGGCACGGCCATCATGTTCATTGCAGATGCCTGGTTGACGTTCATGAATACCCCTGCCGGGATTAATGAAGCCGGCGCCCTCGTCAACCAGTGGGATGCGATCAACAATTTTATCTGGATGCCCATCAATATTCACCGGATCATCGCAAACGTTGCTTTTGGGGGATCGATCGCAGCGGCGTATGCGGCCTACCGATTCCTGGGATCGAAGACAGACGCCGAACGCGCCCACTACGACTGGATGGGGTACGTCGGCAATTTCGTCGCGATCAGCGCCTTCCTGCCCCTGCCCTTCGCCGGTTACTGGCTCGGCAAGGAAATTTACGCCTTCGATCAATCCCTGGGGATTACCTTGATGGGCGGGACGTTTTCCTGGCTTTTCATCATCCAGGCTGTGTTGATCGGCAATCTGTTCCTCGGAGCCAACTACTACCTGTGGGTCAGTATGGAGCGCATACCGGGTGCAGAACGGTATCGAAAGTTTATAAAATATCTTCTCATATCGATTACGGCCTGCTTCATCGTCTGGGCCACGCCGCACTCCCTGGTCGCTTCCGTTGAAGAAGCGCGCCAGATGGGCGGATCCCACCACCCCATCCTGGGGGTGCTCGGGGTGATGTCTGCCAAGAATACGGCGGTTAACGTGTTGATCCTGACGACCTACGTCAGCTTTTTGCTGTACCGCCGCGCCAACAAAGAAGCTACCGTGCCCTGGGCGAAAACCGGAAACGTCATCCAATTTTCCATCTTCGCGGCGGTCGTCGTTTTCGTCGTCTTCCTGGGCGTGTACGGCTATTTTGTGGATGCCACCACACGTATCGGCTTATCCGTCCCGCAAGTCCTTTCGGTGTTGTTTGCCA
Organism: uncultured Rhodothermaceae bacterium; assembly: GCA_964525535.1. Classification (GTDB taxonomy): domain Bacteria; phylum Bacteroidota; class Rhodothermia; order Rhodothermales; family JAHQVL01; genus JAHQVL01. Next base: position 38,738 of record CAZGHT010000030.1, read on the forward strand.
TGATCGCGGTCACGATCATCGACATCTTCTTGTTCAAGGGCGCCGAAGAAAAAGGCAAAATCGAATGGGGCAAAATCCCGAATCGATCGCAGTATGCCCTGTTCTTCCTCACGGTGACCTTTGCCTGGCTCATGGGCTTGATGGGATACGTACGCGCAGGCATGCGCCAGCACTGGCACGTATACGGCGTCATGCGGGATACGTCCGTCGATGCCTTTACGCCTACGCTCGGGTATGCCTCGAACGTCGTATCCATCATCGTACTCATCTTCTTTACCTTGATCGCTATCATTTTCTGGCTGGCCGGTTTATCCGGTAAGAAGCCCTGGGAAGCCAAACAACAGGATGCCCCTGTGGAGGTACTGGCATGACGGCACTGAAGATTTTCATTTTCACTATCCTGATAACGGCATTTTATAGCTATGTAGGCCAGATGGTGCCTCAGAAGGAAACGTATCCGCCTGAGGATGTAGAGTTCGGTGAAAACATGTCTATGGAGGAGATGGTCGCGGTGGGTGAAGAAATCGTCGCCGGGAAGGGCACCTGCCTGGGTTGCCATACGATCGGTCAGCACGGGAGCACTTTGCGTTTTCCGGATCTGGCAGGGATCGGGTCCCGGGCAGAAACCGTGCGGGCAGGGTACACCGACGTCGAATACCTGGCCGAGTCCCTGTATGAGCCGAATGCTCATATCGTAGAGGGATTCGCGGCGGGCATGCCGGCTATTCATCGCCCCCCCATCGGCCTGAACGATCGCGAAATCCTTGCCGTCATCGCTTATTTGCAAAGCCTGGGCGGATCGCCTTCCGTCACCCTGGAGACCACCACCGAATATACGGGGTCAAACCCGGTTGCTTCGTCGGAGACGGCAGTGCCGGCCACTCCCTCAGCAGCCCCGACGGGTGAACCGCTGGACGGGCCGGCCCTTTACGCGAAATATCTGTGCGCGACCTGCCACAGCGCCGACTCGCCCACGCAGCTGATTGGCCCCAGCCTGTATGACGTCGGAAGCCGACTCACTTCCGCCGAGTTGTACGAATCGATTATGGATCCCGATGCCGTAGTGGCTGAAGGCTTTCCCCCGGGCATCATGAGTGCGACGCTGCAGGGATATTACAGCTCGATGACCACCGAGGAAGTCAATACATTGGTCGATTACCTGGCCACATTAAATGGGGGATAGATCATGAATGTCATTGTCATCCTGGGAGTGATCGCGCTGCTGGTTGCTCTCAATTTCATTCGAACGAACATACTGGGCTGGCTGGCCGCCTGGTGGATCGCCTTATATGTAGGATTCCGCTACGGCATCACCCCCCCGCTCCCGGCCTCGATTATCAACATGTTCATGGCCATCGTCACGCTCGCTTTACTGGCCTACCTCTTTTCCAGCACCGATCACATCAAGACGGCTAAAGACCGGATCGTCCGGTTCATGGTGCAGCGGAAATATCTGGTCCCGTTGATCCTGGTCCTCGTTGCATTGCCTTCCTTAGTAGCGCTCAAGGTGTATATCGACGTGACGGAGAGGCCGCAGCCTCCTTTATCAGGCCGAACCATTCACCCTCCCCCTCCCGCTTCGATCAATTTTAAAGGGACGACCATCCAGCTCGCCAGTGCCGAAAACCCGTTTCGCGAACTCGAGACCTCGAAACCCACTGAGTTCGAAGAACACGTCGAAAACGGACGGCGCGTGTATCACGAGAACTGCGTCTTTTGCCACGGCGACGATATGCGGGGCAATGGCATCTACGCGCACGGACTGGATCCTATCCCGGCCAATTTCCAGGATCCAACCACGATTGCTATGCTCCAGGAGTCCTATCTATTCTGGAGAATATCCAAAGGAGCGCCCGGTTTGCCCGAAGAGTCGACGCCCTGGGCTTCGGCCATGCCTGCCTGGGAGTTATTTCTCGACGAGGAAGAAATATGGGACGTGATCCTCTTTTTGTACGAGTATACGGGGTATGAACCTAGAGAACGAGAGGAAATCCATTGAAAACCACCGGCTACATCATATTTCTGCTTTTCGTCTTCACTGTGCGACTTCTCCCCGGGCAGGACGTCGACCTCGGTACTGACGCCCAGCGAGACGCCGGGCAGGAACTCTACCTGGACAAGTGCGCCCATTGCCACGGGGAATCCGGGGACGGCGAAGGGGTAGCCGGCCCCTATTTCCGGCCTCGCCCCCGAGATTTTACCGCCGGCACTTACAAATTCAGGTCGACCGCAAGCGGCGAGTTGCCCTCGGACACCGACATCATGCGGAGCATTCGAGAAGGGATGCCCTATACCGGCATGCCCCCCTGGCCCAATCTGTCCGAGGACCAGGTCACCAACCTGATGTATCATTTGAAAACGTATTCGGACGATTTTGCCGGCCCGTTCGGCGAAGTCGAAGAAATCCCGGTGCCTGATGCACCGAACCTCACAGACGATTCGATCGAGCGAGGCCAGGAAGTGTACGTGGAAAACCAGTGCTTCGATTGCCATGGCTACAACGGCCTGGGCAACGGGGATTCGGCTCCGACGCTGGAAGACAAATGGGGTATCCACATCAAACCGGCTGACCTCACCAAACGCTGGACGTTTCGCAACGGGCAAACCCGGGAAGATATCTGGAGGACGATTACGACCGGTCTGGATGGGTCCCCCATGCCTTCGTATGAATTCGATAGCCCCGAAGACCAGTGGGCCCTCGTCGACTTTGTCTATTCCCTCTCCCGCGACGAGCCAGAGTATTCCACAGTGGCCTTTGCGCGGGGGATCGAAGGCGAACTGGACATCACGCAGGGGGACGCGTTGTTTGCCGGGGCAGACCTCGCTTTTTTCCCCATCGTCGGCCAGGTCATCGAACCGGGACGGGCCTTTTTCCCAGGCGTGAATGCGGTCGAAGTTGCTGCCGTATATAACGCCAGCGACATTGCCGTGATGCTCAAGTGGCATGACATGAGCGCCCAGCGCTCCGGCTCGAACAGCCTGACCGCCGATGTCGGCGCCTACGTCGAGGAAGCGGAGCTCGATTCGACGCTCATCGTGTCCGATGCTGTAGCGCTGCTCTTCCCGTCTGTGGTGCCCGAGGGCACCGAGAAACCTTATTTCATGCTTGGCGACGACGACCATCCCGTTGACATCTGGTTCGGCGATATGGGTACGCAATCCGCAGACGTCTTCGTCGGCCGGGGAAGTACCGACATACAGAACGGAACCGGGGGACTGGAGATGTACGCCCAGTACGACGAGGGGGAATGGACCGCGATATTCAAGCGAACGCGCCTGATGGAAGAGGGCCTCTCCTTCGAGGAGGAGCAATTCATCCCCATCGCGTTTTCGATCTGGGATGGGTTCTACAAAGAAAGAGGCAACAAGCGGGGCCTATCATCCTGGTACGCCCTCTACATGGAACCGATGGAACAAGAATCCCCGGTTGTACCGATGTTGAGTTACAGCCTCATCACCCTGTTGTTATCCCTGGGCGTCGTCTCCCTCGTGCGGCGCAAGTTCAAGGATTACCCGAGCGAATTGTGAATCCTACCTCAGGCATGCACCAACCCACCGAACGCACAACCCCATCCGGAAGCCCTTTTTTAAGTATTCTAACATGACCCAAAGGCACAAACCTATGAACGGCGGCCCGAGCAGTACGTATCGTCCTTCGCTCGTTTCCTGGAACCTGACCAGGAAGTGCAATCTTCGGTGTCCCCACTGCTACCTGGAGGCGGGAAAAGCAGATGAGCGAGAACTCAACACCGAAGAATGTCTGGCCCTCCTCGACGAGATGAAGGCGCTCGGGGCCGAGATGGTCATTCTCACAGGGGGCGAACCTCTTTTGCGCCGCGACATCTTTACGATCGCGGACTATGCGTCCAGCCTGGGCCTCTGGGTCGTGATGGGCACGAACGGGGTGGTCGTAACCGACCGGGTCGCCCGGAAGATGAAAGCGTGCGGTGTGCGAGGCGTCGGGATAAGCATCGACTCCATCGATCCTGAAAAACATGACCGTTTCCGCGGCGGCCCCGATGCCTGGAACCATGCGGTACGTGCACTGGAAGTATGCCGGGACCAGGGCATCGAAGTCCTCGTGCAAACCACCGTTATGGACATGAACCGGGAGGAGTTGCCCCGTCTGATCGAATTTGCCCGGCAGAAAGGAGCCTGGGCTTTTAATGTATACTTCCTGGTTCAAACGGGACGAGGGCGGGCCCTCAACGATCTCACGCCCGAGCAAACGCACGACACGCTGTCCCATCTCGTTGAATGGCAAGAGGCCTACCGGCCGATGCTCGTTCGCGCGAAGTGCGCCCCCCAATTCAAGCAGATCGCCTTTGCCGCCGGATTGGGCGGCCTGGAGAGCGGGGGCTGCATGGCTGGCACCTCGTACGTCCGGATCATGCCCAACGGCGACGTAACGCCCTGCCCGTACATGACCCTTGTGGCCGGCCGGATCCAGGAACGCTCCTTCACACAGATCTGGAATTCGTCAGACGTGTTTCTCCGCCTTCGGGATCGCTCTCAACTGAAGGGCCGATGCGGCGCGTGTGAGTTCAACGAGTTATGCGGTGGGTGCCGGTGCCGCGCCTACGCCAGTTATGACGATTATCTGCAGGAGGACCCGGCGTGTACGTTTCAACCGACAGGCGCCCCGCTGGAGATTTCTTCTCTGGCCTGGAGCGATGAAGCCAGACAACGCCTGGATCGCATACCGATCGCCTTTATCCGGCAGAAGGTCAAAAAAGGAGTAGAAACGTTCGCGATCCGACATCAAAGCAATTACATCACCATGGAGATGGTGGACAGGGCGCTGGCCGGTTCGAACCGAGCGCCGGCCTTTATCGCCCCCTCCACGGAACCTCCCCCTCACGAGTACTCGCCCAGAGCATGATTAACCTACCAACCCAGGGACATGGCAATGAACGTAGTAAAAGAAGATCTGCTTCGTCAAGTACAGGTTTCAAACGATACGGCCCGGTTGAATCGGAATGGTTCCTCCCAGTCGTTCGCTATCAAAGAACTCCCCGAGAAGTTTATTCGGTGGCAGCTCGACTACAAACACAGCATCTACGACGCGATCGAGAACGACGAGTACATCGCGTTTAATGCCGGGCATCTGCCTGTCGTGGGGACGTGGTCCGGCGATTCACTGGTGCCGAATCTCGCTAACAAGGGGGTCGGATTCACCCCGAAAGACGAACACATGGAGTATTACCTGACCCTCGTCGAAGACGCCGTTGAAGAAATTGCCGCGCTGCCTCCTCATGCAGTGAATGAGACCCGGGCGCTGCGTGTTCGTACGGCCCGGGAGTTTTACGCCCATCCGGAGCACATCGACTGGCGGCGCCTCGGCTTGCTGGAGATCTTCGAAGGATCCACCTTCAAGAATCTGACGGAGAATCCTGTAGCTTCGGTACTCTGGACCGGCAATGCCCCCGTTTTTGTGAGTTTTCAGGTCGATTGTGTGGTAGAAATCATCACGCCGGAAGACCCACGCTACCGCTTCTCCTGGGCGATGCGCAGGTTGTTCGAATACGAACCCTTCCATGTCGTACAGACCATTTACCCTTATTCGTACTGCTTCTGGGTGTATGATTATACCAACAAGACCCCCAAGCGACGATATCCGGGAAAACGAAGCGATAACACGGTTAACGAGGGCGACGGCAAAATAGACGAAGAGACTCTGGAGAAGCTCAAAAAAATCAAGTGATGAATTCATGGCCTATTCGATCAACGAAAAATGCACGGCATGCGGACTATGCCTCGATGTGTGTCCGATTGATGCGATCTCTGAGGGAGAACCTGTATATATCATCGACGAGACCTGTTGCGATTTCGAGGAATGCACCGTCGTATGCCCCGAAGAAGCCATTATTCCTCTTGTGGAGGAACAGGACTGATGGGTAACAGCATGATTACGACCGCGACGATCAGGGCTTTTTTGTCGACCCTGGATGAGGCCTTCGGCGGTGAGGGGCAGGTCTATCTCATAGGCGAAACGTCGCAGGTATACGAAGGATGGCGATCGTGGACGACGCTCATGGAGCTCTGCGCAGACCTCCCTGCCAAACACGAGAAGCGATTCGAACGTGCGGCCTTCGAGATTGCGCGGGCCCGGCAGATTCGACTTTCGATCGAATCGCCGGCTGAGCTGATTCCTTTGCCGGCCGGCTTCGAACAGCGAGCCATACCGGTCGCCGTGGAGAACACCCCCGGCACTCGGTTGTCGTTCTTTCATTTTGATCCCTTCAGCGTGGCATTTCGATTCATCGCCCGGGGAGACGAGCCGGATTATCACCTGGTGCTCATGATGATGGAGAACGGATGGATCACTATGGAAGCCTTAGATGCCGCCCTGGAAGCGCTTTTGCCTGACTTCACCAGTGAAACCATCCAGCAAGATCCGGCCGAGTTTCGCAGAAAATACAAGGGGTTGAAGCAAATGTGGAAGGCCCACCGCCCCGGGCAAACGCACCGATTTTCAGAAGCATGAACGAGCACTGGAATGAAATACAATTTCTGAGCTGGAATGAGTTCAGCCGCATGGCGCCCTCCATTCTGAAGCTCGAAGTAACCCGCATGAGCGCTCTGGTGCATCAGGCCGGAGGCAATATCGAATTCCGCAACGCCCTGGTGCGCTCACGTTTTGCGCTGCAGCGGTTTATAGACTGCATCGAACAACACGGCATCGAACAACACGGCATCGAACAACACGGCATCGTAACCGGCGCCGAACAATGCGGCAACAACCCTTCTGGCAGAGATCATTCCGACAGAGACGATTTTGCCGAGCGCTGCTCGAAACACCTGACGGAGGCCTTGATGAGCCTGCCGCCCGTACATCGGGATACGGACGAGAGTATGGCGCACACACTCGACTATATAGCCGATCGCCTCAATGACGTGTATCGCAGGATTCCTTTGATTTACTGAACCAGTATGAAGATATAAACAAGCCCTATGATTGATGTCGGATCTCCATCTTCCGCTCAGTTCGAATAACACGAAACGGAGAGCATCCATGTATACGAAAATATTTGTACCTGTCGACAATTCGGAGCATTCATTAGCCTGCATCGACCTTGCCGTGGCGCTGGCCGGGGCGTTTGGCGGCAGCCTGGTTGGAAGCCATGCCTATGCGGCGCGTATGCACGATTACCGGTTCAAACAAATGGAATTTACGCTCCCCGAGGAATATCTCGTCGAGCAAGAAATGGAGAAGCAGCGAAAGATCCACGATTCCCTCATTACCATGGGACTCGAACTGATCTCCGACTCGTACCTGGTCGTGATGGAGGAGAAAGCCAGAGCAGCAAATCTACCTTTCGAACCCAAGATGTACGACGGGAAGAACTATAAGGTGATTGCGGAAGATATCAAGGCCAGCGATTACGACCTGGTCATTATGGGGGCGCTGGGGCTCGGGGCCGTCCGCGACAGCCTGATCGGGAGTGTATGCGAACGCGTGTGCCGGCGTGTGAAGACCGATACCCTGGTTATAAAAAATGTAGCCGACGTCGATCAACAGCTCCTGCCGGCACGGCGCGCTGAAGAAGAAACACAGGGCGAAGTCGGCCACCTGCACGGAGGCGGCATTGTCGTGGGCATCGATGGAAGCCCGGAATCGTTTGCAGGACTAAAAACGGCGCTCGCACTGGGCCGGGCATTTGACAAGGAGGTCGAAGCGATTTCTGTTTACGACCCCTATCTGCATTATGCAATGTTCAACAGCATTGTGAATGTATTGACGGAGAAAGCATCGAAGGTATTCAAGTTTAAAGAGCAAGAAAAACTTCACGAGGATGTCATTGATACCGGGCTGGCCAAAATCTATCAATCGCATCTGGAAGTGGCCCGGCGCATCGCCGAAGAGGAAGGCGTGGACTTGAAGATCACGCTGCTCGACGGGAAGGCATTCGAGAAAATGCTCCAGTACGTGCGCCGGGAAAAACCATGGTTGCTGGTTCTCGGCCGGATCGGTGTACACAGCGATGAAGAGATGGATATCGGCAGCAATACAGAGAATCTACTCCGGATGGCGCCGTGTAATATCCTGTTGTCCAGTCAACGCTACACGCCGCCTGTCGACCTCAAGGCGGAAGAGACCATGCTCTGGACAGAACCGGCGGAGCGCCTGCTCAACCGGGCGCCGGAGTTTGCTCGCGGGGTTGCTCGTACGACGGTGCATCGATGGGCCATGGAACGCGGACATTCTGTGATCACCCAAAAGGTCATTGAGGAAGCCATGTCGACCATCCTGCCCCGATCGGCGATGCGCTCGATGGGCATCATCGCAGAAACAGCGGCTATCGAGTCGGTCAGCCATGACGATTCGGTGACGTACATCTGTTCGGAATGCGGGTACGCAGCACGCGATTTCAAGCCGGCTGTTTGCGGTGTATGCGGAGCGCCGCCGGAGAAATTTCAGAAAATTGACAAAGAAGCGATCCAACGGATTGTACCGCTCGAAGGCCCCGTCGAAGAACAAGAGACGTTCGACGACGTCAAGCTCAAATGGACGGCAGAGGCACGCGACGTACTCCGCGAGGTCCCTGAGGGATATCAAAGACGCCGTGCGAAGGCGCAGATCGAAAAAAACGCGCGTGTGAAACGGATCCCCGTTATTACCCGAGAACTCGTGCGTGGCGTAGTGGGAACCACGTTGCAAGATACTCAACACCTGGATGAACGAGGCAAACTCACCATGACAGCTACGGATGCAGCAAACAACCTGCCTGAGCAGGAAATCATTCGGGATGGCGAGTTCACCTGGACCGCTGAGGCCGTTGATCGGCTCAATCGAGTACCCGAAGGTTTTATGCGCAATACGACGAAAAAACGCGTCGAACAGGCCGCACGCGAAAAACAGACCTCCCATATCGACCTCGAGCTTACCGAAGCGGGCATCGCCATCGGACGCCAGTTGATGGAGGACATGATCAAGAAGCAACAGAAGAAGGATGAATGACCGTTCGGACTATCGATGATATACGATCTGCATCATCCTCACTGAGGGTTTACACTGCACGATGAAAACGTACCATGACATCAAAGGCGACGGCGGGTCGGATATTGCCGGCCAGGTCGGTGATCAGAAAGATCGCCTGGACGCCAGAATGGCGTCGGTGCATCGTATTATCGCGGTTGCGAGCGGCAAAGGCGGCGTTGGAAAGAGCACCATTACGGCAAACCTGGCCGCACACCTGGCCGCCGAAGGCCACACGGTCGGCGTCATGGACGCCGACATCAATGGGTCCTCTATCCCCAAAATGCTCGGTGTTCGCGGTGCAGCGCTGGAACGCAGCAGCGCCGGCGTTTTCCCCGCAGAGGGGCATCTCGGTATCAAAATTATGTCGATCGATTTTTTCCTGGCGAATGACGAGATCCCTGTGCAGTGGATCTCAACCGTGCCCCGGGATGCCTTTACATGGCGAGGCATGGTAGAGATGGGCGCGCTCAGAGAAATGTTGACCGATACGGTGTGGGGAGTTCTGGATTATTTGTTGATCGATGTGCCCCCGGGAACAGACAAACTGTCCAACGTAGCCGATTTGCTCCCTCGCCTTTCAGGAGTTCTCCTTATTTCGATTCCTTCCGGGGTCTCTCAGCTCGTCGTGGGAAAATCGATGCACCTGGCGAAGCAACGGCTCGACACGCGGATCATCGGTGTGGTAGAAAACATGGCGTCTTATGCGTGCCCAGTATGTGGCCACCACGGCGCCCTTTTCCCGGCAAATGGCCTCGAACACGCCGCGTCGCGGTTCGGCATTCCTTACCTGGGCAAAATTCCTCTCGAGCCGGAGCTGGCTCTCGCGGCCGACCGCGGGGCCGTGCTCCTCGACCACCCCCACCTTCCTGCAGTCCGCGCCATACACGCACTGGCTCAACAGGTGAAAGATTTTTTTAAAGCGTGATGGTACGCATTGTTGACAAGATCCATAAACCTCGGTGTACACATGAAATTCCTCTGCGTAGAATGTGATGAATCCATGCAACTACTGGGCGCCGAAGGGCCCCACGAAGGCGCAATGACGGTGGTGTTCGAGTGTTCGAATTGCGGCAAAAAAACGGCGATGCTCACCAATCCGATGGAGACTCAGATGGTGCGCTCATTGGGGGTGAACATCGGTGGACGAAGCGCATCGACAGAACCCATGGAAATGCTGAACGGGGCACTGGCAGAATCCGTCGCCCCCGAGTACCCGTCCACCGATACACGATCCGGGGAAACCGCGACAGGATCGAAATGCCCGTTCACAGGAATGATAAACGACGCATACGCTCAACCGGCTTCGACCGGCATCCCGTGGACCGTTGAGGCGGAAGAACGGATGGGCCGCATTCCTTCGTTTGCCCGGACGATGGTTCGCAAAAGCATCGAACAACACGCGAGAGAGAACGGGTATCGAACCATAGATGTGAACGTGGTGGATGAAATAAAGGGGTGGATTGGGATGTAGGACGACCGTTCAGTAATCGATCTCCGGAAGTTCAACCCACTTGGCCTCACCTTCCGGCTTGAAATTTTGCGTTGCGACGAAATGCCATCCCAGGTGGAAGTTCACTTTGAATTTTCCCCCGCCGTAGCGTTCGAATAAATAGTCCATCGGGGCGTGGAGTAACTCCATACAGTCCGGGACATTGTGCCGGGCCAGCCCCTTGAAGCGGACGGAATTCCGCCAGGGCTCCTGGACCAGGATCGTAACGGTCGAGTCGCTCAGGGTTTGGAGAAACGCCGCTTCGAGTTCTTCATCGGAAGGGTTAGAAATGCCTGATTGCTGCAAATGCTTGACCACGTACCCCTTGTAGATGTCCCAGACCCATTCCATAAACGAATCGGAGTTTTGTATGAGAATACCCGGTATGATACCCGTCCTGTGGACGCGGCTAAGAAAATAGCGCTCCTTTCTAAAGGATTACTTAAGAAAAGGAGTATGAATTTTTTGTACTTTTAGTTCCAAGTCACTACAATTAAGGAACAATATATGGATTGCCGTTCCCGTCCATATTTTCGCTACCGTTCCAGCATTCAATGTTCAGAGAGGACTATCTCATGAAACTTGCCCGGCTTTCTTTCCTGGTTTTAACTGGCGGTCTGTTACTTCTCACCGGTTGTGGGGAGGGTGAGGCGCCATCGTCCGAGTCTACGCCATCGCCCGAATCAACACCTGCTGTTGCCAGCGAGCCGATTGGATCGGCTATGGTGACCGGTATGGTTCATTTTGACGGTGTTGCTCCGGACTCCCGGCGGCTTCGCCTCGATCAAGATTGCTCAGCGCTCCATGACGGCCCCGTCATGAGCAATGCGGTTATCGTAAACGATGGGATGCTGAAAAACGTGTTCGTATATGTAAAAGAGGGGCTCGGCGACCGAGAATTTGCGCCTCCATCAGAACCCGTCCTGTTCGATCAGTCGGGCTGCATGTATGAACCCCATGTCTTCGGGATTCAGGTAGGACAAACGCTCAAGATCCTGAACAGCGATCCATTTTTGCACAACATCAATGGCCAGGCGGAAGAAAACCGCCCCTTCAACTTCGGCATGCCGAACCAGGGCGACGAGCGCGAGCGTACCTTCCGGGTTCCGGAAGTCATGTTGCGCATCAAGTGTGATGTCCACCCCTGGATGGGCGCCTGGGCCGGTGTCTTAACTCATCCTTTCTTCGATGTCTCCGGAGACGACGGCCAATTCTCAATCGAGGGCCTCCCTGCCGGCGACTATGTCGTCGAGGCATGGCACGAAGAGTTCGGCACCCAGACTCAGTCGGTCACCCTAACAGATGGCGGTACGGCTTCCTTAATTTTCACTTTTTCTGGAAGCGGTTCCACTGACTGACCCTCCTCCTGCTCCCTGTTTGTTGTATACGTAAAACCACCCGCACTTATGAACGAGCACGCTGAAGAGCATGATGTTCAGGCTCTTCACCCTTCACACGACGACCATCATGAGATTGGTTTCTGGCAGAAATATATCTTTTCCACCGATCACAAAATTATCGGGATTCAGTACGGAATTACGGCGCTCATCTTTTTATTCATCGGCTTCTGCCTGATGATGCTCATGCGCTGGCAGCTCGCCTACCCGGGAGAAGCAATCCCTCTTATTTCGTTTTTGTTCGGCGACGCGAGCATGCCGGATGGAGTCATGTTGCCGGAATTCTATAATCAGTTGGGCGCTATGCACGGGACGATCATGGTCTTTCTGGGTATCGTTCCGCTGGCGGTCGGCGCATTCGGAAATTACATCGTTCCTCTACAGATCGGCGCACCAGACATGGCTTTCCCCCGTCTCAACATGGCCAGTTACTGGGTATTCTTCGTAGGCGGCGTTGTGATGCTGGTCAGCTTCTGGGTGCCTGGCGGCGCCGCAAAAGCAGGCTGGACATCGTACGCCCCGCTGTCTGTCATTGAAACGATGGGGCAGACCCTGTGGATCGTCGGGATGATCTTTTTGATCACGTCCTCGCTGCTGGGTGCGATCAACTTCATCACGACTATCATTCAGCTCAGAGCCCCCGGGATGACGTTCTTTCGATTTCCATTCTTCGTATGGGCCCAGCTGGTCACAGCCTTTTTGCTGCTCCTGGCCTTCCCTCCCCTGGAGGTGGCAGCGATCTTTCAGCTGCTGGATCGGGTCGCCGATACCAGCTTCTTCATGCCCAGCGGCCTCGTCGTAAGCGGCCAGGCCCTCGATCTCGCCGGAGGAGGAAGTCCTTTGCTGTGGCAACACCTGTTCTGGTTCCTGGCGCACCCCGAAGTGTATGTCTTAATTCTGCCGGCCATGGGGATTGTCGCAGAGATCATCGCAAACAACACGAGGAAACCCCTCTGGGGCTACAAATACATGGTGTACTCCGTGATTTTCCTAGGCTTCCTGTCGTTCATCGTCTGGGCGCATCACATGTTCATGACAGGTATGGGCACCACGATCAGTGCTTTTTTTCAGACGACCACCATGATCATTTCGATCCCCTCCGTCATCATCCTCTCTGCCCTGTTTATATCCCTCTGGGGAGGCTCTATACGTTTCACGACACCTATGTTGTTTGCGCTGGCTTTTCTCCCCATGTTCGGCATAGGCGGGTTGACAGGATTGCCCCTGGGCCTGGCGCCCACTGACATCCATCTTCACGATACCTACTACGTCATTGGACACTTCCACTACGTTGTCGCGCCGGGGACGATACTGGCCATGTTTGCCGGGATTTATTACTGGTTCCCCAAACTAACCGGGCGCAGGATGAACGACCTCTGGGGGAAAGTGCACTTCTGGGGTTCTCTGATTGCGATGAACGGAATATTTATGCCCATGTTCATCCAGGGAATGGCCGGCGTATCGCGTCGCCTGTACGACGGAGGCCAGATCTACGACATCGCCCAGCCCGTTCTGCATTGGAATGAGTTCATGTCCATCTCTGCCTGGATTCTCGGGCTCTTTCAGATACCGTTCATCATCAATCTCTTGTGGAGCATCAAGAAAGGAAAAGAAGTCTCGTCAAACCCCTGGAAGGCTACCACCATCGAATGGACCGCGACCTCTTCGCCGCCGCTCGGGCATGGTAATTTCGAGTTGATCCCTACCGTCTACAGAGGGCCCTACGAGTACAGTGTGCCGGGGATGGCCTCCGATTTCATGCCGCAGGACACGCCCTCCGAAAAAGAGCCGTCCCCCATACACGTAGCCTGAGGTGACAGAACGATGGATATCCCCTACACTACCTCGATCCGCCCGGACTCCGGTGTTTACAACGCGAAGCTGGGCATCTGGTTGTTTCTCGCCTCCGAGGTCATGTTATTCGGAGGCCTGTTTTCCTCTTATATCTTTCTCCGGATAGGCGCCGAAGCCTGGCCCGGCATGCTGGATGGTCACCTCGTAGAACGCGCCCGAGACGTGTTGAGCATACCCCTGGCAACGCTGAATACCCTCGTGCTCATTGCCTCGAGCGTTACCATGGTCATGGCCTGGGCCTCGTTGATGATGGACCGGTTTGGCAAGTACAAATTGTATATGGGCCTCACCATCTTACTGGCACTGGTTTTCCTGGTTGTCAAAGTGTTCGAATACGGAGAAAAGTTTTCGCACGGCTATCTTCCGGGCAGTAACAACTTCATGGGGATCTACTTCACCCTCACGGGGCTGCACGCCCTCCACGTCATTGGCGGGATTATCGTCAATGCTTATTTCTGGGGCCCTGGCGCTAGAATGTGGAAAACGGATCCCAGACGCTTCACAAACCGGATCGAAGTGGCCGGCCTGTACTGGCACTTCGTCGACCTGGTTTGGATTTTCTTGTTCCCCACCATCTATCTACTCTAATGGTTATGAGCGACACACATACCCTGGACTCTCACCACCAGGAAGACATCGCGAAACACGTTCGCGTTTATATCTCGGTCTTCATAGCGCTGGGCATACTGACGATTGTTACTGTGGCTATCGGTTACCTCGAGTTGCCGCTGGTCCCTGCGCTGGCCGTCGGTCTGTCGATTGCTGTCATAAAAGCAGGGCTCGTAGCTGCTTATTTCATGCACTTGATCACGGAGCGAAAAGTCATTTTCGCCTTCTTGATTTTGACTACGGTCTTCTTTTTGTGCATGATCGCTCTGTTCATGTCCTCCTTCTATGACCAGATCAACGTATGACGCTTAACACCGGTATCGCATGTCATTAAAAGCATTCCACATATTTTTCATCGCCGTATCAATCCTGCTCACGCTGGGATTCAGCATCCTGGGTATTTACGTGTTTGTTACCGAGCAACAGTACACGTATCTGATCATGGGCATTGGATCACTGGCAAGTGGAGTTGCTCTCATTATTTATGGTGTGCAATTCGTCAAGAAATTAAAAAACATCAGCTATTTGTGATACCACCCTTTCTATCGGCAAAAAAAGATGCGTACACCCCGTAAAATACTCGGTTCTCTTTTCTGGATAGGCCTGACGGTGCTTCCGCACGTAGCCTGGGCTTGCCCCAATTGCTACAGCGCCATTACGGATACTAAGATCGCTGCCGGCGTGAGGCTGGCCATTTTGATGCTAATCGGCGTCACTGGACTCGTATGTACAGGCGTGATGTGGTTCTTCACGAACATCCAGAAACGAACCGAGAGGTATGGCCCCAGTAATTCGGTGATTACACCGGAAGGCAATATCACGCACGACCCTTATTCCAACCCGTAACCTCCTTCGGTCAGTAACACCACCCCCCTCGTGTATTGCCTTTAGCAACTGCGCTGCAATCCTATGAAAGAGTTTTTTGACATTACGCGTTTTCTCGGACTCCCTCAAGATGTGTCTACCCACGGTCATGAACTGGATTACATGACGGGTATCGTCCATTTGCTCATGCTGGTCCTGTTTGTCGGATGGGGCATTTTCTTCATCTATACGCTGATTCGTTTCCGGCGGTCTAGAAATCCCCGTGCAGATTATACCGGGATCAAGAACAAGTTGTCGACCTACCAGGAAGCGGGGATCGTGGTCGCAGAGGTCGTTCTACTCTTCGTGTTTGCCATACCTGCCTGGGCGAACCTGAAGAATGATTTCCCGACAGCCGACGATACCGTGGAAATCCACGTCGTCGGAGAACAGTTTGCCTGGAACTTCCATCACCCCGGCGCCGACGGAGTTTTTGGGCGACGTTCCGTCGACCTCGTAGATACGGCCACCAACCCGCTCGGCCTGGATGTAGACGACCCGAACGGGTTTGATGACATCATCACCGTAAACGAGTTGCACATCCCTGTGAACACACCCGTTACGGCTCAGATTACGTCGAAAGATGTTATTCATAGCTTTTCTCTGCCCAACCTGCGGGTGAAGCAAGACGCCGTTCCGGGCCTGACCATACCCGTCTGGTTTGAAGCCACCGAAACCGGCCGATTCGATATAGGATGCGCTCAACTGTGCGGGCTCGGCCACTACCGCATGCATGGCTGGTTGACTGTCCATACGCAACAAGACTATGAGGCCTGGAAACAAACGTACCTGGATGAACTGGAGGAGTTCGGTCGATAAAACCGGCTTGCTCCACAGTCCGCCTGATTTCTTCGCCTGATTTCCTGTCGAACGACTTGTATCGCCCGACATGCCGACCGAAAGACACAACGATGCCATGGGACCACGTGAGCGGTTGGTCCTCTTCTTGAGCTTTTTTTCGTCTCGAACATGCCATCGAGCCTGCTTTCCTTCCTTATCTACAGAGCACATCGCCTATGAGCTTTGTCGTCTCTGGTTTGATGAGGTTTTCATACCGGGCATACGGTACTTAGACAGCTACAAAGGCGACTACAACCACGAAGCCGCTGAACAATTCCGAGCTGCATTTTCCGGAGAGGAGTGGAACCACATAACGCGCTTTCACCGGTTCCTCGAGCTTCGTATCGATATGATGCCGGATTCGCCCAGGAAAGAGCGCAGGCTGCCCAACAACAACCTGTGGGAAAGCATGACCAGAGATGCCGCGAATTTACTCGAGCTGTTAGAGCCCTGCGCCGAAAAACGGCATCTTGTAACCGATTCACTGGAACGCCGGGTTCAATCGGGTTCCAGTGATAGCATGTTTCTTTTACTCGGGCAGAAATCCCCTGCGTAACACGACTGAGTAATCACGGACGGGATCGCTAGGAGACCCCTTCGCGGTAGCTATTGATCGTTTTTTTATCAAACCGTTCCTCGAGGATATCCCCACATTTTCGGCACCGAAATCGTATACTTAGAGGCCTGGCGCTGCTAATACCCAACAGGACACCAAACATGAATCCGAAGAACGAATACTTCGGCTGAGGGGATACCCAGAAGTCGTCCCTCTTATGGCCGCAAGGGCATGTGGGTTCAGTTCGACCTGCCCGGGCGTGCTGGGGCCTGGGGCGTTGTGGACGCAGGGAGGGTTGTTTGGTGTGCTGGGATGTCCATAATGGATTATTAGCGATCATCTCCATGGCATTTAACCTGGCTAGTCTTTATTACCGATGTTTCGCGCCGGATGCGCATAGGTCCTGCCAGAGCGGCTTTGCACACGTGCAAAGCCGCGTAAACAAGCCTGCTGTGCACAGTTCGCGGAACATCACTTTATTACTTTTCCTGGAAGCGCTTACAGCACGAATCACAGGTATTGGCCGGCTCCTCGGGTTCGTTCTTTATCTTCGTTCTTTATCTATGCAAAAACCAATCTCTCGGCTGTAGG
>CAZGHT010000031.1:0-4881 GCA_964525535.1 uncultured Rhodothermaceae bacterium
GGTTGTTCTCCAAGGGGCTCCTTCTTATAATGGCCCTTTCCAGCATCAGCATTTACTTCAAGACTATGAAAATACTCAACTGGGGCCTGTTGGGCACGGCGCGCATCAATAGATCCATTATTCCCCCTTTACGTCTATCTACTCGTAACAGGTTGCACGCCGTGGCGAGCCGCAACCTCGATCGGGCGCAAGAATACGCAGCCGCGTGGAGCATTCCGAACGTCCACGGCGGGTACGACGCGATGCTGGACGATCCGGATATCGACGTGATCTACATCCCCCTGCCCAACACGCTGCACGCGGAATGGGCGATCAAAGCCGCCGAAGCCGGCAAACACGTCCTGTGCGAAAAACCGCTGGCCCTCACCGTCGAGGAGGTCGACGCCATGGCGGCGGCGGCCGGCAAAGCCGGCACGGTCTTGATCGAGGCGTTCATGTATCGCTTCCACGCGCGGACGCTGAACGTCAAGCAGATGGTCGACGAGGGCGCCATCGGCGAGCTGCACCAGGTCAAGGGCGGGTTCACGTTTCCGCTGGATCGCCCGAAAGACGTCCGATGGGACGACTCCCTGGGCGGTGGCAGCCTCTGGGACGTCGGGTGTTATCCGTTGAACTTTTCGCGCTACCTCATTGGCAGCGAGCCGGTGGAGGTGTATGGACACCAGGTCACGGGGGCGTCGGGCGTCGACGTCGGCTTCACCGCCCAGCTCCGCTTTCCGGGCGACGTGATGGCCCAGTTCGATTCCGGTTTTCGGACGCAGCTCCGCATGTACGTCGAGATTGCCGGCAGCGAAGGCTCGATCTACGTGCCTACGGCGTTCAAACCGGGCCCGCACAGCATCATCCAGCTGACCCGGGGCAACAACGTCGAACATATCGGCGTTGACGGGAATCTTCTTTACCTGGACGAAGTCGAAGCCATGTATTCGGCCGTCGTCGACGGGGAGGCTCCTGCGGTGCCCCTGAGCGACAGCCGCGCCAACGTTCATGCGATTCAACAACTATACGCGTCTGCCCGATCTCGGCAGCCCGTCACGACAACCCCCTGACGGCGCCGATGTACGCACCCGCTTCGAGATGCGTTAGACGATAAGGAGGATGATGGAAACCCCTGACACGGAACCCCTGGAAGCGTCGAAGACCCGGATCGAAGCCACCCTGGTCGGTGGCGACGAAGGCACACTCACTACCCAGAAGTTCGGCACGTTTAACGGTGTGATTCGCCCGACGATCCTGACGATACTCGGGGTGATGATGTACCTGCGCGAGGGCTGGCTGGTGGGCAACGCCGGCCTCCTGGGTGCGGTGGGCATCATCCTGACGGCCTATTTCATCACCGGGACGACCACCCTCTCGCTCTCGTCCATCACGACGAACATGCGGCTCGGCGCCGGCGGCGTCTTTTCGATCGCCACGCAGAGCCTCGGCCTCGAGGTGGGCGGCAGCATCGGCATCCCGTTTTACCTCGCCCAGGCCCTGTCCACGGCGATGTACATCTACGGCTTCATGGAAGGCTGGGTGGTCATCTTCCCGAGCCATCCCCCCCTCCTCGTCGTGCTGGGTGTTTTCGCCGTCGTGTTTAGCGTCTCTTTCATCAGCACGGCGCTGGCCTTCCGGGTGCAGGTGCTGGTAATGACCGGCATCATCCTGGCGCTCACGTCGATCTTCATGGGGCTGAATACCGTTCCCGAGATTCACCAGGTGCAGTTGTTCGGCACCTTCGAGGCGGGCAACTACTGGACGTTGTTCGCGGTGTTTTTTCCCGCAGCGACGGGCATCATGGTCGGGGCGAGCATGTCCGGCAACCTGAAAGACCCGAGGCGGAGCATTCCGCGGGGCACCATCACGGCCTGGGGGCTGTCGCTGCTCGTCTACCTCTCCCTCGCCATCTGGTATGCGCTCGTGGCCACGCCCGAAGAGTTGCGGAGCAACCTCACGATTGCGGTCGAACGGGCCTACTGGGGGCCGGCCGTATTGATCGGCATCCTGTCCTCCTGTTTCACGGCGGCGTTGAGCTCGTTCGTGGCCTCCCCCCGGACGCTCCAGGCGTTGGGAAGCCACAACATCGCTCCCTACTCGTCCTTTTTCGGGCGCATGCACAAAAACGAGCCGCGCAACGCCATCCTGTTCACCGGCGGCCTCATCGTCATCGCCCTCCTCCTGGGAGACCTGAACAAGATCGCACAGGTCGTCACCGTGTTTTTCCTGATGACCTATTTCGTGATCAACTTCATCCTGGTCATCGAAGACCAGCTCAACCTGGTGAGTTTCCGCCCGACGTTCAAAGTGCCCTCGTACGTGCCCATCCTGGGCAGCCTGGCGAGCGTGTCGGCGATTGTCATCGTGAGCCCTTTCGTCGGCCTCGCCTGCATCCTGATCAGCCTGACCATCTACATCTACCTGGATCGCAAGGCGTTGGACAATCCCTACGAGACGCTCAACACGGGCCTGTTCGGCTCGATCGCGAACTGGGCCGCGCGCAAAGTGGCGATTTCGCCCGACTCGAGCAACCTTAGGTCGTGGAAGCCGGACATCTTGTTTCCCGTCGAACGCGCCACACAGCTCGAAGGCAACTTCCAGCTGCTGCTCTCGCTCGCCTATCCGCAGGGCTCTGTGCAGGTGATCGGCTTCGTCGAAGGCAAAAACCTCCGGCCGATGAAGGGCCTGAAGCACACCATCGCTGCGCTGCAGGAAGAGAACCTCTTCGCCTCGGCCGCACTCATCCAGTCCAACGGGTATATCACCAGCCTGCGTACGTCGGCCGCAGTGATGCGGAGTTCGTTTTTCAGGCCGAACATGCTCCTGGTGCCGATCTCCGACCGCTCTCAGGAGGAGCTGGAGGGCGTCCTGGAAGTCGCTCGCGACAACCAGATCGGCGTAATTTTCCTCGCCAAACACCCCGATACGGGGTTCGGCAAAAGCCGCAACATCAACGTGTGGATCAGCGACCAATCGCCCAACTGGCATCTCGGCTTCAAGCTGGCGAACATCGACCTTCCCCTGCTGATCGCCTACAAGATGATCCACAACTGGCGCGCTAAGCTTCGCGTGATCACGCTGGTCTCCGATCCGAAGGAGCTGGGGCCGGCCCGGCAATACCTGAACGACCTCCTCACGCTGGCCCGCATCCCGAGCGGCTTTACGATCCATGTAGAGGACACTCCGTTCAAGGAGTTCGTGACACGGGCCCCTATCGCAGACATCAACCTGTTCGGGCTGGGAACGTCGGTCAATAAGGCGTTTCTCGAGCAAACCGTACTCGACACAGAAAGCACCTGCATGTTCGTGCGCAATTCGGGGATGGAAAGCGTGCTTGTCTGACTGGGAAGCGCTTTGTATACTCATATCCTGCATCCTGAACCCTGTACCGGCCTCGTTATGGACAAGCAGGATGCGTAACTTCCGTTGATACATATTCGTGTTAACCTCCACCACCTATCATGAAGGATACCATCTCATTCAGTAATCAGGTCGACCTCTACGTCGATCAGGCCGCAGCGTTAACGCCTTTTTCGGAGGGGTTGATCGACCAGATCCGGATCTGCAACAGCGTCTACCAGATCCAATTCCCGATCAAGCGCGACGACGGAAGCATCGAAGTGATCAAAGCCTGGCGCGCCGAGCACAGCCACCATATCCGCCCCGTCAAAGGAGGTATCCGTTTCAGCGAACACGCGGACCAGGACGAAGTGATCGCGCTGGCCTCGCTCATGACGTACAAATGCGCCATCGTCGACGTGCCGTACGCCGGCGGCAAAGGCGCCGTCCAGATCAACCCGAGGGCGTATTCCGAAGCCGAACTCGAGCGTATAACCCGGCGCTACACGTTTGAACTGATACAGAAGCACTTCATCGGCCCCGGCATCGACGTGCCGGCGCCCGACTACGGCACCGGCCAGCGAGAAATGGCCTGGATCTCCGATACGTTTTCTTCGATGACCAACGGCGAGTTGAACTCGAACGCCTGCGTCACGGGCAAGCCGATCTCGGAAGGCGGCGTGCACGGGCGCAACGAGGCCACCGGGCGCGGCGTGGCGTTCGGGATTCGCGAAGCCTGCAGCGTCCCCGAGGACATGAAAAAGCTGGGCCTGAAACCCGGCCTGGAAGGCAAACGCGTGGTGATCCAGGGCTTCGGCAACGTCGGTTATCATTCCGCCCGGTATCTGATGGGAGAAGGCGCCCTCATCATCGCAATCGCCGAATACGACGGTGCAATCTACAACGAGAGCGGCATCGACATCGACAGGCTAGCGACGTTTTACGAGGAACGGGGGTCGATCGTCGATTTCCCGGAAGCCTCCCTGTTGGAGAGCCGTGAGGCCGCGCTGGAGTTGCCCTGCGACATCCTCGTACCTGCCGCGCTGGAGAACCAGATTACCCGTGAAAATGTGGGACGCATCCAGGCCAAAATCATCGCCGAAGCGGCGAATGGACCGACGACCTTCTTCGCCGCAGAAGAACTCAACAAACGAGGCGTTTTACTCATCCCGGACGTCTTCTTGAATGCCGGCGGCGTCACGGTGTCTTATTTCGAGTGGCTGAAGAACCTCTCGCATATTCAGTTCGGCCGTATGCAGAAGCGATTCGAAGAGAGCAGCAACCGCAACATCTTGACGAAAATCGAGGAGCTGACCGGAAAAATCCTGGACCCCTCGGAAGCGAAGAAGCTCATCGAGGGGCCTAACGAGCTGGCCCTGGTGAATTCCGGTCTGGAGGAGACGATGGTCGGGGCCTACACCTCCATACGGACGGTCCGAGATCGGTTCAACGATGAAATCGACCTGCGGTGTGCGGCTTTTGTATTGGCCCTGGAGAAGGTGGCCACGTCGTATCAGTTGCGCGGCATCTTCCCCTGACCGCTTTTTCTGGCGCCGTTTTCTG
>CAZGHT010000031.1:4981-7820 GCA_964525535.1 uncultured Rhodothermaceae bacterium
TTTTCTGGCGCCGTTTTCTGAACCCTGGCGGGTCAGACTTCGAAGGCGATATCGTCCTCGAGGGAGTCGTCCATCTCTTCGACCTCCTCGCCGAGGTTTTCTTCTACGGCGTACACGTCTCCCGACTCGTCATCGTCGTCATCGTCGGCGACCGACACGACCTCCATCGGCTCCGGAGCCTTCTGTTGCTTGAAGGCGATCCGATGTTCTTCTTTCAAGGCATACATGAGACCGGATTCGTGCCGGCCCGCTTCCTCCACATAGCCGTCGCGGATCAGGCGATGAGCCGCGTGGTAGGAGCAGGACTCATATTGTTCGTAGCCTTTGTAGAAGTTGGCTACGTGGCGCTCCTTGCTCACGATGAGCATATACCCTTTCGAGAGCTTGGCGATCGCGTGCTTCAACCAGCGTTCTTTGGATACGGTCGGATTTGCGCCAAATGAAGAATAGTCACTGGATTTACTCATGGCAATACCCCCACAAGTTAGTAGAATACAAGAAGGAATAAAGGCTGCAAAAGAACTCGCTACATCTACCCCAACAGCGCGAAAACTTCTCGCTAATGAATCGGTTCTACCTACTGAAAAATAAAGTTTTTCCGAAAGAAAATACACACGAATTCAGCGTGGTACGTATAGCTTAACGTATCTTTTTTGCGGCGGCCTGTATCACTTTTTCTGCGAACGAAACCCCCTCAAAACGCTCTGCATCGCGGAATCCACCTGTGCTGTACACGTTGATTTCGATGATGGCTTCGCCTACAAAATCGATACCAGTTAAGAAAAGCCCGTCGCGGTGCAACTTCGGCGCGACGGCGTCGATCACGTCCCTCATCGCCGGCGAAATCCGGGCCGGCTCGGCATTCCCTCCGGCGTGAAGATTACTCCGGAACTCCCCTTTACCCGGCACCCGGCGAATAGCGGCCGTGCGCCCGTCGATCTCGAGGGCTTTTCCTTCCAGTACTACGACGCGGGTGTCGCCCTCTTCAGCGCCCGGGACGAAGGCCTGCGCCATGATGGCGCCCTGGCGAAGCAGCACCTGCATGATCTGGGACAGGTTCTTGTCGTCCTTCGACGACACGAAAAAGACGTCGTTGCCGCGGGTCCCCTGGAGGGGTTTCAAAACCACCGATCCGGGCGTTTCCTCGATGAACGCCCGGATCACATGCGCCTCGTACGCCACTACCGTCGCGGGGCGCACCCACTCGGGAAATTCCAGCAGGTACAGCTTGTTCGACGCGCGAGCGAGTCCTTCGGGGTCGTTCCAGACGCGGACGTCGTGGCGCTTGCACCAGGCCGCCGCCTGCAGGGCAAGGCTGTGCGCCGGCTGCCGGCCGGGGTCCCGGGCCGGGTTGGTGCGGATGAAGAGCAGGTCCAACGCGAGGAGATCGACCGGCTGCACGGGAGCGCCGGCGAGCGATCGGGTCAGGGCCTCGGTGTTTTCGGTATCGGCCGCGACGCGTGCGTTCGCACGGAGCCGGCCGTCCGAGTGGAATATGATCTCGGCCACGCCGCAGACGTACACGCGATGCCCACGCCGGGCAGCCGCCTGGATGAGCATGGCGGTCGTCTGCTTCGCTTCGATGGCTACCGCTTCATTAACGAGAAAGAGGATGGTCATGGCTGGTCGTTGGGGGCTGGTGTCTGGTCGCTGGGAGTCCGGTCGCGGGGAGTCTGGTCGTTGGGGGGCTGGCTTTCCGTGAGCCTGTTTCGAACGCACCGTCAGCATCCAGAAACCAGCATCCAGAAACCAGCATCCAGAAACCAGTATCCATCAAACAGCTTCTTTGCGGCTCGAACGGTCCAGGCGTTCGAGGAAAGGAGGCGTTCCGGCCTCGACGACAGAGCCCAGGTGGAGGATGCGCGCGCCCGTCTGGCCGACCGGGTTGACGCTCTTGCCGATAATAATGCCGTCTTCCGGCGCCTGGTACTCGCACAGGAGGTCGCCAAAGATGTTGGTCTGCCGGGCAATGACATCACCGGCAGCGACGAGATCCGTAGGGCCGGGCAGCACTTCGAGAAGCCCGCCATGGTCGGTATAGAGCCACTTCGAGCCCGCGCAGAGTACAGGCACCTCTCCGGGGCTGACGGGCCGCCTGGGCAGCATGCCTACTTCGCTCATGACCCGGCGTATGCCGCCCAGCGAGGCCTTCACCTGCTTCTTCTGGAAGATCTGGGGGTTGCCGATCTCTATCGTAATGGCCGGTATGTCCATCTCCATCGCGGTGCCTCGAAGCGTATGGTCGGACGCCGGATTATGGAGGATGATCTGCGGGCGCTGCAGGTACGCCATTTCCGCCGTCACCGGGTCGGTCATGTCCGCTCGCACGTACAACGAGTTGACATTGCCGAAGCTGGCGGTATGCAAATCGATCAGGTAATCGAACTTGCTCGCGATCCGGTCTACGAAACGATGGGCGTATACCTCCGCAATGTTGCCGTTCGATTTGCCCGGCATGATGTGGTTCATGTCCGTCCGGTCGTCGAAGGTACGCTCGTGGTTGAGATAGGCCGGGATGTTGACGACAACGACGGCGATGACGGTGCCGCGCAGGGCCTGCAGGTCGAGCGAGTGGAACAGATTATGGATCACCGGGATGCCGTTTAGCTCATTGCCGTGCAGTACGGCCGTGATGCCGAACACCGGGCCCTCCCGTTTACCGCGGGCCGCCATGACCGGGACCCGCAGGGGGCGCCCCAGGCCGTCGTGCACGAGAGCAACCAGCAGCCGCGTCCGGGATTCGCGCGGGAGGTGGTCGACATCCAGCTCTTCGACTACGCGTGCGTCGTTGAAATCGTAAGATTTAAGTCCAATCATGAGGTTTTGGTGCAGTCCAGGG
>CAZGHT010000031.1:7920-36407 GCA_964525535.1 uncultured Rhodothermaceae bacterium
GTCGTTGAAATCGTAAGATTTAAGTCCAATCATGAGGTTTTGGTGCAGTCCAGGGAAAAGTCCAGGGAAAAGTCCAGGGAAAAGTCCAGCGTATAGTGCCCGCCGTGAAATCCGAAGCATGAACGTTAAGCGATCACGTCGTCGACGAGGGCCGGATCGGGGTTCATGGATCGGAACAGCCGGCGCTTGAACGTCCCTTTGGTCGAGATAAGCTGTCTGGACAGATCGTCGATCGCCGTAACAGACAACACCGTCTGTATATATCCCTCGATCAGGTCGTCGAGCCCGATGCCCAGCTTGTTGAAGTCGCGGCTATCCATGAGCAGCAATCGTTCCGTCTCCGTATCCCAGCTTCCGTCGCTTTTCTTGACCGAAAGGTTGGTGCCCAGCATATCCCATGAATTGGCGCCTCCATCCAGTTCAGCGACCAGCGGTTTACGAGCGCGCCGAGCATAGATGGCCAGCGGGTAAAACCCGTCAGCATCAACGCCTACCATGAACCGGAGATCCGCGGCATAGATTGACCCTCTTCGATTGGGGATGGTGCCCAGGTGATAGAAGCGCCCCTGTGTCATACGCGAGCTCCAGCCCGAGTTGCCGACGAGGCTCTGGATGATGAACCGTTCGTACCGGAAGTCCTGCGCCATGAATTCGTCGAGCTCGCCTTTATTGGTGATCGTAAAGACGCCCTGGCCGGCGTTCGAGTAGGGGTCTTTGACGACGGCGATCCCTCCCATACGCTCGATCCAGAGGGGGACTTCGCTTTTCGAGACGTTCCATATCGTCTCCGGCGTGCGAATGGTCAGCCCGGACGACTGGAGGTGGGCATTAAACAGGTCGTACGCCTTCGCCGCCATGAGTTTGTTGCGGCCGCCGGCGAGGCAGATCAGGACGGGGTTGAGAATAGCCGTCTTCGTGATGGGCGGAATCCGGCACCAGGGGCGCTGGGTCACGTATCGAAAAGCGGCGCGTATCGGCACCCAGTCGCCGTCCGGTGTGCAGATCTCGAGCACGCCGGCCTCCGTAAATCGAGCCAGGGGCTCCGGGTCCGACTCAAAAAAGGGGACGAGCCAGACCCGTTCCCCCGTCGTTTCGGCCATCATCGCTGCATAGCCGGACGTCTCCATTTCGTTCTTGTCGTACAACACGGCCAGCCCTCCCTCTGGAAGCTTGCGGCGCTTCAAGAGTTCGGCAAAGGTGCGCTCCATCAACGTGCGGTACCCGGAATGCAGCACCGGATCGGCGCCGAACGGCATGGACTTCTGACCGGAGGGGCAGGAATTGGTCTCGATCACGATGATGCGGCGTATCCCTTTGTCGGTCGTGGCGGCAAACAGATCTGCCCCGCCCCACCGAAAGTACCTCGTCCGTCGCTGGAGGACCCCCCGGATCGCCTCCGGCTCTACTTCCGGATGGAGGTGTATGTATCGTTCTATAATTCGGTGATTGCCCATCTCCATAAAGTGAAGCATCATGGGATGGATCTGGGCATTCAAAACCCGGGGGTAGAAATGGTGCGTCGCTTCAAAATGGTCGGGCTGCACCGGAACCGCTTGCCTCCTCACACTCACGTCGTTCTTCATAAAGTTGTTTTTGTTGAAACCAATACGAACATAACAGGATTTTACTTGCTTTGCCAGACCATGGCATTAAATAACAGATGTTAAATAGCAGATGTTACGCGCCGGATGCGCACAGGTACTGCCAGAGCGGCTTTGCAGGTATGCATTGAATGCTGCGGAGCCGCGTAAACCAGCCTGCTGTGCACAGTTCGCGTAACATCACGTATCGATAACGATGCAGGACCCTTAACAAAAACGCTCCATGGATTACAACGCCGTATCCGATTTTTTACACCACCATTTCAGGCACTTCAACGCGGCGGCCTTGATCGACGCCGCACGGGGGTACCGGCTTCATCTCGAAGGCGGCGGAAAGATGCTCGTCACGCTGGCGGGCGCCATGAGCACGGCGGAGCTGGGGCTTTCTCTCGCCGAGATGATCCGCCGGGACAACGTCCACGCCATATCGTGTACGGGAGCCAACCTGGAAGAAGACCTGTTCAACCTCGTCGCTCACGACCATTACGAGCGCATCCCCGACTACAGAGACCTCACGCCGGCCGACGAGGACCGGCTGTTGTCCAGGCACCTGAACCGCGTCACGGACACCTGCATTCCGGAAGAAGAGGCCATCCGCCGCCTGGAGCGGGCCGTGCTCGACGTATGGAGCGCCGCTGATGCCGACGGCGCCCCCCGCTTCCCGCACGAATTTTTGTACGACGTCATCCGGAGCGGAGCCCTCGAATCCTACTACCAGATCGACCCGGCAGATAGCTGGATGGTCGCCGCCGCGGACAAAGACCTTCCCATGGTCGTACCTGGCTGGGAAGATTCAACCCTGGGCAATATCTATGCGAGTCATTGTATCAACGGAGCCATCAAGCACGTGCACACGGTTCGCAGCGGCATCGAATACATGGTGATGCTGGCTCAGTGGTACCGGGACGTCTCTGCCGATCACAGCATCGGTTTTTTTCAGATCGGCGGCGGCATTGCCGGCGATTTCCCGATTTGTGTGGTGCCCATGCTGGAGCAAGATCTCGGCATGACGGACATCCCCCGATGGGGCTATTTCTGCCAGATCAGCGATTCAACGACCAGCTACGGATCGTATTCCGGCGCTGTTCCTAACGAAAAGATTACCTGGGGCAAGCTTGATATTGGCACCCCTAAATTCCTTATTGAGTCCGACGCCACCATCGTGGCGCCGTTGATCTTTGCCTGCATGCTTTCGTAAGCACGAAGCACGCGGTACTTTCCGCGCCAAACCCCTAACCTCACATTACTTTGAACCTCTCTTCTTTAGTCAGCGAATCTGTCGACACCAACTCTCATCCGGAAGAAGCGCCGTGGACCCCTTCAGATGCCGAGGACCTGTACCGCATTCATTCCTGGGGCGACTCCTATTTCTTCGTCAACGATAAAGGGCACGCAGCCGTCAGGCCCGTTCATAACGACGACCAGGAAATCGATATCTATACCATCGTCGAACAGCTCAGAAGCGACAAATTGACGTTTCCGATTTTGCTGCGCTTTCAAGACCTGTTAAAAGCGCGCGTGATTCAGATCAACGAATCCTTCAAGGCGGCTATCGAGGAGGCGGAGTACCAGAACCGGTACATGGGCGTTTTCCCCATCAAAGTCAATCAGCTCCACGAGGTCGTCGAGGAGGTGCTGGAAGCCGGCGAGCCTTACGGTTATGGCCTCGAAAGCGGGTCGAAAACCGAACTGATCGCCACCCTCCCCCATCTGGCGTCGGACAGCACGCCGCTGTTATGCAACGGCTACAAAGACGCCTCCATGCTCCGCCTCATCCTGATGGGCCAGCGCCTCGGCAAGAACGTGATCCCGATCATGGAGAAATACAACGAGTTCGAGCGGCTGATCGAGCTGGCCGAATCCCTCGACGCCACGCCCCGGTTCGGCGTTCGGGTGCGCCTTTCGACGAGCGGTGTGGGTCGCTGGGCCGACTCCGGCGGGGACCAATCCAAGTTCGGCCTCTCGGTGCCGGAGCTCCTGCGATTGATCGAGGTACTCCAGGCCAAGGATCTCACGGCGTCCTTCGTCCTCCTGCATTTCCACATGGGGAGCCAGATCTCTGAAATCCAGACCCTGAAGCGGGCCATCAAGGAAATCACCCAGATTTACGTCCAACTGACGAACAAAGGCATCCCCCTGAAGTACCTCGACGTCGGCGGCGGCCTTGGCGTGAACTACGACGCCGAATTCGCCGGGGCGGACGGCAGCATCAACTATACCCTCCAGGAGTACGCCAACGCCATCGTGTACTCGGTCAAGGAGGTGTGTGATGCAGCGAACGTATCACATCCGGTGTTGATTTCGGAGAGCGGCCGCGCCATCACCGCACACCACTCCGTGCTCATCGTGGAGGTGCTGAATTCCTACAAAAAAGACGAGGTCCGGCCGGGCTTCGTGCCGGACGACACCCACCACGCGATCGTCCATGAGCTGTTCGCTACGCTCCAGTGGACCCGCGACATCACCCACGAACAAATGCCCATGCTGCTGGAGGCGTACCACGACGCCGTCGAAAAACGACAGCAGGCAGAGTCCCTATTCAGCTTCGGGTATCTGAACATCGACAACAAGGCGGAGGTCGAACGGCTGTTCTGGACGATATGCCGGCTCATCAACCAGCGTATCCACGAAGGCAACCCTGAATGGCTGCCTCCGGAGCTGCGCGCCCTCGACGACGTCCTCGTCGATCAATACCTGTGCGACTTCTCCGTCTTTCAGTCTATCATCGATCACTGGGCGATCGGGCAGACCTTCCCCATGATGCCCATCCACCACCTGGACTCCGAACCCGGCCGGCGCGCCGTGCTGGTCGACCTCACCTGCGACTCGGACGGCAAGGTGTCGGCCTACGTCTCGGCTTCCGAAGACAAACGGTTCATCGAACTGCACGACCTCGAAGGGCGGACCCCGTATTACCTGGGCTTCTTCCTCATGGGCGCCTACCAGGACATCATGGGCGACATTCACAACCTGTTCGGCCGCGTCGCCGAGGCGCACATCTACGCGGACAGCGACGAGCCAGGCGGCTACTATATCGAAAAAACCATACCCGGCACAACCGTCGAACAGATGCTCGCCACTGTGCAGTACTTTCCCAACGACCTGCACCGGCGTATGGAACTGCTCATTCGAGACAAGGTCCAGGCCGGCGTGCTTCGCCCCAAAGAAGGGGTCCAGCTGCTCGACCAGTTCAAGAAAGCGTTCCAGCAATCGACCTATTACCAGGCATTGGATACTTGAGCATGGATATAGGACGCGATGCTAAAAACAGGGCGATGACAAAAATAGGAATAGTACAGATGCGGTGTTCAGCGGATCTCGAGGCGAATACGACCCGGGCGCTCTCGATGACGCGAGACCTCGCCGAGCAGGGCGCCCACATCATCTGCCTGCCTGAGCTGTTCCGGTCCCGGTACTTTTGCCAGACCGAAGACGCAGCCCATTTTTCTGCAGCAGAACCGGTCCCCGGCCCGACTACCGACGCCTTCCTCGACCTGGCCGCCCAGTACGACACGACGATCCTGGTCAGCCTCTTCGAACGCCGAACGGCCGGCGTGTATCACAATACGCTCGCGGTGCTGGACGGAAAGCGAGGCTACATCGGCAAATACAGAAAGATGCACATCCCGGACGACCCCAGGTATTACGAAAAGTTTTATTTCACGCCGGGCGACCTGGGATTCAAGGCTTTCCAGACGCCCGAGGCGTGCATCGGGACCCTCGTGTGCTGGGACCAGTGGTTTCCCGAAGCAGCGCGCCTGACCGCGCTCCAGGGCGCCCACATTCTCTTTTACCCGACAGCCATCGGGTGGCACCCTGAAGAGCGCGATTCACACGGCGAACAACAGCACGCGGCCTGGGAAACCATGCAGCGGTCGCATGCCATCGCGAACGGGTGTTTCGTGGTCGCCGTCAACCGGACCGGCTTCGAGCCCACCGGACAACCCGAGACTCATACGGAAGGCATCGAGTTCTGGGGGCAGAGCTTCGTCGCCGCTCCCGACGGGACGGTCCTCTTCCGGGGCCCCTCGAACGAGGAAACAACGGCGATCGTCGACATCGACCTCGGCGACATCGAGTTGCTGCGTATCGGCTGGCCGTTTTTCAGAGACCGCCGCATCGACGCCTATCCCGAACTGACCCGGCGATTCATCGACCCGCAATGAGCGAGACGTATTCTTCCGTGCTGGCCGAAGCAGGCCTATCTACACCGACGCTCCGGGCGAGGGGATTTGCGATGCCGGCCGAGTGGAGCCGGCATGCGGGCACGTGGTTTTCGTGGCCCCACAACCCGGACACGTGGCTGCACCACCTCGAGGCTGCCGAGGAAGCCCTGGCCGAGGCCGTTCGCTGGCTTTCCGGGGGCGAAATCGTGCACATCAACGTACTGGATGAACACCACGCGGAGCGAGTCCGCCGGATCCTGAACCGGGCCGGTGCGAGCGGCCCGGTCCGTTTGCATCTCTTTCCCACGAACGATGCCTGGTGCCGGGACCACGGCGCCGTTTTCGTCACACACCCCCGGGACCGCAGCCGGCTCGCGCTGAACTGGCGCTTCAATGCCTGGGGCGGGAAGTACCCGCCCTTCGACCTCGACGACGCCATTCCCGCAAGAATGGCAGACGCCCTCGGCGTGCCGGCGCTCGACATCGGCTTCGTCCTCGAAGGCGGATCCATCGAAGTGAACGGGGACGGATTGCTGCTCACGACGTCCCAGTGCCTGCTGAACCCGAACCGGAACCCCGGCTTCGAGCAGGCCGGCATCGAATGGGTACTCCGAGAATCCCTCGGCGTGCAGGAGATCGTCTGGCTGGAGGGTGACCTTGCCGGCGACGACACCGACGGCCACATCGACAACCTGTGTCGATTCGTTGATCCTCAAACCCTGTTGACCGTCGTTCAAGAAGATCCTGACGCTCCCGATTACGCGGCTTTGGAGCACAACCTGGAAACGCTGCACGGCCTCGCGGCCTCCCACCCCGCTCCGCTCCGCGTCGACACCCTTCCTATGCCGGCGCCCTATTTTATCGACGGGCGCCGCATGCCGGCCAGCTATGCCAACTTTTATATCGGCAACGAGGTAGTGCTCCTTCCTGTGTATGACGATCCCAACGACACTGCAGCCCATGAAATCCTGCAACGCTATTTTCCCGATCGCAGGGTGGTGGATATCGACTGCCGGTCCATCATATGGGGCCTCGGCGCAATACACTGCCTCAGCCAGCAGGTGCCGGCGGTTTGAGGGCGGGGGGTGTAAACAAAAAACCCATCACCCCGGGGTAGAGTGATGGGTACATCTGTAAGCAGTAATGGTTTACCGAAAAGGCGTGACACTCGGTAATATCAGTTATCGCATGCGCTGGACGTTTTGAGCGCTCAATCCTTTCGGGGTTCGTTCTACTTCGTATTCCACTTCTTCGCCGTCTATCAATCCTTCTTCCCAGCCGAGGCCGTTGACATTGTTGCGGTGTACAAAAACATCTTTGCTGCCGTCGTCCGGGACAATAAAACCAAAGCCTTTTTCGGTATTAAACCATTTTACTTTTCCGCGTTGCATAGTAATGTAGTGTGTTTTGGGTTGGTCACAGGGCCTCCAAGGAAACCCAAAACAGCGTGACTTCGAGTACCATGTAGAAGGGTCCGTGATTGTTATAAAATGTTACCAAGGGGTATATACAAGTTTTTCATGAAGCGGTTCGGCGGCCTTTTCATTTTTCATATTTGGAGAACAGCGCCTTCGCACTACGCATGTCTTCGAGCAATCGATCGGGGTTCAACGGGGGCGCCTGCTCGATGACCAGGTAGCCGGTATATCCGTGTTCGATCATCTTGCTGACGATGCCGTGAAAGTCGGTCACCCCTTCTCCGAAGTTGACGGTTTTGTAGGTACCGAACTCGATGGTGTCTTTGAGGTCGATGTGGAGAATACGGTCGTAAAAGCGGCCGACAATCTCCATGTTGTTGACGCCGGCTCCGTCAAAATGGCCCATATCGAGACACATACCCACGTGCGAAGAGGGAACGGCATCGAAGATCTGGTCGTAATCCTCGACGTTTTCGATGTTATTATTCGCATGGTTCTCGACGAGCACCAGCACATCCATCTCTTCGGCAGCCGGGGCCAGCGCCTTGAGCGCATCGATCACATTCTCCAAACCTCCCGCCTCCCCGCGACGAGCGCCGGTAAACTTGACGCGCCGGCATCCGAGCGCCCTCGCCTGCTCCATCAGCCATAACTTGTGCGATACGTCTTTGGTGACGTGGCCCCCGAACGAGTTGCCCTGGAGCGAGATCGGGCGCAGCCCCGTGTCGTAACACCGTTCTCGGATCGACTCGATACCGGAAGGAGTTATCGTCCGCGCATACCAGACGTTGAACTCGACATTCTTGATGCCGACCTGGGGGATCAGCTCAAAAGCCGGCGCGAAGTATTCGTCGCCGAATCCGTCGAGGCAAATGGTAGCGATGGCCAGCTCGATCCCTTTCCGAGCGTCGACGTCGTCCCGTTGAGGTTCGCGGTTTTCCAGGGCAGATGCATCGGTGGGGGAAAGAGCGCCCAGACCGGCGAGGCCTAAGCCGGTCGACTTGAGAAAGGTACGGCGGTTCGTATTCATGGTGATGCGTATCAGGGTTTATGGTCTGTACGGGATAACGATGTTCGTTGCAAAAAGGCCAGGAGGTCGGCCATGTCGTGGAGGGAGAGCTGGTACGCCAGCCCCTCGGGCATCAGGGATACAGGCGAAACGCCGTATCCGGCCACGTTGCGGTATCGCTCGAATTCCCCCCCGATCGTCAGCAGCTTGACGGAGTTCTCGCCGACGTCGATCTGCCGGCCGAAGTAACTCTGCCCGTCTTCGGTTCTGACGAACCACCCCTGCCACTCGGGAGCGATCTCGGCCGAGGGTTCGACGATGGACTTCAAAATTTGATCAGGCGTTTTCGACGCGCTGATATTGGTGAGGTCGGGGCCGATTGCGCCCCCCCAGCCGTTCACGACATGGCAATTCGAACACTGGGCGACCGGAGAAAAGAAGATCCGCCGTCCACGGCTTGCGTCGCCGCCGGTGGGGAGCGCCTGGGCCCATGCCCCGGTGGTCCCGGGATGCGGGTAAGACGCGTCTGCCTTTCGCTCGGCAGTCCAGAGTGCAAACTGGTCGGCTAGAGGGCCCGGCGAACTCGCCTCCACCTCCCCCTGCTCGGCCAACATCCCGTGTATGCGATCGGTATCCTGTTTCGAAACGGAACGCAGCATCCTGACCAGGGCAATGCGGATTTCCTCGGGAATCGAGGCAAATGGATTTGCCAGCAGGGTGTCAGCTACAGCGAGCATGACGGCCTTCGCTCCCATCGATCCGGCCTGGCGAGAGAGGGCGGTGAGTGCATCGGCCCTGAGTTCGCCGGGCATGGTTTCGTCCACCGCCAGGATCTGCACCAATTCGGCGCTCTGCGGTGAGGATATGCGCATCAAGGCGAAGAGCGCCGCCTCCTGGAGGGCCGGCGAATCGGAAGCGATCGCTTCTTTCAGCAGAGGCAATACCGAAGGATCGTTGTCCAGATAAGGTACGGCCAGTGCCCGGATATCCGGGGATACCGACTCATCTTCCAGCAACGCCTTCATGAATCCTGCCGGCAGAGTTCGTTCCAGGTCTTTCGAGGCCGGCTCTTTTTGCGCTCGATAGGCCTGGATAAACGCCGGCTGCAGGTGCCGAATCGTGGCCAGGTAGGTTTCGAAGAGGCTGGCCGGTATAAAACCCTGCTCGAAGGCATCATGCACAGCGTCTTCCGCCTCTGTCAGGCCCTTTTCCCCGATCCAGATCAGGGCTGCCTGTCGTATGCGTTCGTCGGGATCCTGCAGCATTTGACTTGCAATAACAGACTCATCGGGCGCGCCGATGCTCGCATACACGAGCATCGCCTGCAAACGGACGCCGGCGTCTTCGTGCCTCATCCATGCCGGAAGTTTAGATCGAAAAACCGGCCGGGCGGCAGCCGGCCGGGCGGCGGCCTTAAGGAAGGGATCGTCCGACTTCATGGCCTCAAGGAGGCGCTCCTCCTGCGAGACGTCATCGATGGCTGCGATTTCTCGACGAAGCGCCATGCCCCGATCCGGAACGGGCGGGCTCCACCGGGCCGGCGGCGTCATACGATCGACGGGGTCTGAATTTTCGAGGCGCCAGATCCGGCCCCTGCCGTGGTTGGGGTACGTACGCACCACCCAGTCCGTGAAATACACCGTGCCGTCGCTATCTGCCGCAAAGGCCACCGGGTGAAAGTCCTCCCCTCCCTGCACGAGATCGTAGGATTCACCGGTAATCGAGGCGCCGTCCGGCCGGAGCTTTACTTCGACGATCTTACGCTCTTCCCAGATGGTAACGAGCAGGCTTGCATCGTAGGACTCGGGGAGGGAGGTTCTTCCGGCTTCGATCATGCCCGACGGCGCCTCACCCAGCCCTGCAGCGTACGCCAGGGTGCCGGGCAGCTCTCCATTCCAGGCGGAGTAGGGATGGATGCCGCTGCCGCCGTATAAAGATTTGTAGCCATAGTCGCCCCCTGTAACCACATCGACCAGCCGGTTCGGTCCGCGGCTGTCGGGGTCGTTATCGACGACGAGCAGCCGGCCGTGGCGGTCAAACATCAGGTCGAAGGGATTCCAGAACCCCGTAGCCACCTCCTCGACGCGGGAGCCGTCCGCCCGGCAGCGCACGACGTTGCCCCCATCCCCATACCCTTCGACGAACGAGCCGTCAGCACCTTCGAGCTTCCAGCTCGCGCCTCCGGTGTTGCCCCTGGACACATACAGCCATCCGTCTTCCGTGGTGGTGATGCCCAGCAGGGCTGCATGGTCAAACGGGTTCTCGGGCTCGGTCAGTTGCAGGATAACCTCCTGTTCATCGGCTTTCAGATCACCGTCGCGGTCTTCCAGGCGCAGTACCGATCGGCTGGTAACGACGTAGAGGGCGCCGCTCGGTCCGAAGGCGAGATTCATCCCATCGTCGATGCCGTCGGCGAACACCGTCCGGCTTTCGTGCCGGCCGTCATGGTCCTGATCCTGGAAGACCAGGACGCGATCCCAGTCCGGTCCGGCATAGTCCTCGGGAGGCAGGTGGGTGTGGGATTCCAGGACGAAGAGTCGATCCATGTCGTCGATAGCGAGACCGATGGGGGTTACGACGTCGGGATCCTCAGCCACCAGAGAAAGGGAAAGCCGATCGTCGGTTACCGCAAGCCCGTCGTCGGGGGGCGGATTCGCCGGCTCGTCCTCACCCGCCCTGCAGGCCGACAAAACGCAGGCGGCGATCAAAAACGACAAGACGGTGGGACGTGGGGAGAGAAGGAATCGCAAACGTGGGTAGAAGGCAGTCATAAACGCTCACAGATGTAATGCCTCCATAAGATCGTCAATAGCCCTATGGGGTTCAAGGATGTACAAGGCGATCGACCCGTCCAATTCCCAGAACCCTGGTGTATCCACTGACGGCATGGATGCCCCCACAGGGAATCAGGCGGGGAATTTAATCTCGAACGTCTCACCGAATTGGAGGCTGTTCCATTCCCCCAGGATTCTCTTGTATCGCTCGTGGGCTTCTTCGAACAGAGCCGTGGTTGCCCAACCGGGGACGTTGCGGCCGTTCGCCTCGAACAGGGTTCGAAGGATGTCCATCAATTCGGCCGGGGTCGCATTTCCTTTAACGACGGCGGTAAAAGGCCCGACGACCATCTCGACCTCTTCGCCTTCTCTTTTCGGGTAGTCGGATGGGGCCTTGCCGGCCAGTTCGTCGTACGTATACCCCTGAGCCAGCAGTCCAAAGAACCCCTGGTTGATGCCGGCCTCACGCTCGATCGCTAAATGGATGAAATCGTGCACGAGCACGCTCTTCGATTCGAAGGTCTTGAGCTCTCCGCTTCCGTCTTCCCGGACGTACTCCAGCGTGTGATGCGTGGGCGAAATCCGTTTTATCTTGATGGTCATCATGGATGGTACGCATCTGTGCGCTCACTCGGTCATTCCTTTGATCAATTGCACGAACGTGTTGGATCGCGCCTGATCATTAAAAACTACCCCAGCCAGTTCAGCAAGATGCTGTATGCTTGCCAGAAGCGATTCCCTGGTCCGTTGCAACACAAACCCATCCAGTCCCTGCTCGATCTCTCGTTGAGCCTCTTCGGTCTCATTCCAATATCGCTTCATAATTTGCTGGAATCCTGAAAGCAATAGATCAAAAGTAATCATGGTTCGTCCTCGGATCAATGCATGATGCGCGGCATGCAGGGCAAACCAGAATTCATCAGTTCCCGGTAACGGCACATGCTTCGATCCGGAGGTGTTGCTTTCATCTAAGACTACCTTGATGTCATAACATTTCCCGGTTGCGAGCAAAATCCTGAACAGTGCCACTGTTTCGCCCAGGTATCTTTCCTGTCCGAGTATCTCCTCCCCTTCAAACAGGTGAACGATCGAAGACCAATCTGGAAGTGCGTTTACCTCTACCAGTATATCCAGGTCGGACGCTTCGTCATGAATCCCTTTTTTAACCGAGCCATACAGGGCAACCTTGCAAACAAAGTCCAATTCCTGAAGCTGTGTTCTGATGCGTTCGAAATCGGATACATGCCAGAGATGTACGTTGCCCCCCGAAGTTCCGTCCTTTTGCCTACTCATACGCTGATATGGATACATTCAGTCGGTGAAAAGCTGCACGCACACTCCCCCCTCTACCTCTACCACACCTGTTCAGGCGGTGTTTTGCACGATTGAACCGATTTGCAGTGAATGGGTCCCCTTCATCTTTTTTTTTAGGGCATTCATCCAGACACACTGACCGCTACGACCGATGGGCCTTCGATCCCTCAGGGCACTGCCTGTGCTCTTTTTGCTGCTGGTACTCGCCACTGCTACTTATGCACAAACAGCAACGCTCCGAGGGTTCGTTACGGATGCGGTCAAAGAACAACCGCTGCAGCTCGCTTCGGTCGTCATCGAAAACGAGGACGGCACGCAGCTCGGCGCCGTAACCGACGGAGACGGATACTTCATCATCCGCAGGATACCGGCAGGGACGTACGCGCTGCGCGTCTCGTATATTGGATATCGCACCTACGAAGAGGCGGTTGACATCTCGGAATCGATTACGATCAGCCGCAGCATCGTGCTGGAGCCCGAAGAAGAGGAGCTCGACGAAGTTGTCGTCGAATCGGAGACAGAAACCGGGATCAGTTCCGTCGTAGCCGGATTGGAAACGATGATTCCGGCGCAGGTCGAGCGGGTGCCTATTATCGGAGTGACGGGTGACCTCGCCAGCTACCTGCAGACCGTACCGGGCGTGACCGTCACCGGGGATCGCGGCGGGCAATTCTTCGTACGCGGCGGCTCCGTTGACCAGAACCTGGCGCTCCTGGACGGCATGCCGGTCTACATGCCCTTCCACGTCCTGAGCTTCTATTCCGCCTTCCCGGAAGAAACCATGGACCACGCCGACTTCTACACGGGGGGCTTCGGCGCCCGCTACGGCAACCGGATCTCGTCCATCCTGGACGTGCGCACGCGAAACGGCAACAAGCAGAATCTGGCCGGCTCGGTCTCGGTCGCTCCGTTTCTGAGTACGGCGCGCATCGAGGGCCCTCTCGTGAAGGACCGCGTTTCGATCATCGCCTCCGGACGGCATTCGCTGATCGAGGACATCGTACCCAACATGCTGGGGCAGGCTCTCCCCTACCAGTTTGGCGATCTTTTCGGCAAGCTCCACGCCTTCATCACTCCGAACCACAGCCTGTCCTTTACCGGGCTGCACACCTACGACCGCGGCGACATCGCCGGCACCCTCAAAACATTCGACGGCGAAACCCTGCCCCGCACCCCCAACGACAGCAGCGAAATCGCCTGGACCAATACGGTATACGGCGGCACGTATACCTACCTGTCCGACACACTCCCTGTCCTGGCCCGCCTGTCCGCCAATCGATCGGAGATGGACAACGAGATGGGGCCCCGCGATGCCCGGGACCGGACGTCCGGTATCGAAAGCCAGGACATCGCAGCCGACTTCACCCTTTTTCTGGGCGACCTCGACCTCAATGTCGGGGTTATGGAGCGCAACTCAACGCTCTCATACGAATTGGGCGGGCAATTTCAAGGCCTTCCTGAAGTCAACGAGGCGGATCTCAAGGAACAAAACGCCTACCTCGAGGCCGATTTATCGCTGCAAAACGGACTGCTCCGCCTCACGCCGGGCCTCCATGTGTATCGGCTGCCTGACCGCGATCAGCACTGGCTGGATCCCCGGGGACGTATCTCCTGGACGCCGGCCCTGTTCAAGAGCCGGGTGCAGTTCAACGCTTCAGGCGGGCTCTACCATCAGGCCATCGTTGGATTGAATGACGAGCGGGACGTCGGCAACCTGTTCACGGCCTGGGTGCCGGTGGATGAAGACGCTCCCGTCCCGTCGAGCGTGCATGCGATCCTGGGCGCCAACGTCCAGGTCAGGCCCTGGCTGTCCGTGGCGGCGGAAGGGTTCTTGAAATCGTTCGAGAATCTCTCAGTGCCTGTATTCAGCGACTCACCCAGCTTTACCACCGCCCTGCAGCAGGCAGACGGCGAAGCGGTCGGGCTCGACCTCCGCCTCGACGTCTTGAACCGACCCTTCTGGTACGAATCCGAAATCAACGGGTTTGTCAGCTATTCCCTGTCGAAGGTAACCTACGAGACGGCCAACTTTTCGTACCCCCCCGGGCACGACCGGCGGCACCAGGTCAATGCCCTCATTACGGCCGAAAAAAACGATATCAGCCTTACCGTCCAGGTACAGTATGGCACCGGGCTGCCCTTTACCGAGTCCTCCGGGTTCGACGTCTGGCTCCTCCTTACTCCGGACGTCGACGTGGCCTCAGAGCCCGGCCGCGAGCGCATCGCATACGGCGCGCCGTTCGAAGGCCGGCAGCCCGACTACCAGCGGGTGGACTTCTGGATCGAGCGACGCATCGACCGCGGCCGCAGCGTGGTAACCCTGCGAGCCGGCGCCATCAACGTGTTCAACCGGGACAACCTGTTCTACTACGATCTCTTCGAATTCCGGCGCGTCGATCAGTTGCCTTTTATTCCTTCGGTCGGGTTGAAAATAGAACTTCGTTAACAGGCACGGATTATGAATTCAACCTCGTTTACCCTCCTCCTTCCGATTTGCTTGACCGCCATTGTTATGCAAGCGGGGTGCGACAGCACCGAGCTCGATCCGTTTCAGAATGACAACCGGTATTATACCCTCTACGGGTTTCTGGACCAGACGACCAACTTTGAGCCCGGCGCGACGCACGCCATCCGGATAACCCCGATCACGCGGCGAGCCGAACGGATCGAGTCCCCTGACGACCCCCAGGCTTTCATCGATGCGCGCGTGTTTACGATCGACCAGCAGACGCAGCAGGAGGTAGAATGGCGCCATGACCTGACGCGTTTCCCCGACGGTTCGTACGGGCACATCTTCTGGTCCCGCCTGTTTGTCCAGCCGAATCGAACGTACCGGCTCGAAGTGCGACGATCCGACGGCATCGTCACCTCTGCCGAGACCACGGTGCCTGCCGTCGCCTCCGGCCGGACGGAGCGAAGCGATCCCGTAATCGGATCCGATGGAATCACACAGGAAGTTACGATCCAGGGGATCGAAGCAATCTGGGACATCTCGGTGATCTACCGCCTGGGAGGCGAAAGCTGCACGGGAAGCACCCGGTACAGCGTCCCATACGGGCGCGCTCAAGTCGAAACGACTGACGGATGGACGGTTACGATCGACCTATCCGGGGACAAACAATTTTTGGACGAGCAATTCGGCACCTCAAACGCCATCTTCTGTTCCATCGGGGTCGAAGCACGCGTCGTCGACGTGCTGTGGGATCTCCCGCCGGCGGAGGTCGATCTCGAAGCCCTCACATTCACGAACACGCTGTCGAACGTCGTCAACGGATTCGGCTTTTTCGGCTCGATCGGACTGTTCCAGGACGAATGGGCGGTGGACGACGCGGTGCAAGATTTGCTCGGACAATGATACAGGATCCTGCGCACTTGGGTCTGGTGGCTGGATACTGGTGACTTGCACGAATCAGGCGCCGGATCCATACATAGCAGACCATCACCCGGAAAGAGCCCTCTGTGCCCTGTACCCAACTACCTGCATCCAGCATCCAGGCCTCAGTGACCAGCATCTAGAGACCCGTATTCAGCACCCAGTATCCAGAAAAAAGCCCTGCCCATCCGGTCGAAGTGTATCATTCGGCCCCCCAAAAACGAGTGATACCTTCCGCATAGATAAGCAGGGTGTTAAGTGCAGGAAAGGTACTGCACGCGCCGGCGAGTCGTGAACGATCTCTGGATAAAAAAACCATGCTTGGCTCATCCATATGTTGTAGCTTGCGTGCGTATTCGTTTTGGCGATCATCCATCCAATATCATCCATCCAATGTAGAGGTCTCCACATGCCTAAGCTAGAAGTGGTAGGATATACCCTCAAATGGCATCCAGTCGACAACCGGGGCGAGGTGCGCACCGTGTTCTCTGATGGGCAGGCCGTAAGACTCCCCATCGATACGACGGAGGAATTTGTGGCCGTCATGATGATGCTCAGCAAGGAGCCCGTCTTTTTCGATCCGGATACGCTGTTCCTCGAATGCCCGCAGCGCCCCACAGGCACCTGAGCCGGGGAATGCTCCCTTTCATTCACCGGCCGTGTATTTCATTTCTCCGGCGGTGATGCGGATGGGCAGCTCATTCTGTGCCAGCGGCCTGGGACAGGTCGAGTACGGCGTAAAGGCGCAGGGTGGGTTGTAGGCTTTGTTGAAGTCGAGAGTTGTAGTACCGGACGCCCCGGGCATGTCTACGTACAAAAAGCGTCCACCGCCGTATGTGGTGTCTCCGTTCGTTTGGTCGGCAAAGACCAGGAATAACCGGTTTCCCTCTTCCCGTACGAACGGGATCATTTCGAATTGCCTGTCACGAAACAGGAAAATCAATAACCCCGGCGAGGTTTCTGTTCTGAGCGTACCTATAACGGTCGAGTACGTATGCTCCTGAGGGGTTTCGTAGGGAACGAACTGGGCCGTCACCTGCCAGTCCATATCGAAGGGATACGTTTCAATACCCGAAAAGGCTTTTAAGGCGTCGCGCTCGGAGTCGGTGACGCGAACACCGAGCTGGCCATCGCGCTTAATGATCCACCAGGACAGGCGCCCGTGCTGCAGTATGGTGGGCGTTTCCGAATCCTCTTCGTCGGTTTTCAACACGACCGCGCCGGTTATAGGGCGTCCTTCTTGCCGGATGTCGACATCGCGAAAGGGTACAAAAACCACCGAATCCGGCTCGACCCGGAATGCCCCCAGCCGGTCCGGGCCGTTCCCGGCCTCCAGCACCAGGTCGTTATCGATTCCGAACCCGAAAGTATGCTCCCTGCTGTCGAGCCAGAACAATCCGGCCAGGTTGAGCGGCGAGGTGTACTCGGACCGGAGCTCCCGCTCACGGTCGTATTTCCAGGACTGGTGGGCATTCAGTGCGATATGCCGTTGGATCTCCTGACGCGCCCATAGAGACACGACGATAAACAGCAGGGCAAAAAGACCCGTAGATACTTTGAACGTCGTACTCGGCATAGTGCGGATCTTCGTAATTTCCATACGTTCTAGCGGACTATCTGCAGGGTCCTCGTTTCATCGTACACGGTGCCCGAGAAGCCGTCCACGGTCATGCGGTAGAAGTACGTTCCGCTGGCTATTCCGGCACTGGGAAAATCGACGGTATACCATTGTTCTCCTTCCTGGAAGGAGTCGACGAGCGTATTGAGACGCTCGCCTGCAGCATTAAACAGCTCGATTCGCACGAATCCCTCCAGATTCACAAAATACCGGATGGTAGCCGATTGGGTAACCGGGTTGGGAAAAGCCTGCTCCAGGAGATAGGACGTAGGGCGATCCGAAGGCAACCGGGCGCTCAACCGGAAGAAGTCGATATCTTCCCTCAGCTGAGGCAACATCGCGTAGTTATGGTCGCCCGGGCAGGCGGTGGAGCCCTGATCGCGATGCCCCAGCAGAGCGCTCGTATTCACGCCGTAGTTTTCGCTCAAATAGGCGTACACCGCCACGAGGCTGTCCCTGGCTGCGTCGGAGAGCCGATCGGTGCATCCATTACCTTCGGGGGGGTGGTAACACCCGAGGACGGCGACCCCGATATTGCCAACGTTAAATCCCCCAACGTGAGCGCCCTGGGCCAGCACCGGCGCAGCGTCCAGCGTGGGGGATTGGTCCAAAAAGGGCCGGCCCTGGTAGAGGCGACCTTCCTGGTCGAGTACGAAGTGGTAACCGATATCGCTCCACCCTCTCACGTCCTGATGAAAATCCTGAATGGCCTTGACCTGCCGAAGCCCTTCTTCATAGGAATAGGCGGAGCAGCAGGCGGCGTGGTGGAAGGTCATTCGAGAATAACGGGGCTGCGCCAGCGGAACCGGGGTTCCGCGGATGAAAGGGTCGGCATTCCACTCGGCACGATTGATAAGCGCCGGCGGAGGCACCATCGAGGCTGGATGCGAGGGCGGCGCAACCGCATCGGCTCCCCGCTTCTCGCCGGCAGCCCGGTCGTCGTCCTGCCGGTTATCAAACACCCCGGCCTCCAGGATCACTAGCTCCTCTCCTTCTGCTCGCTCGAAACGCAGTGTAAACTCCTCCCCATCCCTGAAGATTTCGCCCCGATACCCGGCAATAAAAGGCGCCGTACGGCTCGATTTAAGGAACGTGAGTGGTTTCCAGGCTCCGTCGGGGTCGCTGTCGAACCTGACCCATCCTTTCGGTTCAGGGATCGAGGTTTGCCCGCTAACCAGAATGCCATTATAGGGGTGACTGACGGCATCGGGTGCATAGTGGATATGGGCCGTTTTTCCCGCCGCTTCGGTCCGTGGGGCTCCTAATTGGACGGGGACCACGTTGAAGTCGGCCAGCGACTGGGCGTTCGCCAGATTGAAGGAATCAAAGAGGCCGAAGAATACGAACAGCGAAACGAGATAACAAAAGCGTCTGGGCATCGCGAGTATCACTACCTGGTGCATCCTACTACAATCCTGTCTGTCCACAAACGCCTTTGCCTTGCCGGGCAGCGATCAGGAACGGGATTTAAAACGTTAAATTCAGCGTGAGCCAGTGCGTTTCCTCGAGCCGTCCAAAATCTGCGTAAGCATAGTCGAAGCCGACCTTCAGGCTTCGGTCGATGCGCAGGTTCAGGCCGGCCCCGAACGTAAGTCCTTGTTCGCCGTCTTCCTCAAAAAGGTTTCGATATCCCACTCGGAGAGCGAGGAGCTCTCGAAAATCGTATTCCGCACCGAAGTTGACGTATTCGCTGTTGTCATTGGGATGAGCGGC
The DNA here is from genome assembly GCA_964525535.1 of uncultured Rhodothermaceae bacterium. Taxonomy (GTDB): domain Bacteria; phylum Bacteroidota; class Rhodothermia; order Rhodothermales; family JAHQVL01; genus JAHQVL01. Next base: position 26,907 of record CAZGHT010000031.1, read on the forward strand.
GTCGGTCATCAAAAGGAGGGTATGGTCGGCCACGGAGACGGCTTCCCAGGACAGGCCGAGGCGAAAGATGAGCGGCAGCGGGTGTTCTTCCATGAGGAATTCAGCATTGACGATTTCCACATTACCTTCGGCATCGGGCGACGGATCTTCGCTGAACAAGATGTCGCGGCCCGACATCTGCATCTTAGGCCCGAAGTTCGCCATAGCAGCGCCCAGCTTGAGCCGGTCGTAGGGTGTCGTGAACAACAGGCCGATGTCGAATGCCATGGCCGAGGCGCTGCTGTGCCAGATCGTTTCCTGTATGAATTTCACAGTGGCGCCCAGCATGAAACGATCGGTCAGGGCCCTACCGAACGAGAGCTGAAGCGCCAGGTTCTGGACGTCGAACTCCTCTCCGGTGCCCTCGGGCTGCTGGGACGTCCGCACCTGCATGCTCCCCGAATCCAGGTAGATCAGCGACGCAGCGAGGGTGCCTGCCGAGCCCAGGCTCGTGCCGAAGGCGGCAAAGCTATACGTGACGCCGGCGAGATAATCCGTACGCGCCAGCTGAACGGCGCTGCCCTGCAGACTGGCAAGGCCGGACGGGTTCCAGTACAGCGCCGACAGGTCGTTCGAGAGCGCAACGAAGCTGCCCCCGAGCGAGATAGCCCGCGAGCCGACGCCCAGCTTGAGAAACTGGGCGGCCGTCGTGCCCTTCTTGGATATCGTATTTCGATCAGGGGAATTGTTGCCCTGCGCATACGTCTGCCGGCCCCCCATGAAGAGCGAGAAAATCAGTACCGTCGTGTATATCGTAGTTTTCATACGTCGGTTATTTTATAACAGCAAACTTTCCGATGAAGGATCCTTCGGCAGAGTCAACGTGGTAAATGTACAGGCCGTACGCGATGTTGAGGTTGTCGTCGGAGCGCAGGTCCCAGAAGGCCTTCCCTTCTCCCAGGCCTCCGTTGTGCTCGATCGTGTCGACGAGTTCACCGGCGAGTGTGTAAATCCGGATGGTGCACTGCTGCGGTACGTTGGCAAAATAGAGGCGCCGGTCCCCTCGTTCAGAGCGGTCCACCGGATTGCGCGGTTCGAACTCGTTGGTAGCCACGTAAGGATTGGGGACGACGTAGATGTCATCGAGCTCGGCAGCGACCCGGCCGGCGTCGGTGCCGGCCGCCTGCGTCGTAAACGAAAACTCGTCGGCGGTCGTGAACGGCTTCGTCGTCCGGATGAAAAACACGTCGCCGCTCCCCGGCATCCGGGAGGCGTCCGGAAGGCGCAGCTCCCAGGTCGCGGTGAGTTCGCCGTCCAGCGTCTCCACAAACACAATCTGCTCGTTGAGGTCCCAGGATCCGTTATCGTTCAGGTCCGGCACAAAAGCATCGATCTGCTGATTGGACTGGGACAGGTTCACGATCGTGAAAGGCAGCGGCAGGTTAGAGCTGACAGCGACCGTCTGGGGATCATCGGCAAAAACGATTTCGTAATCGGCTGCGTTAGGGATGCGTCCCGGGCCTGTCGTGGCTACACGTACTTCGAAGGGGATGCCGTCGCCCCCCTGCGCCCATCCGGTCTGTTCATTGTCGATCCCCAGCGGGTCGTCCTGAACGAACAGGTGCATCCCGTCGAACACGATGTTGGCCTCTTCGCCGTCGAGCAACGTGCTCCGGAAGAGGGGGTTGTACTGGAAGGTCGCTGTGACTTCCTCGTTGATGTCAGCAAGGATTTGAAGCGATCCGCTGCCGGGCGTCAGCACATAGTCCTCTCCCGCGGTGAGGACCTGCCCCGACGAAGTCACCGCCTGAAACGTCGAAGCCTCGATATGGGTAACCCCGAGACTGGACGTTTTTCCGGGCGAGGCATCGACGACAACCTGCCTGGGGCGTTCGTTTCGGACCGAATAGACGAGCCGGTCGTCCGGGGATTCGAACCTCAGGGTGTACTGGCCCTGATCGGGGACCGCAAAGTCATCGATGACGTCGATGCGTACAGAGCCGGTGCCGTTGCCTGCGGCCTGCGTGATGGCGCCGGCCTCCCCGTTGATGATGGGGGGCGTGTAGCCGGCCACTCGCGGCCCGGGGACGACCGACACCGTATTGACGTCGAAGATGAAGTCGTCCGTCGTCGGGTTGAACGTAATCGTCTTGCTCGTCTCGCTCGGGGGAATGCCGTTGAGGAGGGCATTGCCTTCAACGCCCGCCCATCCGCGATCGTAAGCCACGACGGCGTAGTAATAGGTTTGCCCGTTGACGACCTGGTTGGAATCCACGAAGGTGTGGAAGAGCCCGGTATCGTCGCCGAGGTCGTAGGAGACGCCGCGCAAAGGGTACGGGATCGCAGAGGGCCCGAAGATCCCGTTCTCGAGGTCGAACCTGGCTTCGACTCCGTCTTCCGTCTCCAGGGGGCGGAACAGGAAACGCGACCCATTGATGTCCGTAATCGTCTGCTGATCGCTGAATTCGTGATCGGTAGACCGGTAGATAGCGTATCCTTCGAAGTCGTTGAGTCTGGAAAGCGGGTCGACCGACGACTCCGCGGCGTCGTCCCAGTAGAGGGTCACCTTCCGGTCTCCCGGCACGGCGCGCACGGTAGGCTTGTCGGGCGGTTTGGCAAATCGGTATCCCGCGTCGAAGATATCCTGGACGGTACTGGCGTTCAGGTTCAGGTCGTTCCGGTTTTCGCCGACGATGAGGGCGATGGAGAATCGTTTGGTTTCGCCGGCGCGCAGCGGGAACGACCCCGAGCCGTAGATGAAGACGTAGTCGCCGGGGTCTTCGGGCACCTCGTCGAAACGGCCCGGGGTGACGAGCTCCCAGACGCGCTGGTCGTTCGAGATGCGGTTTCCGGCAAAGGCCGGCGAGGCGAAGGAGGTGAGGCCAATCTGATCGCTCTCGTCGATGTCCGTGAATTCGAAGTTGGGCTCGCCGGGTTTCGTGATGTCGAACTGGTCGCCAGCCGTGGGCACGCCGTCTCCTTCGCCTTCGTCGCCGGTGCCGGCGATGCCGTCGACGCCGACGTCGTCGACGTCCGGGTCCCAGTCCCCGTCGTTATCGATGCCGTCGGTCCAGGACTCGTCGATCATGCCGTCGTCGTCATTGTCGATGCCGTCGCCGGGGAAAACTTGCCCGTTGATGGTTTCCGTCCCGAGACCGGGGCTTTCGAGGAACTTGTACCCGAAGTAGCCGGGCGGTCGTCCGGGGATGTCGGAGCGGCCGTCCGCATCCCAGGCAAAGACCATATTTTGCTCCGTATCGAAGCTGGCGAAGTCGTCGGGCCAGTCGCCGGGCCCCCCGACGTGGGGGTCTCCCCACATCCCGAAGATGACCTTATCGAGGTCTTTTTCACTCTTGTTGGTAATCTTGTAGATCAAGAAGATGGCGTCTTCGGCCAGCGGATTCGCCCACTGGTAGATGCGGGTTTCTACTTCCAGCCCGAGGCCGTCGATGTCGGGATTCGACGGCGAAGGTTCGTAAACAAATTCGGCGTTGTTGTAGTCGTTCATGAAATAAAGGGCTTCCTTGTCGGCATTCGAGGCGCCCTGCTGGAGTGCGCCGGGCCAGACGTACTCGTTGAGGTTTTCGTTGAACCAGGACTCGGGCCAGGAATCCGGCTTGCCGTCGAGGTCGGTGTCCCGGGCGTCGCTGGTGGGGATAAAAGGCGAGTCGGGATCGACCACGTCGAGGCCTTCGAAGGAGCCGACGGGTTCTGCGCAGGCCAGAGGTTGCCAGCCCCAGAATTCGGTGCCGTCCGGAGAAACTTCCCCGCCGTTCGATACGAGGCCGTCAGAGACGATGCGGGTGACGTAGACGGGGTTGCCGGAATCGTCCAGGACCGGCTGTCCGTTGTCGTCGAACAGCTGTACACTCTGCGGATCCTCCCGATTTTCGTCTACGATTTCGGCGGCCACGAAAGGGCCGAACTCGAAGCCGTAGCCGAGGCCGTTCCACACGATGTCCGTGATGGTGTTGCCCGGCGAGGATATCGAGCCGAAGTTCAGGATCTGGGTCGTGATCCGGTTGCCGTTCATGATGGCATCACGCCGGCGGGCGAAGTTTTCGCAGGTGGCGCCGGCCGAGGTCTTCATCGGCTGGTGTTCCAGGTAGTCGACCCAGCGATCGACCTGTTGAGGCTGCCAGCCCCGCTGGCGCCCTTGTTCAAGCTCGCTCTTTTTCTGCGCGTTAGCTGAGGCCGTAAAAGAGAGCCCTGCCAGTACGATCAGGAGCGATAAGTAGCGTGGTCTCTTCGGTGATCTATACTTCATATAAGCCAATACGTATAAGCCAAAAGCGGTGTCAGAATATCGGTATCCGGAGAAAGCCGGCCGTCAGAACCAGAGCGTGGCTCCAACGCGTATCTCCCGGGGTGGGCTGAAAAAGTGAGGCCGGTTGTTGTACGACTCCAGGTCCTGAATGCCGGGCAGGTCGTAAAAAGGCTCCCAGGCCTCGTGAACCCCCCTTCGCCCGTTGAGCGAGTAGGTGGCCCGGCCGGTGTCGTCGAATACGAATCGCTCGTTGAGCCGGTCGAGCACGTTGAAGACTTTGGTGAACAGCCGCAGCGTACTTCCGCCCAGGGGAAACTCCTTATAGGCGTGCAGGTCGAGCGATAGTTGAGACGGCTTCCGCGCGTTATTCGGCAGCTGATCAATCTTCTGGTCGATCAAGAGCGGAGTATAGGGATACCCCGTCGAGTATTGCCCGATGACCGAAGCGCCCCAGCTGCGCGGCCTCGTAAGAGATACCGTAGAGGAAATCACGTGCCGCTGGTCAAAACTGAGCGGTACGATCTCGAACTCGTTCTCCCGGCCCGAGAGGAAATTAAAAAAGAAGGCATCGGAATCGTTTCGATTGCCTTCGGCCACCTGGAAGGTGTAGTCGATGTTGGCCGAGAGCAGGCCGTTGCGTTCGCGCCGGCGGGTTAAGGAGAACGTAACGCCCCGAATGTTGGCGTAGTCCTGGTTCAGATAGATATTGTACTGGTCCTCGCCCGAGACCGTGCTGAACCGGATCCGTTGCAGCGCCAGGTAGTCGCGGATGTCCTTGAAGTAGCCGGTCACGTCAAAGGCGAGGTGCTCTCCGATCTGTTGCTGCAGGCCGATTTCGTACTGGACGGTGCGCTCGGGGCGCATGTCGGTATTGCCGTACGTAGGAGCAACGCTCCCGACTGCAAATTCGAATTCCGGATTTAAATACAACCGCCGAAGGGGCGGCATCTGTGCAAAGTGCCCGTACGAAAAGTGGATGATGCCGGTGGTTGTAATAGGGAACGAAACGCCGACACGCGGGAGGACGTAATGTTTGGCATCGGCCTCTTCGAGGGAGCCCATAGGATCGAGCAGGTTGGGCACAAACTCACCGTTCGGGTCGAAGTATTCATACCGCACTCCGGCATTGATAATGAAGTTATCGAACTCGAGCTTGTCCTGGGCATAGGCGCTGATTTCGACGACCCGCTGGTCTTCGTAAAAATCGTGGGAAGGCGTCGAAACGTCCGGCACGGTGGGGCCGTCACGATACAGCACGTTGTCGTTGAAAAGAACGACGAAGTTTCTCCGATCCAGGCCATGCAGCTGCGCTTCGACGCCGAACTTGGCTTCGTGGATGAGGCCGAATTGTTTGGTCAGGTCGAGCTTGGCACGAAGCGAACGCGATCGTTCGTTGATATTCGACTTCTGGTTGCCGCCGAAGAGGAAGTTGATGCCCGGGAAACCGACGACTGTCCCTTCGCCGATCTGATCAATGTCGCGAACGTACCGGAGGTCGTTGGGGTCTTCGTATACGAACCGCCGATACCGGTTGGACGCATACGAGACGATCAACTTGTAAAACGTGCGGTCGTCGAGGGTGTGCGTGATGCCGACGCGGTGACTGTAGCCGTCCTCGCGATCGGTCGCGAGCCCGTCCGGATTAAACCGGTACAGGAAGGTCGTGCTATTCAGCGGCCTGTTCTTACTGTAATCGTAGAGATAGCTGTACTCGAATTTGACGCTTTGAACGGGTCTGAAGGTCAGCTTTGCGATCAGATTGGAGCTCAGGCTGGGATGTAAGGGAACGAGTTCGTCCGGCAGTTCGCGGCCGGAGCCGGGTATGGAAGGATTTTCAGGCAGGTATTCCCACCAGGGCCGGTTCTGTATCTCGTAATAGATGGTAGAAGCGTTAAAGTTGGCCGAGTCCGAAGGGAGATGCTGGCGGACGCCGAAGGTATACCCTTCGTTGACGTCGTGCCGCGTCGAAACGAAGAAATTTCCGGAGCGGAGGACCGGTAAGGGACCTCCCAGCGTTCCTTCCAGAGTATAAATATCGGCCCCTACCGTATTCGGTGTGAAGAAGATATCGTCGTGTTCCGTAACGGTATCACCGCCGTACAGGCTGAAGGAACCTTCGAACCGGTCGCCCCCTTCCTTGGTGACCAGACTGACGATGCCCGACATCGCTTTGCCGTATTCCGCGTTGAAGGCGCCGGAAATCACCGTCATTTCCTGGATGGCGTCCGCTGCGACCGTCGTTGCCAGCCCGTTGGTGTCGAACGGGTCACCGACCGATATCCCGTCGACGAGGTAGGAGATTTCGTTGCTGCGCCCTCCGCGAATGTGGATCGCTCCATCAGGGCCCTGATTGACCCCCGCCTGCGTGACGAGCACGCCCTGGAAGCTCTCTACAGGAAGCACATCGATATCTTCAGCGACCACCGTCTTCTTCGAGGCCGTGAGGTCTTTCTGGATGAGCGGCCGTTCAGCCTGTACCAGAATCTCCTCTCCTTCGATGACCAGTTCATTCATTTCGAGACTGTACCGGGTCGTTTGCCCGGTCGTGACCTGAACCCCTTCGACCCGGTGCGTCTGGTAGCCGACGTACGAAAAGACCAGGGTGTATGTGCCCGGTCGGACGTTCACGATGATGTAGTTTCCATCGACGTCGGTGACCGTTCCCTGCGATGTACCGTCGATGAGCACGTTCACTCCGATGAGCGACTCCCCGTTTTGCCCGTCGGTCACCCGGCCGGCAATCTTACCCTGTCCGAACGCATCGGACACGACGAATACAAAGAGTACGGCCAACAAGAACAGGCGGGCGCTGCCTGAATTCAACAGCCTGGCAACGCGCGTGGTGGGTACCGGCATACATCCCATAAATACGTTTCGGAAATGAAGGTTCGGGGTTCGTTAAGGAATGGAAAGAGTCATACTGAAAGCGCAATTCCAATATCCAGATTCCAGGCACCCTGCGGCATGCGTCCTGTATCCTGGACTGTTTTCGGCAGGCAGTGTGTGCAAGTCTGGTACGTAAGTATCCGGTATGTGGCGGCCAATCGCCGGAATTTCCGGGCAAGCGGTCAGAATCCAGCGCCAAAGTGCCGAATCTCGTGGGTATAAACATCTATCCCGGTTCAGCCGGCCTCGATCGGGCCCGCTGAACCGGGATACGGTGATACTGGGGTAAATTCGGGAAACCGCGTCAGGTTTCGCCTGAGATTATATAATGGATGTTACGCGTAACATCATCACTTGATCAGTGTCAGGGTGCGCGACTGGCGGAAGTTGCCGTATTCGAGGGCATACAGGTATGTACCGCTGGCCACCGGGTTGCCGGCGTCGCCGGTGCCGTCCCAGACGACGTCGAAGGTGCCCTTCTGGTAGATCTCGTTATTCACGAGGGTACGCACGACCCGTCCAGAGACGTCGTAGATCCGGACGCTGATCGCTTTTTCGAGCGGCAGCGTGAAGCTGATCGTCGTAGACGGGTTGAAGGGATTCGGGAAGTTGGGATGCAGCTTGTATTCGCTCGGCAGGACGATGCGCTCGTCCGTCACGTTCACGGCCAACCCGCCCCGAGAGGCCACGCGCATGAAGATGCGGTTCTCGTTAGAGACCTGCACTTCGCTGGGGAAGGCGCTGGAAGCGATGGTGAAGCTGTCCGCAGCGACTTCGTCGACGGTATACAGGATGTCGAACACACCCTGGATGCCGAAGGCGACTTCGTTCATGCCGTCCATATCGGCGTCGCCGAGATAAGCGAACTTGGAGGCAAATTCGGGATTGGTCCCGTCTTCAACCACTACGTCCAGTGTATCGGATACGTTCATGGGGCTGTCCGTCCGCTCGACGGATCCGTCCAGGCGATTGATCGTGTGGAAGGAGTCGTAGTCGTCGTCCGAGAAAGAGACCGTCTCAACGGGGGTGTAGCTGTTCGGGTCTTCCGGGTCTCCGCCGTTGTACTCGACGATTCGGAACCATTCCGCCGATACACCTGCATTGAACAAACTATCGGAATATCCGATGGCCGTACCAATGAGTTCCATGTTACCGTCGCCGTCCAGGTCGCCCGCCGTGATGCCGAGCGTGCTGAAGCCTTCGATCACATCCAGGACGATGTTGTCAGCGGTGACTTGAAGTACATCCTCGCTGTCTTCGTAATTGAGGATGGCGACATTACCCGTTTGGAGATTAGGATAGAATACTTCGTCGTCTCCGTTGCCGTCGATATCGACGACGACGCCGCCGAAGAAAGAGACCTGATCGTCCGGTGCGGTTGCCTGGAGGAAATAGTTCGCGAACGTGCTGTCCGGGACGTTGTAAGTCCCGTCGCCGTTGGTGCCAACGTTGGTGAGGTTGAAACTATTCCAGGAGTGGAGGGACAATTCGTAGACGCCGTCGCCGTTCAGGTCAGCCGGATGGATGGCATACGGGCTGCCGCCGCCCCGAGCGGTGGGGTCGAACTCGTCGGAACGAGTGCTGAGGCGCAGTTCCTGCACCCAGGTGGCGAAGGGGTCCCCGAGGTCGCCGTCGACCGAGAGGACGTACCAGTTATCGTAGACGCCGTCGGCTCCGTTGTTGCCGAAGAAGAGTTCCTGATCGCCGTCACCGTCGACGTCGGCCACATCCATCTGCTCGGCGCGCCAGCGGTCGGGCAGGTCACCGTCGAACTCGTAGATGGAAGCAGGCGCCGTGCCGTAGTCGTCATCCGTACCTGTGTACTCGAAGACATACAGGCCCGGGGGGAAGTCAGACAGATTCGGGTTAAATTCGCTGAAGCCGCGGCCGCCCAGGAAGAAGATTTCCCCCATGCCGTCGCCGTCGAGATCCCCCCCAGCAATCGCACGGATGTTGTTGGTCGTACCGGTCGAGTCCATCCAGGGGGTCGAATAAACGAGCTCCCAGAGGTCGGCGCCGCGATTCTCGATCACATGCACGCGGCCGCCGCCGGTATAGTCGGATACGAGGATTTCGTACTGGCCGTCGCCATCCAGGTCGAAGGGGCCGGCGATATCCCGTGCGCCGGACTGCTCTCCGGTCGCGTAACCGGCCATGATGTCTTCGGAGTTGGGGAGATTCAGTTCGAACTCGGTGCGCTGTGCCCGGGCGTCCAGGGTTAGCAGTGCGACCACGAGCAGAGACAGGGTAAGCGTAGTAACGTGTCTGGTCATAATGCAGGGGTTTGTTGTATGGATAGTTACTGAAATGGTCTTCCAAAAGTGAAAGCTAAGTGACAGTATGAAATGCGTACAATAGGCAGTTATGGC
>CAZGHT010000031.1:36507-55706 GCA_964525535.1 uncultured Rhodothermaceae bacterium
GCGGTATCGATGTAGCGGTATCGATGTACTCGCGTCGTCCTACCGGTGCCGATGTGTTTCTGCCGTTGTACTCGTGCCGGAGCACGTAATGCCTGAGTATACAACGCGAAATCGGCATAATCAATGCATTACAGAAAGGCATCCTAACATTAGGGTAACGCACATACCTGAATAAACGCGAAGAATTCTGGATAGCGAACCAATTAACAGAGCGTTACGCGACGTGAAGCCCATAGAAAAAAAGCGGGCAGAGGTCCTACCCCTACGACCTCTGCCCTTTGAACGGTATCTCGGTGTATTTAGATATGACCGAGATGATAGATCACGAATGAAGTATACGGTATTTGCTCAGGGTGCGCTATCACGCATTTACGTGATTTTACGGGGTGCTTACCAGATGGGTATCGAAAACTGACGCCTGACGGGGAATCTCCCCACATCGACCTTCATTTTCGGGCGGATAGCCGCATAAAACACCCCGAGTACACCTGAGAGGCTGCCCCGGTTCCGTCAAAAACTACTACTCAGCCGGCTCGATGATCGCAGACATCGACCCCTTGCAATGTTCGATCCGCCAATCCGCGCCATAGCTATGAATCTGATCCCGCTTCAGCTCAGCACGCTCCTTCGTCGTGGTATCCACGATGACGCGGCCGGCGCGATCGACTTCGCAGGCCATCTCGTAGGCGGTTTGTTGAGAATGGCCGAACACTTTCATGAGCATCTCGATCACGTATTCGTAGGTATGATCGTTGTCATCCAACAGAATCACGTGATAACGAGGAACGAGGATTGTCACTTCCTGTTCGACGGCGACCTTTTCCGGAGTCTCAACCGTTTCGGACATCTTAATCATCGATACTTTTTTCCTTGCGAATCAGGATAACCGGGACTTTGCTGCACGCAGTGCACCGGGTGAAACAGGTGCCTGATAACTCAACGTTCAAAACCGCGTATAGGTTCGGGTGGGTAGTAGGTAGTAGGCAGTAGGCTGTGGGCAGTGGGCAATGCGATGTAGGCAGTAGGCTGTAGGCAGTGGGCTGTAGGCTGCCGTCTCTCTTTGAGACTCGAACCCGGAACGCATTACGGCATACTCCTTTGGAGCACGAAGATGTACCTGAACCCCTCCATTTCGATACGCTTCGACGTATGTGGCGCGGCGGCAAAAATTCTTTATCTACTAGAATATGGTTATGTCTATAAATGTACGCCTAACCAGTAAAGGAGGCCTTCACAAGGCTCTTGTTGTGCGAGTGCTCCCCTGATTTGCACCGGCAACGTACGGGGGCGAAGCACGTTTGTGGCACGCCCTTTGTCAAACGCCCTAACACGTTACCTCATCCGTTAAGGCATGCATTTTAACATATCATACGAATCATTTTTTGTCTTAATTATGCAAACTTTAAGGCATGTACCCTGTGAAGCGTGCACCCGGCAGGTCGGAATTTCGAAGCCGCACTGGTTGACGCCGTTGAACACGAGCGGACACAGCAGTTCAGCAAAAGCGACGGCGAGAAGACGCAGGTAAGACCACCACTCTGCATCCAACTATCCCTTCCACGTCTCTCCCTCGATCACAAACATTCACATTTACCTACTCGATCATCGAAGATATGGGATCTCTCTTATCTCGCGGGCGCGTTCTCTGCCCTGGCTACATCCATGTCTGTATGCGTACGTACAACCATGCGGGCGCCAGGCACCGGTTTTCATTGCTTCTGCTCCTGCTTGCTTTCTCCGCCTGGAGCAGTGCAGCCCAGGACATGGCATTCGTCGAAGAAAATGGGCTCGTGGTCATCGAGGCTGAATCGATCGCTCCCATCGGCGAATGGGTCGTCGAGACAACCGAAGGCGGCTACTCCGGAAACGGCTATCTGCGCTGGAGCGGGCAAAACTATTTCGGCGACCCCGGCCGGGGCGTTCTGGCGTATAAAGTTGTCATTAATGAGCCGGGGGATTACAACATCCGCCTCCGGATGTCCCACCTCGGCGCGCCGGCCGGCGACCAGTGGAACGACTGCTGGTCGCGCCTCGGCGAGACGGGCCCCTGGGTCAAAACCCTGCATCCGAGCTCCAATCAAGACGAGGGGTTCACCTTCGACACCATACTCGAACCCAGCGGCGGCGTCTTTGCCAGTATGCGCTACACGCTCGATGCCGGAGAGCATACCCTGTACCTTTCAGGCCGCTCGACCAACTTCAAGATGGATCGCATTCATTTCTACAAAGACGACGTTCAGGACCCGCTGAGCACCTCCCATCCGGAATCGCAGCGCGTCGAGAGCACCGGCAACAACCCGGGCAATGACAACGGTAATGGAAATAATGCCAATCCTCCCGGCATCACCCTGAGCGGCGAGCAGAAGAAATGGCACCCGATCACGCTCACCCTGGACGGCCCCCAGGCCAGCGAAGACGGTTCGCCCAACCCGTTCCTGGACTATCGCCTCGAAGTTACGTTTTCGCTCGCGGCCCACTCCTACACCGTGCCCGGCTATTTTGCCGCCGACGGCAACGCCGCCGAGACGGGAGCGACGTCGGGCAACCAGTGGCGGGTTCACTTCGTGCCGGATCGGACCGGTACCTGGTCGTACCGGGTATCCATGCGGGCGGGCTCCGACGTGGCCATCAGCGATGACCCCAATGCCGGCTCCCCAACCGCCCTCGACGGCCTGAATGGTTCGTTTTCGGTCTCGGATACGGACAAAACCGGGGATGACCATCGAGCCAAAGGCATGCTCCGCTACGTCGGGGAGCATTACTTGCGCTTCGATAACGGCGAATACTTCATCAAAGGAGGCGCCGACAGCCCGGAAAACTTCCTCGCGTATCAGGATTTCGACGGGACCTATAACCAGAACGGAGCGAACTACATCAAGTCGTACGCACCACACGTCGGAGACTGGCGAACCGGAGACCCGACCTGGCAATCCGGCAAAGGAAAGGGGATCATCGGCGCGCTCAACTACCTGGCGTCCAAAGGCATGAACTCCGTGTATTTCATCACGATGAATATCCAGGGCGACGGAGAGGACGTGTGGCCCTGGACATCACCCGATGAACGATTCCGGTTCGATACCTCCAAGCTGGACCAGTGGAATATCGTCTTCAATCACATGGACTACCTGGGCATCATGCTGCACGTGTTGACCCAGGAAACGGAGAACGAAAAACTCCTCGACGGCGGCGCCCTGGGCCGGCAACGTAAGGTGTATTTCCGCGAGCTCGTTGCGCGTTTCGCGCACCACCATGCGTTGACCTGGAATCTCGGCGAAGAGAACGACGAGAACAGCGACGCACAGCGTAAACAGTTCGCGTCCTATATCCGGGCGCTCGACCCCTACGACCATCATATCGTCATCCATACCTACCCGGGGCAATACGACCAGGTGTACACCCCTTTGCTCGGCTATGCGGATTTCGAAGGCCCTTCCCTCCAGATCTTCGACATGGGGATCTCACACAGCGAAACCCTGAAATGGCGGGAGCGGTCGGCCCAGAATGGGCGGCCCTGGATCGTAACCATCGACGAGCTCGGCCCCTACCAGATCGGAGTCACTGAAGACGGCGCCAACAACAACCACGACGCGGTGCGCAAGTACACGCTCTGGGCCAACCTGATGGCCGGCGGCGCCGGCGTCGAGTGGTATTTCGGCTATGATACCGCCAGCCACGACCTCAACACGGAAAACTGGCGTACCCGCGATGCAATGTGGAATTTTACGCGGCACGCGCTCGAGTTTTTCCAGTCGTATCTGCCTTTCGCCACGATGCAGCCGGCAGACCCGCTGACGGCCAACCCCAACGATTACGTCTTCGCGCGCCCGGGGAGCATTTACGCGATCTACCTTCCCGAAGGCGGCTCGGCAGACATTGACCTGCTCGCCGGGGACTACAACGTGCACTGGTATAATCCCCGTCAGGGCGGCGGATTGCAGAGCGGGAGCGTAACCACAGTCAGCGGCGGCGGCGTCCGCTCCATCGGAACACCGCCCTCGAATCCGTCGGCGGACTGGGCGGCCCTCATACGCAGCGCCAGCGGCGCGATGGTCGAGCCGACGCTGTCCGTTTCCCCTACGACGCTCGACTTCGGCTCGGTGCAGAGCGGGGCTACCCGAGTCCTGCCCGTCACGATTACCAATACCGGCAATGCAGATCTGGATCTGCAGTCCCTGGAAATCGCCGGTGACGACGCCGTATTATTCGAAATCACGAATAATCCCGCCCCTACTTCGATATCGCCCGGGCAATCCCGCATCGCCCGTGTCGTTTTCTCGCCGGGCAGCGGATCGGCGGATGCCAAAAGCGCACTGCTCCGTATCCGCAGCAACGACGACGCCCGCTCGCCCATGAACGTAGCGCTGCAGGGCAATCTCAATGGAAATGGCGGAGGCGGGGACCCCGGCACGGGAGGCGGCAACCCGAACCCCGCCTCCATCAAGGTGGAGAGTTTTACGCTGATCGACGCATCTACCGGTAGAGAAATTCGGGACATCGAAGACGGAGACGTCATCGAAATGGGCAGGCTCCCCTCTCCGTATATCAACATTCGGGCAAATACAGAGCCCCAGGAAGTCGGCAGCGTGCAGTTTTCACTCAACCACAACCCGAATTTTCACCTCGAAAATGCAACGCCGTACGCGATGGCGGGCGACATAGGAACGACCTACAATTCCTGGACGCCGACTCCCGGTGAACACACGCTGACGGCTAAACCGTTCACGTCATTCAACGCGACCGGGGCCCAGGGTATCGCGCTCGAAATCAACTTCACGATCACGCTCGACGGGGAAATTCCTTCCCGGATCACTCTGGATCAGAACTTCCCGAACCCGTTTTCGAACACGACGACGGTTATCGTCACCCTCGAAAACGCGTCGGAGACCCGGCTCATCGTGTACGATGTCATGGGACGAGAAGTGACGCGCCTCATCGACCGCTTGATGCCCGCCGGCACCTTTACCGTCACGATGGATGCGACCGACTTCAGGTCCGGCACGTATTTCTACCGCCTGGAGAGCAACGGAGAAGTGACGACCCGCGCCATGCAGCTCGTCAAGTGACGGAAACTCAGGACAGGAAACGGACGACCCGTTCGATGACCCGTTCGTCGCGCAACATCTGGTCGTGCGCGAGCACGCGTACGGTTTCGTTAGCCCCGATAGGAAGGATTGACGTATCGGGCGGGCAGACCATCGCGTCGAAGGGCGTTCTCAACGAAAGAAAAGGAATGTGGCGCAGGGTTTCGACGTCGCGGTTTAATTCCGACAGAAATGCGCTCCCGAATCGCATCTGCCGGACCCCGGGGCCGTCGCGCAGATACGCCGTGAGCGTGCCGTGATGCGGGGAGGAGATGGTCGCCCAGCGTTGTACGTGTTGATGCCCTCCCATCCGCTGCATGTAATACCGGCTGATGAGCCCTCCCATGCTGAACCCTACGAGAGAGACCCGGCCGGCGACGGCGCTCATTGACTCTACACGCCGCTGGAGCTGATACGCGAGCTGCTCGAGGCGTTCGCTGCCGTCATTGGGGACCAGGTCCGGCCGTATGGTTGCCATGCCCTGCGCTTCCAGGTTAGCACTCATACGGTCGAACACGTTGCCTGTATCGAATATACCGTGTATCAGGAATACGTAATGTCCGGGTTTGCCGCTTCCCGTGATATCTCCCATGATGCGGAATGCCCTACGAATGGGTCTGACGGTCGTCAATACCCCTTTAACGCGCGATCGGTCCGTTTTGCTTCAGTGCAATGACGTACCGGCGTTTCATTTCCCACCTGTTGACCAGGAGGCAGGATACGGGACTCAACCGTTCAGGACGTGTTGACCGATGCCGGTGTTATGGGTAGAACAGGGAGGCAAGTTGATGACCGGGTTCACAAAATGGTACGGCGGCCAGGGGCCTGTACAGAGAAAGTTCAATCCCTCGAAGCGAGCCCGTAACCGGCCAATATGGGCCTGAACGTGCTGCAGTCGGTCCTTCTTCACCAGATATATGCCGGTTAGCAGGGCCCCCTGCGCCCCAGGCGTGGTATCGAGGCTCCCCTCCACCTCTGCGAGGATCGATTCGTGTATCCGCATCGCCGACAGCTCGCCCGTCTCGTGCTCTTCAGGCGATGCCCCCAATACCCGCAACCCCAGCTCTACACACCCCTCCAGCCGCACGATATCCACCAGCAGCGTATCGAGATTCCGGGCAATCAGCTCGACGAGCGCCTCTTCGTCGCTCAAATACGTCCCAAATCGGACGGGAAGCGTGCACCTCGTTTTCATCAGGGATTCGACCACACCTTCATGGATCCACAAATTTGACTCAGACAGAGGAAATCGTCCACCGAGGCATCGCGATATAACTGCGTCAACGGGGCCTATTTCCAGCTTTTCCAGGGCCTGATCCCCCATGCCGGCCCTGTCCGGAAGGGGTCGCCCCGATCGGGGTGTTATCGCATAGAGGTAGATCATGATATCTGAGTTTCTTCGATTTGCGCTCCGACTTGCAAACGACGCACGGTTTCGACAGAGCTCAGCAAGGCCTTTAAGCTGCCGTGGACGAGATCCATCTCGGGAGTCGAAGAGTTGTTGTCTCGCGTCAACACAAGCCCTTTATCCAGAACGCGATCCAGTAAATCGAGTAGGGTCACTTCTTTTGCGAGTCGTGATGATGTGTTCATCCCTTGTACAGGTATTGGATTGCGTAATTGATGCGCGTCGTTGGTGCTGTATAGAAATTGCGATGCAACATGCTGAGGGGGGTAGAAACGCCCCGACAGTTTTACTTACAGTTACAGAGGTTACGCGCCGGATGCGCATACGTGCTGCCAGAGCGGCTTTGCACAGTTCGCGTAACATCACTTACAGTTAGATGTTACCTATCGTACGGCAGTATTACATATCGTAACAGATGTTATGCGCCGGATGCATCGATGTACTGCCCGGCCCTCAAAAAACAGTCGATCGCACTCAGCTGAAAACATGTGCAACAACTCCTGTGCCAGCCGGCGACACCGTACCGGATAGCCCCTTGCCGGAACCTAATTGATAGGCCATCGATAGACGACAGAACATTTGCGCTTCCCGAAGCAACTCCCGGTCTGGTTCTCGCTGCATGGCCTCACGCCCCTACACGATACTCAGCAGTGCTGTTTCGCTCGACGGTTATCTGGACGACACGACATCCTCCCGCCTGATCTTATCGCACCCGGCCGACTTCGATCAGGTAGACGCGTTACGCGCATCGTGTGACGCGATACTGGTAGGAGCCAATACCATTCGAAAAGACGATCCCAGCCTTTCGATCCGTTCGCCGGAACGACGACTCCTACGCAGGCAACAGGCGCAGCCGGAAGAGTTGATCAAAGTAACCCTTACCCGCAGCGGCCGCCTTTCTCCGTCTTACAGGTTCTTTCAAAAAAGGACTAACCGTATTTACGTATACTGTACCGACGCCGTATACCCGGAGTTGAATCAAAACCTGGGTCTCTATGCCAGCGTGATTCCGATGGGTGGTGATGACATCCCGTTGGCTGCCTTGTTGAACGATCTGCTTAACAGGGGGGTACAGCGGTTGCTCATCGAGGGCGGACAACACATTGCGACCCATTTTCTAGCCGGCAACCTTATCGACGAACTGCGTCTGGCGGTAGCGCCGTTTTTCGTGGGCGAGGCAGATGCCCCCCGATTCGTGGGTCCCGGTCGTTTTCCTTTCGATCGGAATCGGCGCATGCAGTTGATTGCAACGGAAAAATTCGGCGATATGGCCGTGTTGACGTACAAACTCGAGCCTTGAGCTCAGAGTCGTTGCCGTGTAGGTATGCAGCGTTCGTATGCAAAGCCACGTTAACCAGCCTGCTGTGCACAGTTCGCGTAACATCATTTAATCACAGATGTTACGCGCCGGATGCGCATGCGTGCTGCCAGAGCGGCTTTGCACCTATGCAAAGCCGCGTCAAACAGCCTGCTGTGCACAGTTCGCGTAACATCATTTAATCATTCGAAATGAACGAATTATTCGAATCCACCAGAACGCAGGAAGAGGACGTCAAACGACTGCTGCGCGCCATCGATCTGTCGAAGAAATGCATCCCGACAGCGAATGCCTTCTCGGTCGGTGCGCTGGTATTCGACGAGAAGGGGGAGCTCCTGGCCGAGGGATACAGCCGGGAGGTAGGGCCGAGGGCTCACGCGGAGGAAATCGCCATACATAGAGCGTACGAGACCGGGGCATCCCTTCGCGGCAGCACGATCTACTCCTCGCTCGAGCCGTGCGGCGAACGGGCCTCCAGCGACAAAACCTGTGTGGAAAGAATTATCGAAGCCGGCCTTTCGAAGGTCGTCTTCGCCCTGAAGGAACCTCCCTTCTTCGTGTCGCCCTCGGGAGCAGCCCAGCTCGAACAGCACGGCATCCAGCTCGTGGAGCTAGCCGAGCTCGCGCCGCTCGTCGTGGACGTAAACAGGCATCTTTTTAACCAGATCCTGTAACGTTTCCGCACAAGTTAGCCGGAAGCGCTTGCCAGTGTCTCCAATATTTACGTTTTTTACTCTCCCGTTGTTAACGAGGCGCGAAAATATATGCGTAGCCTCGCCGTACCCCATTTGTCGCATTCCGTCCTGTAGAGTACGTCTTTATAGATCACTCATGTCGCTCAAACATATTACCCGCCTGGATTATCAAAAAACCCATGGCTGGTGGGTCCGTATTCGCCGGAAGTCAAACCCGTGTTCGAAACTGTTTTCGGACGGGGTGTATGGCGGCCGCGATCAGGCGCTGCAAGCCGCGATCCAATGGCGGGACGAAAAACTCGTAAACGCCCCCAAACAATCGGTCAGGACGATAGAGTCGTCGTCCAAGAACGTCAAAACGGGCGTGCCCGGGCTTTGTCTGAGCTTTGTCGACGGAGCGCACGGAAATCTGGCCCATTTGCAGGTCTCCGTCCAGCGCAACGGGAAACGCACCAGCACCCGGTATTCCATCACGAAATGGGGATTACGAGCCGCGCTGTGGAAATCGTGCGTCACGTTAACAAAGGGCTCCATAGAAGACTCCTCGAACCGTCTGGACTTGCAGACGCAGGCCCTGGAGCTTTTCGACGAGGCGTACCCCAAAGTCGCCTCGGCCCTGGAAGAAGTGGGCTGTGAAGTGGAGCTGTGAGGCAGAGCTACACAGCGGTCGTCGTTCTCCGACCCCTCTCATTGCGCCTCTTCGAGGAAGGCCGCAATTTCGTCGTGCTGGTGGGCGGCATCGTCGTACCCTACGTCGATGAGTCGATCTATGTACTCCTTTTGAAACAGGAGCATGCTCATCCAGTCGGGGCTGTCCGTTTCGTCAGCGCCGATGCCCAGTGTGAATAAACGCAACGCCCCGGAAAGCTGAGGTTTCAGGTCGCCTGCCATTTTCCCGATGTCAACCGATGGACGAATGAGGAGCAGTTTGATCGGTTTCAGGCCGTTGTGTCTCTGACGGGGTACATGCCTCAACAAATCATTGATGATCTCCAGTCGTATGGCATCTTGGTCCAGCACATCGAGGAATATGGCGTTCATCAAGATTCCGATGACCTGGGCAGCGGGAGGATATCCCTGCACAGCATGATGGCTGGCTTCAGCGCCCGACCGGTTGTAACGCGTCGAGATCACGAAGATGCGATCGGCGCCGAGGTTGATCGCGGGGGAAAGCGGCGTAGTCAGACGGACGCCCCCATCGCCATACCAGGCCCCTTCGATCAAGACAGCCGGAAAGATGATGGGCAGCGCTGCCGAAGCCATGATGTGGTCTACGGTCAGGCTCGTTGTTCTTCCCACCCGGTGCGGCCTTTCCCAGCGAGTGATATCACATCCCTGAACGAATGTCGTCGTCTGCCCCGTCGAGTAGTTGGTCGCCGTGAAAGCGACGGCCTTGAGCCTATCGTTCCTGATGTTATTCTCAACGCCGAGCAAGCGTCCTTCAGGATCGAGGGCCAACCGATCGATCAGATAGGCTCGCAGCGGGCTCGAGTCGGCCAGTCCGCGCTGATGAGCCATGGAAGACGTGATGCGCTCTTCGCTGCTCACGCCGGATCCGTCCATCAACAGCTTCCTGAAAAAAGCAAAGGTCGATTCGGGCTGGAACACTTTGTCAATCGACAAAGCGCTCCAGCTCGCGAGAAGACGCTCGGCCCCTTCCCGAAACGACCCCTCGTGATTCGCGAGCTGTCCAGCGTTGATGGCCCCTGCCGACACACCGGTCAGAATAGAAAATGAAGAATCAGGAAACGCATCTGCCACATATTTGATTACACCCACCTGATACGCGGCACGCGCTCCCCCACCGCTCAGCACCATGGCATGATGATCCGGCTTCGGGGAAACCGGCCCTATAAGCGATCGAATCTTATTCAGTATTCGCCTGTGCATTAACCCTGTGCTTTGATGTATCCCTCAGATGCAATCGGTATTTCTTCAGTCCATGTTGTTTCAATACGTGCCATTTCGATACATGTAATTTCAAGCCATGCAATATCGATCAGAACATCCCTCACACATCCTGTTTATCTTTTTGGACGGTATTGGCCTGGGAGACAAAGACCCTGCGAACAACCCGTTGCATGCGTCAGAGCTGCCGGCTTTTCTGCGGCTTTCAGGCGGCCAAGAATGGTCCAGGCATCTCGATGCCGTCGATGACAGGAATCAGGTGTTCAAAGCCATCGATGCCACCCTCGGCGTCGATGGGCTGCCACAAAGCGGTACCGGACAGGCCACCCTTTTCACCGGGGTCAACTGTGCACGTCTGGCCGGCCGGCACTTCGGGCCGTATCCCCACTCTAAGACGAAGCCGGTCTTATCCGAACGCAACGTGTTCCAACAGGTCAATGAGCTCCCGCTTCAGCATCCCGAACCTACCGCTTTCGCCAATGCCTATCCAGAGCGATTCTTCAAGACCGCTCAATCCAGGAAGAGATGGACCGTCACTACTTTATCCTGTATCGAAGCCAATGTCAAGATCCGGACGCAAGAAGACCTGGTAGAGAATCAGGCGCTGGCTGCAGACCTGACCCGAGAAGCATGGCGTTCTCAGCTGCACATCCCCGTCGAGCCTGTAAGCGAAGCCCAGGCTGCAGAACACTTGAGCCGCATCAGCGGCCGGCATCCCTTCACGCTGTTCGAGTACTACCTCACCGACAAGGCCGGTCACAGCCAGTCTATGCCTGTCGCCTCAAAGGTTTTAGGGTCGTTGGACCGGTTGCTGGGGCGCCTGATCGACATCCTGCCTTTCGAACGAACGCTCTTGCTCATTTCGAGCGATCATGGAAATATTGAAGACCTGTCCACCAAAACCCATACGTATAACCTCGTACCGCTCGTGGCTATCGGGTGCGGCGCCTTTCATTTTTCGGACGTCGATTCGATCGCCGGTGTTACCCCCGCGATCATTCGCGCTTTTTCCTGACTCTCCACTCTCAGAAACCCTCCCATCAAAGGATCGTTATTTTTACCATTGTCTTACCCTAGTTACCACAGATCGTGCAAATACCAGCATTCGGGCCTCTTTGTACTGCATCGTTTCATCTCGTACTGGGAGTCGCCGGTATTGTCCTGGTGACGGCCGCACTTCCCCGTACCGGCACGGCGCAACACGTCGGGCCATTAACCCAGGAGGAGCAAGCCATTCAGGCCCAGCAGCTTACGGTCCAGGGCATGACCCAGAGCTTCCTCGGCTACCACGACAGAGCGATTTCGCTATTCGAGCAGGCTTTGCGATTCGCTCCGTCCTCAGCAGCGTTGAATTCTGCGCTCGCGGAGTCCTACGAGCACCTGGACGACTTGAATACGGCGATCTTTTATGCCGGCCAGGCGCTCACCCTGGCCCCGGATCAGCTCTATTATCACAGGCACCTGATTCACCTCTACATTCGGAGCAACGACACGCAAAAGGCTGAAACACAGCTCGTCCAGTTGCTCCAGCTGTTCCCGGATGACGTCGACACCATTCACGATCTGATCGGGGTGCAAATGTCGAACGAACGATATCAAGAGGCATTAAATGCCCTCGACCGGTTATCAGAAAAGACAGGCCGGCAAGCCGAATTGATCGAACTGCAGTTGGAGATCTACGATCATCTCCAGGACTGGGACAACAAAGAGAGCCTGCTCCTGGATCTTCGAACTCAATTTCCCGAGGAGCCCTATTACGGCTTGCAGCTGGGGCAGTTGTACGAAACCCTGGAGCGACTCGATGACGCCGTTCTGGTATACGAAGAAGTCCTTACGCTCGCCCCTGCGGACCCATACGTTACCCGGGCACTCGACCGGCTGAAAAGGCCCGCCTCAGGGGAGCAGGCGGCAACCCCTGAGGAAGCGTACCTGAGGGCCAACCAATTGATGTCTCAGCCCAACGCGGATACGTCGAGCATCTCTTCTGCCCGAGAACTGCTCGAATACGCTCTGTCTCTGTCGCCGGAATATGTCGACGCGTTAACCGCTCTGGGCCAGCTACTCTTCGAGGAGCAGGTGTACCAGGAATCTGGGCCGCTGTTGGAGCGAGCCGTCAATCTCAACCCTCGATCCATTGAGCTGTGGGTTCGCGCTGCGCGCTCACATCTGTATGCCGGAACAGTCGATGAAGGAGCCTCCATCGCCGAAGAGGCTCTATTGCTGTTTCCGGGGCATCCGTCACTCCTATACACGTCAGCCCTGTGCCACATGCGGCTCGGGCATACGAGCAGGGCGGCCGATCGCCTCGCCGCGTATTTTCAGTATCAGGACGACTCGGAAACCGAAAGCCGCATCGAACTCGACCGTGCCCTATCTATGGTCCAGGAGGCCCTCGACACCTCCGAGAACAACCCGGCTTATCTCGATTTCATGGGATGGATCTATCTCAAACGAGGCGCCCTGGACCAGGCCGAACAATGGCTGACGTCGTCTCTCCGAACGGACAACGCTCCCGCATCGGCCTATGATCATTATGGGGATCTTTTGCTCCAGCAAGGTAAGCCTCAGGAAGCCGTCAGCTCCTGGAATAAAGCCCTTGAACTCGATCCCGACAACCCGATCCTCCAAGAGAAGCTGAACTTACATGCTAATTAGTCACAGATGTTACGCGCCGGAAGCGCACAGGTACTGCCAGAGCGGCTTTGCAGGTATGCAAAGCCGCGTAAACCAGCCCGCTGTGCACAGTTCGCGTACCATCACTTAGTCACTTCCTTTATGCGCAGGCTCATTAACGCTACCACTGCCTCGATACTCATCGGCAGCGTCTTCCTGTTGGGGTTGGCCGGCTGCTCCCGAAGCCGGGTCGCCCTGGATACCGACGCCACCCTGCCCGCCGCTTTCCCGAACCATTCGCTGGACCAGATTCACCGGCAGCTGATCTCGGCGCCGACCGCTCTGGAGGCCTATCGGGCCGAATCTGCGCTTTCGGTTCGAACGCCCGAGCAGAGTGGGTCTTTTTCAGCTTCCATCAAACACAAACGGAACGATTCGCTCCTGATCTCGATCAGCCCGGGCCTCGGCATCATCGCCGTACGTACACTGGTGACCCGAGACAGCTTCTTCGTACACGATCGCATCAACAAAGAATTGACCGTGGGCCGCCTCGAATCGCTCCAACGCATTTTGCCTTTGCCTGTAACTTCGGAAGCCCTGTATACTTCCTTGCTGGGCCTTCTAGCGCCCGACCCATCAGAAGCCTGGGAGCTGATGTCCGATGTGAGGTATTATACCATCAAAGCCGCACGAGATGGGACGAGCGAGGGGACAAAAACATTTACCGTGGATCCTATTTACTGGCGCGTCGTCAGATATGAGGAGCGGGATCCCCAGGGGTCCCTGATCGAAGAACGAACGTTTTCTGATTTCCAGGATGTCGAAGGCATTTACCTGCCCAGGCGATTGACCTTCCGTAGACCTCCCGATAAGACGGCCGCCACACTGTATTACCGCGAGTTGCAACTCAACCCGAGCCCCCTTTCTTTTACTTTTGACGTCAGCCCAACCGTAGACCGAATCGTTGTCCCCTGAATCCCTCCTTACTAAATTCTCCCACGGCACAATCCATGCTACGCGTTCTCTTCATTCTCATGCTCTCTACGGCCCTGTTCCTTTCGGCGATCGCCCCCGCTGCAGGGCAGTCTTCGAAGGACGAAACGGAACAACGATTGCGCGTTCTTCAGGACCAGATCACACTGACAACCGTTCGCATCTCTGAAACGGACGAGCTCGAACAGGCCTCCCTCGAAACGCTCAATGATCTCGACCGTCAAATCGCGCTACGGGAAGAACTCATCAGCACGAACCAGCGCCTGCTGAGTCAGACCGAAAACACGAGAGATTCTCTGGCCGCTTCCCTCAGCGCGTTGGAGGAAGAATTATCCTTTCACCGGGGCCAGTATCAGAAAAGGGCGAAGTACGCGTATAAATACGGCCGCCTCCACGATGTTGCACTCATCCTGGCTGCCCAATCGATCAACCAGATGCTCATCCGAATTCGTTACCTGAATCGATTTGCGGAGCAACGCCGGTCCAGGCTAAATCAGATCATCCAGTCGACCAATCAAATCTCGGAACGGCGCAAAGAGATCGACGAAAATGCCGAAAAAGCGCGAGAGCTCATCGAGCAATATTCCGGGGAACAGAATAATCTCAAACAACTCCGGTCGAAGCGGCGACAGATCATTCAGGAGCTGCAGCGGCAACGCGAAAGTCTGCAGGAAGAACTGGAGACGAAACAACAAGAACAACAGCAGCTCGAACGTATGGTGCGCCAGATCATCACGAACGACAACAACCGCCGCGCGAGCGCCCCTTCGAACCCCGTCACAGACGCCGCCAACGCCGAACTCTCCAGTTCGTTTTTTGCGAGCCAGGGCAGCCTGCCGTGGCCAGCGGAAGGCGCCATCATCGAGCCGTTCGGGACGGTGATCAACCCGGTCTATGGGACGGAAACCTATAACCCGGGTATTTTGATTTCGACCACGCCTTCGGCCGAAGTGACCTCCATCTACGAAGGCGAAGTGGTTGAAATCATATCGATGCCCGACTTTGGTAAAGTCATTTCTATCAGTCACGGCGAATACACGAGCCTGTACGGCAACCTGTCTCTACTGTACGTATCCACCGGCACGATGGTCGGTGAAGGCCAGCTGGTCGGCCGGGCCGGCACCGATACGGAGCCGAAAGGCAACGCCGTCTTTTTTGCCCTTTTCCGGAACGGCCTCGAAGTTAATCCGGAATCCTGGCTGCGGTCCCGGTAAACACCGCTCTTTCGGCGCCCCGTTCACCCCAAACCTTCTCGTTCGGGCCGGTATGTGGCGGGGTCATCTTGCCGAATATTCATCGAGCACGGCCCCAGATCGAGGAACACTTCCTCCTCTGTGCATTACCTCCTTACCCATGAGCACGAGCCATACCTACTCCGGCAGGCTGGCCGGTTTTGAAGCGCGCTGTTTTGAACTGGATGGCCCGTGCAGTATTTTCCATGGCGTTCATAAAGGCATTCCTATCAGTTTACTGTTTGAGATCGAAGAACTATGGCAAATTCTGCATACGATGTTGTTGTTGTTGGTACAGGTCCGGGCGGATACGAAACGGCAATCCGGGCTTCGCAGCTTGGTTTTAAGACCGCCGTCATCGAGAAAAACAAGTTGGGCGGCGTTTGTTTGAATATCGGTTGCATCCCCACCAAGGCCTTGCTGAAAAGTGCTGAAGTCATGGCCAATGCGAGACACCTCGCAGACTACGGACTGGTTCTCGAGGGGGAGGTCAAACACGATTTTGCGAAGGTGATCGAACGGAGCCGCGGAGTGGCGGACAAGATGAACAAAGGCGTTCAGTTCTTGATGAAAAAGAACAAAATCGACGTCATCATGGGGCACGCCCGCCTCGCTTCGCGAAGCCGGCTCGACGTGGAGCCCTCGGAAGACATGCACGGCAATAAGGTCGGCGAAAAGACGAGCGTCGAAGCCAAACACATCATTATCGCGACCGGCGCCCGTGCGAGAGAGATCCCTCCACTGCCTATCGACGGCAAGAAAATCATCACGTACAAAGAGGCCATGCTGCAGACCAACCAGCCGAAGCGATTGGTCATTGCCGGCGCCGGCGCCATCGGGGTCGAGTTTGCCTACTTCTACAAGCAGATGGGCACTGAGGTGACCCTCGTCGAAATGGTGGACCGCCTCGTGCCCGTCGAGGACGAAGACGTATCTAAAGAGCTGGCTCGCGCATTCAAGAAGCTGAAAATCAACATCATGACCGGTGCGCAGGTGGAATCGGTCGATACGTCCGGCAAGGAGGTGAGCGTGACGATCAAGACGGGCAAAGGGACAGAGACCATCAAGACCGATCAGGTGTTGTCTGCCGTGGGCGTTGTAGGCAATATCGAAAACCTGGGCCTCGAAGAGCTGGGCATCGAGACGGAAAAGGGGGCGATCAAAACGGACGAGTTCAGCCGCACCAATGTGGCGGGCGTTTACGCCATCGGCGACGTTGCAGGCGCACCCTGGCTGGCGCACAAGGCGAGCCACGAGGGGATTATCTGTATCGAAAAGATTGCCGGCGAGGAGATCCAGCCGCTAGACACGTTGAATATCCCGGGCTGTACGTATTGCCTGCCCCAAATTGCATCCGTAGGGTATACGGAATCGGCGGCCAGGGAAGCGGGATATGAGCTCAAGGTTGGCAAATTTCCATTTACCGCGTCTGGAAAGGCCTCTGCCGTGGGACACACCGAAGGATTCGTAAAGGTCATCTTCGACGCCAGGTACGGCGAGTTTCTCGGGTGCCACATCATTGGCTATGGCGCGACAGAACTTATCGCCGAAGTGGTTACAGCGCGCGAGTTGGAAACGACGGCGCACGAGGTCATGGAAGCCATCCACCCTCACCCGACGATGTCAGAGGCCATCATGGAAGCAACCAAGTCCGCGTACGGCCGGCCGATCAATATTTGACAGAGCCTTGCCGAGTCACAGAACCGGAGCGCCATCCTCTCCTGAGGACTGGATCAGGTGCAAGGCGCCGTCCCGGTCCTCGGCCATCAGCACCATGCCCTGGCTTTCGAGCCCGCGCATCTTGCGGGGTTTCAAGTTGGCGACGACGACGACCCGCCGGCCAATCAGCGTTTCCGGCGCCATCTGCTGTGCAATCCCGGACAGGATCTGGCGTTGCTCGAAGCCCAGGTCGATCTCCAGCCGCAACAGTTTATCCGCCTTCGGCACTTTCTCTGCGTGGGTAACCGTCCCCATGCGAAAGTCGAGCTTCGCAAAGTCGTCGTATGCGATTTCGGGTTTGACCTCCGCGAACGGCAGCGCTCCTGACTCGGCTGCAGGCTCTTCCTGGCCGGCCTGTTCGAGCCTTGCAATCTGTTCTGCGATAACGGGGTCTTCAATTTTAGAGAATAGAATTTCAGCTTCGCCCAATACATGCCCGGCCTCGAGCATCGGGTGAGCGGCTTCGTCCCAACCGATGCCGGCCTGCCCGGATTCCCCGGGTAGGCTTGAACGCACACCCGTCAGGTTCAACATCTTGCGCAAGGTTAGCGCGGTAAAAGGCAGCACAGGCTCCATCAATATGCTCAGCGAAGCGCACAACTGGAGTGCAACGTGAATCGTATTGGCACACGCCTGCTTGTCCGTTTTCCAGGTGTGCCAGGGCTCCGTGTCTCCGAAGTATTTATTGCCGGCGCGCGCCACGTTCATGGTCTCGAAGACGGCTTCTCGGTTTTTGTAAGACTCGTAGGCCGACGCGATCTTTTGGGGAGCGCCGGCAAGCAGCGTCAACACCTCCTGATCTACGTCTGACGGGTTCTCCAGCGGCGGCACACGTCCGCCAAAGTAGCGATGGGCAAAAGTCATCGTACGGTTTACGAAATTGCCCAGAATATCAGCCAGTTCCGAGTTAACCCGGGTCTGAAACTCCTTCCAGCTAAAATCCGAATCTTTACTCTCCGGCAGGATGGTTGCGATCGTGTACCTGAGCAGATCGGGGTCGAACTGTTCCAGGTATTCATGGAGCCAGACCGCCCAGCCGCGGCTCGTAGACAGCTTTCGCCCTTCGAGGTTCAGGAATTCATTCGCCGGCACGTTGTCCGGAAGGACGTAGTCTCCATGCGCCATCAACATTGCAGGAAACATCAGACAGTGAAAGACGATATTGTCTTTTCCGATGAAGTGGACCAGCTTCGTAGCCGGGTCCTGCCAGTACGTTTTCCACCGATCCGGGTCTCCGCGCTGCATGGCCCATTCCCGGGTGGCCGAGATATAACCGATCGGCGCATCGAACCAGACGTAGATCACTTTACCCTCGGCATCGACGCCTTCTTTTTCGGCGATGTCGGCCGGAACGGGAACGCCCCAGGGAACGTCCCGTGTGATGGCTCTGTCTTTCAACCCCTCTTTGAACCAGCTACGCACCTGACCGAGCACATTCGGCTTCCATTCGGGGTGCGTATCGATCCAGGACTCGAGGCGTTCTTGGAAATCCCCCAGCGGCAAGTACCAGTGGGTCGTTTCCCTGAGTTCCGGGGTGGCCTCGGTGAGCGTGCTGCGTGGATGCAGTAATTCGCTCGGGCTCAGGGACGAACCGCATCGTTCGCACTGGTCGCCATACGCTTCCTCGAACCCACATACCGGGCAGGTGCCCTTTACGAACCGATCGGCGAGAAAAATCCCCGCCTCAGGATCGTAGAGCTGCTCGTCGGTCTTGAGTTTGAATACGCCCTGTTCGGCCAGGTGGCGAAAGAATGCCTGGCTGGTTTCTTTATGGACTTCCGTCGTCGTCCGGGTGTATAGGTCGAAGCTCATGCCCAGCTTTTCGAAGCTCTCTTTGATTCCCGGGTGATAGAGATCGACGATATCTCTGGGAGAGATGCCCTGCTGCTGAGCCCGGATCATAATGGCCACCCCCATTTCGTCCGACCCACAAACGAAAACAATGTCCCTGCCCTTGAGACGCTGGTACCGGCTGAATAAATCAGCGGGGATGTAAGCGCCTGCCAGGTGGCCCAGGTGAATCGGGCCGTTTGCATAGGGCAAGGCTGCTGTGACTAACAGGCGCTCGAAGGAGGTGTCGCTCATAATGGTTCGGACGACGTTCTGTCGTTTTCAACACGCGGGATGCATGGATGTAGTTGATAACGGGTGTTACGCGGTGGAGGCGCATGGTCCTGCCGGCGCGTAACATCTGTAAATAAGTGATGTTACGCGAACTGTGCACAGCAGCCT
>CAZGHT010000032.1:0-16537 GCA_964525535.1 uncultured Rhodothermaceae bacterium
GCCCCCGGGGCGACTCGAACACCCGACCTAGCGTTTAGGAAACGCTTGCTCTATCCTGCTGAGCTACGGGGGCAGGAAGAATCCATCACACGACCATTCTACGTCGGTGTTCCACACGTCTTTGCTGCATTTTGTTCGAAGATTGCGTAAAATATGCATGTCCGCACTCCTTCAATCCGTAGCAACTTTGCCATGCGCTTTGCCTTATCCTGCCCCCTCTTGTTCGTCCTTCTGGCCCTCTTGGTCCTCCCTTCTCTTGCGCTCGCCGACGACATCGAAACCCTCGAGATCGGCCAGCCGGCGCCCGACTTCAACCTCCTCGGCGTCGACGACCAGTACTACTCGCTCGATAACTTCGAGGACGCCAAACTCCTCGCCGTCATCTTCACCTGTAACCATTGCCCCACGGCCCAGGCGTACGAGGAACGCATCATGCAGCTCGTCCGCGACTATGAGCCCAAAGGCGTCGCCATCATCGCCATATCGCCCAACGACCCGGATGCGATCCGCCTCGACGAACTCGGGTACACCGACCTCAGCGACTCGTTCGAGGAGATGAAAATCCGGGCCGAGGATATGGGCTTCAACTTCCCGTATCTCTACGACGGAGACTCACAGGAAGCCTCTAAAGCCTACGGCCCTGCGGCTACCCCTCACGTGTTCCTGTTCGATGAAGATCGTATCCTCCGCTATACGGGACGTATCGACGACGAGGAACGTATCGGGCAGGCCAGGGTCCACGACACGCATAACGCGATCGAAGCCCTGCTGGAAGGAAAACCTGTGCCGGTCGAAAAGACGAAAACGTTCGGCTGCTCGATCAAGTGGGACGACAAGAGCGGCTCCGTTCAACGGGCCCTGGATCGCTGGGCCGAAGAACCGGTCCGTGTGGAGATGATCGACGAAGCCGCCGTCAAAGAACTCATCAAAAACGACTCGGAGAACATGCTCATGATCAACGTCTGGGCGACGTGGTGCGGCCCCTGCATCTCCGAATTCCCGGAGCTCGTGGACATCAACCGGATGTACCGCCGGCGGGACTTCACGTTCGTCACCATCAGCATGGACGCCCCTGACCTGAACGAAGAGGTGCTCGACATTCTCGAGGAAATGCAGGCCTCGAACACGAACTACCACTTCTCGAACGATGACTCGTACGCGCTGATCGAAGCCCTGGACCCCGAATGGGCCGGCGCCCTCCCCTATACGGTGTTCATCGAGCCGGGCGGCAAGATTTTCTACCGGCAGATGGGCGAAATCGACCCGATGGAGCTGAAACGCGAAATCGTCGAATACGTCGGCCGGTACTACGACTGATTGTCCCTCGTCCAGGGTCCTGAGTCTCAGGTCATTGACTCGGATAGCGATGCAGAGAACCATCTGAATTCATTCCTGTAAACAGGGCCTGTCATCCCGATCGATGGACTCCGTACCCGGGACGTTGGACTCAGGACGAACAAACAATCCAGTGAAGATACGAGAAATCACCGAGGCCCTGGAGGCATGGGCCCCGAAGGCCACGCAACAATCTTACGACAATGTCGGCTTACAGGTCGGCGACCCCGATCACAGCCTCTCCCGCGCAATAACAGCCCTCGACCTGACGCCGGCCGTCGTCGACGAAGCCATCCGGAAAAAGGCCGAGCTCATCATCACGCATCACCCGCTCATCTTTCGCCCCCTCAGGTCGGTCACCACCCGGGGCTGGCACGGTGCTTTGATCCACCGGCTGATCCGTAACGATATCGCCCTGTACTGCATCCACACGAACCTGGATGCCGCCCATGGAGGCGTCTCCTTCGCCCTCGCCGAGCGCCTGGGGCTCGATGGGATCGGTTTTTTGCGACCCACCGACGACGTCATGGTCAAGCTCGCCACGTTTGTGCCGGCTTCCCATGCCGACGGCGTACAACGTGCCATGGGGGCGGCCGGCGCCGGCCGCATCGGCGACTACGAGGCATGTGCCTTTGTTATGGAAGGCACCGGGTACTTCAAGCCGGGCGATAAGGCCACCCCCGCCATCGGCGAAGCAGGCGGTGAGCTCGAATCGGTCGACGAACGGCGCATCGAAGTCGAACTACCCCGGTGGCTGTTGCCGCAGGTCGTCAGAGCCCTGCAGAACGCCCATCCTTACGAAGAGGTGGCCTACGACGTGTACCCGATGCACAAGGCCGATACGTGGACCGGCATGGGCGCCATCGGGGACCTGCCCGAGCCGGAACCCCTGGACGCCTTCCTGGCACGTGCAGCGAATGCGCTATCCGCCAATGGGCTTCAGTACGTGGGCCATCTCGAACAATCCATCCGGCGCGTCGCCGTCTGCGGGGGGTCCGGCTCGGACCTCATCGACGACGCGATGTCCGCCGGCGCAGACGCGTACCTCACCGCTGATATCACCTACCATCGATTCTTCGAGGTCTTAGATCCCGACGGCCACCCTCGTATGGCTCTCATCAACGCCGACCACTACGATACCGAACAATGCGTGGAAGATCTGCTCGTCGACTGGCTCAGCGCCCGATTCGAAGGCGTGACGTGGGAGAAGACGGAGATGAGGACGGGGCCTATCGAGCAATTTAGGGGTAAAGGGGTATAGGAAATCAGGGATTCTTTTCGAGATAACGGATAAAGCTGGTCACCATTTTCTTCCGTTCATCCAGCATTTCGAGAATCGAGATATATGCTTAAGGAAATTGTTTTGTATTTTCGTAGGTACACATGGTTAGAGTATGAGCTTTTTGCCAAACAATGAGCTCTCTGAAGTTTCTCATCGCCCATAAAATGGATGATTCCTAGATGACACCATGCACACTACTTAGACATCTCATATCCTACAACCTAACCTGACACATAGTCACCTTTACACCTATATTCCTGTCAACCCGCTCCGTGTAACCTTTCCTCCTCCTTCTGCAACTAACGAGCTCACAACCGACCAACCAGTGCCTGTTGCATGGACGCATCCCCTCGTACAACCGCCATTCTGCTGTTTACTCGCTCGCCGGAAGAGGAAGCGCGGCATAAAACCTTTGTTTCTCACGAAGGCCGAGCGGTTAATGCAGGCGTAGCCGGCCGGCTGATCGAGCATACGCACCGAATAGCTGAGCGGACAGAACTGGACGTGTTTCTCTACAGCTCTCGCCAGCAACGAGGCGCTACGTTCGGCGAACGCCTGGCTCACGCCTTCGATGACCTCTATGCGCTGGGCTACGATCGCGTCATCGCGATCGGCAACGACACGCCTACGCTCACGGTGGAGGATCTGCGCCAGGCAGCAGCAGAGCTCGACCGAAAGGAAGCGGTCCTGGGACCGACCCTGGACGGCGGCGCCTATTTGATCGGACTTCGAGCCTCAGCATTCACGGCAGCCTCTTTCGCTGCACTGCCCTGGGAAACGAACCGGCTTCTGGCAAGCCTGAACGCGCACCTGATCGAGCAGGGCTCGAAGGTCTTTCATCTCGAGATCCAACGAGACGTCGATACCCCCAAAGATTTAGTCACCCTTATTCGACGCCTGCCGGCCCGTTCGAAGCTCCTTCGCGCCCTGAGACGCCTTTTGCTTCGCCGGATTCGACCTGCCGGCCCCGTACCGAAAAACATCTCTTCGCCGTCCTACCATAAGCACACACTGCTGAGGGCGCCCCCTTCGTTTTCCCCTGCTGGTTTCCTGGCCTGACGAGCAATAGCCTGCCGCTCCAGGTCTCGTCCGGACCCCTTTTCCACGTCGCAACCTGTCCCCCTGATCGGCCTGACGCCGTTCAACAGGAAAAACCAGGTCAGCCACAACCCACACTACCCTCGTCCCGCATACTGCAGGGGCAAGCCCCCTGTGGTCCGCCTGTGACCAACCCCACGTTACCCATGAAACGTATATTTACAGCCATATTATCCTTTTCGACCTTGTTCCTGGCGCCATCCTATTCGCTCGCTCAACAGGCCGGCCTCGAAGTGACGGTCTACAATATCGAATCCAATGAATTCGCCGAAGGTGTCTTTGTCTTCGTTGCCAACGAATCGATCGGATTCGAAGCCTCCGGGCGAACCGACGCCCAGGGCAAGGTCCGGTTCCGGGGACTTTCGACCTCCGGGGTCTACGAAGTATTTACGCCCGAGAGCAGCGATTATTACGAAGCACGCGCTTCAGACATCCGGCTGCGCACGAACTTCACCCGCAGCGTGGCCCTGGTCTTGTACCCGCTCAGCACCTACGAGCTCGAAGAGATTACGGTCACCGGAGCTACCAGCTTTGCCACCATCAATACGATCAACGCGGAGATCTCGTCGACCCTTCAGCCCGGGGAGATCGAGACCCTCCCGATCGAAGGGCGTGATCTGACGCGCGCGCTGTACCGGCTGCCGAATGTCACGCAGGCGACCGGCTTTTTCCCGGAAGCGCCTACCGTGAGCATCAACGGAGCCAACTCGTTATATACCAACTACATGATCGACGGGATGGACAACAACGAGAACTTCCTGGGCGGCCAGAAATTCCCGATCCCTCTCGGGTTTGCCCAGGACGTTACCGTGTTGACCAACAACTACTCGACCGAGTTCGGCCGCACCGGGAACGGGGTGTTCAACGTCACGACCAGGTCGGGCGGCAATACGTTCTCCGGAGAGGCCTTCTACCTGACGCGCCCCGGGCCGCCGCTCGATTCGGAAACCGACTTTCCCCAGCGAGATCTGTCGGGCAATCAGGTCAAGGATGGATTCATGCGCCAGCAGGCCGGCTTCAGCCTCGGTGGTCCGATCGTCGAAGACCAGACCTTCTTTTTCGTCAACGTCGAACAGACGTTCGACTTCAAGGATAACTTCCTCAATGTGCCCGAACTCGGAGTCGACGAAACCGTCGAAGGCCAGAACACCTTCAGCTACATATCAGGCAAGGTCGATCACAGGTGGGGCGATCGATTTACCTCTACGCTTCGCGGCAACCTCTCCTTCGTAGAAATCGAACGCCAGGGCGGCGGCCTGGAAGGCGGTCGTACGTTCCCTTCGGCCGGCAACATTCAAGACCGTAATGCCGTGCTGGTTGCCTCGCAGAACACCTACGTAGCCCCCGGATTCGTATACGAAGGCAACCTCCAGTACAGCCATTTCCGATGGAACTACGCCCGCCCGACCGGCAGCGGGGGCCCCGGCGTCACCGTGCTCGGCGCCGATGGGTTGACCCTGGCCGTACTCGGGCACCCCGGCTTTGTTTTCGACGACATCGAGAACACCTTCCAGCTCCAGCAAAAAGTGACGCTGCCGCGAAATCGTCACACCTTCAAAGCCGGCGTTGACCTCATTACGTCCGATTTTGCGCTCACCGGCGGCGGTAACGAGGAAGGCAATTACACCGTACAACTCACCGAACAAGGGGAAGGCGAACTGCGCCAGCAAGGGATTACCTCCGCCTTCGATGTCGAAGACATCCCGCGCGACGTGGAGGTAGTCGATTACGCCGTCGAACTGCAACCGAATTCCTTCGGCGACCGCCAGAACCTGTTCAGCATCTACGTGGAAGATTTGATCTCCGCCGGCCCCCGGCTGAATATCACGCTCGGCCTTAGATACGACTACGACAACCTGTCCAAAGGCGCCGCCGACCAGGGCGACCTGAACAACATCGCGCCTCGCTTCAATTTTAACTACTCGCTCGATGAGCGCAGCAGCATCCGGGGCGGGTACGGCCTTTTTTACGAGAAGATCGTCTACGCCGTCTACAGCGACGCCCTGCAGCAGAACTCAACCGCACCGGCCTTCCGCAACCAGCTGCAGCAGTTGATCGATCTCGGGATTTTGCCGTCAGATACCGACATTGATCGCGTCACCTTCGACGGCAACCTCACGGTGAATCCACAGAACGTAACGTACCTCGAAGGCCCCACGCCCGCAACGGTGCAGGACCTGCGGAGCACGGCGTTCAGCAATGAACGGCGCCTCCTGAACCCGGAAGGGTATGACAACCCGTATACGCATCAGTTTTCGCTCGGCTACCAGCGCCAGCTGAGTAAAGACATCCTGTTTTACGTGGACCTGATGCATACCCGGTCGTTTAATCTGTTCCGCCTGCGTGACCTCAATGCCCCGGCTCCGTTCCAGATTACGCGCGAACAGACCGAACAGCTATCCGACGAGGCATTGATGAACCTGGTGCGTACTCAAGCCGAGGCCGACGCCACGCGTCCCATCCCTGCATTCGATGAGGAGGGTAACCCGAT
Source organism: uncultured Rhodothermaceae bacterium (assembly GCA_964525535.1). Classification (GTDB taxonomy): domain Bacteria; phylum Bacteroidota; class Rhodothermia; order Rhodothermales; family JAHQVL01; genus JAHQVL01. Next base: position 6,207 of record CAZGHT010000032.1, read on the forward strand.
CCCGGGCGCCGCCCGGGGGATTATCGTGAGCGAAACCGGGGGTGCGTCGCGTTATTACGCGGCCAATTTCAACCTGCTGAAAGATAAAGGGGACGACACCTACGCCTTCCGGCTCTCCTATACGTTGTCGAACCTGCGCAACAATACCGAAGACATCAACTTCCGCGCCCTGGACGCCAACAACTTCGAGGACGAGTGGGGGCCGTCGATCAACGACCGCACACACGTCGTCAGCAGCATCTTCTATTACTACCCGATCGACGAGGTATCGATCAGCCTCGCCGGCCTCGTTCAGAGCGGGCAGCCCATCAATCGCATCCCGGATGCTTCTATCTTCGGCACCACGGATCTCAATGGCGACGGGCGTTCGTTTGCCGACGCCTACCAGGGCAACAGCGACCGTTTCCCGGGGGAAGACCGCAACAGCGACCGGCTCCCGTGGGCGGCGACCTTCGACCTGGGCGTTCAGTACAGCTTTCTTCTGGACGGCAGGCAGTTCGAGATCCGCGCCGACGTGTTCAACGTGCTCGATACAGCCACCTTGAGCGGTTATCCGAACAATGCGACGCAGAGCAATCAGATTCAGGTCGGCCCGGAAGGCTCGGGTCGCGTGCGCCGCAACGCGGGTCCTCCTCGCCAGTTTCAGTTCGGCCTTCGTTACCTCTTTTAGCACCGATAAATGGGGTTCGTGCGTCGCTGGCGTGAACCCCGAACACGTATGGATTGGTTATGCAAGCACAAAAGTATGTACTCCTGCTCGTCCTGGCAGTGCTGATCGGGGGATGCGCAGACTCGAGCGTCGAGTCTGAGATTGATGTCCTGACTCTGGACTGGCAGGAGATCGAGGATAAGGCGCGTGGATCCAGGGTTAACCTGATCATGTGGATGGGCGACCCCTACATCAACAATTACATGAACGACTACGTCGCCCCGGCCCTCCAGGAGCGGTACGACATTACGCTCAACATAGGCGCCGGCCAGGGCAACCAGATCGTTTCGATGTTGATGACCGAGTTGGAAGCCGGATCGGGGACCAACGAGATGGATATGATGTGGATCAATGGCGAGACCTTCTACCAGTTACGACAGATTGATGCGTTGTTCGGGCCGTTCACCGGCAAATTGCCTAATGCGCGGTATATCGATTTCGAAAACCCATTTATCGGCATCGACTTCCAGCAGCCGGTCGATGGCTACGAAGCGCCCTGGGGCAATGTGCAGTTCGCCCTGATCTACGATTCGGACCGCGTCGCCTCACCTCCCAAAAACAAGGAGGAGCTGGCGAACTGGGTCAGGAGCAACCCGGGGCAGTTTACCTTCGACACGGGTTTCACCGGCATGACGTTCTTGAAGTGCCTCCTCGTCGATTTTGCCGGCAGCCCCGACTCGCTCTACGGTCCGTTTGACGAAGCGGCCTACCAGGAATATGCTGGTCAGCTGTGGGACTATGTCAACAAAATCAAACCGTACTTCTGGAAAGAAGGCCAGACGTTCCCCTCCAGCGTCGCACCGATGCATCAGATGTTCGCCAACGGCGAACTCGCCTTCACGATGAGCTACAACGACGGTGAAGTTGACAACAAAGTACTGCAAGGCCTGTTTCCGACCTCCTCCAGGGCCTACGTCCTGGAAACCGGCACCATCCAGAATTCCCACTACATGGGGATCGCCAGGAACGCTTCGAACAAAGCCGGCGCCCTGGTCGTCATCAACTTGCTGATCTCCCCGGAGGCCCAGCTGAAGAAGCTCGATCCTTCCGTCTGGGGGGACGGCACCGTGCTGGCTATCGATCGCCTACCCGACGAATGGAAGAAGCAATTCGAAACCCCGCCCGGACGCACCTACGCTCCACCGCGACCGCAGATTCAACCCTATGCGATTCAGGAACTGGCTCCTGAATATATGATCCGGTTATACGACGACTTCCGCAGAGAGGTGCTGGGTGAATAAGCGAACTCTGCACATCGCTTCGAGACGCCTGAAAGACCCGGGACAGTGGGGGCTCCTTTTGTTCGTCGCCATGGCGATCCTGCCCATCGTCTTCAGCCTCGGGTACGCGACTGCTTACAGTGTTGGACTGGCCGGCCTGTTAAGCACCGGATTCACGGGGTCCTACTGGCACGACGTATTGTTCAGCCGGGATATCTGGCGCTCGTTCGGGCTGAGCCTCTACATCGCGGGGACGACCGTCTTGATCACCCTGATGCTCGCACTCACAATCACCCTCAAATGCCGAAAGGCCCTGTCGACGGGCCCCCTGTCGTATGCAATCTACCTTCCTCTGGCCATCCCGGCCACCGTTGCCGCGTTCCTCGTTTTTCAGCTTCTCTCCGGAGCCGGCTTTTTGTCCCGCATCCTCCTGAACGCAGGTGTTATCAGCAAAATCAGCGAATTTCCTGACCTCGTGAACGACGCCGCCAGCCTCGGGATCATCGCGGCTCACGTCGGGCTCGCCGTGCCTTTTTTCGTCATCTTGTTTCACGAAATCTATTCGAGCGAACGTATCGACCGCCTGTCCGACCTCGCACGCACGCTCGGTGCTTCCTCTCGCCGCATCACGACCCGAATCACGGTGCCCATCCTGCTGCGGCGTGGTTTCGCCAACATCGCCCTCCTCTTCATCGTCGTTCTGGGCAGTTACGAGATCCCGCTCCTGTTGGGTCTGCAATCTCCCCAGATGATCTCAGTGCTGACCATGCGCAAATACGAGATGTTTGATATCCGCCAGAAACCCGAAGCGTTTATTGCAGCTATTCTGTACACCGCACTGGTGCTTGCGATACTCTACGTGTTATTCAGAAGAAAAGAGGTACGCGATGCGTTTTGATGACGTTATTTCGGAAACGAAGCCTACCCGCTGGAGGGGTGGTTCGACTATCCTCCTCGTACTGCTATGCCTTTTTCCTTTTCTTTTCTTGCTGGTCCTTTCTACCGCAGCCGAGTGGCGCTATCCGGCGCTCTGGCCCCAGCGCGTGAGTTTCGACCTGTGGACGCGTATGTTGACTGGATCCGGCGCTCTGGTGGAGAGCTTTCTCCTCTCTACCGGCATCTCGCTCATCGTCGCGCTGGTATCTACCCTCGCGGGGTATATCACCGGCAAATACATCGCGTATCACAGGCATCGACGCGTCCTGTTGTTCCTGGCTTACGTTCCTTTCATCATGTCTCCGGTCATCCTCGGCACCTGTCTCATGTACCTGTATATCAAAACCAACCTGACGGGCAACGCGCTCGGCGTTATCGTATCGCAGACGATGTTCGCCTACGGATTCAGCATCGTGTTTTTCAGTGCCTTCTGGACTCACACCACAAAAGCACTGGAAGACCTGGTGTATACGCTCGGTGGGACGGTACGGCAGGCCTACGAAAGAGTCTTGTTGCCGATATCCAGGAGCGCGCTACTCGTTTGTTTCTTTCAGACGTTTTTGATCTCATGGTTTCAGTACGGGCTTACCATTCTCATCGGATCGGGCAAGGTGCAGACGTTGCCCGTAAAGGTATATGAGTATATCGGAGAAGCAAACATGTATTACGCTGCGCTCGCCAGTTGTTTACTCATCATCCCCCCTGCCCTCCTCCTCCTCATCAATAAACGGTTCGTATTCAAACCCGTTTAGCACATTGATATGTTGCTCTCAGTTCGTCATATCTACAAATCGTTCGGCCCGGATGTTATTCTCAACAACCTCTCGCTGGGACTCGAACGGCATGCTACCCTGAGTATACTCGGTCGCTCAGGGTGCGGGAAAACCACGTTTTTGAAAATACTGGCCGGCCTCGAATCTGCAAACAGCGGTCAGATTTTCCTCGACGGTCAGGACATCTCCGAATTGCCCCCTCAAAAACGCGGTGTGGTTTACCTGTACCAGGAACCCCTCCTGTTCCCGCATCTGAACGTGTGGGACAACGTCGCTTTCGGATTGCAACTCAGCAAGACGCCTGCTCGCGAGATTGCCCGACGGGTGGATCAGATGCTTTACGACATCGGGCTCGAAGCCCACGCCGGCAAAATGCCCAATCAGCTCTCGGGCGGACAAAGGCAACGCGTCGCCTTCGGGCGAGCCATCATTGTGAATCCAGCCCTGTTGCTGTTGGACGAGCCTTTCGCCAGCCTGGACGTCGACTTAAGGGCCAATATGCAACAGTTGTTCAAGACCCTCACGGCCCGATTCGACATCACGTCCATCTTCGTTACTCACGACCTGAAAGAAGCCTTGCTCATGGGCGACCGCATCGCCTACATGAAAAAGGGCGCGCTCCGCTGCTACCCGTCCAGGGAAGCCTTTATCCATGACTCTGACGTGGGGGTCATGGATGAGATCGCCTTCTGGTCCGGTCTCTTGCACCCGGCCCTGCCAAATTCTGCGTCAGAACACCCCGACGATCAGGCCCCTTCAGGCCTCTTCGATCCTTCTAATGAATCCTAGTACTCTGACAGGCATGCTCGACACCTACATCATATCCAACGAGATCCATGGTCTGGATCACTATTTCTGCGGCAACGATGTGGCGAACTACCGCTTCGTCCCGGTCTCAGCGGGGTTACACCTCGACCTGAGTCAGGCGGACGTACTGGTCGTTCCCAACGGCAGCGATCATATTGCGATGTACGGTGCAAGACACCCGGTGCATCAATTTCTGGAGCGTGGAGGTCACCTGCTGTGCTTCGACGGCTGGTTTACCGACTGGATACCGGGCAACCGGTGGATCCACGACAATGCCAGAGCCACGCGCGATATCAGATATCGTGTACATACCGATCGGTACGAACTGTTCGATGGCGTCGAGTTGGACGACCTCCAGTTCAATCATGGCATCAGCGGCTGGTGGGCCTGCGGGTACATCGAGCCGGCGCCAGGGGCGGACATACTGCTCTGTGACACGTGGGAAAGACCTGTGATCGTGCTGGATGAGTCCACCACTCGAGGCACAATGATTCTCACGGCCAGTGGACCGCTGTCCGACGTTACGTTCGAAAAGGAAGTCAACGGCCTGAGCAGACTCTATCAGAACATGCTCCGTTTTCTCAATTATAAACAGATGTTACGCATCTGTTATTAATGGATGTTACCTATGCAAAACACTAATTCCGGCGCGCCCATCGGGCTTGTCTTTAATGGGGTCTGGAGCCAGTATGCATTCGCGATGGCGCCCAAATACAAATCCATCTATGACCTGGTCTATGTGTACGACCTCTCTGCGGAACGCATCTCAGGGCTAGAAGCGCTCGTGATTCCTTTCCAATCGAACCAGCAGGAGCTGACCCGAAAGAAGTCGGTGCTGTACGACTTCCTCGCAGCCGGCAAAAAGATCGCGGTATTCGGAGATTCACAGCCGGACTGGCTCGACGCCCACTGGGAAGATCGGCCCGTGAACAACTACTGGTGGGTCGAGGACCCCACAAATCCGCCCATTTCAAAAACCGACTACGGTCACCCGGTATACCAGGGATTGAGTCCGCGTCACGCGTGCTGGCATATCCATGGCATCTACACCGAGATTCCGGATCATGCTACTGTCATCCAGAGCAACGAGCAGGGAGAGACCATCACGTGGCAGACTACCGCCTACGGCGGCGTCCTGTTCGCTTCTACCCTGGATCCAATCGTCGAGCACGGCATCCAGCAGATTCGCCATCTCGATAATTACTGCGACCGGCTGACCGCCTGGCTGTCGGGCATTACCCCCGAAGGAACCTTTGAGATAGATCCATCTGCTTATGGCGTCGCACTCGGCACGGAAAACTGAATCAGAATCTGAGGCCTGCCTGGGTCTCATAGCCGGGAGTGCCTTCAAACCCGAAATGCTCCCCGGAGCCAATCTTGTAGAAGACACTTTCGACACCCCCTTCGGCCGATGGACGTTGTTCGAAACCGCGCTGGAAGGGGCAGAAACCGGTCAACGACGGCTGTTACTTTCATTTAGGCACGGGTATCCGCATACGTACCTGCCGAATCAAATTCCCTACAGAGCCCAGGCTCATGCCTTGCATCAGGCTGGGTGCGAAGCGCTGCTCGTCACCAGTTCGGTAGGCGTCCTGGACCTCGACCTGCCGCTTTACCGGCCTTTGATCGTGCGTGATGTACTGACACTCGACAACAGGTTGCCGGATGGAAGCGCCTGTACGATGTTCGTCGATCCACAGCCTGACCACGGCCACCTCGTATTGAGTGAAGGGCTCATTTCAAAGAAGCTGACGGACCAGATGACGGATATACTATCGAAAGACGACGAACAGGTATTGAACGACGTCGTCTTCGGTTATGTCGGCGGGCCGCGCACCAAAACCCGAGCGGAGAACGTGATGTGGCAACGGCTGGGCGCCCAGGTCAACTCGATGACGGTAGGCCCTGAGCTTATCCTGGCCAACGAACTGGAGATAGCGTGTTGCGCGGTCGTCGTCGGACACAAGTATTCCTCCGCCGAACGGGAAGCCCCGGGGGACGCGAAGACCCTTACCGGCACGTTCGAGGCCTCCCGAGACGCGCTGGAGCGAATCGTGCATGGATTCACGGAACGGATTACACCGGTGCCCTTTGGAAATCATGTGTACCGATACCAGAGATCCGCCCGGGACTGATGAAAACCTCACAGGACGTAATCGCTTTCGTGCGCACGTGGATGCCTGACCTGGCTCCGACGAACGAAGTGACGCTACTGAGCGGCGGATTGCTGAATTACGTCTGGCGTGTGCCGGCCCGACCGCATTCGGTTATCGTAAAACACGCCCCACCTTACATGGCTGCCAACCCGGCGCTTCCTCTGGATCCGTCACGCATCCTGTTCGAAGCGCAGGCGCTGGCCCTATTCGATACCAGGCGGAACGGCCCCCTTGTCAGCCTTTCCTCCGATGCCGTTCGTCCCCCGGAGCTGCTCTTTCGAAATGAAACGATGTCTACGGTCATCCTGGAAGACGCAGGCGAAGTATACGACCTCGGTATTCGATTCCGAAAAGCCGCTCCTGTCGATGCTGAACTGGGAGGACCTCTGGGCGCTTTCATCGGAGGGCTTCACCGAAATACACATGGGCATTCGGCCTACGCTCGGGACTTTCATAACGTGAGCATTCAACGAACCCGGCAAGCGGTTCAATACGACGCGGTAGGAACGCTTTTCGAAGAGGTTGGCGCCGAAGACGCCGTGGCGCTCGGGCACCGGTGCAGCCGGCTGGGCCGGCGACTACTCGAGCCCGGAGTCTGCCTGACCATGGGCGACCTCTGGCCCGCCTCGTTGCTCGTCGTCCCCGAAGGCCTCCGCGTCATCGATTGGGAGTTTGTGCACTTCGGACGCCCCTTCCAGGACATCGCACACCTGGCTGCTCATCTCTGGATGCACCGGCACAGGTTGCCCGAGTCTTTCGACGTAATTCACACGTTTTGGGACCGGTTCATGGCATCCTACCGCCTCGCCCTGGAGGGAACCTTCAGCCACCTGTGGAACGAGGAGGCCATCCATGATGCCCGCGTGCATTTCGGGGCCGAAATCATGATGCGGGCTACGGGCGCCTTCAAGGCCGGCTATCTGTACGATGGACTCGGAGCAGAACACTCCACGACCCAGGAAGCGATACGTTGTGCGGCCCGGATGATCAGCCAGCATCCACCGAATATGGCCCCGGAGGCACTGCTCGAAGCCCCATGAGCAGTGCCTCGCCAGCCCATACGTATACACGGGTGCGCCCCCGTGTAAGCCGCCCTCTTGTTTAAAAAACTATCAAGATTGGCCGTTCAACCGATCCGGCGAGTTCTCCAGCTCAAAGAGGCTGAACATTCCAGAAAAAAACAAGTTAGATATTCTAACTTATCAACGGGAGCCCCGAGTCGTCTCGGCTCAGGGTCGCTTTTCAGACACATAGAGCTCGCGAATCATTATGCCATCAACTGTCCAAGACAGCGGAATTGGAGTACAACTCAAGGCCCTTATTCGGCTTCAGCATGTAGATAGCCGCATCGACCAGCTCGAGCAGATGCGTGGCGACCTACCCGAGGAAATCAGAGATCTCGAAGACGAAAAGGAAGGCCTTGAAACTCGGATTTCAAACCTGAAGGAGGAAGAAAAGCAAAACGAAGTTAATGAACGTCAAGCACACTTGAACATCAAAGAGAGCGAAGGCCTGATCAAGAAATACGAGGAACAACAGCTTCAAGTGCGCAACAACCGCGAATACGACGCCCTCACAAAGGAAATAGAAGCCCAGAAGCAACGCATCGTAGAAGCCAATCAATCGATCGAAACGATCACCCAGGCCGTTGCCGTCAACAGCGCCGCGGTCGAAGAAGCCGAAAAGCGACTTGCTGAATTGACCGAACTGCTCGATCGCAAGAAAAAGGAGTTGGAGGACGTGCTGGCAGACACCAAACACGAGCAAGAGGAACTGGAAACCCGCCGAAACGAAGCGGAAAAAGCCGTCGACAAGCGGTATCTTCGCGCCTATCAGCGGTTACGGTCCAGGGTGCGCGACGGCCGCGCGCTCGTCCCACTCGTTCGCGGTGCAGCATCTGGATATGCCGTCCCTCCGCAACGGCAGGTCGAAATCCGGCAGCGGAATCGGATTGTAGCCTGCGAACATACCGGGCGCATCATCGTCGACAACGAACTGTTCGAAGAAACGGTCGCGGAGCTCGAAAAAGCACTTTAACCCGCGGCCAGTTTGCGTTAATAGGGGGCGCGACGCAGAGAAAACGGCATGTGAGCATCATTTCTGGGCGTATTGCGTATACGTCGATATGGATGTGCTGACCGGATTATCGCTTCGCGACGTCACAGTCGGCGAAGAGGAAAGTCCGAACACCGTAGGGCGCCATGCTTCCTAACAGGAAGGCTTCAGTGAATCATTCGTTTGCGACTCGTTGAAGACAGCACGTGCAACAGAAAACATACCGGCCGATGGTTCCTTCCAGGGACACAGGCAAAGGGTGAAATGGTGAGGTAAGAGCTCACCGGCATACTGGGCGACCAGTGTGGCCAGGTAAACCTCATGGGGTGCAAGGCCAAACAGCTCCGCGATGCCTCCTGCATCAGGACGGCGTCACAGTGGCCCGCTGATGGAGCGGGTAGGCTGCTCGAGATCAGCGGCGACGTTGATTCTAGATAAATGATAGTCACCCCGATTCGACACGCGGTTGTCGGCCGGGGCTACAGAATTCGGCTTACAGGTCAGTATTAAACCGCAAAAGGCAGCGTCCCATCGGATGCTGCCTTTTCAATTCGCGCGCTATGCGTAGATAGTCGACGCTCAGTCTCTGATCAGCCATCAGACCCGCTATCGTCTCCATTTCCACTACCCCCTTCACCCCCCGTGGCCGGCGCCGCAGGCGCTTCCGTTTCCACCCCAGCCGGCGGGAGCGCACCCGGTAACTCGATCTCTCCAGGCGCAGCCTGTTCCTGTTGCGCGCGTTCCTGAATGACGCTGCTGGGCGCTGTGTTCGACGAGTCGATCACGAAGTTTGACAGGATGCACAGCAAGATAAACGCGGTGGCGAGCATCCAGGTGGCCTTTTCGAGAAAATCTGGCGCCTGGCGTGCACCGAGTACCTGTTGCGTCGCACCCCCAGCTGCAATCCCGGCGAGGCCGCCGCCCTTTCCGCTCTGCACGAGAACGACGAGCGTAATCAGAAGCGCAATGATGGTGATGATAACGATGATGAATGTAAACATGACACAAGTTGGCGATGATACGGTACGATCGCTTGTATGTAAAGGGGGTCAATAAGATCCGCTCTCCCGGCGCTTCAATACGCGTTCGAACGAGTTTCCAGATACAACAGCGTTTTCTGGATGGCAACGAGCGTTTTCATGTCCTTGATCGCCCCCTCCTGGACCATCGTCACGACATCCTCGAAGGAAATGCGGTGTATGCGCAGAAACTCGTCGTCCTCTCTGGCTGCTGTTCCCGGCTGCAAATCTGTGGCCAGGAAAAAATGGATGGCCTCGTTGCTGTAGCCTATCACCGGGTACGCCTCTCCCAGATGGGTCATCGCGCCGGCCCGCCAGCCCGTTTCTTCGTCCAGTTCTCGAGAAGCTGATTCGAGGAAAGATTCCCCGGGATCGCGTTTCCCCGCCGGCACCTCCAGCATGACATCCTGAACGGCATATCGGTACTGCTCGACCATCAACGTGGTGCCGTCCTCAAAGAGCGCCACGACGGCCGAGGCTCCCGGATGATCAATCCACTCCCGCTTCGTTTCGGTATCATCGGGCAACCGGACCGAATCGCGGTATACCTGAAGAAGGCTTCCTGAAAATACGTGCTCTGAATCGACTTTTACTTCAATGAGGTCCGATTTATCCGGATTGCTGTTGGGGCTACCGTTCAACGACATAAGTTTTTA
>CAZGHT010000032.1:16637-54640 GCA_964525535.1 uncultured Rhodothermaceae bacterium
ACTATGGGCAGTATAGCATAAACCCCGTACTCGCAGCAATAGCTGCTGTTTCGGACCTCAACCTTCTCGTTCCGAGAGAGACCACGTCTACCCCCCGGCGAACAGCCATTTCGACCTCTTCGTCCGTAAATCCCCCCTCCGGACCGATCAACACCATGGCTTCTTCATAAGACGCGTGACGTTGTAGATAGTAGAGCAAACCTTGCTCGGGCGGCGCTTTTTCATGGCAACACAGGGCGAGAGCAGGGAGTTGCCGATCCAGAAGGTCATCCAGGGCCTGAACGTCAGCAAGGTGGACCCGCCTGGAGCGGCCGCACTGTTTCATCGCAGCGATCAATTTTTTTTCGACGCGTTCTGTATTGAAGGAGCGCTTTTCTGTCCGGGCCGTCACGAGCGGGACGATGTGGGTCACGCCGAGTTCGGACGCCTTCTCGACGAATACGTCGAATCGTTTCGGGCTTTTGAGCAGCGCCATACATACCGTCAACGAAACAGACGGCTCCCCCACTTCCCTCCTTCGCTCGAGAATCTGCCCTACAGCCTCCCCGCGAGATACATGGGTGAGTTCTATCCGATACCATCCCCCCGATCCATCGACGGCCTGAATTTGATCGCCTTCCCGGTGCCGAAGGACCTGAACGGCATGGCGCGCTTCGTCTTCGGGAAGATTCGCTCTATCTCCCGCAATCCGATCCGCCGGCAGGTAATATAGTGTAGTCATCCGACCCGTCGTCGATGGCGTGATTCGTAGCCCTTCCTGGAGGGTGAAGTGTGTACATCCGATCCGGCGCCTCACAGCCCGAGCGAGAGCCCGACGTGCACCTTCGCCTGGGACAACGATTCGCTCGAACCGAGCGCCAGGCTCGTGTTCAGCACTCCGATGCCTGTTTCGAACTGCATGCCGAATCCGTACCCGGGATAGAAACGGGCTTCCGGCACCAGATCGGCCGTCGCCGGCCGGTCTACGTAACCGAGATCGAAAAAGAGGTACGCATAGGACCTTCGCTCGAACAAGTACCGCCACTCTAAAAGGGTCCTGTTCACAAAGCGCCCCCTGAAGCGGTCTTCGTCATATCCTCTGAGCGAGTTTGTGCCTCCGAAACGGAACAGGTCGCTCGTGTCGAAGACGTCGCTGACCAGTACCCGGGCGTCGTTACCCAGAACGAGGACCTGTTGTTTCAACAAGGGGACATACAGGCGGGCGGCCGCTTCCAGACGTTCCTGGCGGGTGACAGTAGCAACCGATGTTGTATCGCCCGTGCTGGCGATCTCAAAAGCGACTCCTCTCTTCCGTCCTCGTTCGAACCGGGTTTCAACGAACAGGCCTCTGCGTGGATTCTGAGGGCGATCCAGACGACTGTACACAACCGAAAACCCCACAAAGGTAATTTCGGCCCTGGGAATGCGCTGCACTCCAGCGACGAGGTCGATCCCGGCCTGCCCCGGCCGGGTTACCTCTCTTCTTACCGTGAGGTAGACGTCCAGACCTCCTCGTAGCCGATACCCGATAGCGCCGCGATAGGCTTGCTGGCCATAGGTGGAATCCTGCTGAATCCCTTCGAAGCCGAGCTCCATACGGAACGGCCACCTCAGAAAATAGGGGTCCATATAACCGGCAGACACGTTGCTGATTTGCCCGGGTAAGCGATTCAGCTTGAGGCCAATTCTTCGCCCCCCACCGAACAGGTTGTACAGGTCCAGCCGGCCGTTTCCGACCAGGCCGTTCGGCCGGCCGGCCACCGGTGGCTGATATCCCAGTACGATGTCAAATGCCCCGGGCTGCTCTTCCAGCACCTTCAGCACCATGATCACCTGGTCCTCCGTAACCTGTATCAATTCGACCGGACTCACTTCGGCAAATAGTTGAGAAGACTCCAGGGTGTTATGTACGTCAGACAGGTCCTTCTCGAGCCACTCGCCCCGCTCAACGTCGATCAGGTACTCGACAAAGTCGACGCTCGTACGGGTGGCCCCTATGAGCAGCACGTCATTAAGTCGCACTCGATCTCCTTCGTCTATCCTCACCGACACGTTTATGCCGGTTGGGCTTACCTCTCCAACCGGCATGGCCCCTCCCGCCGTGTCTGGAGCCGCTATTTTAATCCCGATGTCGACGATTTCAGCGCGCGCGAAGGGATGGCCCCGTCGTTCGTAAAAAGACAGGACCCTCTCTATATCGCTCTGCAACTCCGCCTCCTGCAACACATCGCCCACACGGGTATCGAAGAGAGATGCAACCTCTTCCCGAACGGCTGCGGAAACGCCCTGCACATCCAGCCCGGAGACGACGTGGCGAGGGCCTCGCCTCACATAAACCGATACGTGCTCGTCAGAGGTAGCGCTCTGGATAGAGAATGAATCCAGTCGGGCCAGGTAAAAGCCCAGATCTTGCTGCTGTTCGATCGAGTTGTGGATCACGCCGGACAGGCTATCGATCGGGCCGGCGGTGAAGCTGACCTCAGAGGCGTACTGGCCATCGAGGTATACATCCCACCGGTAAACCCCGGGGGTCACGCTGCCTGCCGTTTGATCGCCATCAGGCGACGGTTTTGATTGCGCAGCCAGCGCGTGGACATCCAGCCCCAGAGTGAGCAGTACGAGAATCGCTGCACAGGTGCGTCGTGCCCGGACCCGCAAGGCTCCTGAGCCAGGGTGTTCATCGATATGACGCACATCGAGGTAGTGCATGTAGTGTGGTTTCATCAAATGCCGGCTTACATCCAACGAAACCCCGTGCCTGTCGGTTCTCAGGGCGTATCCTGAACCTGGCGTTTCCGGTGGAGTTTCTTCTTGACCGCTCCCAGTGTCTTAGACGGATCGAGCACAGCCGCCATACCCAGTCTCCACAAGTATCCCATCTTTTTCCCTTCCATATTTCGGAGCATGGCCTTTCTGAAGAGCACGGCTGACATGGCCTGCAATTCGGTATATACCGTTTTCGGAAAAGGCCGGCTTTCCCATTCCTCCATGAACTTCTCCAGGGGATATTCCTGCCCGGTCTTTTCGAAATGCTCGTATCTCCGGATGGCATAATTCAGGCCCGCCTGAACGCGTTTAGCCCCTTTCCAGGCATTGCTCGATTCGTGAAGGCGATAGTAGTACAACACGTCCGGATGGTTGGCCAGTTTTCCAAACCGGGCGGCGTCGAGCAGAAAACTCCAGTCCTCACCGGCGCCGGAAAAGGCGTATCCGGGCATATGATCGAGCAGAGTCCTGCGCCACATGATCGTGGGGTGAGATTGCGTGTGCCACCCATTGAGCATCCCGTTGAGGATATCTTCATGGTCTGTAAACAACGACGACACCGCGCCCATCCCCCGGTCCGAAAACATCTGCACCTGGCATCCAACCAGGATGACGTCCGGATTTTCTTCCAGAAAGGCGACTTGTTTCTCCATGCGGGTTTCATGGCAAATATCGTCGGCATCCAGACGCATCACATATTTGCCTTTGCACGTCTTCATCCATTTGTTCAGCGGTTTACCTAGCCCCTGATTCTCTTGATGGATGACCGTGATGCGTTTGTCATCCAGACTGTTCAGATAGTCAGCGGTGTCATCGGTCGACCCATCATTCACAATGACGAACTCGAAGTGATTATACGTTTGATTGAGCACGGAATCGACGGCTTTTTTCAGGTATTCCCCCCCGTTGTAGACAGACATGAATACGGATACGAAGGGACGCGAGTCTTCCGGCTGCACCTCAGAGGCGCCGGCGGTTTCTTTTTCGTTCAACACTGCCGTTGTTTGATCCACTGTATTGAAGGTTAGCTTTTACAAAAGGAGCCCGTATTATGTGAACATGTTCTGCCGGAATGCTCGAATCCGTTTATCGAGACACACTACCCCGTATGCCTCAATAAACGCAACGTACATTGCAGCGCATTCGACAGCCGGTCGCTAGATATTCAGGATATGGAATAGTATCGGACCTCCTGGATGAGAATAAAAAATCGCAACACTCTTTCGCCAATGCAAACAGGGCCACCACGAAGTTATTCGTTACGATATTCTACAAAACGGAGAAGGCGGATGCCCAGGCGCCCAGCTCCCCGGCGCCGACGCGGCCTATCCGATCTTCTTCCTGAGCATACACCGGTTCAGATACACTCATGCCGATTGCCACAATGCCCGTGAGCACGATCCGGCGCCACATGGTCGATTGTACGACAACACCGATTACGACGAGGATCAACAAGAACGTAGTGACCATAAACACCTCAAAAGGCGGCGCCAGTACACCGGCAGTGAGGTTTATCGAAAAATGTATGGCGATCGCAGCAAGCACACTGCGCCGGTTATGATTGTAGATCCAGGTAAAAAGGATACTGTACAGCAGTACCGTCCCCAGATATCCTGCTAAAAACGGGAGGGACCTCCCGCTTGTAAAAAGAAATGAACCCGGCACTACCATCAACGGAAGATGCCACATCCACCAGACGACTCCCAAGATGAGACTTGCTGACAGCGGCGCGTAACGTCTTTGCAGCTTCTCGAGCGCATAGCCCCGCCAGCCAGGCTCCTCGGAGATCGGTCCTACAATAGCTATATACAGCAGGGTCAGCACGAATAGCGCAGGCGATCCTATCACTTCGTCCTGCAAAACAGGTCCACCTACAGCATCAGGCCACACGCCCCAGGCTACTGCGTAAGCAACGAGCACTGTGGCGGGATAGATGAGCAGAATGAGAATCCACCATGCCGGCTGGACACGACGGACTTCCACAAGGCGAGGCCAAAAATCGGAATACAGGTTTGGATCCCGGCGAGAGAGGATGATTCCCGCAATTGCCGGACCGAAGCCGCCCAATACGTAAGCAAGCCCCGCGGTTAGATTCTCCTGAATACTCAAACCCGTCATTGCAATCAGCCCCCACAAAACCCACGAGATTGCGAAAGTTAAAAGGGTAAACCTGAGCATGATCGATACATCAATAGAGTAATCCCGAAAATTAGAACGCTTCGCCAATCGTAATATACACGGCCCCTCCCTCACTCCCAATCGCGAAGTCCATGCGGACGTGCAAATCCTCCGGATTCAACCGGAATCGAATACCGGCGCCGGCTGCCGCTTTTACGCTCTTCAACTCGAGCGCGTTTAACCGCTCGGCCACATTACCAGCGCCGGCGAATAGTTCTCCCCGGAACCGCCAGAACAACGGAAACCGGTAGGCGCCCTGCACAATCGCCACGACGTCGTCCCTGAATCGCCCTTCGAGGTAGCCCCGCAACAATTCGTTCCCCCCGAGGAGCGGCAACACCGTAAAGGGGACTGTGCCGGCAACGGCTTCGCCGTAAGCCTGAGCGACGAGGATGTGATCGGGATGCACCGAAGTGTACGTCCGGGCATTCACAACGAAACGGCGCATGGTTAACCGGCTCCCGGTGAGTCTGGTGTGAGCGAGAGCGAAGGCTTCGACGTAACTCCCCCGCCTGGGATAATACAGGTTATCGCGCGTATCGTACACGATCGTCACGCCGAACCCGGACAGCCGGCTCTCCATGCGGCCTGGAATTTGCCCAAGATCCAACAATCCTCCCTCCTCAATGTCCTTGATCCGTTCGTAGTAAAAGCTATAGCGGAGCCCCAACCGAAAGTTCTCCCAGGCAGCGCGCTCCACGAACAGGCGGGCAAAAAACCGGCGAGCCGTGTACGACTCTTCGGCGGACTCCGGCGCGTCAGGGCCCAACCCGTAGAATAGATCCGGGTACTCCTGAAAACCGATCTCGGCGGCGTATCGGCTGCGGTTTTCTGACGTGTATAGTTCCGGCTTCAGACCCAGTAGAAACTGACGGTTCCTCGTCACGATCGCGGAGACCAGCAGGCTGGATGGATAACTCTCGGGGGCGATGTACATAATGTAGCCTGCTACTACGCCGCCGGCAAGGTCTGTTTCGGGGGTGTAGAATACATTGGGCAGGACAAACCAGCTGGACTCGGAGACATCGGAAGTGTCAGGCGCCGGCTCACTCTGAGCATGGAGAGGCATCCCCAGTGTACCCTGGATCCATATAACCAGGAGTGCTACAGCCGGAAACCAGTGGAGCGACATAACCATGATCTAAACCCGAATACCCTCTCGTCGACCATGATAGTAATGTAGGCTATAGGGTGACGCTTTCCAACCCCCCGAACCGATTAGGGGAGAACCGTTTCACTCAGAAAAGCCGTATAGAAGCCTGTCGACAAAGTCTCGGCAAAGGCCGGCGGGGAGATTTCGCAGATCGAGGCGCCGCTTCGAAGCGTGAATGAGGCGCGCAACGATGAGATACCGCATGCATCAACGGCCGTCTAGGCCAGTTCTTCCTCCAGAAGGGACGCCATCGTATTCATATAAAGAGCCACATCTTCCCGCTGATTATGGCGGAGATACTTGTTATCTACCGGCAATCGGATTAATACGCTCTCGTCGTTCAGATATTCGAGATTTTTCACATCGTCATACGAAAAGCCTACCGCTGCCAGGTCGTCGAAGAGATGCTGCACAGGAAGCCCTGTCGTTCCGCAATAGTCGTTGGCGTGTTCGGACCACTCATCGAGTTCGGGCCCGAAACTTTGGATGATCTCCGAGGAGGACTTCCCGGAAATGCTTTGAACGAGGTGACCGCAATTGCATCGACCTACATGCCCCCATTCGTACCTTTCGCCGGAAGAAATGCGATGTGCCGATGTTCTCAGGGCGTCTATCAATTCTTTGGTCGCTTTAGCCATCTTATCCAGGTCTAATAGAGGTATGTCGATGAGAGCTCTGGTGCGCCAACGTACCGTCAAGAAGGGAGTTCCAGGGATCCCATTTCCCCGTGAACCGTCATAATGCAGATGTTTATTTCGCTCGAAGATCCGAGCTCTGGAATAGACGGAGCGGAACTAACAGGAATACATCCTGGGATAACGAAAAGACGAAACACCCACATGCAGGTATTGCTCTTCTTATTCTCGCTTTCATTCGCCGCAGCATTGAGTTTGGTTTCGGCGCCCTGGGAATCGCCTTCTCAACGGAAGGCGAGCGTAAAGGAGCCAGGCATTCTCATAAACACAGTTATAAACACGCACGACCGCGACGCATTCGATTTACGCGAAATGTCGTACCATCCACCGGCCGAAACCCTGTCCTACATCATTCAGGCCGGCGAAGTGTTGATTTTCAACCTGCCTGAGGTCATTGAGGGTCGCGAGATCGATTCGTACCGGCTCAAGGAATCGCCGGCGCTCAGCTGGCTCGTAGAAAAATCGTTCTTCTGGCGCACGCTGGCCAATGATGTAGGACAGCATGAAATCCTATTATCTGTCATCAGGAATGGCATCGTTATCGATGAGCTCGTCGTCCAGGTCGATATCAGATAAAACTCCGCGCCTGGATGAATGACTCTCCCCTGCCCTTTCGCGACGAAGAGCTGAACCGGTTCAGGACAGGGTTGCTACGCTGGTACGAGGCCCACGCCAGAATACTGCCCTGGAGGAACTCCGACGACCCCTACCACATCTGGGTCTCCGAGATCATGCTCCAGCAGACTCGGGTCGAACAGGCTCGGCCCTATTTCGAACGATTTATCGGGTCCTTTCCCACTGTCAAGACGCTGGCGGAAGCCGAACTAGACGACGTTCTTCTGAACTGGGAAGGGCTGGGGTATTACTCTCGTGCCCGGAATATGCACAAAGCGGCCAGGCGCATTGTTTCGGATTACGGCGGTGAGCTTCCGGAAAGCTACGAGGCTCTGCTGGACCTGCCCGGCATTGGTCCCTATACGGCGGCGGCGATCGTTTCGATCGCCTTCAATAAACCCTATGGCGTTCTGGACGGCAATGTCATCCGTGTTTTATCTCGCCTGACTTGCAACGGAGACGATACCGGCTCGACCAAAACCCGCCGCATTTTGCAAAGCCACGCCAACATACTGGTCGACCCCGATGCTCCCGGCGATTTTAACCAGGCCCTCATGGAGCTCGGAGCGACGTGCTGTGTTCCAAAGCGACCGACCTGCATGGCCTGCCCGGTGCAATCCTTCTGCTGTGCGTATCAGACGGATAGAGTGGATTTATTTCCGGCCGTGAAGAAAAAAACTCCCGTTCCCCACTATGACGTGGCCGTCGGGGTCCTTGTGCGTGAAGACGGAGCTGTACTCATCCGGCAAAGACCGAATGATGGCCTACTGGGGGGATTATGGGAATTCCCTTCGGTGTTCAACACACCCGGGGAACGGCTCGAAAAAGCCTGTAGAAGACACTTCAGGGAAGAACTCGACCTGCTCATTGAAGTCGCCCAACCCTTACATTCCTTATCGCACGCCTATTCGCATTTCAAAATCACCGTGTTCGCCTTTTTGTGTTACCCGGAGAAGGGAACGCTTTCAGATAGTGCATATCAAGGGAATATACAGTGGGTACCCCTACACGGTCTCGATGAATATGCCCTTCATAGAGCCCATCGACGGTTGGCGAACTGGTTGGAGCAGCACAAAAAAAATCCGACTTTATTCGGCACTTTGTTCTGATTCAACGGGATTTCGGTCTCAACTTTGCTTTGAAGCGGCCCGGGCAACATGGCCCCTCACCTTTCTTGTTTGCTTCTCTCAAAGCACGTCTCGATGAATTGGTATTATTATTATTCAGTGATGATACGCAGGTTGTGCACAGCAGTCCGTATTGCCGGCTTTGAAGGCGATTATGCGTGCCGTATTCAGCTTAAATCAGGGCCTTCAAAGCCGTCGAGGCACAACGATGGCACACAGATGCGTAACTTCCGTTATTCAGTCAGTATTTCTTTGACGATAGTTCTTTCATTCGCCGCTTCTGCTCCGTCCTCGGCGCAGCGCACTACACGCTCCTTCTTTGACGTTCAATCGCTTGAGCGAGAAGAGCGGCAACGGGCAGAGCGCTGGGCCACGGACCAGAATGTGCCCCTCAAAATAACCCTGGCCGACGAATCCATCGTCGAAGTCGTGGGCCTCCGCAATCGGTTTCCGGTTTATTTTACTACACATAATCTGCAGGCCGGCACCCTCACAAACACATTCCGCCTGCACCCTGGCCAGGACATGGGCCTGAACCTGACCGGACATAATCTCGAAATCGGTATCTGGGATGCCGGCTCCGTGTACAATGAGCACCAGGAGTTCAAGAATCGGGTGTACAACAAGGACACGGGCCTACCGGCAAACCACGCAACACACGTGGCCGGAACGCTGATCGCTTCCGGCGTCCGCCCGGCGGCTCTCGGTATGGCTCCTCGAAGCCGCATCCACTCCTACAACTGGAATTTTCACGCCAGCGAAATGCACGTCGAAGCGCAAGATGGACTGCTCATCTCGAATCATTCCTACGGGCGTATCGCCGGTTGGCATCGCTTCTCGATATCGCCGGATAGCTCCCGGTGGCAATGGTTCGGCAACCCGCTCATCAGCGAGAGGGAAGATTACCTGTTCGGCTATTATGATAGAGAGGCCACCCTGTTTGATCAGGTGGCCTACCGGTTTCAACACTACCTTCCCGTCGTTTCTGCGGGCAATGAGCGTGACGATACCGGCCCCCGCACAGGCTCTTATCTGGCCCTCGACAACAACGGCCGATGGCATACATACGACGCATCATCGCGCCCCATTCCTCCCGACGGAGGACCGGACGGCTTCGATACACTGACCAGTATGGCTACGGCTAAAAACATATTGACCGTAGGTTCCGTGGCTGTTTATGCCGAGGGCGACTCGATCCGGGTCAGTCCCTTCAGCAGTTCCGGCCCTACGGACGACGGCCGAGTAAAGCCGGATATTGTCGGCATGGGTGAAAACCTGCTTTCGTCTATCGCTACCGGAGACGATGCCTATGCCGTTTTCTCGGGTACGTCCATGGCAACGCCCAACGTTGCCGGGTCATTAGTCCTCTTGCAGCAACTGGCGCGAGAACTCATGGAGTCGCCTCTCAGAGCAGCGACCCTGAAAGCGCTCGTCGCCCATACTGCCATCGACCTCGGCCCAACGGGGCCTGATTACACTTTTGGATGGGGGTTGCTGAACACGGCGCATGCAGCGGCTCACATCGAGAACGCATTCAAGAATCCCTCACTCCTCATCGAGGAAGACCTGGAAAACGAAGCGGTCTTCACCAAAGACCTGTACCTGGATCGGTACGCCGACCTGCGTATCACCCTCGCATGGACCGATCCTCCCGGATCGCCCACCAGCGGTGCCGGACTCGAGCTACTGAACGACCGCACTCCCAAACTCGTATACGACCTGGACCTCCGGCTCGTGCACGACGCTACCGGCCAGGAGCATTTGCCCTACGTCCTCTCGGCAGAAGCCCCTTCCACACCCGCAGTTAGAGGAGACAACAGGGTAGACCCCATCGAGCAGATCTATGTACCAAACGCAGCGCCGGGAAGTTATACCCTTTCCATTTCATCGAAAAACAAGTTCGACCATGAGGACCAGCAGCCATTTTCACTCGTCGTATCGGGGCTCCCGGAATCTTCGTCCCCAATCGTCCTGGACACGGTAGAGGTCCAGTCCCATATGGGCGAGGTCGCTATTCGCTGGCAAACGACATTCGAAGAAACCGGCGGGCTGTTTGTCATCGAGCGCGCCGAAGTAGTTCAGAGTAAAGCGCAGCTCGGATATGCCAATGTGTACCAGGTCCTCGCAACATTACCGGCACGCGGGGCCTCCTCCGAGCGAGAACAAAACTACAGCTTTGTAGACCCTTTATTCATATCGGGGTCTTACCACTACCGCATTTTGTTTTTACCAACCCACGTATCGACGCGTATTCTCGTTTCCGAATTCTCCGTTGACATGCCTGCCCCGTCGGCACTCGGCCTGTTCTCCGTATACCCGAATCCGGTGGTTCGAGAAGGAAACCTGATCCTGGATTTGCCGGCTGAACAGACCGTAGAAATAGCGGTGTTCGATATGCTGGGACGCCAGGTGTTTTCAGGCGAGGATGCTTCTTACCAGGCGGGGCGGCATTGGATACGACTCGACGCAGGAGACTGGGCGCCTGGCGTCTACGTAGCAGTCATCCGAACCGGCGAGATTCACCACAGCCGGACGTTCGTTGTGCTGGGCAGCTAGGGTTTCCTGTTGCCCGCATCCTGAACCTGGATCACAGGCTCTTCTTCGCAAACCAGGAAACGCCCAGGGCGCCGCCAATCGCACCCAGGAGAGCAGCCACGATCATGGAAAAGAACGTCGAGCCAACAAACAGGAGCGGTGAGTCGGACAATTCTTCTATAGATTCGAGTTGCTCTTCGTCGAACTGCCCGGAATCGTAGAGTTGATTCATCGCTTCTTCCATGGCCGTTTCCACATCAGGTCCTATTCCAGCGCTCATGAAGAGAAGGCCGAGAATCGAGGCAACGATGGCCGCAACCACTCCGGCTAGAGCGCCAGATCCGGCCCCCTCTCCGCTCGTCAGCGAAGTACCCTCGGTCGTGTTGGTGTAATGCCAGATGGCCAGGACGCCGGCCCCGATGTAAGTAAGACAACACAAACAGCCGCCAACGGGTATGAGGGCAACGACGGCCGTCGCTGTTCCGAATACAGCGCCTGCAAACAAGATGGATTGAGTCTTACCTGACATGGGTTTTGATGGGTTAGTGGCTTTAGGTTTTCAACAGCACCTTTGCTGCCGTCATTATACAAAATTACGCCCTGCAATTTCAATCGGCCCCGGCTGGAGGACGTTCCTTCGGCTCAAGATGACACGCGCCAGGTAGTACCCGGCCATGCATCCGAAGAAGAGCCCTGTCCCAAATCTGGACAACGGCGTATTTTCTACGATACCGAGATAAGGAGCCAGCCAGTCGAACGCGAGTACCCCAAGCGACATCGCCAGCAGCGCCGCCGCCCAGGAAGACAGGATGGCAAGGCCTCGGACGACTGGAAAACAGAGTACCATAACCACCAGTCCCAGATAAATGCCCGAGCAGCGGTGGCACACAGCGATCGATACGTGGTCGATGTGCAAGGTTCGCTCTGGCAATTGATGGCAAACGGCGGAGAACCCCGTCATGATGACGACGCGCCATGCCGGGGGTACGAACGGAGGACTCATAATGACTGCGGCAATCGATGATACCGCCAGCGCCAGAAGCCCCCAATGCAGCCAGTGTTTAATCGGTTCTGAATGCGACGTATTCATCCGGTAAGGTCTTTCGTGGATTCCAATCCCTTTTGCTGACGGAACAAGGGTATACCCATGTAGTTAATGGGCCCGTTCCAGGCGCCAGTTAGTGATTTAGTGATGTTACGCGAACTGTGCACAGCAGGCTGGTTTACGTGGCTTTGCAGACCGGCAAAGCTGCTCTGGTAGGACATATGCGCATCCGACGCGTAACATTTGTGATTTATCGCAATTTTTCATTGGGCCCCTGGCATTCTGCATGGTCATTCTTTGTTAAAAGGTAGTTCATTCATAACAGCTTATCCAGCCAACACCGGGTTCGTATGCGCGTCGCCTTCGTGTGCCGCCAATCTCAGTATACGACTTTTTGTCTCGTTGTTGCGTCTATCCGTCTCATGATGCGCGTCTTTTGTGACACCTTGACACGAGATTATGACAATTAGCGATACTTTTTAACGATGGCACGGAAGATGCACGCGCGAACTTTAGCACTCTCCCTATGGGAGTGCTAAATGTTAGCCACAATATATCTGACAGTATAACATTCATCAACTTCATTACAAAGGAGGAACCATCAATGGCAAGCATTCAACCGCTAGGCGATCGCGTCGTAGTTCGCCCTGAGCCTGCCGAGGAGAAAACGGCGAGCGGCCTGTACATCCCGGACGCCGCCAAAGAAAAGCCGCAGCGCGGCAAAGTCGTTTCCGTAGGCCCCGGCCGCGTCGAAAACGGAAACAAGATCGACATGACGGTCAAGCCGGACGATGTAGTTCTGTACGGGAAATATGCGGGTACAGAGATCAACGTAGGGGAAGAGGATCTTCTCATCATGCGGGAATCTGACATTCTCGGTATTGTCGACTGATGCCCCCCGCTCAGGATCTTCAAGCAGTAATCACAGATCAACAGAAAATTTCACAGTACCAATATGGCAAAGCAAATAATTTTTGATTCTGAAGCTCGTAATGCGCTGAAACGCGGCGTAGATAAGCTCGCAGATGCAGTTAAGGTGACCCTGGGTCCCAAGGGACGCAACGTGATCATCGAGAAGAAGTTCGGCTCTCCTACGGTCACGAAAGACGGTGTCACGGTCGCTAAAGAAATTGAGCTCGACAACAAGATCGAAAACGTCGGCGCTCAGATGGTCAAAGAGGTCGCCTCGAAAACGAGCGATGTCGCCGGCGACGGGACGACGACGGCAACGGTTCTCGCCCAGTCCATCATGACGGCAGGCTTGAAAAACGTTACGGCCGGCGCCAATCCGATGGACCTCAAGCGCGGCATCGACCGGGCTGTCACTTCGATCATCGAAAATCTCCGCTCTCAGAGCCGCGAGATCGAGGACAAAAGTGAAATCGCCCAGGTTGCCACGATCTCTGCAAACAACGATTCTGACATCGGTACCCTCATCGCCGATGCCTTCGAACGAGTCGGCAAAGACGGTGTGATCACAGTCGAGGAAGCGCGCGGTACGGATACGAACCTCGACGTCGTTGAAGGGATGCAGTTCGATCGCGGTTACCTCTCTCCGTACTTTGTTACCGATGCGGACAACATGGAGGTCGTTCTCGAGGACGCGTACCTGTTGATCCACGACAAGAAGATCAGCGCGATGAAAGATCTTCTGCCCATCCTCGAGAAGATCGCACAGATGGGTAAGCCGCTCCTCGTCATTGCAGAAGATGTGGAAGGGGAAGCGCTGGCGACAATGGTCGTCAACAAGTTGCGCGGTACGCTCCGCGTTGCTGCCGTCAAAGCACCCGGCTTCGGCGATCGTCGCAAAGCGATGCTCGAAGATATCGCTATCCTGACCGGCGGCTCCGTCATCTCAGAGGAAAAAGGGTATAAACTCGAGAATGCAACGCTCGATTACCTGGGTCAGGCCAAACGTGTCGTTATCGACAAAGACAACACGACTATCGTTGACGGCGCCGGCGAAACAGAACAGATCAAAGCGCGCACGAACCAGATCAAGCAGCAGATCGACGCAACGACCAGCGATTACGATCGCGAGAAATTGCAGGAACGCCTCGCCAAACTGTCTGGCGGCGTCGCTGTTCTGAAAATCGGTGCGGCTACCGAACCCGAGATGAAAGAGAAGAAAGCTCGTGTCGAGGATGCGCTGCATGCTACGCGCGCCGCTATCGAAGAAGGTATCGTCGCCGGGGGTGGCGTTGCCTACTTGCGCGCCCTGGATGCCCTGGAGAACGTCGACACCGAAAACGAAGATCAGACGATCGGCGTCGCTATCATTCGCCGCGCTCTCGAAGAACCCCTGCGCCAGATTGCCATCAATGCAGGACAGGAAGGTTCTATTATCGTGCAGAAAGTACGCGAATCTAAAGACGACTTCGGGTACAATGCACGTACTGAAGAATTCGGCAAACTGATCGGCATGGGCGTTATCGACCCGACCAAGGTGACGCGTACGGCACTCGAAAACGCAGCCTCTGTTGCCGGTCTCCTGCTCACGACCGAATCTGTCGTGGCTGACCAGCCAGAAAAAGAATCAGGGGGCGGCGCTCCTGACATGGGGCATCATCATGGTGGCATGGGCGGCATGGACTTCTAAGCTGCTCCCCTGTCACTCTTTGACGTCCAAAAGGGTGGGATCTATGTGATCTCACCCTTTTCTCGTTATTCTCTTTCTACGACGGCCAGCGTCAACCGGCTGACATGTACGAGTCGTTGACGCTCGTCCCGGATTTCGATTCGCCACACCTGGGTTCTCTTACCCAGATGGACCGGCACTGCCTTGCCGATCACGGTCCCATCTACGACTGAACGCACGTGATTGGCATTAATCGCGAGACCTACGCACACCTCGTTGTCGTCGTGTAAGCAATAGTTTCCCGCAATACTGCCCAGAGTTTCTGAGAGCGCGACCGAGGCTCCTCCGTGTAAGAGGCCATGTACCTGCCGGGTTCGTCCATCCACAGGCATCGAACCGCAGAGGTGACGCTTGCCCACTTCGGTAATCACGATGCCCAGATGCCCTACCATCGTTCCAGGCGAAAAAGCGTTGATAGTCTCCAGGTCTATGGGCCTCTTCCAGATCGAGGCTTCAGATTCAGGCATGGGTATTATGTTTTGAGGTCAGAACACGTGCAGGGCCCACTGCAATGTTTAATGGTTGTTACGCGCCGGATGTGCATAGGCCCTGCCAGAGCGGATTTGGATACCTGCAAAGCCGCGTGAACCTGCCTGCCGTGCACAGTTCGCGTAACATCACTGTTTAAGAGCCGATAATATCGTACTTTATTCCACCACTTGCTTTCGAATTTTTCGGTCACGTACGGCATCGCCCTCGCTTTTATCGGATTGATTTACCCATGAATGCATCTTTCTTATTTGTATCTAACGTATTACTGCTCTCGCTGGCAGCCGTCTCGCTATCGAGCTGTCAACAGCAGACTACAGGCCCCCTCCCCAACATCATTCTCATCGTTGCGGACGACCTGGGGTATGGCGACCTGGGATCGTACGGGCAACAGACGATACAAACACCTAACCTGGACCTGATGGCTACCCGTGGCATGCGGTTTACGAACTTCTATGCCGGATCAACCGTGTGCGCCCCTTCCAGAGCGGTCTTGATGACAGGTGTATCGGTCGGCCGAAACGAAATTCGAGGCAACCGGGAGGTCCGCCCGATGGGGCAACACCCTCTCCAGGCCGAAACGGTGACGCTCGCTGAAATGCTGCAACGCAGCGGCTATGCGACCGGCCTCATCGGAAAGTGGGGCCTTGGCGGCCCCGGCTCGGAAGGAGAGCCCAACAAACAGGGCTTTGACTATTTCTACGGATATCTCGGCCAACGCCACGCGCATAATTTTTATCCGGAATTCCTCTTCCGCAATACAGAGCGCGTTTCGTTGCCGGGCAACGAGCTCCCAGAACCGAAAAGGGATGACGGCGCGGGGCACGCGACCACCAAGTCGACCTACAGCCATGACCTCATCGCGGAAGAAGCCCTCGCTTTTATCGAGCGACAGCAGGAGAATCCCTTTTTACTCATGCTGACCCTCACCATTCCACATGCGAATAACGAAGCAGGGGACGAAGGCATGGAGGTCCCTACCTACGAAGCGTACGTAGACTCGACGTGGCCCGATCCGCAAAAAGGCCTCGCATCTATGATTACCCGCATGGATCGGGATATCGGACGCATCCTGACCAGCCTGGAAAACCTCGGGCTCACCGAAAATACCCTGGTGCTCTTCACCTCGGACAACGGGCCTCACGCTGAGGGCGGAAACGACCCCACTTACTTCGACTCGAATGGCCCGTTGCGGGGCAAAAAACGAGACCTGTATGAAGGAGGTATACGGGTTCCTTTAATCGCCTACTGGCCGGAAACAGTGCCGGCGGGTACGGTCTCGGACCACGTCGGGTACTTCGGCGACTTTATGGCTACATTCTCTGAGATGGCCGCCCAGGATCCTCCAGAAGATATCGACAGCATCAGTTTGCTCCCTACCCTGACGGGAGAAGACGACCAGGAGAACCATGCATATCTATACTGGGAATTCTTCGAGCAGGGATCGCGACAGGCTATCAGGAGAAATGACTGGAAGGCTATCCGAGAACCCATGTTCACCGGGCCGGTAGCGCTTTACAACCTCGAAAACGACCTCTCTGAATCGATGGACGTATCGGACCAGCACCCGACTATCACGGAAGAACTGACCCGGTTGATGGATGAGGCGCACGTTCCTGACTCGATGTGGACCGTACGATGAACGGAGCGTTATCTCTCATCCCTCCCGACGAAGTATTCTGACTCTTTCAACACCCCAGGTCAATGCGCGCCTGGGGATCGTTGGCAGGGGTGCAGTTCCCCGAGGGCAGGCGATCCGGGACGTAGCGCTCCAGATCGGGATCGTAAAGGGCGCCTGCCAGAAAGGCGACGAGATCCTCGATTTCTTCCTCGGTTAAGTCCAGGGGAACGAATCGATTGGTGAGCCGGCCCGGGGGCAGGTCGACGGCCGGGATGGCGTCGTTGTAGTATTCGATAACCTCTCGGAGGCTCCGGAATGTGCCCCCGTGGCCGTAAAACGTAACATCCCTGAGGTTATACAGCTGCGGCACTTTGAACTTGAACTCTTCATCGGTGTTATTGTCGAAGCCGCCCCGGCCGAGCCTCTCAATCTCATCGCCCTGGAAAGAAATGCCGGGCATGTCGGGCATGCCCAGGGCATAGAAGTCCATCTGATTCAGGGCCGGGCCGGTATGACACACCTCGCACTGGGCTTTCCCGAAATATACGATTGCCCCGCGCTTCTCTTGCGGACTCATCGCGTTGGTAGCGCCGCGCAACCACAGTTGAAAAGGGGCCTTATTGGCCAGCAGAGTTCGTTCGTACGCAGCGATAGCCAGACCCACGTTCTCTACGGAGATCTCCGTTCCGGGAAAAGCGGCTTCCCAGAGAGATTGGTAGGTGGGATTCGTATGCAAAACCGAAGCATCCAGGCGATCCATGCGGTGCTTTTTCAGCCCGGAGATAGCCTGTGCCTCCAGGCCGTCGAACCCCAGTTTGTTGACCTCGGCCTGGGTGCCGTCGATCCACTGCGCTTCCGTTCCCCGGTTCGGTCCTCTGGCCCCGAACACGCCGGCCCATCCCATGACCTCCTGATACGCCCCATTAAGCACTGAAGGTGATCGAATAGGGAGAGTGTCGATCTGATCCATCGAATACGTCCCGGATGGCCGGCGACCTTGCCCGTTAGCGCCCCAGCCCACCCCTCCTTCTCCGATAGCGAGCAATGCACCGGCCTGAAAACCGGCTCCGGCGTGATGGCACGTCGCACACGAGTAGGTGCCTTCCCCCTCGGGTCGAACGGGATTGGTAGCCAGGGCGGTTTCATGGAAAAGCATTCGCCCGAGCTCGATCTTCTCCGGGGAAAGCGGATTGGCTGGATCCTGGGGTATGGCGCCAAGGTCGTCGCTTTCAGGCAGGATGAAGTTGGAAAGTACGCGTTGTCCCTGGAGTGTAATCAAGTCGACGAGCGTTTCGTCGAGACCGGCGTCTTGCTCCACAGGGGCTGGGTCCGACTCGACGCTGCTGCACCCGCCGAGATAAAACGCCAGAGTGATCCCGAGCAGTACCTGTCCGGAGAACCTGACAAGAGAGTCGATGTCATGAACCATGATTCGCTTACCTCTAAAGACTAACGCAGCACCGAGCCATGCAGCATAGAGCAACGCGTAAGCTGTGCCGGCGTGCTCCTGGATTACCAGGCTTCATCTTCGATCACAAGACGCCGCGTCGGAGACCATGTACTGAAGCCCAGTGGGTTTGCTGCTCTCACGCGCCAGTAATAAATGTAGGTGGGAACGAGGCCGTGAATCCGTTGCGACGTACCCCGGACGCTTTCGATGTCGGCGGAACGTCGGATGAAGTTCTCTTCCAGAGATACCTGAATGTGATACCGGGTAGCTCCATCGGAAGGAGACCAGCTGAAATACACGGTTTGAGGCATGTTCTGGGTAGAGTCTGCCGGCAAGGACAGCGACGGTACCGGTGGAATTTCGGCTTCGACCGAAGAAGTGAAGCTCCACGTCTCGGTCCAACCGCTCGATCCCACCTCGTTGTTGGCTCGAACCCTCCAGTAATAGGTTTTGCCGAGGGGGAGATCGTACAGTATGTGGGAATGCCCGCGTACCGCCGGCTCGTCGACGACGAGATCCGAAAAATCGGCCCGGGTGGACACCTGAAGCCCAAAATGCTCTGCATTCAAGCCGGCATCCCAGATGAGTTCGACCGTATCGGCCTCGTCATCATTGCCCTTGTCCGGAGCAACCAGCACCGGCACATCGGGGACGGGATCGTTGACCGTGCTGCTGCATCCGAATAAAAAAACAGCGCATACCGCCAGTAAAGAAAATGAGCGTACGTGTAAATCGCTAATGTGTCGTGCCATCCAAGGAGTGGGAGTAATAATCCGATATAGAGCGCATTACCTGCTTATTCCAACGCCTCACCACATTTTTCAGTTTCATGGAGGGCAGGGCATTTTCACGCCTCTAGTACGACACCCCTGTTTAGCGCTCTCGGAATACGGACGGCCCCGTCACACCTCCTCTCCGTATTTTTCTTTGTGCAACCTCTTCGCATTTTCGATCCACCCGTCCCTCGTGATACGTCCGGGAAAGTAGTTGATGTGATTTCCGATACGTATCATATCTTCTTCACTCAAGCGAGCGATCTGCTCATAGGTAGATATGTCGAGTTCGTACAGTTTTTTTTCGATGTAAGGTCCGATCCCTGGAATCAATTTGAGGTCGTCTCCCTGCAGTTCTGTCACTTCATCAGACTCGAAGTTGCCGCTTTCGAAGTTGCCGCTCTCGAAGTTGCTACTTTCGAATTGCCCCCCTTCGAAGCTACTGCCTTCGAACTGCCCCCCTTCAAACTGCCCGCTCTCGAAGTTGTCATCGTACACCGACTCGTCGGAGGAATAGCCGAACTCGTCGGTTTCTTCGGTTTCATGCGCTTCACCTGTATCGGGAGTCCCCGGAAACCTGACATTCATTTCTTTCAATCGGGTCTCAGCGAAGGCCAGGCTTTGCTGGCACTCCTGCAACTCGCGTTGCGTCTGCAGCAGAGAATCGCTCAGTACCGATACCGAGTTCGCCCCTGCTCCTTTATTCGATGTGATCGAATACGTCTCCTCCTCTTCCTTTATGACGAGACGATGGAGCCACCATCCAATGATGCCTCCGAACGCGAAAGCAGCCAGTATCCATACGAATATGTGTGCGGCGAGAAATAACATCAAGATCCTCCTTTGAGACTAAATTCTACGCGTCTGTTTGTGACCCGCCCTTCATATGTAGTATTGGTCGCTATGGGGTGAGCAGGTCCGTATCCGACAGCCGTCAGGCGCGAAGCATCCACTCCCCGCGTGATGAGATACGCCCGAACGGCATCCGCTCGAACCTGGCTGAGGTCC
The DNA here is from genome assembly GCA_964525535.1 of uncultured Rhodothermaceae bacterium. Taxonomy (GTDB): domain Bacteria; phylum Bacteroidota; class Rhodothermia; order Rhodothermales; family JAHQVL01; genus JAHQVL01. The sequence goes on from CAZGHT010000032.1 coordinate 36,710, forward strand.
CGGTTCACCGCACTCGACCCCGTATTATCCGTATGGCCCTGCACCTCGATCTGGATGTCGGGGGCGTCTTTGAGCAGTTCTGCAATCTCGTTGAGTACCTGCAGCGAGGGAGGGGTCAATTCGGCCGTATTGATTGCAAACTGGATGCGCGTCGTCGCGAGCAGGTTTTCAATTCGGGCGATCAGGGTAGCGACTCGTACGTCTTCTTCACTGCTTTCCGTGGCAGCCAACCGCAGCGATGCGACGAGCCCCAGAGAGTCGCCCAGCGCTTTTGCGGCATCCGACGTAATCACGTCACGCTGGATCTCCCCGAGCACTTCTCCGTCCAGGTTGAACGACTGGCCGTCAACGGAAACCTCTAAAACGGGCTCGCTCACGAGGCCGATCGTAGGTATCAAGGCAAGCAGTGAAGCGTACCAGCGTGGGCGTGCCACGGTGGTGTCGACCTGTACCGTATCGGCGATCGAATGTCCCGGAAATGCACTGGCTACCATGTCCATGATCCGCCCCTGCATGACGGAATCGGAAAACGTACCGTAGACGCTGATCGTCGTATCCTCGAAATGATACAATTGAAACCACGCTACGCTATCCGGATACATTTCTCCTGGCGCCTGCGTCATCAAGGTGTCTATGGGAGCGGCATCGACCATGCCCGGTTCACCCACAGGAGACTCCTTCCTGGCTACTACCCGGAGCTGATTCGTGACGAGGCGCACGTCCGGAACAGCCGCGATCAATTTCTCTATGCTCTCCTTCTCTTCGAAGGACTCTACTTCTCCTTTGACAACGGCATCGCGACCGATGAAAAAGACCTGATCGATCGGAAGGTCCACCTCTTGCTCCTCGAGCATATCACCCGTTCGCGCAAGCAGTTCTTGCTCGATGGGTGCTCTTTCGTACGTGAGAGCGAGTATGTCAAGTAACACGAGACCGACAACAGAGACTATAATGAGGTATCGCACAGGAATCGAGGTAATCGCTAGCTAAAAGATAAGGGGCATCATTGATAGATCGTCGGGGTCTGTCGTGTTCACGGACCGATCAGCCGCCTAAATCCAATTTTAAACCGGCAGAGAGCTCTTTGGACGTCCAGTCGTTATCGACGAAGGACCTTTCTCCTTCTTTTAACGCGCGGCCAAGGGCAGATCCGAAGCGAACAAAGGTGCTCAGTCTCTTCGATAGCCGCACTCCTGCACCGCCATACAGGAATACGCTGACTCGCTTCAGGTCACGGGAAATGGTCTGCGATCTTCGATCGCGGAATTCCTCGGGGGTGAATGTTTCAGAGATACGACCAGCGGTCAGCAGAAATCCCACCTCGGGGCCGGCCATCAGATATACGGGCGCCCGTCCGAGAAACAACTCCAGCTGCGCGGGAAGCAGGAGATAATGCTGATTTATGCGAAATGCACCGGTAAATTCCTGATCCTCGTCTCCAAGCACGAGCGCGAAATCTACTTTCGATGCGAGCCGTGCATAGCGTAGGCCGGTGTTGAATCTCAGGATATTCCCGAGCGGCCCTTCGATGAAGTGCATGGGCCACTCCATATAAACACCGATGGCTGGAAAAGACTGGCTCGATTCCTCCCACCAGGGCAATGGATCCACGTAATCGAACCGGTGGAAACTAATCGCACCGCTAATGCCCCAACGGGTCCCCTGCCCATTCACTTCATCGACCTGACACAGAACCGCCAGGATGCACCCTGTGATTATAAAAACCTTTTTTTTAAATCTGACCATGTATTTTTTTTCGAAGCTGTTCGAAATGAAGCCCCTCACCCCGCAGAAACGTGGAGCTATAAATGGGCTCGACAGGCAATTTGACGCAGAGGCAAGAGGCAAGAGGCACAGGTGTAACGCACCGGGTGCGCATGGGTCCTGTTATAGCGGCTTTGCACCTATGCATTGTATACTGCGGAGCGGCGTAAACCGGCCTGCTGTGCACAACCTGCGTATCATCACTTCTTAATTCTGATTTTTCAGACCGAGCCTGATTAGGATGTATTACTACAAGATTATATTTTAGCCCAACGTCTGCTATACAATAGATCGTCACAGGACACACACCACCACGACAAGGAGATCCTCTTTTCCCATGAAATACGTACTAGCATTAGACCAGGGCACAACCAGTTCTCGCGCGATTTTATTCGATCATCACGGAAATATACACGGGGTGACTCAGAAAGAATTCAAGCAGATCTTCCCACAGCCCGGCTGGGTAGAGCACGACGCCGTCGAGATATGGGATACCCAGTTCGAAGTTGCGAGAGACGTGCTCCGCAATAATGATGTCGATGCCGCGAACCTTGCCGCCCTGGGCATCACCAATCAACGCGAGACCACCCTGATCTGGGAGCGCGAGACGGGCAAACCCATCGGACACGCCATCGTCTGGCAAGACCGCAGAACCTCCGGCTATTGCGACTCCCTCAAAAAACAAGGTCTCGAAGAGCTATTCAGAAAAAAAACGGGACTCGTGATCGATGCTTACTTCTCGGGCACCAAAATCCGGTGGATGTTGAACAACATCGAAGGCGCTCGTGAAGCCGCCGAGGCAGGGCGCCTGGCCTTCGGCACCGTAGACAGCTGGCTCGTCTGGAATCTCACGGAAGGTCAGATGCACATGACCGATGCCACAAACGCGTCCCGAACATTACTCTACAACATTCATACCGGCGCCTGGGATGAGGAGTTGATGGACATTCTCGGCGTGCCGGCTCCGCTGCTGCCCGAAGTCCGCTCCAGCAGCGAAGTATACGGGCACACCGCAAAGTCGCTGTTCGGATCGTCTGTTCCCGTCAGCGGAATCGCGGGCGATCAGCAAGCGGCTCTATTCGGACAGATGTGCACCCGTAAGGGCATGGTCAAAAATACGTACGGCACGGGCTGTTTCATGCTGATGAACACAGGTGAAGAGGCCGTCGCTTCCAGCAATAATCTCGTGACAACGGTAGCCTGGAAAATAGGAGACACGACCCACTATGCACTCGAAGGAAGCATCTTCATAGCCGGCGCTGTTGTGCAATGGCTGCGCGACGGGCTCGGCCTGATCCAATCCTCCCCCGACATTGAGGCGCTCGCTCGCCAGGTCGAAGACAACGGCGGCGTCTATATGGTCCCTGCGTTCACCGGGCTGGGAGCCCCCCACTGGGATCAATACGCGAGGGGGCTGATCGCAGGCATCACCCGCGGAACGACGGGGGCCCACCTGGCGCGTGCGGCGCTCGAAGGCATTGCCTATCAGGTCGCGGATGTGCTGGACGCCATGGAAAATGACGCGGGGCTTTCCCTGACCCAGCTCCGGGCCGATGGAGGGGCGTCTGCCAATGACTTGCTCATGCAGTTTCAATCCGATATACTCCAGGTGCCTGTGCTTCGGCCCAGGATTTCGGAGACCACCGCCCTCGGTGCCGCCTACCTCGCCGGACTCGCGGTTGACTACTGGGGCTCCCTGGAGGAAATCTCGACGCAGTGGCAGCTCGACCGGCAGTACGACCCCGCCATGGAGAAAGACGCGGTTGCCGCCCTCCGTTCGGGATGGAAAAAAGCACTGGACCGATCGAAGGCCTGGGCCGTCGATGAGCTAGACGGATAAGCCCTCTTTCATTATTATTCCCTCAACGTACCAACCACTCCAAACATCCCCCCTAAACCATGGATTCTGGAAAGATTTTTCTCGCCGAGATGATCGGCACGATGATATTGCTCTTGCTGGGCAATGGCGTTGTCGCAAACGTAATATTAAAAGATACCAAAGGACAGGGATCCGGATGGATCGTAATCACGCTGGGATGGGGGATGGCGGTGTTCATAGCCGTCTTGTGTGTGGCAGCCTTCAGCGGGGCGCACATCAATCCGGCCGTCACTATTGGCCTGGCCGTAGCCGGAACGTTCCCCTGGAGCGACGTAGGACTTTATCTCGCCGCTCAATTTCTGGGCGGAGCGATCGGCGGAGCGCTGGTCTGGCTGATGTACAAAGACCACTTCGAGATCACGGAAGACCCGGGCACCAAGCTTGCCGTCTTTTGCACGGCGCCGGCCATCCGTAATCCTCTCTCCAACCTGTTCTCCGAAACGATAGGTACGTTCGTCCTCGTATTTGCCGTGCTCTACATGGTCGTCCCGGAAGTAGGGCTCGGAGCGATCAATGCGCTGCCTGTCGGCCTGGTGGTTCTGGGCATCGGCCTGTGCCTGGGAGGCACGACCGGGTATGCGATCAATCCGGCCCGCGATCTGAGTCCACGCCTGATGCACGCGCTGCTTCCCGTTTCAGGGAAAGGAAGCAGCGACTGGTCGTATGCCTGGATTCCTGTTGTTGGGCCCGTGTTGGGTGGGGTACTGGCCGCTTTGCTCTTCGGTACCCTCGGCAATTTCGATCTCATTCCCTGAGGAATCTCCGCTCAACCCTGCCGGCTCCGCTCGAGCTCCACCAGCTTGCGTCGAAGAATCTTTCCCGAAGGTACTTTGGGGATCTGTTCGACGAACTCGACCTTCCGAATTTTCTTGTACGGCGCCACCCGCTCGGACACGTACTCCATTATCGCGTCTGCAGCCGTGTTTTTCCCTGGTTTGCGCACGACGAAGGCCTTGGGGACCTCGCCCGCTTCTTCGTCCGGGCTGGGAATGACGGCGGCATCGGCGACATCCGGATGAGATACAATGACGGCCTCCAGCTCGGCCGGCGCAATCTGTAAACCCTTGTATTTGATCAGCTCCTTGACCCGGTCCACGACATACAGATACCCCTGCTCGTCCAGATACCCGACATCCCCCGTGTGCAGCCACCGGTCGGCATCGATCATGGCGGCCGTGGCTTCCGGGTTCCTGTGATACCCTTTCATTACCTGGGGGCCCCGGATCCATATTTCGCCCTTCTGCCCCCGAGGAAGGGGCTCCTGCGTTTCTACGTCCACGACCATCGTCTCTGTGTTGGGCAGGCCCGGGCCAACGGCATCGAGTTTCAGGGTATCCACATCCGGCGTAATATGCGTGACTGGACTCGTTTCGGTTAAACCATACCCCTGCTTTACTACACACCCCAATCGTTCGGCACACGCTCTGGCTACCGAAACCGGCAGCGGCGCTGCCCCCGAAGTGATTTTTCTCAGGCTGCTGAGATCATAGTTATCCACCAGAGGGTGTTTGGCCAGTGCCAGTATGATCGGAGGCACCAGGTAGGCGACCGTTACCTCGTTTTCCTGCATCAAATGGAGAAAATGCTCGAGATCGAATCGGGGCATCGTCACAATCGTAGCCCCGTTGCGCAGCACCGTGCTCATGATGACAGTCATGCCGTATATGTGATAAAAGGGCAAGATGCCGATCGTCACGTCGTCGGCTACGTGCTCAACCGACTCCGTTTGCGCGATGTTGGCCACTAGATTCGAATGCGTCAGCATCACGCCCTTAGGGAGGCCTGTTGTTCCGCTCGAATAGGGCAGAGCTGCAATATCTTCAGCCGGGTTTATGGACACTTCGTCCGTATACTTCTCCGAACCGAGAAGGGCAGTATAGGGAATCGCGCGCTGCGTATCTCCAATGGTGATGACCTGTTCGACCGACGACTTTTCAGCGGCTTCTAACGCTCTATCCTCCGTTTCCGGCGTGACTACCAGAAAACGAGCCGCCGAATCGATGAGCTGGTGCGTCAGTTCCGATACCGTATACGACGGGTTGATGGTCGTATTGATACCGCCGAGGAAGCTGACGGCATAAAAGAAGACCGCGTATTCGGAGCAGTTCGGACTGTACAGAGCAAGGGTGTCACCCTTGGTGAACCCACGCGCATGGAGCGAAAAGGCAACGCGTTGAATGTCTCGAAAGAGTTCATCGTAAGAAAGGCAGTGGCCCGAAACGCCGTCGATGAACGCTATACGATCGCCATAGTCTTGAAATCGCTCTGTCACGAAATGCGGCAATGATACATCGGCAATTTCTATGTCCGGATGGGGGCTTTTGGACACCATAGCAGATCGGACCGAAAGTCCATTTACGAGACTCAGGCGAACTTTTCATTGTAACGGATGTTACGCGCCGGATGCGCACAGGCCCTGCCAGGGTGGCTTTGCACGTGTGCAAAGCCACGATAACCAGCCTGCTGTGCACAGTTCGCGTAACACCTCATTGTAATTCAGCTCCGGCTCAATAGCAACGACGGCCGGAAAAAACGGCTCAAGCCAGGTAAAAGGTCTTTTCGTATTCGATGACCTCATGGACGTAAACTACGGTGGGGTATACGGGCCATTCGGGATGAACCTGAGTGACGGATTGCTGATGTCGAGGCTGTTCTGCCGGCTCGATCGATGCATCATTCACGGGCACAAAGACTAAAGCCATAAGTGACGCACACAGAGAAAGAAGAGTGACTGCTTTCAAGGTTCGCTCGGATTTGTGGTGGACAAACGACGTTGGTAACTGGCCCCCTCTAATGCCCGGGATGCGCCTCTTGTACCTCACGAACATCTCAATCATCCAGGCATCACGTGTCCCGGTCATCAATCTGCCTGCTGTAATATATTTTTAATGAACGAAAAGTGATAGCCCCTGCCGCAATCTATTTGCCCAGACGGGGCATGGACTTACGACTCATACTCTTCCGGGAACTGGCATCCAGAAAATGAATGCGATTGAAACATTTACGCCTATCTAAGATATTTTAGGCTCAAACACACTAATAGCGCGATCATGAGACGTGACATCGACCTTTTGAGAGCCATTCTTATTCAAATCGAGTCTGAGGGAGATCCAGCCGAACCGCTTATACACTCGATGGCCGTCGAAGGCTACGAACAGGCTGTAGTCAACGAACACGTCAAACTCCTGATCGACTCGGGTTTTGTTGAAGGGGAATACAAATATTCCACCAACAACCGAATTCTGCTGACCCTGATTCGCGGTTTGACGCCCAAAGCTTACGAGTTCCTTGATAATATCAGAAACGAGCAGCTCTGGGAACGCATCAAAGAACGCGTGACAACGACAACGGGCACGGCGTCCCTCGGCATCATAGAGAACTTCGCACATCAAGTAATATCTGCTGCACTTCTCAGGTCGAGCAGCCCCAAATAATGGACGCAGGATGCAATAGAGGCCCTGGAGTCGGCGGCGGAACCTGAATCACCGGAGACGCATTCATGCGCGTTGCATTCCTTACGAACAGCTTACTGTCGACCGACTCCATCCACCGGCTGAGCGACCGCGGGTACCTGAAGGGCGTAGGGTCTGTCGCCAGCAACCCCCTTCTCTGCAGGCACATCGCCCGGCTCGCCGACGCCCGGGGCCTGGTACATACCCAGATCTCGAAAGCAAACCTGGAGATCGATTTGATCGCCTGGATGGAGGCCGTTCAGCCCGACATGGTCGTCGTGCAAACCTTTCCCTTCAAGATTCCCGCCTCGTGCCTGCGCGTCCCGGCCGAAGGATTTTACAACGTGCATCCCGGTCTCCTTCCGGAGTACCGCGGCCCGGACCCCGTTTTCTGGCAGCTGAAAAACGGCGAACAACACCTTGTTCTCACGCTCCACAAGATGGACGCTGATTACGACACCGGTCCTGTCGCCCTCACCGAGCAGATTCCGATAGAACACAGCGACACCTACGGCATGCTGAATTCGGTACTCGCCTCTGCAGTACCCGAAGTGCTCGACCGGTTCCTGTCCACGTACACCTCCGATTGCGCGCTCGTGAAACAGCCCGCGTCGGCTTCTTTTCAGAAGAAACCCTCGGCCGATGACCTGCTCGTCGACTGGGCTGTTATGACCGGCCACCAGATCTACGACCTGGTACGCGCCTGCAATCCGAACCATAACGGCTGTATTACGTTCTTCAGGAACGTCATTACGCGTATCCTCGAGGTCGAACTCGTCGAACCTGAATTTGACACGATGTTGACCCCGGGTACGGTAATCTCAGCCGACCGCGAACGAGGCATCCAGGTTATATGTGTTGACAATAAAGCACTCAGACTAGACATTTTGCACGTCGATGAGGGCTATTATTCGGGCAGGCGCTTCATAGCCGCCTTCAACGTCCAAATCGGCGACCGATTTTCCCTTCCTACTTTCGAACCAGGTAATATCCCATGAAGATTCACGTCGAACGAGTGGATGACAAGTTTCATTTTGTTGGAAAGAACGAACGCGGCAACCTCGTGCATATGGACCGCAGCGTCGAACAAGGGGGTACGGGCGAGGGCGCGGGCCCTATGCAGCTGCTGATCATGGGCCTGGGGGGCTGCAGCGGCATCGATATCCTGACCATCCTCCAGAAAGGCAGGCAAAGGGTCGACGAATTCAAGGTCGACATCGATGCGGAGCGTGCCAAAGACGAGATCCCATCCCTGTTCACGAAGATCCACGCCCACTTCACGGTGTCGGGAGACCTCGATCCGGACAAGGTGCGTAGAGCCATCGAGTTGAGCCTCACGAAATATTGCTCCGTGGCTAAGACGCTGGAGTCGAGCGCGACAATCACCTTTTCATACACCGTAAATTCGGTCGATTATGCCCAATCCGCTGCATGAACAATCGCGCCTGGTACGGACGCAGACGCCGCCCTCCGGCCATCGAGAGCACGCAAGCTCGATCTACATGACGTCCAGCTTCACGTTCGAAGACGCGGAGCAGGCGCGCGCTATGTTCGCGCGAGAGATTGACGGGAGCATCTACTCGCGGTACAGCAACCCCAGTGTCGACGAATTCGTCGACAAGATGTGCATTCTTGAAGAAGCGGAAGACGGTATCGCCGTAGCATCGGGCATGTCCGCCGTATTTACGGGCATCGCCGGCCTGGTGCAGCAGGGCGATCACGTGCTGTCCTCCCGATCGGTATTCGGTTCGACGCACCATATTTTGACGAAAATACTGCCCCGGTGGGGCATTTCTTGTTCCCTGGCTCCCATCGGCGATCCCGGCGCCTGGACATCGATGATCCAGGATAACACCCGGTTGTGCTACGTCGAGACGCCTTCGAACCCGGCTCTCGACCTCGTCGACCTGGAGTGGCTCGGCCGGTTGTGCGCCTCGAAAGACGTCATTTTGTACGTGGACAACATCTTCGCCACTCCGGTCTTGCAGAAACCGATGCGGTATGGTGCAGACATGGTGATGCATTCGGCAACGAAATACATCGACGGGCAGGGCCGCGGAATCGGCGGAGTCATCGTGGGAAAAAAGCAATATATCGAAGACGTCCGTTACTTCGCCCGCCATACGGGCCCCTGTTTATCCCCGTTCAACGGGTGGATGTTCAGCAAAAGCCTGGAACACCTCGCGCTGCGTATGGAAAAACACTCGGCTAATGCGCTCAGGCTGGCTCAGCACCTCGAATCGCACCCTGACGTACAGGAAGTGAAATACCCACACCTTCCCTCCCATCCCCAGTACGAACTGGCGAAAAAACAAATGGAGGCCGGCGGGGGTATCGTGACTTTCATCGTGCGCGGCGGACTCGAACGAGGCCGGCGATTTCTCGATGCATTGCAGATGTCGTCCTTAACTGCTAATCTTGGGGACTCTCGCACCATAGCTACTCACCCGGCCAGCACGACTCACAGTTCTCTCTCCGAGGAAGATCGCCAGGCCGTAGGCATTGCACCGGGACTCATCCGGATTTCGGTCGGCCTCGAGCACGGCGATGACATCATCGCTGATGTCGACCGAGCCCTCGAGTATAGCCGGCAGGGGTAATCGCCGATGCGTAGCCCGGGCGAGGCCGTGTTCGTTTAACCCGCCGGGGTACCTCCCATGCAGTTAGCTCTCATCGACTGGGTCTTCATTTTCGCTTTTTTCGCGTTCTCGCTGGCCGTAGGGCTCATCGTATCCCGCAAAGCCGGCTCCAATACGACAGACTACTTCCTCTCCGGCCGGACGATGCCCTGGTGGCTGCTCGGCGTCTCGATGGTCGCCACGACGTTCTCCTCGGACACCCCCAATCTCGTGGCTAATCTCGTGCGCGACAGCGGCGTTTCAGGCAACTGGGCCTGGTGGGCCTTCCTGCTCACCGGCATGTTGACCGTCTTCGTCTACGCCAAACTGTGGCGCCGCTCTGAGGTGCTTACTGATATCGAATTCTACGAGCTTCGCTACAGCGGCCCCGCGGCCGCTTTCCTTCGAGGCTTCCGGGCCCTGTACCTCGGGCTCATTTTTAATGTCTTCGTGATGGGCTCCGTCGCGTTGGCCGGCATCAAATTCGGCGAAATCATCCTGGGCTGGCCCGGCTGGCAAACCCTCCTGATCGCAGGCTCCATCACGCTGATCTACAGCGCCCTGGGCGGCTTGCGGGCCGTCATCATCACCGACTTCGTACAGTTTATCATCGCCATGGTGGGCTCGATCCTGGCCTGTATTTACATCCTGGGGATGGACGAGATTGGCGGCCTGTCCAGCCTGCTCCAGCAGGAGGCCGTGCGAGAAAAGATGCACCTGCTGCCCGACTTCTCCGACCCCAACGCCTGGATTCCCATCCTGTTCGTGCCCCTGGCAGTACAATGGTGGGCTTCCTACTACCCCGGCTCAGAGCCCGGTGGGGGCGGCTACATCGCCCAGCGCATGTTCTCGGCCCGCTCAGAACCCCATGCCGTAGGCGCTACCATGTTTTTCAACGCCGCCCACTACGCTATACGTCCGTGGCCCTGGATCCTCATCGCCCTCGCGTCGCTGGTCATCTTCCCTGACCTGTCCGACTTGCAGGCTGCCTTCCCCAACTTGCCGGCAGACAAGCTGGGCAACGATATCGCATACCCGGCTATGCTCACCTTTCTCCCACCGGGCCTGCTGGGCCTCGTCGCAGCGTCGTTGATCGCCGCCTTTATGTCGACCATGTCCACCCAGCTCAACCTGGGTGCATCTTACCTGGTGAACGACTTCTACGAGCGGTTTCTCAAACCCGAAGCCAGCGAACGAGAGCTGGTCTGGGCCGGCCGCTTTTTTACGGTACTCTCCACGGTGTTGGGCCTGGGGCTGGGCCTCATCCTTACAGACGCTTCGCAGGCCTTCAGTCTCATGCTCTTGTTGGGCGCAGGCACGGGCCTGATTTATATCCTGCGCTGGTTCTGGTGGCGCATCAACGCCTTCACCGAAATCATCGCCATGATTTCTTCCCTCATCATCGCGATATACCTGAATTTCATCCACGAATCCCTCGGCTTCGCTACGCTCCAGGCCTGGCAGCAGATCACGATCGGCGCTTTCCTGACCACCCTAACCTGGATCGTCGCCACCTATTTCACACCCCCCGACAATGACGAAACGCTGCGCAACTTCTTCCGAAAGATCGAGCCGGGCGGCCCCGGTTGGAAAGCCGTCGTCAAGAAGGCCCGTTCTGAAGGCGTGTCGATGCCGGAAACGACCGGCCAGCTCCCGCTCGAAATCCTGGGCATGGTACTCGGCTGTGTAGCGGTCTATGGCGCGCTCTTCGCCACGGGCTTTTTTATCTACGGATTTCTCGTTCCTGCCATCGTCATGACGGTATGCAGCGCTGCCGCTGCGGCGGGCATCCTGTTGATCTGGCCGAGGCTTTCTTTCAAATAGGGGTCAGCGGATTCCACGAACCATTGTCGGTGAGAAGCTACCTGGCGAAATACGCTTCCATCTTCTCCCAATTCCTGTGTATCATTGCGCGTCAGCCATCCAGCATTTCAGCATATTTATGGATGTTACGCATCTGTGCGGTATCGCTTTGCCCGGACGGCTTTGAATGCGCGCATATAGCTGAAAAACGGCTGCAAGGCAGTCATTCAAAGCCGGCCGCACTCAATGCCGTCAGTTGATACGCGACACGTACCGCGGAGTCGAGCCTATGAGGATCAAGGGAATATTGAGGTAACTCCGCAAGACTTGCTTGAGAAGAATTCATTCGAGCTCAAAAGCGGGCGGGCCGGTCTCGTCGACGAAGAAGTCGGCCTCGTCATGCCATCCGAAGAGCTCTTCATACCGTTTCCTCCATGAAGCGATAAACGAAGCGACCTGTTCTACCTCTACCAGGGCCCACACGCTCCCCCCGAAACCGGCTCCGAAGGCAGAGCTGGCCTTCGCTCCTAACGACTTCGCGACGCGTACCAATGCCTTTGTTTCGCCCACTTGATTGAGCAACGACGTTTCAGCAAGATGCTGCGACCGCTCAGCGCAGCGGCCGCACCGATCCATATCGCCTTGTCGCTGGGCTTCGATAAAACCCGGGATGAGTTCGTAACATTCCTCGTAAAACTGGCGCCACCGTTCCAGCAACCCCTCCGATTCGTTGCAATGACGTAGGGCCTCCTCAATGCCTCCACGATCCATCCCGGCGGCCTCGGTCAACGCGGCGAGCGATCCGGAGGCACTGTCATACCGGTCCTCGAGACAGGAAACCAGCCGTTGTACTTCGAGGGAAAGGCGGTTATAGGCGGCCTTCGCTCCGCTCCCCTTTTCGGCGCGTACACCCGAATTCGCTATGCAAAACCTGTAACTATCTGGGACAGCCACTTCTTCGACAAAGCGTGTGGGTCGAAAGCCAAACGAGCGCACGTATCCGACTCGAGAACAAAGTATGGCCGTATGATCCTGGCTTCCCCCGAACGTCCCTACCCCCTCGCTCCCGTGCAGACCCTTGTAAGACCGCCCATTTTCTACATGCCCCAGATAATCAGCCAGGTGCAGCGGCGTTGAAATGGCTGTTCGATACGCAGGGGTATCTTCGAGCCGCATCATCCGGGAAAGGGCAAGAAAGAGGGCGGTAATCAGACTGCTCGAACTGCTCATCCCCGCGGCTTGTGGGAGGGAACTCGAAAAACAGAGGGTAACCCCAGAAGGGAAGCGATTAAAATTGGCCGCTATCCGTTTTACGACCGTCTGTACATACACCCCCCAGGGATACGCGGGCGTTCGAGACGGATCCGCCGGCTGGATCACAACGCGTTCTCCGGACCGGGCGTCGAGGACCTGCAGCGGAGTACCGGGGGCGGAATGGGCAGCGCCGAGGGCGATACCCCGCTCAGAAGCTGCCGTAAGGCTGATGCCTCCTGCGTAATCGGTGTGTTTGCCGAGCACTTCGATCCGCCCGGGAATCCAGAACGCATGTACGCTCTCGTTCGCCGCGACCCCCTGGCCGGCGAGGCGCCGCGCGATGTCGCGAAAAAGCAATGCCGGCGTCTCCGCAGAGACAAAACGCTCACCGTCGCGCGAAAAGCAAGCGCGAATATAGTCGGCGCGCGTCAATTTTTCGAGGGGTGCCAAAGTCAGTTTAAGAACCCGAAATATTGGTCGATATCAAGAGTGCGTCGTATGTCGATCCAGGAACCATTCAGACTCACGCAAAGGTCCCCGCTCATGAATGTTAATTCGCTCAATTCCGATATCATTACGGCCCAACAGCAACTTGAAAATAAGAACTCGCGGATATTCAACACCCTGATCCGCATATCCGCCTCCGAAAAGATCAGTCAGGCGAAGAATGACGCCGTCGAAGCACTGCTGGGTACAACCTCGAGTACAGACGCGCGTTTCCTCGAGCGAGCCTACATGAACGTGAGGGATTCCGCCAGCCTGCTCGACACAGCGAGCAGCGCCGTCGAACAAACCTCGGAGTTGTTCATGCAGGCAGAGGAACTGGCTATCCGAGCGAATTCCGACGCCCTCGGGGCAGAGGAACGTGCTTTGCTGGACGACCAGTATCAGAGCATCATGTCAACCATCGACGACCTGGTCTCCGACACGAGCTTCAACGGACAGGCGGTCTTCGGTAACTCGTTTTCCTTCTTCCTGGGAACGAGCTCCTCGGACATCGTCGACGTTACGTTCGACGATCTGAGTACCGCTTCACTCGGCCTGACGGGCACAGACCTCACGTCCACGTCGAATGCGGCGTCGGCCTTGAGTGCCGTACAGGACGGCTTGAACACAGTAATCGGCCAACAATCGAGTATCGCCAATACAGGATCCATCCTGAGCTCGCGCGCCGATCAACTCAGCGAGGCGATGTTCAACACCCATACGTCAATGATCAGAATCGACTCGCCCGATTCTTTGAGCTCATCGGTTGATCTGGCCAAATCTTTAATTTCACAAAATGCTACGATCGCTTCGGTTGTACATAACCAGAGCAACCTGTCTGCCTTTCTGACTGACCTCTCTTAACCCTCCATGATTCCGGGTTTCGCTGCCGACCTTCCTCCGGCAGCGAAACCTTCGCTTCTCACACGGAGCATTTTTCTCGATGAATTGACGCTATCCGCTAACTAAGGCCATGTCGGTGTATCTCTCTCCTGAAGTAAAGTACAAGCGGGCGCGCAGCTGCGGCGCCTCCCCGGTCCAGAAGCTGCTGATGGTGTACTCGGAGGCCATTGAGGGGTGCCTGAATCGGGATGCGTGCAGGATTACCCGGGCGCTCGTCGTTCTGCTGACGAGCCTCGACTATAGCAGGCACAAGGAGCTTGCCATTCACATCCATCAAATCCTCGTCAACTGCCTTCGTCTCACCTGGAAGGATGAGTACACGGAGGTCCTGCACGTCCTCAAAGCATTGAGAAGCGCCTGGCAAAGCCCGGCCGAAATGCCTGGATAACAGCTGTTACGCGACGGATGCGCAGAGGTCCTGCCCGAGCGGCTATGCAGGTATACTGAATGCGTGTGCGGAGCCGCGTACACCAGCCTGTGTGGACAGTTCGCGTAACATCGTTGAGTAATTCATTCTTGATACTGGTTGAGAAAAATACGTTCTTAAGCACATCCCTCTTAACCACGGATGTTACGCATCTGTGCGTAATCGTTTTGCCCGTACGGCTTTGAATGCGCTCAGGTAGGTAAAAAACGGCTGCAAGGCAGTCATTCAAAGCCGGCAAAACAGGGTGCTGTGCACAACCTGCGTAACATCACTTAACCAGTCTAATAGCGAACACATACATGCCTTACAGAAGCCTGCTCATTCTCGCGATATTGCTCGTACCTGTTTCGGCTGGAGCGCAAACGGTTCCCTCCAAAGAGGTCCAGATTCTGGGGGCCATCTCCCCGGCGCCCGACGACTTAAAAGACGATGCCCGCATTCTCGGTTATGAAGAAACGGGCGAGATGATCGAGTTGCGCGCCGGCTCGAACGACTTTACCTGTCTGGCAGACAATCCCACGGACGACCGGTTCCATGCAGCCTGTTACCACAACTCGCTGGAGCCATTCATGACCCGCGGACGCGAGTTGCGCGCTGAAGGAAAAGGACGCGATGAGATACGCGAAATCCGGCTCGCAGAAATCAAACGCGGCGACCTCAACATGCCGGACCAGCCGGCGGCTCTGTACCAGCTCTTCGGGGAAAGCGGCGCGTTCGATGCGGCGACGGGCGCCCTCGAGGGAGCCAATCCGCTTTATGTGATGTACATGCCTTACGCTACGACGGAATCGACAGGGCTGTCGTCCCAGGCGCCTATGCCCGGCGCTCCCTGGCTAATGGATGCCGGCCTTCCCTGGGCTCATATCATGTATTCGCCGCCCCAGCCCAATAATCAGTAAAGGGATATTGAACGGACGCCCATACATCATCGCGGAGACCACCTGGAAAACTGTCCGGTCTACGCCTTATGAGGTCATCGTGCTTCCCTGGGGAGCCACTGAGGCTCACAACTACCACCTGCCGTACGCTACGGACAACATTCAGTGCGAATACGTCGCGGCCAGATCGGCCGAGAAAGCCTGGGCCGAAGGCGCCCGGGTCGGCGTGCTGCCGGCCATCCCTTTCGGCGTCAATACGGGCCAGCTGGACATCAAGCTGGATATCAACATGTATCCGAGTACACAAACTGCTGTGCTCAACGACATCACGGAAGCCCTTGAGCGTCAACGAATCCCCAAATTTGTAGTCCTCAACGGCCACGGAGGCAATCACTTCAAACAAATACTGCGAGAACTGCAGAGCAAGCACCCCGGCATCTTCCTGTGCACCGTAGACTGGTACAACATCGTTCCCTGGGGCGACTATTTCGACGACCTGGGGGATCACGCGGGCGAGCTGGAAACCAGCGTCATGATGCACGTTGCCCCCCATCTCGTCCTGCCTCTCGAAGAAGCCGGGCCGGGCACCTCCCACCCCTTCAAAATAAAAGCGTTGCGCGAACGCTGGGCGTGGGCCCAGCGGGAATGGACCCGCGCCAGTGACGACACTGGCATCGGCAACCCGTCTGCCGCCACGCCGGAAAAAGGCGCGCAATACCTCGATGTCGTCGTCGCTGAACTCGCCTCTTTCCTGGTCGACCTGGCAGAAGCCGACCTTCAAGACCTTTACGAAAACTAAGCCTCACGAATCTGACGACCCAAGCCTCACACCCTACTCGAGACACCCCTTTATGCGTTTACAAGACAATACCTTCTTTATCACCGGAGGAGCATCCGGCCTGGGGGCAGCCACTGCGCACATACTTGTAGAACAGGGAGCACGGGTCGTCATTGCAGACATCAATGAGCAGGCCGGCCACGCCACGCAAAAAGAACTCGGTGCCAATGCGCGATTCATCAAAACCGATGTCACAGACTCCAAGAGCGTCAGCAAAGCGCTCATCAACTGCAGCGAAGCCTTTGGGCGGATCCGAGGGGCCATCAACTGCGCCGGTACCGCTGTCGCCGCCAAAACCATCGGGCGGGACGGCCCCCACGCCCTCGATGAGTTCGAACGCGTCATTCAGATCAACCTGGTCGGCACGTTCAACGTGATTCGCCTCGCCTCGGCCCAGATGGTCGAAAACGAACCCGACGAAGAATCCGAACGGGGGGTCATCATCAACACAGCGTCCGTTGCTGCCTTTGAAGGCCAGATCGGGCAGGCCGCCTATTCGGCGTCCAAGGGCGGCATCGTCGGCATGACACTTCCCATCGCCCGCGATCTCGCGAAGTACGGCATCCGGGTCATGACGATCGCACCCGGCATCTTCGACACCCCCTTGCTGGCCGGTCTCCCAGAAAAAGCGCGGCAGTCGCTCGGCGAACAAGTTCCTTTTCCGTCCCGACTCGGGAAACCGTCCGAGTTCGGCTATCTCGCGCGTCACATCATAGAAAACCCCATGCTTAATGGGGAAACAATCCGGTTGGATGGAGCGATTCGGATGGCGCCCCGGTAAGAGCAGCGCTCGATCCCTTACCGTTTGATGTACACGTGGAGGTGGTCTGCTGTGCCTTCGTGACGGAGCACATGAAACCCCATCAACCGAAAATATCCGTGGACCAACAGATTGGTCCACTCGGGTTTTCCCTTTGTCCGGAGGTCTACGGCTTCTACGTATCCCAGCGGGCCTTTGAAATGGGACGAATATTCCTGTACCGGCAATCCCATCGCTGCATAGTCCTCCGGTGTACGGGCCATATCTGTGACGACGAGGTCTCTGTTCACCAGTATCAGCGTGCTCGTTGCCAGGCGCAACGCTGGATGTAAATCGTGGTAAGACGTTGCAACAGAAGGAGTTTTGACGTTATTCATCGAAAGATACATGAGGGAGTACCCACAGTATACCACCACGATAGCGAGAATGACCTGAGCCATCTTCCCTCCCAGGCTCCACGTGCCCGATATTTTCTTCCGGAGAAAGGCGGCATAAAACAGGAGCAGCAGCGTTGTGGCTCCCATGCTGATGAGAATCGACACCCATATATTGAGTTCCTCGGCCGTGTGAAGGTGCATCGACAACCGAACCAGCACGAGGAAAGGCAACGAAACGAATAACAGGATGGCTGCGAGCGACCTAACAAGCCACGCAATCGGGTTGACGCGCCTCTTTTGTTTGCTTGTTCTGCTCTTGCCTTTGCCGCTGTCTTTCGAGGAGGAGCGCCTTACCGACCGGCTCTCGGCGCCGCCGCCTTTGGCCAGATCCTGCATATTCTTCAATGCTGCATCGATGTCATTGATCGGTTGAGATGCCATAGGGTAGTTCGGACTGTAATGTCTCAGTTTGTAAGTGATGTTACGCGAACC
>CAZGHT010000033.1:0-4431 GCA_964525535.1 uncultured Rhodothermaceae bacterium
TGCAAAGCCGCTCTGGCAGCACGTATGCGCATCCGGCGCGTAACATCTGTTTATAACTTCAAGGTATCGGGATGGATGAACCGTACGCGAGGCCGCTCCCATTCGATCGTCGCGACGATTTTCGTCCCGTTCCGCAGGGTGAGTTCCTTTGTACCGACCGGAAGGCTCCCGGGCTCCCAGGTTATTTCTGCCATGACTTCGTGCCCCAACGCATCGTGATCCATGATACGAATCTCGATGGACTGCGAGGACGGATCGACGTCCAGCACGAATTCCTCGTCCACGTCCACGGAAGCCTCGATTTCCGGATAGACTTCGCTCGTTCGGATCACCTGATTATCGGCGAGCACGTGAATCTGAAGATCCGGCTGAGACCCTTTGAAATCAAGCAGGTCCCACTTCCTCCCCTGTGTATTTCTGGGAGGCAGGTTGTCGATACGCTGGATGTGAATGATCACCGGGGGATCGTCCATACGGAGCCCGGTGGCGATAACGGGCCGATCGGAGTCTCGAACGACCGAGATGGACCATTCCTGAAGATCCGGCGAGCGAGCGATCACTTCGATCGGCCACGAAACAGGGTCATTCAGGTAAATGCGAATGCGGCCGTACGATTCCCTCCCGTATCTAAACACAGCCGGCTCAGACGTTTCGAGCACCCGTCCGGTGTTGGTTTCAAACGCCCGTACGTCGAACAAACCGGCGAGCGGGGTCTCGTAGTACACGTCTACCCGGTTTGGCCTCATTTGGCTCACCGGCAGGCATTCCTCGCACCACCTGAAAGGCTCCGTCAAAACCCTCCGGAGCGCACGGTACAGGGGGTAATAATTGTCCGGTTCGGACAGCACGACGTCGTGGGTGCTGTAATCCAGAGTGGTCGGATCCTGAAGGCTGGAGACGTGGGACAGCTGCTGTCGATCCAGGTCCGGCAACGAACGGTCGATGGGGAAGCCGTTCCGCCGGAAAATCGATGCATCCTCTCGAACGACCCGCAAGGTGATATTGTTATACACCACCCGTTCAGGAAGGCGACCGACATTCAGGTCCTGGAGCCACGCATTCCGTTCCACGAGAAAGATCTCTTTGAGGATGGGCGCGTCGATGTCGATGTTGAGCAGGCGCGCCAGAAAGCGGAAGAGTTGTTCGAGCGCCAGGTCGACCACCGTGATTCCGGACACAGTTTCTTCCTGAACGAGCAGGCTCCAAATGGCCTTCCAGACCCCACCGTGCGGCGCAGCCACCATCACGACCTGCTCGACGCCGTGATTCTCGGGGTGGTCCAGCAAGTACTTGCGTACCGCGAGTCCGCCCGTCCCGTAGCTCATCAGCGTGACGCCGGATGCACGAGTCACCTGTTTCACGTACTTCACCGCTTCGGCGAGGTCATCCGACCATTGCGACAGGGATTGCGCGTAGTCGTCGACCTCCAACAGGAATACGTCGCGGCGCTCGACATCCGGGTAGGGGTGCATGTAAAATCCCCCCGCCTCACGTTCGGCCAGGGTGCCGGCGTATCCGAGGCCCAGTTGCTCGCAGTAATCGATGGTCTTCGAAGTCCTCCAGAAGTTCGGCACGAAGAAGCCATCGACCAGGATGATCGGCTGCGTCGTTTTCTGGCCAACCAGGTGGTTGGACGCAAGCGGTCGGGTATCGATTTCACAACTCGACACCACCAGCGTGATACTACTCGCGCATAAGAAAGAAATACAAACGTAACGTTTCATGGGATTGTATCTGGTTTAGTGAAAAAAATGGTGCATAAAAAAATGGCCCAAGATCTATCGCGAGACCGCCTCTAACAGGCGATGTCGTGGTTGATCTCGAGCCATCTGGTAATGTAAACCCGGGATTTCTTATGTAGGTGCGGGCACTCCCGCAGACGTTAAACGGACAAGTTCATCACATTTTCTTTTCTTTATACTCAATTACAACAGTACTCGAAATAGCGATACGACCTCCTCGGAGAGGAATGGTAATCCGACCTCGCGAGCACTTCAGCCAGAGCAGAATCTTTAGCAGATATCTGGCCAGGTCGCGGGAAAGATCGAGACCTTTTACGACCATGTACTGCTTGAATTCCAATTCCAGTAACGCCAGTGGGTCGGCGATTGTATCTTCTCGACATGGAGCGACCGCAGAAGATAGAGACCGGGTGACAATCAGCCTCAGAAGACTGCCTTCCTTCACATTCATCTCAATGACGATCTCTTCGTCATCGCGCGCATTCTGCTGCCTCAGCATGCAAACCATGTCGAAGAAATTCAGAGCAACCATATCTTGCGAAGAAGAGGCAAGGATAGCCTCTTTCAACTTCGAATACTCTCCAGGAAGGCGGACGTGGTGAAACGTGTTGGATGTTGATTTTGACATAATAACCTCGCTCGAAGTAGACGAGGCTGCAGGTCACCTCGTGGCGTTTCTGCACAGGCTAAATCGATCGGGATATAGCGAAACCGCAGCCAGGATGAAACAATGGGTAAGGGTTTGGAGACATTGCATGTGGTGGACTCCTTGATACTAACTACCTCTAACGTAACACCTGGAACTGGCTGGCAAATTATGAAAATGCTAACTTTGCACAAAAAAAACTGAATTGTCGATTTTGCAGAGAAAAGTGCAAACAGGATGCAATACCCGCAAGTTTCTAATCATTAAGAAAACCCTCCGGGTACAGAAGGATGAGTCAATTCCATACGGTGGATTTTACGTGATTAATATATGAAATATGAATTCAAATTGTACCCTTTTTCGAATTACGTCCGGCGTATACTATTAATCAAGGCCGGGTTTTATATATTGCACGAGTCCAATGCAAACACCAGTTCACGTCGCACCTGGACAGCCTTTTACATCCATGGGAATGCCTTCGCAACATGATCTTCCTGTTATCATCGGGAAGTCGCGGATCATGAAGGTGGATACGGATTTCAACGATCACTAAGACCCTCACCCTGCCCCCGTGCTTTAGACCATCGGTTTCGCATGACAATAACCGGAGAGGTGATCAAACAGGCCCGTCTCGAGTCCGGGCTGACTCAGGCCCAGCTGGCCAAGGAGGCCGGGGTCGATGTATCGCAGATTTCCCGGATCGAAAAAGGCCGCATCGAAAAGCCGGCCCGGGAAGCCATGATGAACATCCTGGAACACCTCGAGCTGCACCCACTGGACTTCTATAAACGATGCCGCAAACTCGAACTCGAGGAACACCGCAATCATAACGGCGACCTCCGGATCGGCTGGGGGCACTGCATCTGGGGCGCCCCCCTGATCGTACCTATCTACGAAAGCGTCACCAAAGCCGACCTCCTCCGGGGGATCAGCCTGACCAGCTACGGAGAGCTCGACGAGGACCGGCGCTCGCATCCGTATTTCTACAAGTCGGACCCCTACGGCGAACACCCCAAACGCGGGCCGAGTTTTGCCGGGTGTTTCATTCCAGAAATAGCGGCCACGTCTGTGATCATGGAGAGCTGGGAAGGAACCAATTTAAAAACGTTCACCGCCGACGACGTGGCTGAGATGTACCGGCTGGGTAACGTGGACGGCATCGTCGTCCCCAACGTCATGGCCGACGAATATTCGAAAAATTACTCGGACCTGCTACGCTGCGCTACCATCATGTTCACCGGCGAAGCCTGCACGTTTCTCGTCCTGTGGAAAGACGACCGGTATACGGCAAGCGAACTGCATACCCGGACCTCATCTGAACCCCACGAAGCCCTCAAAAACTACCTGAAGGATCGCACAAAGCGAAACGTCCCCATCCTTTTCGCCCGGGGCACCATCGCAGAAAAACAACTTCACGCCCACATGCATGACCTCATAGACGCGGTACGCCATCACAATCCCGATGCTGCCGTTCGCCCCAGGGAAGTCGACCTCGGCAACTGGAACCAGGGGCCTCAATCGTTTAAACGCCTGATCGAAGCAGAATTCGAACGCGAAGGCATCGCCTGTTTCCTCGGGTGGGAGCCGCACATTTCCTGGGCTATCCAGGAAATCAAGGGTTCGTTCGTCAACCGATTCGATCATACACCAGCGCAGAGCATCCCCGAAAGCGACAAACCGGACGTCCATTTTTACGACGTGGAACTGCGCGAGCTCCTGGCTCACCTCGATCCGTCTTACAAATCAAAGCTGCACCACCCGATCCGTTTCGATTTACTCGTGCGCGAGTCCGCGATCAGAGGCGAAACTGCCGAATTTGGAAAGCGCCTGGAAGACCTGGAACGATTTACCACCACGCTGTCGAACGCGGCCTTCCGCATCGGCCAGACTACCAGCAGCTACGGCCGGATGGTGCAGTACATCGCCGGCTACCTCGACCTCCCCCCCGACCGATGTCTCAACGCGCTCAACAAACTGGACTTCGACGTGTGGTACCACCCCGACTGGTACGATTTTGTTAAACGTAATTTAACAGTTGCTTAA
>CAZGHT010000033.1:4531-48670 GCA_964525535.1 uncultured Rhodothermaceae bacterium
GTGGTACCACCCCGACTGGTACGATTTTGTTAAACGTAATTTAACAGTTGCTTAACTTTAGGAGAAAACCAAAAAGTTTCCCCATTATTAACATCGATTACTTAAAGCTTAACTTGAGTTATTGGTCCATTTTAATTACATTTAATCGTAATTAACGGGGAACCTTGGCACACATGATTCGTCTGCTTGGGGGTAAGTTCACGGCGATTCTTGGCTCCCCAGTTACCTCTTCTCCGGAGCTCTGTTTCCTAAATGGTCATGAGATATGGCAATTAATTCCCGGCGATTAAGGTCGATATCGTAAATGGACTCATTTTGCCATAACAAAAATAGTTTCTTTATTTGGCTACTACACAGGCCCATTGATAATGACTGCACCTCTCAAAGATAACAAGGACATAGATTTGATATTTCGCCCTTTCGCGGGACTGATTCACATACCCGCCTCCTCGTTTTTCATGGGCACGGAAGGGTGGGGCCCCTACGAAGCACCTCGACACGCCGTTCACCTCGACGACTTTTTCCTGGACGAAACCCTCGTCACCAACCGCCAGTTTGCCGCCTTCGTCTCCGCGACCGGCTACGTCACCGACGCCGAACGGCGCGGCGCCGCACACGGATACAACGAGGGAACGTACACGCTCATCCCCGGCCATTCCTGGCGATCCCACGCGGCGGAAGGCCGCGAAGAGCACCCGGTGGTCCTCGTGAGCTGGAACGACGCGAACGCCTACGCACAGTGGGCCGGCCAGCGGCTCCCCACGGAGGCGGAATGGGAAAAAGCAGCCCGGGGCGGCCTCGTCGACGCCCTGTATCCCTGGGGCGACGACGAAGCGGACGGCACCCAGTCGAACTTCGCGAAAGCGCCCGCTGCCATCGCACCCACGACCCCGGTGCGCCAGTTCGAACCCAACGGGTACGGCCTCTACGACATGGTCGGCAACACCTGGCAGTGGTGCCAGGACGGGTACGAGGCGGAGTTCTACACCCACAGCCCCTACGAAAGCCCGAAAGGCCCGGAGAACGGCGACCTGAAGGTGCGCCGCGGCGGCTCCTGGAACGTCATTCAACCCTTCCGTCTCCGCTGCGCCAATCGCGGCGCCGCCAGGATCGACACGGCCGCCCCCAACATGGGCTTCCGCTGTGCGCTGGACAAATCCCTGCAGATCCAGGTCGTGGAAAACGTGCTCGACACGCTCCGGCCGGCCATGGGCGCCGACGGCGGCGGCGTCGACCTCGTCGACGTGCAGGGCGGCACGGTGCTCGTCCGCCTCACCGGCATGTGCCTGGACTGCCCCAGCGTCTCGATGACCCTGAAGCTCGGCATCGAAAAAACGCTGCGCGAGCGCATCTGCTGGTTTCAAAACGTGGAGCGTGTCCTGGACTGACCGGAGGTATACACACCTACCCGTCCAGTTCGGCCCGAACGATCTTCGCCCCTTCGACCATCGCGATCATCTTGGCGCGCGCCGCCCAGCGAGCCGTCTGGCTGAAGCCACAGTCCGGCGTCACCGTCAACCGATCGGCCGGCACGTGTTCGAGCATCACCCGAATGCGATCGGCCACGATCTCCGGCGTCTCGACGAAATAGTTCTTCACGTCGATCAAACCGGCAGCCACGTCCTTCCCGGCTTCGACCACCTGTTTTGCCAGATCGGCCTCCGCCATTTCCCGGTTGGCAAATTCCATCGCAATCTCGTGTACGTTCGCATCGAGGATGTACGGAAAGATTGGTCTGTACGTCCGGTGGGCCACGGGACGCCCGATGTAGTTGCCGAAGCACAGATGCAGGCTGATGCGCGCGTCGACCCCATCGACGGTTTTGTTCAACAGCTCCAGAAACGCATCCGACGTATTTTTGTGGACGGCGTGAGAGGGCTCATCGAGCTGGATGAAATCGGCGCCGGCTTCGACGAGTTCTTTGAGCTCCTTGTTGATGATCTCAGCGAAGCGATGCGCCACGTCCATGCGGGTTGGATACAGGGTCTCGGGCAGGATGCGGCCGGCCAGGGTGTAGGGGCCGGGGCAGGGTACTTTGAGCGGGGTCTGCGTGCGCGTTTTCACGTATTCGTATTCGGCGACGAGGCCGAGGCCGCCCGGTGCGTCGAACGGCTCGAAGGCCTCGTACCGCTCACGCTGGTCGTGCCCGCCGGGCCCCAGCTTGCGCAAGGGAGGCAGCTTCCGTACCCCTTCGAGCCGGCCGTAAAAGTCGGCCGTGAAAAATCCGAGCCGTTTCATCTCGCCGTCGCTGATGATGTCGACCCCGGCATCCTTCTGATCTCTCAGGGCCAGGTCGACGGCATCGTTCAGGGTCTCTTCGATATCTTTAGGGCCGTACTCCCCTCTTTCAATAGCCGCGATCGACGTGATGAACCAGGACGGCCAGGCATAACTTCCAATGATACTGGTGGTAAGCATATTTCTTCCGTGCGATTAACAAATAAGGATTGTAGGTGCAGTCAGGACCCCATCGGCGCATCCTCCACGCCGAGTTCGGCAGCGAGCGGCGACGGAACGCAGAAGTACGTCATACTGATAGAGGGATTTTCCCGGTCGGGAAGGCTAAAGGGGTATATGGTTCTCGTACGGTGCGAGAAGTCATCGAGGATCACGTAGCCGGCTTCTTCCGCACAGCGGCGCCATCCCCACCGTTCGCTGCTCTCGCCTTCGTCCCAGATGGGGCGCAGCCCCTGTCCTGACATTTCGTGCACATATCTAAAGCCTGCATGATACGTATTCCAGGCCGTGTTAATCAAATCGATATCCCGCAAAGCGGATTCTTCTGTGAAGATGAGGAGAAAACCGGCCTCGCAGTATTGCCTGAACACATCGACCATCTTCTCATTGCTCTGGTTGCGGATTTCGTGAAAGCCGTTGCCCACCATCATGACGGCCGGCTCTTCGTCCAGCCCTCGTTCTCTCAAAAACCCGACGACCCGGTACGGCTCTCCGATATCGGCATCTCGGATAAATTCCATGTGCTCCGGCAGCAGGCCGTGCTCTTTTTGTTTTTCCGCTTCATCGATGGCCGCATCTTCCAGGTCGGCGCCGATGTATCGACGCGCGCGGGGGCCGTCTCGTTCGAAGCGCTGCCGCGTGGCCTCACCCTGCCCGACGGCATGCTCGACAAACACCGAATATTGGTAGCCGTATTGTCTGCAAAACGCATCGAGGGCGTCGTTGGCCGCCTCGAACGTCTTTCTGTTGGCGTCCTGGCTGGCTGCCACGTTATCCCCTCTACGCACGAATACGGCGAGGCCGTGCTGCCCGGTGAGCCGGCTTTCGAGGCTCTGCAGGTACGGCCAGTATGCCTGGATGATTCCCACTGGTCCGGGCGCCCGCTCGAAGACGCGCGCGCCCAGGTCGGTAACCACGCCGTGTTCCTGCCAGGCGGCCAGTTCCAGGAGGCGCTCCAGCGATTCGGGCAAAACGGGCACAACGTCGTGAATCGAAGCGCCTTTTTGCAAGAACGGGGTTACTTCCATAACACGCAAGGCAAGCACGAGCGGCGCCAGCCGATAGCCCAGCTCCACCTCTTCGGGACCGGCTACCCACGACTCGATATCGACGACCGGGACGTCGAAACGGAGGCTTCGCCCGATGTCCTCCGCCTCCTCAGCGCCGGCCTCGCCCTGCAGCCATGACACGAATCGTTGCACGCTCGGGAGGGGCTCCTCCGGCCCGGCGCTCGCGACGACGTCCATCGACCTGACTACTTTAGGATCATCCGAAATCACGAAAAAGGAATCCACCTTCTTCAGATAGCCCCTTGCATGCATAAACTGGAGATCGATCGCGAGCTGCGGCTCAGACAGGCCCTGGAGCTGGCTGTACGATGAGGGATGGAGCGGTTTACCGTCCAAAAGCACATCCAGAACGCCCAGTTTTTTATGGACGACCAGGATCTGCTTGAGCAACCAGAGATCGCTCAGGCAGGTCACCGACGCCGTAAAGACCATGGTCCGAATCACCTTGATCGCACGGGTGATGGAGTCGCTCTCCTGAAAGGTGAAGCCGTCGAGCGTCTCGCGAAAATCGTCGAGCCGCGCCAGCCAGTCCAGGATGAGTTGCCCGTCCCTGAACAGGTGCGGGATCGACTGCACAAACAGCCGAAAGCTGTCGTTGGAGATATAGGGGTATCCCCCCGAAGAGACGCCTGTTTCACCCATGAGCACCCGGGTCAGCAGGTCCCACCGGGGATGGGTGCTGAGGATCGCGTGCTCGCCCACATGTCGACGGAATTGATCGTAGGTCATGGCAGCATGCTGCTTGGCGGTCGCCCGCGCTTAATCCAGGATAGCGCCCAGCTTGACGAGGCGGTCCTGCAGCGTCGAGACGGGGACGTCCCTCGGCGGCAGATTATTGTTTACGGCCAGTGCCGCCGCCGTACCGACGGCCTGTCCCATCGCCATACACTGCCCCATGCTGCGCACCGATGCGTGCGCGTTATGGTCGGCGGAGAGGCACCGCCCGGCAACCAGGAGGCCGTCCACCGCCCGGGGGGTCAGGCATCGATAAGGAATCCCGTACGTTTCCCCTTCGGGCAAATATTCCCAGTGGGTGTCGCCGCCGCTATGGTGATCTTCGATCGGCGCCCCGCATTGAGCGATGGCATCGTCGAAACGGCGCGCTGAGAGTACGTCTTCTCGCGTCAAGCGGTATTCCCCGTAAATCCGGCGACTTTCACGGATGCCGATCTGCGTGCTCAGATCGGCGAGTACGCTGTGTTCGTATCCCGGCACGTAGTCCTTGAGGAATGCGGCGTACACCAGCGCCTGCCGGCGTCCTTCGATCTCCGCGCGCGTAAGGTGCTCCGGGTCGGTCGGGTCTATGTCTGCCACGCGCGTCATGTTGGTTGCCATGACGCCATCGAAGGGAGTGATGTGGACGCTCCCTTCTTTTCGGGGCAGGTCGTACCGGCCCGCCCGGATCGCTTCGGCCATCAGGCTGTGGAGTTCGGTCTTCTTCACCGCCCGAGCCCTCTCCGTGTCGACGTTCAGCATCCTGAACGTTGTGGTCAGCGACTGCACCGGCTCGTCTTCGGCACTTTCGAACGGCACCCCCGCGGCAGCAGCCACGTCGGCATCGCCCGACGCGTCGATCACGACGCCGGCTTTCAGGCTGAGCGCCTCTCGTTTGTTGACCGCCAGCACCCCGGTGACCCGGTCTCCGTCCTTGAGGGTGTCGACCACCATCGTGTGATAAAGCAGCCTGACACCGGCCTCGAGTGCGAGTTGCTCCCAGACGATTTTGAGCACTTCAGGGTCGTACGTGACGCCATTCCCGGCGCCGTACGTATTGGGTCGTATGAGGGCCACGTCCCGATCCATGAGGGCATCGACGACGAGATCGGGGATGCCGCCTACCACCTTTCGGGGAGGCTCTCCCGGCGTATAGAATCCGTAAAACGTATCGAGCACCATGGTGCTGGTCCCTCCCATGAATCCGTAGCGCTCGACGAGCGCTACGTCCGCCCCTGCACGAGCCGCCGCGATCGCGGCCGTGGCCCCTGCCGAGCCGCTGCCGACCACGAGTACGTCGGTCTCCCAGAATTCACGGGCCTGCTTGGTCAGTATTTGCATCGTCGTTTCCACGTTGATTGGTGTCGTTAGCGGACGGTCCACCCTCCATCGACGGTGAGCACGGCCCCTGTCACGAATCTGGCCTGATCGGACAGCAGGTAGAGGGCCGCCTGGGCGACATCTTCGGGCGCTCCAAAATCCCCGGTGAGCGGCTGCAGCTCGGGCAACCGGCTCCGGATGTGGTCGTCGGTCTGGGCGCGTTTGCTCATTCCGGTGGCGATGAGGGACGGACAGATCACATTCGCGCGAATGCGGTGCGGCGCGTAGTAGCTCGCCATCGATCGGGTCAGACTGATCACAGCCCCTTTGCTGGCCGCATACGCATGTGTGCTGAAATCCTCGTCCCCACCGACGAGCCCCAGCACCGAAGCCAGGTTCACCAGCGCACCCCCGCCTCGTTCCACCATGTGCTGCACGAGGTACTTCGAGCACAAGAACATACTCTTGAGATTGACGTCCATGGTCCAGTCCCAGCCCGCCTCCGTACATTGATGCACCGGGCCATCTCCGTGCCGCCGGCCGCTGGCGCCCACCACGTTGAAGGCCGCCTCGATGGAGCCGTAGCGCTCGATGCCGGCCGCAACGGCCGCCTCGACCTCGGCGGCTTGCGTGACGTCAGCCTGCACGAATAACAGCCGATCAGCAAGGTCTGGCGCCAGGCGGGCCAGGCTTTCCCCGGCCGACGAATCGAGGTCCAGGCCGACCACCCGAGCGCCTTCCCGGGCAAACAACATCGCTGCCGCCTGCCCGATGCCGCTCCCAATACCTGTTACGAATGCCGTCTTACCCTGTAGCAAACCTGAATCCATCTTTTTCCGATCCGAGCATACCGGTTGAACCCGGAGGCCCTATTCGTTTCCGAACACTTTACGCATCCGGCGTCGATAGTCGTCGTAACAGACGTCGAAGCGTTCTCTGGACGCCTCGCTCCCTATGAAATAGCTGCTGGTCAACACGATAGGCGGTTTGCCCATCTCAGTCAGTTTCTCGGCCACCAGGCACTTTACCGCGTTCACCACGGCGGCGCCGCCCACCGTGGAACCGGGGCCGACGGGGTCTTCGAGCCCGTCCACGGTCACCATGGCGTCTCCGCCGGGAGCGCAGTTGTCGATCACTACGTCGGCGATGTCGATCAGCTTCTTGCCGGAACTGTGCCGCGGCTGGGCATATTCGCAGTGCTCCCGCGACACGACGCAGATCACGGGCAGGCCCATCTCTTTGGCGCGCAGCGCGACCTCCACAACGACGCCCGTAACGCCGCTGTTGGAAAACACCATGAAACTGTCTTTGGGTTCGAACACGAAATTTCTGAGGATCATCTGCCCCAATCCTTCGACGTGCTCCAGATACATCGCCTGGCGCTGGCCGTTCGACCCCACCACGACGTTGTGGAAGGTCAACGAGAGCTCGACCATCGGATGGAAGCCGGGAAAGCTGCCGTGCCTGGGAAACACCTCCTCGATCAAAATCCGGGAATGCCCGGACGCAAAAAGATGGACCAGGCCTTCCTGGCTGATGGACCGGGCGCAGATGCCGGCGGCCTCGTCGATCGCATCCATTTGCGTTTCGGTAATCTGTTGAACGATGGCACTGGCCTGCGCCAGATAAGCTCCTGCTGCATTCATGTACGTTCTTCGGTAGCTGTGCTTCTGTTTTCGAGGTACGGAATTTCTGGAATAATAAACGACAATCCCGCTGCAGCTTGAGCTTATTTCCTATGAATTATAGATGGTACGCGCCGGATGCGCACAGGTCCTGCCAGAGCGGCTTTGCACACGAGCAAAGCCACGATAACCAGGCTGCTGTACATAGTTCGCGTAACATCACTGAATTATTCCTTCAGGCTCAGAGGGGGATATCCGCTGAATCAACGGGATGCTGGCTGCAAAACCAGCGGCCGATCTCTCCAGAAACCGCGCACCTCTCGTGGATCACTTCTTGTGGAAAAGCAGCCAATCCAGTTCGACGACCGCGTCGTCGTGGTCGCTCTCGAGGGTGAGGATGAGCTCGCCGGCCTCCCCGGCACCATCGATAGGCACCGTGACCTCAGACCAGTTTTCGAAGGCCGACTTGTCGAGAGCCTCGAGGTCGGCAGCGAGCGCTTCGTCGTGGGTGAGTGCATCGTGCGATGCAGCGATCTGCTCGACCTCCTCGACGACGTCGACGCTGTCCACATTCAGCGGCAGGCGGGCCAGAGGCGCCTTAGCCCCCGGGGATGCCCCCAGCAGGAGCGTCCCCGGCGCCGAAGGCTTGTACCGCAGCGTGACCGCCTGAACCTCCTTCAAGTGGACCGGGGCGTACGCCAGCGTGTCCCCTGCATTCAGCTGCATCACGGTGAGGGCCGCGTAAGGAAAAAGCGAGGAGGCCGGGTGCGGCCCGTGGGTATGCCTCGTTCCTCCTCTCTTCCACGCAATGTGCTCCGCCTCTTTATGTACGGGTTGCAGTTTCACGCTGGAGCACACCTCGTCATCCTGCGAGGCCGTGTAACAGGCTTCCAGTTCCGCAAACCGGTCGACGTAATGAATGTCCGGCGTATGGGTATACTTGCGCGACACCGTAAAATGCCCCTCGTCCCCCGTGTGCTCCTCGAGGAGGAGCGCATGAGTGTCGAACCCGGAGTATACGTTGACCACCACGTCGGCGGCCTCTACAGGCCGGCCGGCTTCGTCTTTGACGACCACCCGGTACGGCATCGGCTCGTCGAATGCGAAAAAGCTTCCTTCAGCCGGCGTTTCGATAACGACCCCCGGCCCTGCGTTAGAAGCCGGCTTCTCGGAGTAGGTCTCGGTCCGGGCCACCGGGGCTGCTTCTGCATCCGGGCGATATTCCACCCGGACGACGCGGGCATTGTCGTTGCTCCCCCAGAAGGTATCGCCCCATTCGGCGACGTAGAGCGCCCCATCGGGCCCAATCTCCATGTCCATCGGACGGACGAACTCGACACCCGGCAGGAACGGGCTGATCTCGACGACCTGCCCTTCCTCGTCCATCTCTACTTCCATCACCCAGTTGCGCATCCACTCATACAAGAGAGCGGATCCCTCGTAGTACTCCGGCAGGGCGTAAGGCGCGGCGCTTTCCGGCTTTCGATACACCGGGCCGGCCATCGGATTGATGCCGCCGGCGCCGAGTTCCGGAAAATCCTCCGACATCCCGTAGGTGTAGGCGATCCAGGCCGGCTGGGCCGGGGGCAACTCTTGCGCCCCGGTGTTATGGGGCGAGTCGTTGATCGGCTTCTCGGGGTCGAACGGGGCGCCAATGACGCCTGTCGCGTAGTCGTAATCGTTGTAGGGCTGGTTCTTGCCCGAGAAGTGAGGCCAGCCGAAATTGCCCGGCCCTTTGGCCTGGTTGAACTCGTCCCAGCCCCAGCCGCCGCGCTCGTTCGGCGGGTCGCCGTTGCCGACATCGCCCCAGTACAACCAGCCGGTTTCGTGGTCTACCGCGATGCGAAACGGGTTCCGGTGCCCCATCGTGTAGATTTCGGGGCGATGCAGGGCGTCGCCCTCGAACAGGTTGCCGGGCGGAATCGTGTACGTGCCGTCCGGTTCGGGATGGATACGCAGGATTTTGCCCCGGAGATCGTTCGTATTGCCCGAAGTCCGCTGGGCGTCGGCCCACTGGCGATCGGGCCGCTCGTCGATCGGGCTGCCGGCACGATCCGACGGGTCCGTGTTGTCGCCGGTAGACAGGTAGAGGTTGCCTTCGGCGTCGAAGGCGAGGGATCCGCCGGCGTGGCAACATTCCATGCGCTGGACCGGAATCTCGAGCAAAATTTTCTCGCTCTCCATGTCGAGCCTGTCGTCGACCACCGTAAAGCGGGACAGCCGCGAAGGGCCTCCGTCGTCGGGCGCATAGAACACGTACAGCCAGCCATTGTCCAGGAAGCGAGGATCCAGGGCGAGCCCCAGAAGGCCGTCCTCGATGATCATGTAGACGGGGATCCAGCCGATCACCGACGTCGATGCCGTCTCCGGATCCCACATTTTGACGGCGCCGGCGCGCTCGACCAGAAACACGCGTCCATCGTCCGCAATGTCGATTTCCATCGGATCGGTGACGGCCTCCATGAGCACCTTTTTATCGAAGTTCGCGGTCACGGTCGCACCGGCGTCGGCCTCGACCTGGCCGGCGGCCCATTCGATCCCTCCCAGCAGATGCCGCTGAAACGCAGGATCCGCATATACCTCCCGCGTGTGGCCCAGCCCTGTATACCAGGCCCTGCCTCCGTCGTACTCGTGCGCCCAGGCGATCGGGTGATCGTGCCCCATGTCACCGCCTTCGTAGCTCGACTCGTCGAGCGTTGCCAGCACGTGCACATTGCCCCGCGGGTTCGTCCGGTAGTTATACCATTCGTCGAAACGGACCCATTGCTTCGGCAGGTGCTCCGTCGACGGATGCACGTTGTCGAGCACGTTGACCGTGGCCTCCTGCGGTTCAGGATGATCGTTGAAATGCGCGCCGACGAGGCGTTCGTACCAGCCCCAGTCGTACTCGGTTGCGGCAGCGCTGTGGACGCCTACGAAGCCGCCGCCGGCCTGGATGTACCGCTCGAAGGCAGCCTCTTGAGGCGTTGCCAGCACATCGCCGTTGGTATTCATGAACACCACCGCTTCGTACGGCTCCAGACCTTCGTCCGTGAAGCGAGACGGATCCTCCGTGGCGTCTACACCGAAGCCGTGCCGAAGGCCCAGCGTTCTGACCAGCTCCACCCCTTCTCGGATGGATTCGTGCCGGTACCCGTTCGTGCGTGAAAAGACCAGCACCTGAAACGAGGCGTCCGTGTATGCGTCGATGGGGGGTGTAGCCGGCAGCACAGGCTCCCTGGAACCGGCGCAGGAAAGCGCCAGGAGCGGAATCAACAGGAAGCACCCGAATACTAGAACTCGAGAGGCAATCATAAGGCGGGGTCGATCTTTTTTCTGGGCAACGTCGGTGGGTATGGCGGAGCGAGACATCGGACTTTGAGCCCGTCCGGAAGGCGCCCGGAGCCGCTCGACTCAGCCTACGTCTTACTCGACGGCCTCCCCGGGGGGTTCCCCACCCGGCGGTCTTTGTCCGGTTACTGGCGCCTGCCCCTTTCAAAGCACATCCATCTTTCGTAATCTTTAGCCGCGAATCAAACCAAACCAGGAGGCGACATGACATCACACCATATTACCATGTTAGGAACGGGACTGATCGGGATGTTTTACACAATGACCATACACGGCCAGCGAAGCCGTGACCGCGTCACGAAGGTCTACTCCCGGACGCCCGAACGTGCGGAGCAGTTCGCCGGTGAATGGAACATCCCGTCGTGGACCGCCGATCTCGATGAAGCCATTGCTGCCGAGGACACCGATACCGTCGTCATCGGCCTCCCCAACCATCTGCACCTGGAGTGCGTCCGCAAAGCAGCGGCCGCCGGCAAGGCGATCCTCTGTACGAAGCCGCTGGGCCGCACGGCCGACGAGGCGAAGCAGATGCTCGACATCGTCGAACAGGCCGGCGTATTTCACGGCTACCTGGAGGATCTGGTCTACACCCCGAAAACCCTCAAGGCCATCGCGAGCGTCCGGGCCGGGGCACTCGGCGACGTGATGTGGGTCCGTTCCCGGGAAACCCACCCCGGCCCGCACAGCTCCTGGTTCTGGGACCTCCAGCAAGCCGGCGGGGGCGCCATCGTCGATATGGGGTGCCATTGCATCGAAATTACGCGCAGCTTCGTCGGCAAAGACATCCGGCCGGTCGAAGTCATGTGCTGGGCAGACACGCTGGTTCACCCCATCGAGGCCGAGGACCAGGCAATCGCCCTCATCCGATACGAAAATGGGGCCATCGGGCAGTTCGAAGTGAGCTGGGCCTTCCGAGGCGGCATGGACCTTCGCGACGAGGTAGCCGGCACCGAGGGCACCATCATGCTCAACCACTGGCTCCGTACCGGATTCGAGATGTTTACGACGGGCGAATCCGGCAGCTATGTCGCCGAAAAGGCCGAATCGGAGAGCGGCTGGCTCTTCCCGGTAGGCGACGAACCCCACGCGCTCGGTTACGTGCATATGTTCTCCGATATGTTCGACGCCCTCGACAACGGCACCTCTCCCCGTGAAGACTTCTACGACGGCTACGTCGTCAACGCCATCATCGACGCGTGTTACGCCTCGGCCAAATCGAAAAAATGGGAGCCGGTACAGGTCGAATGGCGGGGGGCAGAGGCCGTCCGCCCGGTTGGCTCCGGCAAGAAAACCTTCGACGGCAAGGACCTGATCAAGGAAGAACGCATGCCCGACGGATCCGTAAAACGCATCCTGAAAGACAAAAAAACGGGCGAAATATCGGAGGTGATTTCATAGGATTGGATGTAGGGGCGAAGGGGTATAGGTTCGCATTCGAAGCGCGCAGGTTCACGCATCCAGGCTCCTTGCACCCAAAAACCGATCACCTATTCCCCTCTAAACCTATGTTTCCTACACACCTGAATGTCATGATCAAACCCCTACAATCAGACGAAATATTTCTTGCCGACGTAGCGCGGACGCGTGATGAAGAGGCCGGCTTCAGAGCCTGGTGGATGGGTCAGAGCGGATTTCTCGTTCAGTGGCGGGGCCGCCATCTCTTGCTCGACCCGTATCTGTCCGACTCCCTGACCCGGAAATACGCCGAGACGGACAAGCCGCACGTACGCATGACCGGGCGCGTGATCCCCCCGGAACGCCTCGACTTCATCGAAGTCGCCACCTCGACGCACAACCACACCGACCATCTGGACGCCGAAACGCTCGGGCCCCTCGCCGACGTGAATCCAGACCTGCAGCTCGTCATCCCGGAAGCTAACCGGGCCTTTGTCGTCGAACGGCTCTCGTGCAACCCGGAGTGGCCGATCGGCCTCGACGCGGGCGACACGGCCACCATCAACGGGTTTGCCGTCCACGCCGTGCCTGCGGCCCACAACGAGCTCGATACCGACGAACACGGACGGCATAAATACCTGGGGTATGTCGTCCAGTTCGGCGACTTCACGCTCTATCATAGCGGAGACACGCTGTGGTACGACGATATGGTAGACTGGCTCGCCCCGTACGACATCGACGTGGCATTCCTGCCCATCAACGGCAACAAGCCGGAGCGCCGGGTCGCCGGCAACCTCGATGGCATCGAAGCGGCGCGGCTCGCTAACGAGATCGGAGCCCGCTACGCCGTTCCCTGCCACTTCGAGATGTTCGAATTCAACACCGCCTCTCCGGATGTGTTCATGCAGGAATGCAACCGGCTCGAGCAGCACTTCCGCCTCCTCCAGGCCGGCCAGATGATGTGGGTGCGGTAGGAGAAAGTAACTCCCCCACGACTTCTTCGTATACGGCAGAAATTACCCCACAAACGCATTGCTGCCATGGAACCCGAAGCTACTCAGAAGAAACCCTCTGCACGGCGCCTGCTCAAGAACCGATTCATCATCGGGATGGTGATCGGCTTTGCCATAGGGCTGATCGTCGATAACCTCCTCGTAGGCATCACGTTGCTGGCGGTGCTCAGCATCGCCTGGTATGTACTGACACAAAAGCAAAACCGGGAGCCCGAGGAAGAAGACGCCTGATTGCGTGAGGTGAACTTTCGCGGCGCGAAGGGGCTTCGAACAGGTTAATCCAGGCCCCGCAAAAAGAAAGATGCGCAAGTCCCCGCTGTGTGCTACATTGGGTCTTCCCTGTATGACCCTTATTAATGACTTTACTGGCAGAAAACAGCGTTGACCATGTCTACCGATACCCTTTCCCTGAATGAAACGCACCGCATCGACACCACCCAGCTCAGCGTATCTCCCCGGCTCTTACTGGGACCGGGGCCTTCGAACGCACATCCCCGGGTGCTGCAGGCCCTGAGTACACATCAGATCGGCCACCTCGACCCCGAGTTCATCCAGCTGATGAACGAGATCCAGGAATTGCTCCGGTATGCCTGGCAGACGGATAACCCACTGACGATACCGATCAGCGGCACGGGCAGCGCCGCGATGGAAGCCACTCTGGCGAACCTCGTGGAACCGGGCGACCGCGTCCTGGTGGGGTGCAACGGCTATTTCGGCGAACGGATGGTCGACATGGCCGGCCGGTACGGCGCTGAAGTGCACCGCCTCGAGAAAGCATGGGGGCAGGCCTTCGACCTCAACGAGTTGCGAGCGGGCCTGGAAGCACACCGCCCGGCTATACTGGGTCTCGTCCATGCCGAGACGTCGACCGGCGCCCGCCAGCCCCTGGAAGGCGTCGCCGAATTGTGCCGGTCCCACGACTGTCTCCTGCTTATCGACACGGTAACCAGCCTCGGCGGCGTCCCTTTGATGCTCGACGCCTGGGGGGTCGATGCCGCCTACAGCGGCACCCAGAAGTGCATCAGCTGCCCGCCAGGCCTGTCCCCGTTTACGCTGGGGCCACGGGCTGTCGACAAGCTCAACGCGAGATCCTCGAAGGTGCCCAACTGGTACCTCGATATGTCTCTGGTCTCCAACTACTGGGGCAGCAACCGGACGTATCACCATACGGCGCCGATCAACATGAATTACGCGCTCCGCGAGGCGCTCCGCCTGATCGCGGAGGAAGGACTCGAAGCGCGCTGGGAGCGCCACCGCCGCAACGCCGAGCGGCTCTGGGACGGCCTGGCAGAACTGGGACTCGAATGCCACGTTAGCGAAGAAATCCGCCTGCCCAGCCTGACTACCGTCCGCGTTCCCGAAGGCGTCGATGCCAAAGCCGTCTCCAGGACGCTGCTCCTGGAGCACAACATCGAAATCGCCGGCGGCCTCGGCCAGCTCGCCGGCCAGGTGTGGCGCATCGGTCTCATGGGATACAACAGCCGCCCCGACACGGTAGACCGATTGCTGATGGCGCTGAAGACCGTCCTGGGATGAGGTAGATTATTCCGGTTAGAGACATCCCGGACCTGTGGAGACGTACCACCGGGACGTCTCTACGGTCTTTTTAATGATCCCCGATTCATCTTCCCACTCCCATGCAGCTACCCTCCGCGCTCCCCGACTTTCTATCCGACCTCAGAAAACAGGTGAACGGCGCTCTGAGAACGGATACCTACAGCAAGATTCTCTACAGTACGGACGCCAGTATCTACCAGGCGATGCCGTACGGAGTGCTCCTCCCGGAACATACCGACCAGATCCAGGCTGCCGTCGAGCTGGCGTCGAAATACGAGATCCCGCTGCTTCCACGTACGGCGGGCAGCAGCCTCGCCGGCCAGGCCGTCAACGAAGCGCTGGTGATCGACCTGAGCCGGCACTTGAACAAACTCATCGAAGTGAACCCCGAGGAGCGGTGGGTCCGCGTCCAGCCGGGCCTCGTTCTCGATGAGCTCAACCTGCAGCTGGCCCCCTACGACCTGCTGTTTGGCCCGGACCCCGCCAGCAGCAACCGGGCAGCTATGGGCGGTATCGTGTCGAACAATTCCACGGGCAGTCATTCTATCATGTACGGCATGACGGCCGACCACGTCCTCGAGATGGACGTCATCCTGAGCGACGGCACCCGCACCCGGTTCGAACCGCTGGACGCCGAGCAGCTGAACCAGCGGCAGCGCCGCGCCGGCCTCGAAGGCGCCATCTACCGGGACCTGGCCGGCCTCGTGGGCGATACCGCTCACCAGGACATCATCCGAAAGGCCACCCCCCGGCACTGGCGCCGCTGCGGCGGGTACAACCTGGACCGCCTCATACCCCATGGTGGGTCGTTCAAATATCCCAATGCCGACGACCGCTTCAACCTCTCCAACGTCGTCTGCGGCGCGGAAGGCACCTTCGCGGTCATGACGGAGATCAGGCTGAACCTGGTCCCGAAGCCTTCCCGTACGGCCCTGGCCATCGTTCACTTCGACAGCCTCTTCGAGGCCCTTCAAGCCGTACCGATCATCCTGGAGGTGAACCCCTCAGCCGTCGAACTCCTGGACAACCTGGGCCTCACGCTGTGCCGCGACGTACCCGAATACGCACGCCTGATGACTTCATTCATCGAGGGTAGGCCCAATTGTGTACTGATCACGGAATTCTATGGCGAGTCTGACGCCGAACTCAAAGCAGCCGTCAGCCGCCTCGTCGAACACCTGAAACACCAGGGCGTCAACGCGACGACGGTCGTGCCGGCCTTCGATCCTCAACAGCAGCAAAACGTCTGGACGGTGCGCAAGGTCGGGCTCGGCCTCTTGATGAGCATCAAAGGCGACCACAAGCCGATCCCGTTCATCGAAGACGCTGCCGTACCGGTCGATCACCTGGCCGAATACGTCACCAAGGTCGAGCAATTTTGCAACGACCGGGGCACCCGGGTGGCTTATTATGCACACGCCAGTGCAGGCTGCGTGCATATTCGGCCGCTTATTAATGCAAAAGAAGCTTCGGAAGTCGCCAAACTCCCGGAAATCACCGCTTTTTCGGTCGACCTGTTAAAGGGCTATGGGGGCTCCCTGTCCAGTGAACACGGCGATGGACGCGCCCGCAGCCAGTTCAACGAACAATTCTTCGGCCCGGAACTGTACCAGCTCTATCGTGAGACCAAAAACATTTTCGACCCGAAGAACATCCTCAACCCGGGCATGGTGGTCAACGCCGGCCCGATGACGGAACAGCTTCGGTACGGCCCCTCTTACCAGGTGGTCCCGCTCCAGGAGCATATCGACTTCACGCCGGATCTGGGCTTTCACCGGGCCGTCGAGATGTGCAACGGCGCAGGCATCTGCCGGAAGCGTACGACCGGCACGATGTGCCCGAGCTACATGGTCACGCACGAAGAGGAGCATTCGACCCGGGGCCGCGCCAATGCGCTCCGGGCTGCCCTCTCCGGGAAATTACCCCATAAGGAGCTCACCAGCCGGCGGATGTACGACGTGATGGATCTCTGCATCGAGTGCAAGGCGTGCAAGGCGGAATGCCCATCATCGGTAGATATGGCGAAGATCAAATTCGAATTCCTGGCCATGTACCACGCCAAAAACGGGACGCCGCTGCGGACGCGGCTCTTCGGGCGCATTCCGCAGCTGAGCCGGTGGTCGAGCGGCTGGGTAGCTCCCCTGGCCAATGCGTCCATGCGCCTGCCGCTCGTGCGATGGCTGCTGGACACGCTGATCGGGATCAGCCGGCATCGCACCCTGCCCTCATTCGCGCGCCTTCCTTTCAACCGGTGGTTCGCGCAGCGCACGCCTCGTTCAGAGGCCCCACTGGGCCCGGTCGTACTGTTCAACGATACGTTTAACACCTACAACAGCCCGGATGTCGCTATAGCAGCCACTGAAGTCCTGGAAGCGGCCGGCTTCGAGGTCCTGCTGTCCCAGCACGGATGTTGCGGCCGCCCCATGATCTCGAAGGGCCTGGTTAATCAGGCCCGCGAGGCAGCGCTCCAGACCATCGACCGCCTCGCACCGCTCGCAGAGCAAGGGCTCCCCATCGTAGGGCTGGAGCCGAGTTGCCTGTTGTCGTTGCACGACGAATATCCTTCCCTGCTGCCCGGCGACCCGCGCGTGGCCATGGTGGCCGAACGCGCCGTGCTGTTCGAGCACTTCATCGCAGAACGAATCGAAGGAGGAACCCTGGACCTCGACTTTGAAGCGACACCCCGCACAGTGCTCGTTCACGGCCATTGCCACCAAAAGGCACTCGTCGGCACGGCGTCGACGAGAAAGGTCCTTTCTCTTCCGGAAGGGTACGAGGTCGAGGAAGTCGACTCGGGCTGCTGCGGTATGGCCGGCTCATTCGGCTACGAGAAGGAGCACTACGCCATATCGCTGAAAATGGCGGAACGCAGGCTCCTGCCGGCCGTGAACCAGACCGATGACGACGTTCTGATCGTCGCCCCCGGCTTCAGCTGCCGCCACCAGATTAAAGACGGCGCTAACCGAATAGCCCTGCACCCGGCTCAGGTGCTGCGGAATGCGTTGAAACAGCAGGAAGCGGTTGCGCACGAGTCGTATACGTCTTGACCGGTTTGATCTCGCGTTGCTGGAAGAGAATATCATCGTACGTCCCCTCGGCAAAGTGCATGAGCACGTAGGCCAGCAAACAGAAACAGACGGTCAGAATACACACGAAGTAGGTGCGTGATTTCGACAGGTGCTTTTTGGGGACACTCGATTTCCTGGAAGTCCTGATGCGATCCATTTATGCGATTGATTGATACTGATACAGTGATCGATGTCAGGGGGAGGGTTGACGTTCGATAACGCGAACGAAGACATGCTGAAAAAACGCCTTTAATAGACGACAATTCCACCGCCTGAAAAGTGCCTAAAGTGACACTATTCGGTTCAGAATGTGTGGAAAAGGGATCCGGGGTCCGCTAGAGGGCTGAAATTGTGCCTGTTCGAAACGCAAGTCCGACATCCAGCAGCCAGAAACCCGTCACCCCTCCAGGGCCTGGACCGTACTTTCGAGAGTGTCCACGTTGATCACGGGCAGATACGTCCCGCTTACATCGAGACTCCGGTATGCCTTGTTCGTGATGCCTTGCAGATTCGGTCGTTTGGATGCTGGCCCGTCGCCTTTGCCGATGCCGCCGCCGAACTCGATGATCGATTCGACGCCGTCCCGAAGAGCCTGTTGCACCCCCCAGATCCACTTGACCGGGTTAAAAAGCTGAAAGAACAGGTACGCCTTGATGCGCTCGGGGTCGTCGGCGTGATAGTCTCCTGTATAGTTGGATAACACCTGGAAGGCCGGCGGGGAAATCGTGGCGGCGTCGAGCGTTTCCCGGAACGCTTCAGCCGCCGACACCATCAGGTACGTATGGAATGCCCCCTCGGTATTGAGCGGGATGCCGCGCTGGCCGACGGTTTCGGCGTAGGCAGACAGCGCCTGCAAGTCTTCTTCAGCCCCACCGACTACCGTCTGATCGGGCAAGTTGCACCCCCCAATGCCGCAGAAGAAACGATCGGCCAGCGGTCGCACCGTCTCCAGGTCGGCCCGAAAGGCCATCATCTTGCCGCGGCCGTATTCGCCCATGAGTTCGCCACGCCGCTGGACGAGCCTCAAGGCTTCTTCAAACGTGAGGGCTTCGGCAGCCACGAGAGCCGAATACTCGCCCAGGCTATGCCCCGCAGCCGTAGCCGGCTTCACCCGCCCCCCCGTCAGATCGCGAAATACTTCGAGGCAGGCAATGCTGTGCGTCAGGAGAGCGGGTTGCGTATACCGGGTCCGGTCGAGTTCCCCCGCCGGCCCCTCGAACGAGAGCGCCTGCAGGTCAAATCCCAGCACGTCGTTCGCTGTTGCATACACCGATCGAGCCACTTCGTACCTTTCGTACAGATCGCTGCCCATCCCTACGTATTGAGACCCCTGCCCGGGAAAGATAAACATCAATTTCGCGTCCGCTTCTGCCATGTGTTGCCTGTGCCATTATATGGTATGGAATTCGAGAACGGACGCAAGATAGTAATTTAGCCTGTCGCGTGCACGGGGGCGCGGTGTGCAGAGTGCGGTGTGCAGACCTTTAGCCCAGAAACCAGTATCCGGCATCCAGTTTCCAGAAAATGGCAGATTTACAGGATTGCATTGAAAGCAGGCGCGCAGTACCCTATAAATAGATCCAACGCGATTCGAACATCGCAAACGATCATTGGAACGACACACATTGTTCGTTCATGGGTCGGCTGAAGTCTGTCGTTTGCCCGGCAGGGAAAAAGGTCAGCATAGGAAACCGGCCGGATTGCTGCGAACAATCAGGACAGGAACAACCCGGACAGGAACAACCCGGACAGCCCTACACTGACCTTTGATGGGCAGTGGACTAACTACTACTGTGTCTAGATTTTCTAGATTTTCTTCTTGAAAGACTGTATCTCGTGGAATGATATGTACACTGCATTAGCGCAGGTACGGGCCCCCGTTTTTTCATAGATGTGCTGCGCGTGACTGTTCACTGTATTGGGGCTCACGTACAGCCGCTCAGCAATCTCCTTCTGCGTATATCCCTCAGCCATCATGCAGAGCACCTCGAGTTCACGGCGTGTTAATCGGATTGGGACGACGGTTTCGTTCATGGGTCTCTGGGTTGGGATGAATTAATAAGCTTACATTTAGATAACAGATGCTACGCGCCGGATGCGCATACGTGCTGCCAGAGCGGCTTTGCAACCATGCAAAGCCGCGTAAACCAGGCTGCTGTGCACAGTTCGCGTTACATCACTTAGATAAGCGTACTAGCGGATTACAGGACGACAATAGCGTGCACGAAAACGTCCATTCGTATCTGAGCACTGATTTGTCGTCTTTCATCCATGCGACCTGAAGGCCGGGTCTGTTTATATGTAGCCCGGTAACCCATGAAATTGTGAACTGCTTCGTCCAGATTTATCACCCCCTTCAGGGCTGTACCCGAACCCCAGACCTGACAGCACACATTTATGCCATTGTGACAGCTAAAAGGAGTTGGTATGATTTTGATGCGTGTTATAACGCATAATAGATTGATAAACAAATGTCCTCATCATCGAGGCCTATCTCATATGACCAGACTCAAACAATTGGTGAAGCTTGTAAAACGGTTTACCGATGCGCCATCCAACCCATACGCGCCCAAAGATATCGCCATCACGTTTGGCGAGGCCCGCATTCGGTACATGACGCAAGCCTCAGACATCACAGCCGCCAACCACGTCGACCGCAGCGTGTACGCGAAGTTGATGCTGGACGCAGCGACCCTGGCCGCCAGCAGCCTGGTAGGTACCCAGGTTGTCACTAATGAGTCCTTCAACCTGTACGGCCTGACAGATGTGCATGCAGGGCCGCTGACTTCCGTGGCGAGGCTCGTGCACACCGACGAGGCTCTCTATACCGTAGAAACCCGGTTATTCGACAGCCAGGGCGAACCTATTGGCTCCGGTTATGGAACGTTCACTGCCGATGAGGCGCCGGACGTGGATGACGATTCGCTCGCAGAGGTCGACGCCGTGCCCGAGGAGGACCAGTCCGAGGATTCTTCCGACGACATCGCATACGGATCCCTCTGGCGCTCCCCGGTCGGATTCATTCACTTGAACTGATCTCAGGCCGCCATTGCGAGTGCTCTGGTCAGATCGGGCAGCACGGTTCCTGCTTTCTGATCGATGCGGCATGCAGCCAGGCGATCGCCCCGGCTCGACCCGAGATTGACAATAGCGACTGGCAGCCCTTCACGGGCTGCCTTTAGCACAAACCGGTACCCCGAAAAAACAGCGAGCGAGGACCCGACGACCAGGAGCACGTCGGCTTCATGATACAGGCGCCAGGCCCGGTCCACCCGCTCTTTGGGGACGTTCTCCCCGAAAAATACGATGTTCGGCTTCAATACGCCATCGCAGAGCGAACACGAAGGCACCCTGAATTGCGAAAGATCTCGACGGCCGAGCTCTGCGTCGCCATCCGGAGCCATCTCTTCCACGGTTTCATCCCAATCCGGATTCAACGTCTTGAGCCGCTCCTGAAATGTGCGCCTGCGCTCCACGAGGCCGCACCCGAGGCAGTATACCTCGGAGAGGGTGCCGTGCAACTCGACGATGCGCCGGCTTCTCGCCTTGTGATGAAGCCGGTCGACGTTCTGGGTGATCACCCCGCAGACGTGCCCCGCCTGTTCGAGCTCAGCAATGGCGTAATGAGCCGTATTCGGTGCGGCGTTATCCATGCGTTTCCACCCGACCAGGCTGCGTGACCAGTACCGAACCCGGGCATCGGGATCGCTGACAAAAGCCCGATACTGGATCGGATTTCGAGCTTTCTGGCGCGTGAGCGGTCCTCTATAGTCGGGGATGCCCGATTCAGTGCTGCAGCCGGCTCCCGTAAGCACCACGGCCCGCTTCCCTTTCATCAGCTTTGCAAGATCGTGTAAACGGTGCATAGATTGTAAGGCGTGACTTCAGGTCTCTTCCTGGTTTCGTACACCCCGGTATGATTCAGGTTCGGCCCGGGTAGTCTTCTCTTCCGTTGTGTCGTTCGCGTCCGAAACCGACGCTTCATCCCCTTTTGGGGCCGCCATCGTCTCGTCTTCTTCGTAAATGGCGAAGTAGTAGATATTCAGATTCTTGACTTCCTTGTACTTGATGACAAAAAAGTCGCCCTCGATGCGATAGAACCGATCGTCCATGTCGAATGGGTCCATGTCGCCTTCGTCCGCTGTGATGATACGCCGCTCCGGCGCTTCCAGGATGATCTTATCCAGGTGCCCCCCGCGTTCGAAGAAATAATCCGACAATATACCCCGGTAGAGATAGACGTCTTTACCCTGTTCGAGGGCGAGCGTAACGAAGGCGAAGCCCGTAGCAGAAAGACCGGCCTCTTTCACGTAGGTGCGCGTGATGAATTTGGGGCTCAACTCGAAGAAACGCGCTTCTCCCGAAAACAGATAATGCCACTCGTTCTTAAAGCGGAGAAACTCGTACTTCAAGTCGAAAT
Source organism: uncultured Rhodothermaceae bacterium (assembly GCA_964525535.1). GTDB lineage: Bacteria > Bacteroidota > Rhodothermia > Rhodothermales > JAHQVL01 > JAHQVL01. Next base: position 26,501 of record CAZGHT010000033.1, read on the forward strand.
GATACCTTCTAACCAGATAATGCAGCAAAAAGCCCAGGGTGGCTCCGGACAGGTTGACGATCAACAGGTACCCCAGGATAGAAATGGGATAGGACGTAATGGACTTCATATACATGCTCACCTGGTCGGCGTTCATGCCGTCATATCCGGTGAGCAGCCATACCAGCGCGTCGAAATCCACGTCAGGGGTCGGGAGTACGTCGGCGAGCGTGAAGGCGACAAGGTTGATGGGAATGGCCCAGAGCACACCGCGCCCGATCTCGTCCTGCAAGGGACCTAACTGGATCGGGCTGCGCCATAATCCCTTGCGGTAGCAATAAGAAAGGAGGACGCCGGGAAGAATGAGCAGCGTGATCAGGAGAGCCGGAAGTGCAATACTCATGCTGGTCTGGCCTCAGTGATATGGCCTGAACGACAAGACCTCCACGCGGCCGACCTCGGGCCGCCGGCAGCGGTATCCGGGAAACTACTTGTTTTTCGGACGGGGCACCCGCGTCGGCAGCCGACGAATGTACACCATCTTTCCATTGAGCGGAATGGCTTTGTTATTGTCGTCCAATGCATCCCAAAACGCTTCGATCGACTTGCGATTGGACAACATGCGTTTGGTCAATTCTGATTTAGGCGCTTTCATAGACGTTCGTTTCGTGGCTCGACAGTTCTATGATACGAAATCACCATTAAAAAGTTGTTAAGAACAAGCCCGAAAACCCGGCGCAGCTCAAAATCTGGAGTCGGAAGCCGCTCTATCGGGTATCGGCAATCCGGGGTCGATGTAAAGTCGATTCCGGAAAGCGTCGACAGAGGAGGCCGGGACTCCCCCTGCAACGGCCCAATCTTCAGGAGATACTGCCTCTACGTGAGGACTGTTATATACCAATATACACCCGTTATGCGCGCAAAAACGAATTCTGGCGGGTTTCCTGCTGACTTTTGCGCACGATATCACCCAAATGCACTACAATTCAACACAACCAACACCATCATGAACACGGTCTACTATCGCCTGATGCTGGCAGCACTCTTCTTAGGGCCGGCGCTACCCGTCATGAGCCAGGTTCCGGTATGGAACGAGAGCATCAATGTGACGAACCTCGACGTCCGTACCGCTACCGAAACCCTGGCAGAGATCACCATTACGGCGCCGGAGAACGGCACGGTGCTCGTCCACTTCGACGGCCACGCCTTTCCCGACGTCGGCGACCGGCTGATCCTGGCAGCCAGTGACACCCCAACGTGGTCGCCCAACGACGGCAACGTGAGCTTCGAGATCATCAACGGGGACATCAACGCCCAATCGTTTTCGCACACACGGTCGTATACCGTCGCGGCGGGCACGCACACGTTTTATGCCGTGGCGCAGAATTCCGTAGAGCAGGACGGCGACGGCATGGCTTCGATTTACGGCAACCTGACGGTCAAATTTTTCGCCGACGGCGCCACTGACGCAGCCGCATTCCACCAGGACATCAACGAGACCAACACCAACGTACGCGGGGACGCGGTGGTGCTCGCCGAACAGGCCATCACCGTGGCTGAAGCCGGCAAGGTGCTGGTCCGTTTCGACGGCCTCTGCATACCCGATGTGGGAGACCGCATCGTACTGGCAGCGAGCGATATGCCCGACTGGAGCGTGAACGACGGCAACACGACCTGTGCAGCAATGGATGCAGACGTCAACCAGGCCTCGTTCTCGCACTCCCGGGTATATGACGTCGATGCCGGCACGCATTCCTTTTACGCCGTCGCCGAGAACTTTGTCGAACAAAACGGAGACGGCCTGGCATCCATATACGCCAGTTTGACCGTCGAATTCTATCCGGAGCCTTCGACGGGGCCCTTTTTATTCCACCAGGGCATCAACGAAACCAACATCGACGTCCGCACGGCCCAGGTCCCACTCGGCCAGATCTCCGTCGAGGCGCCGCTCCCCGGAAAAGTAATCGTCCACTTTGACGGGGGCGGGTACCCGGATGCAGCGGACCGGCTGATCCTGGCGGCGAGCAACACCCCTAGCTGGTCGGCCAACGACGGCAACGTTCAGGTCGAGCTCAACGGCGGCAACAGAAACACAGCGGCCTTCTCTCACACCCGGGTATACGACATCGACGCCGCCGGCTCCTACGACTTCTACGCCGTAGCCAACAATGCCGTCGAAGAGGACGGGAACGGCACAGCATCCGTATACGGCAGCCTTACGGTGCAGTACTTCCCGGACCTGAGCCGCGTCAGTGTAGAAGACGCGCCGGAGGCCGCCGTGCAGCCATTCACGCTCGAGCAAAATTATCCGAATCCGTTTTCCCGACAGACTGCCATCCGGTACTCCCTCGACGCACCGGCGCAGACAACGATGACGATCTACAACCTGATGGGACAGGAGGTCAAGCGTTTCGACGCGCGCACCCTGCCTTCGGGAGCGTACGAGTTCGTCTGGGACGGTCTGGACAACGCCGGCCGGCCGGTGCCGAACGGCGTGTACCTGTACACGCTGACCGCCGGCGAAGCCGGCCAGACGCGCCAGCTCATACGGGTCCGGTAAAATTGCCCGCAGTCCTGCCCAGATATGAAGAGCGCCTCGGGGGTATCTCCTGAGGCGTTCTTCGTTTTTGTTCGTTTTTGTTTGATACCGTATCGCCAGGGCTCACTCGAAGCCGACACGGACCTGTGAGGACCCGCTAGGAATATCGAGCAGAATCGCATCTCCGTCTCCCGTATCGGGCTCAACGTCCCTGGGCTCGTCGCGCAAGATGAGGCGCAACACGAGCGGCACGTGGTCCGAGATGTCGTCGCTGAAGTCGCGCACGGAGCGGTCGAGGCGCACGATGGCCGCGTCGTCGCCGGAGATCTCACCCAGGCGCAGGTCGCGGCTCACGATGATGTGGTCGATCAGGGAGCGGAAGCGCCGGCCGACGTACGAGATGGCTCCGTCGGTCGCGTCGTCGGCCGTGAGGGGAAACAGATCCGGAGTCTCGGTCAGCGAGCTGAGCACATCGTTGTCCAGCTTCTCGTTGAAGTCGCCGCAGAGCACCACCGGGAGATCTTCGTTTTCCCGGATGTCTTCGATGATTTCGGCTAGATTTTTTGCCGCGAGGCGACGGCGGGACCGGCTCTGTACGTCGCCGAAGGCTTTGAGATGCACGACGATCATGATAAACTCGACGGTATCCCCTTCTTCATGCTTGACCGTACACTGAGCGAACAGGGGAAATCGAGGAAAAGCCGTCTTATTGGCGTCTGTTCGATCACGAAGCCGGGAAATGTTTCGATCGGCGATGTCTTTGCGGCGCACGACCTCCGTCGTATCGGTGTCGAAAAGGACGGCGATGTCCTGGCTTCCCCGGGTATCGCGGAGAACGTAATCGTATCGCGATCCCTGCGCATTGAGATCCTGCACGAGCCGGCGCATGGCGCCGTTCTCGACCTCAGTCAGCCCGAACGCATCAAGGGAGAGCTGGTGCACCACTTCGGCGACTTCTTCGACGCGCCGGTCAGCCACGCGGTTGTTGAAGTGTTCGATGTTCCAGCAGCCGATGTCGGCGAAGTTGGGCGTTCCCTGGAAGCCGTTAACCTGGACTTCCATCTCGCCGACCCCGAGCCCTTCGGTGCCGAAGAAGCCGAGAATCGGCGACGAGTCCATCACGTCGGCGAGCAGCTCGCTCATGATTTCCCGATCGTTTTCGGACCCTCCTCCACCGGCACGGCGGATGATGCGGTCGATGATCGTCGAAATACGAATCCCTTCGTTAGAGACGGTGCCGTTCTCATTGAAGCCGGCATGATGCAGCGCCACGAGATCCCAGTTGTTGTTGAACACCGGTGACCCCGAGGACCCCGGCTCGGTATCGGTAGAATACCGGATGACCTTGTCCATGACCCGTGTTACTTTGTTGTTGTGCAGCGCCACTTCCTTCTTGCGGCCGCGCGGGTGCTGGATGATGTTGACCTGCTCGTGGCGAGTGACGAGGGCCGGATTCCGCAACAACGGGATGGGCGTGATGTCTGAGATTCCCCTGCCGTCACAGGCGACGATGGTGAAGTCGAGCTCCACGTGGGTCATAAAGAATCGATCTGGCCGAAGCGCGACGACGATCGGGCTCAGGTCCGACTCGAACTGAAACTCTGCGGTAGCTTCCCGCGCCTCCTCGAGGCTGCTGACCACGTGGTTGTTGGTCATGATCAGGTTCGGCGTGATCAAGAAGCCGGTCCCGAGGGAACGCCCCAGGATGGAGGGAACCACCATACGGCAGACCGCCCGGGAACGCATGGCGCCGTCGGTGAGAAACGCCACCGGCAGGAAGTCGATCTCCTCGCTGATCTTTTCGAGCTGCGACTCGAAGTCGCGCCGTTTCTCTTCTTCTTCCGGCAGTTCATAGTCTTTATCCGGGTGCTTCATCCGGATCCGGCGCGTCACGAGGCGCCGAAACATGGCCGGGTCCAGGTCTTTCGCGTCTATGAAATGGTCTTTGCCGGGGCTCAGCGGTGGATTGGAAACGCTGCTTACTTTTTTCTTTGTCGTCTTTTTGGCCATGGTCGGTGCTGCTCTGTAGGGCGATAGTGAAGCGGCTGCTATAATAAGTAACTAACAACTGGATATCCAACAGTCTATCCCTGGATTCCATGATTTTAGCTACTCGTCCTACAACGCAGCAATTGCTGCATCCATGCATTCAATCCGTCAATCGAGATCGCATGCTTCCCGGATCGGGGCCAGGGCCGCATCAATCCCCCGGATGTCGAACTCGGCCCGTAGAGGCGCCTTTCCGACGGGAGTGACTTTCGCCGCGAGGGTCTCGTGCCCTTCCAGGAATCGGATGAACTCGATCACCCGGCTGGGTGGGAAGAAACTCGACTTGCCGTCGGAACCGGAGTTCCAGACCAGCTCCTTCGGCACCTGTTTGTCGATGCGGTATTCGACCCTCGGCCGGGTCCCTACGAATTCGTCCCACACGACAAAGGCGAGCAGCCGTTTGTTCTCGCAGCGAATGCCGAAGAGCCGGCTCGTATAGTCTTCAGGCAGCAGGATGTCCACGTAGTCGTCCGTTCGGGACACCTGCCACTTGCCCGTATCCTCGGCGTCCTGGGCATGGAGCGATTCGGGGACCAGCATGAACAGGAAGACCGGTACAAAATAAAGGATGGGTGACTTCATCTTTGTGATCAGTTCGTTGATTTTGAGCGCTTGTGAGCTACAACCCTACGGATTGTACAGCATAGTGTTATGCTTCATCGATTCTAAATCGCCTGATTTTACGCAGTTCTCGGGATTGCCTGAATCCTCTCGGCCGTCCCTCTTACACGGGCAGCTTCCCTTGCATAAACCTCTGCCGCTGCCTTCCGAGACGCTCCCCTACACGGAGAACCGGAGCCCCCCGGCAGGCGTACGAGAGCATCTGTTTTATTTTGTGATCACCTCGATTCCCCTCAACGTCCTTTTTGTATGGCCAACCGCCTCCATGAATACTGCCGTCTTCAGCGCCAAGCCTTACGACCAGCAATTCCTCGACGCGGCGAATGCCCGGCATCGTTTCAATCTGACGTACTTCGAGGCGCCGCTTAAACCGGCTACGAGCAGGCTCGCCGGCGGATTCCCCGTCATATGCGCTTTCGTCAACGATATGCTCGATGCCACCGTGCTCGATACGCTGTTCGAGCAGGGAACGCGCCTGATCGCCCTGCGATGCGCCGGCTTCAACAACGTAGACCTCAAAGCAGCGCATGAGCTCGGGATGCGTGTTGCTCGGGTGCCGGCTTATTCCCCCTATGCCGTCGCAGAACACACGGTGGGCATGGTGCTCGCCCTCAACCGGAAACTGCACCGGGCTTACGCGCGCACGCGCGAAGCCAACTTTGCCTTGAACGGCCTGCTCGGCTTCGACCTGCACGGGCGCACCGTCGGTCTCATCGGCACCGGTAAAATCGGGACGGTTACGGCCCGCATCATGAAAGGATTCGGATGCCGGGTGCTCGCACACGATCCCTACCCCAACCCCGATTGCGAAGCGCTCGGCGTCGAATACGTGGCCCTGCCCGGTCTCTTCGCGGCATCCGACGTCGTATCGCTCCACTGCCCACTCACACCGGACTCCCACCACATGATCGATGAAAATGCGCTGAGCCAGATGAAAAACGGGGCCATGCTCATCAACACGAGCCGGGGCGGGCTCGTCGATACGCGGGCGGTCATCAACGCCCTTAAAGCCGGCACACTCGGCGCGCTCGGCCTCGACGTCTACGAGGAAGAAGGCGATCTGTTTTTTCAGGATCTCTCCGACTACGTCATCAAAGACGATGTGTTCGCCCGGCTGCTGACGTTCCCGAACGTACTCATTACCGGGCACCAGGCTTTCTTTACCGAAGATGCGCTCCGGAATATCGCCGAAACGACGCTCTCCAACATCGCCGCCTTCGAGCGCGACGGAACCGTGGTGCACGAAGTGACGATCGCCATGCTGGCCTGATTTCACTCCTGGATGGTGTAGTCTACGACGAAAGCCCCTTCGAAGATGCCCGAACCGCGCAACAGCGTGCCGAACGCCTCGTGTTCGGGGTGAGGCAGATAGGCGTCGCGAGCGGCTTCGTTCTCGAACGTGAGTACGTATACGTGCGTGAATCCCTGGTTTAATCCCTCAGGACTGTTGTTCACGCCGTGCTCGAACGCGAGGATGCCCGGGACCTTGTCTTTCAGCGCTCTGAACGCATCGGTGATCTCCTGGATCTGGGCTTCGGTAGCGCCTTCGGAATACTTGAATACGACGACGTGGCGGACGGATTCATCGGCCTGAGGGGGAACGAAGGCGGCCAGGACGGAGCCGGCAAAAACGACGATCAACAGAATAAAGAGCATTCGCATGGAGTTCGAGGTTCGGAGTTCGGAGTGCAGAGTAGGGTTCGGCGTGCAGAGTGCGGAGACCTGCCTACTGCCTACTGATTGTACGCAGAATCCCCCAATAAGTCAAAGGACGATTGGGCTCCTGATCCGATCACTGGGAGCCGAAGGCGTCCTCTTTCAGGCGGGTGCGTAGGGCCCGCAGCGAATCAGCGATGGCCTCGATGCCATCCGGGCTTTTGCCGTACTCGTAGGTGACGCGCCGGGCGCCGGCTCTGTCCTGTATCTCGAGCCACTCGGCCCCGCCGTCGGCGCAATCCGGACAACCGATGACGGAGTCGAGCCGGCGAAACTGTTCCAGATCGATCAGAGCGATCAGCTCGTCCCATGCTTCGTCCGTCGTGGGTCGATCCCAGTAGCGATCGGGAAATCGCTGCGCGTCCCAGCCTTTCTCCACTAGCGCCATGCGTTCTTCGTCGATGTCGAGCTCGAGGCGGCAGTAGCCGACGCAGAAGCCGAACGAGGATCCGCTTCGAATAGCCAGGATCTCCCTGGGCGAGCTCTCGATTTCGAATGGCCAGACCTGACAGCCGGCAACGGCGACCAGGGCAATCAATATCACGTATCGTGTTGTAGTCATCATATCTTTGTCATCGAATGCCATGCGAAAAACATCTCAAACTGCCGTGACCCCAGAATGGTGAACCCGGCACCCATTAGACACAGGGGGGGCATCCTTTATTCCAGCTTTTCCGGAAACCCCCTATCGCTCTTTTTCTTTGAGCTGGCTAACCAGGAAGAGCATGGCGGCGGAGTAGTCGCTGTAGGCGCAGTCGTAGTTGCGAAACCAGCGGACGCCGTACTTGCCGCGTGAGCCAAAAACGTCCGGCCGGGGTAGTTGGTTCGCCTTGCAGAATTGCACAATATGATTGACCTGGACGCCTGTCATATGCCGCCAATGGATGAGTACGGCATACCAAAGTAGTGTGCAAAAGATGTGTTTCAAAATTCCAGCACTCACTTCACGATGCCGTGGCTGACGAGGGATTGCCCGGCTGCCTGTACGGCCTCCATGGCCGGCCTGAAGCGAACCCCGGTCAGTTCAGTCACGTACGCGCTGTCTGCACGAGGCACAAACCCGAGATCCGCCGTCACCGATTTCAGCGTGCGGTCGAAATTCGACAGAAAGCGAACGAGAAAACCGGGCAATTCGGCCGTAGGGATTTTTTTGGCCCGGTCCGGGAAGGCTTTTCGCAGGATGCTCCCCATCTCGCTCATCGACAGCGACGTACTGCTGGAACCGATGAGACGTCGCCCCCCCGCTTCGGGGACCGTCATGGCCTTTTCGTATAGTTCAGCCAGGTCACGCACGTCGATAATCGGATACGAGACGGGCGGCACCGCCGGATAGGCGCCTTCCATGAGAAGCTGGATCACATTCAGCGACGTATTGGTGCGGCTATCCAGGGCCGGGCCCAGTACGAAACCGGGGTTGACCATCGTCAGGCGCTCCTTCCACCCGTGCTGTTCCGCCCAATCCCAGGCTGCTTTTTCGGCGCGCGTTTTCGACACGATGTAGGCCGAAAGTGACTTCCACTCGGGATCGGTCCAGTCCGATTCGGTAACGGGCATCACTTCGGGGCGATCGGGGCGGTGCATCATCGCCACCATCGACGACGTGAAGACGACCCGCCTGATGCCGGCTTCGCGGGCTGCGTCCAGCACGCGCAGAGCACCCTTCTGAGCTTCCGGGACGAGCGCCTCCCGGTCGCGCGGCTGCTCGATAGGGAATGGCGAAGCGACGTGCTGCACGTACTCACAGCCGCTGGCAGCCTCCTCCCAGCCGTCGTCCTCGTTGAGGTCGACTTCGACGAAGCTGAGCCCGGACGTATCTGCGCCGTGGGCCTGCAGCGTCTTTCGCACAGCGTCGGCATGATCCGGCGTTCGGATCGTGCCGCGTATCCGGTATCCGTGCTTCAGCAGGTTGAGGGCAACGTGTTTGGCTATGAAGCCGTTGATGCCGGTTAGGAGGATCAGTTCGTGCATGGGTTCGGGGTCTGGAGACGTCCCACGGGACGTCTTTGCGGTCAGGGTCAGGAAACGCTCCACCGGGACGCCTTTACACGCCCGGGGTCTACCCAGGGTCCGACCACCAGTATCCCGACACTAACATCCAGCCACCAGCGAGTCACTCGGCGGGATCTTCCCCCTCGTACGATATGATGTCGCCGGGCTGGCACTCGAGTTCGCGGCACAACGCACTGAGCGTCGAAAAGCGAATGGCCCGAGCTTTGTCGGTCTTCAGAATGGACAGGTTGGCCAGCGTGACGCCGACGCGTTCGGCAAGCTCCGTCAACGTCATGTCGCGCTCGACCAGCAGGCGATCGATATGGATACGTATAGCCATCGGCGATTAAATCGTCAGATCGGTTTCCTCTTTTAACTCTGCTCCGTACCGGAACACCTCCGCAAGGGCAACGATAATCAGCCCGGCCAGGATGGGCTCCAGGCTAAGCGTGAAACGCGACAGCAACTGCACGCCATCCATCTCCATACCTGAGACCACCAGGTTGCTGATCGTCACGTGCAGCAAACTCAGCAGCACGTCGACGGTCATCACGACGATGCCAACGACACGGATGCGCCATACATTCTCTCGAATGAACGGCGCGCCGTCTGCCATCGACCCGAAAATCTGGCGCATCTGATAGAGGGTAAAAACCGCGATGAATCCAACGAGGAGCACGAGAAAAGCGAGAGCGAGCCCCGCAACGACGGGGAAATCGACCGGCTGGTTAAACGATAGATCGGCTTTCGCATCGGTGATTGCTCCGGGACCCAGCGCCGGGCTGTACAGCGAGTACGCATCTTCGTCCAGCTCAAACTGTATGGGCACCGAAACGTTCACCCGAGAGTCGCCGGACAGCACCCCGGAAGAACTCAGTATCAGGACTGTCGAAGCGACGACAATCGCGAGCCCTATCAGGCCCATCAATGCAGTCATCGTTCCCTTGAGGAACGCAGGGAGTTGGCTTGTAAACATGACTTTTCTTATTGTTTATCGATAAATACATATTGATAAACGATAAGAACTTCAGGTTGTTGCAAACGGAGACCGGGAATAGCGCAAGTCTTTAGCGAGCCCTCTCGGCATCGTCCAGCACACGGATCCGGCGCCGATTTCCTCCTCCCTCACAACCCGGAGAAGCCGAGCCAGAACAGCACGTCTACGCCGAAGCCGAATAAGAACCCCTTCATGGCGTTATTGTTACCGGGTACGTACAGGCGATCTACTCCGGTTGCATCCAGGATCAATAGTTCGCCGTCTTGCTGCACACGTACCGTCGTCCTCGACGGCAGGGTGTAGCGCTCGTTCCACTGCATGAGCGTCGGGGCATCGCAGGGCGGCTTGCTTTTCATGGCGATCCGGTGAATGCGTTCGGAAGGGATGGACTCCGGTATGGCCTGACCCGTGTCGAGCAGCACCACACCGGGATCGAAGCCGGCTAATCGCCCGGCTCGAACATCGTTCGAGCGAAGCACTACGTATACACGCTCGCCGGGAACGGGAAACGGTGCATCCAGAGCTTCGGTCTGTTGCCAACTCCAATAGCGCTCCCGGTATTCCCGGATGGAAGAGAAGGAGGTACCGGCGTACCGGCCGCGGTATCTGGCTCCGTTCTGCATAAATACTGTAACTTCTTCATCCTGTCGAATCTGATTGGCTGAAGACACTGCGTGTATACGGGACGGGGTATTGTTCGTCATGCCGATTCCCAAGCCGAGAACCGAGCAGCCGCACAGTTGAGCAACCAGGAGGGCCAGGACAACGTGTCGAACGATCCCGTGTTGCGGATTCATGACGCTTCCTCCACGATGTGGCGTATTAATGGATGGTACGCATCTGTGCGCCATCGCTGAGCCACGACGGCTTTGAAAAGGCTGAAACTGACGAAACCGACGGCCAGGCCATATTTCAAAGCCGGCAATACGACCTGCTGTGCACAACCTGCGTATCATCACGTATTAATAAGAAATGGCAGGAGAGTCACGATGGGTGAGAGCTTGTCTCTGAATGTGCTGTACGACTTTATCCGGCACTCCCTGCAAAGGGATACCGAATCGTTTCAGATTTTCTGGAAAGGGTGGGAGAGCCGGAGGGCCGGCGGAGCATCAAAAGAATTCGTCTTCCTGGGCTTGACCCAGGATCCATGTACGGTTCATGGAAAGGGAAAAGCCCGGGATGTAGTACACTGAACCGGAATAACACGCCAGAAGCCGGTGCATCCCTTGCGCTCGCGTGGATGCCCACAAACCCGGGACCTCACCCCGCCTGCCGCTCCTCGAAATGCCGGATTCCTTTTTCTGCAAGGTCGATATCTTCCTGCTCGGACAGGCCGCTCACACCAACACCCCCAATCACCTCCCCATCGACGATCAGGGGAATGCCGCCTCCCAATCCCGTATACCGGGCGTCGCCGAAATAGGAGATCGACAACCCTTCTTTACGAAATTCTTCTCGGAATTGCCGGGTAGGCACGCGCCGTCTCGCGGCGGTGAAGGCCTTATTAATCGCATTATATAGCGACGGCAAGGCGCAACCGTCGGTCCGTACAAACGCCATCAACTCACCGTGTGCGTCGGTGACCGCGACCGCCCCTCCGCGTTGAGCCGTTTCCAGTTCCTCAAGGATCGTCTGAATGATAACAAAGGCGTCTTTATGGGGTAAATGCATCTCGTGCGTCTATATTTTGTGATCGGGGTCCTCGCAGCACGAGGTAGCGCATCATGCACAGGGAATGTAAGGCCACCCCGGTCGCATAGCAATGGATGAACCGGTGAATTCCTTATAATGGAGTAGGAATGATCGCTGGCGTTAACCGTCTGACCCCCCTGGAAACGGCCAGTCGTTTTTATTGATCACTTTCCACGCGCCATCCCTTTTGATTACTGTTTCAGAACTGTAGCCTTTCCAGCGAAAGAGCTCGCCTGTATTCATCTCTTCAATCCCTTCTACAAAATAGTAGATGACAGCTACATCTCCATGAACCTTTACAGACATGGGCGTCATATTGAGGTGGCGATCGGTCACCCCCTTTCTGACCAGAGGCCGCACCTGTTTGACAAAAGACCGGTCGATACTGCTCGTGGGTGAAAATTCCGGGTCGACGTAGACGATGTCTTCGTCCCAGCATTCGTCAAACCAGGCGTCGTAATCGGCCGACCAGTTCATGGACTGGCAGCGCTCGATAAAGTCGATCACTTCCTGTTCTTCGGCGGTCCAGTTCTGTGCGTTGACAACAGACAATGGAACGAACAACAGCAGCATAGAAATAAGGAGTTTCATGGCCAAACGTTTATCGTAAGTGAGAAATTGTAACATGATATAGAATGGGTACGGGACTGGTCAAATTACGATAGTTTCGTCATGAAGCTCAATGAGCTAACTCTATCATAATATATTTTGCAGGTTTCCCCTACATGCCCCCTCCTCTCCGGGATTACATGCATCCAGCACTACCCATAATTAGGGCATCCTGGTCGGCCGTACTCGACAGCCTCGCCAACAAAATCATGTATCTACGGGATACCGGAGCACCGGCCGTTTTCGTACCGTGAAAATAAAAACACCTCCCATGGTACGATTAGGCATTTTATTCATCCACGGCATTGGCGACAACCAGGATATCGAAGACAGTTCTTTTACAGAGCGCGTCAACGCGCTGATTGAGGCATTGAGGCCTCGCTTCGATCCCGGTCAATTCGAGCAGGTTGCCTTCGAAACCGTCATCTGGCAAGACCTGATTCAGCGCCGGCAAGACGAAATTTACGACAACGTCAGCGGATTAACGATCAACAATGATGGTCTGGTCAGGAGCGCCCTCAACTTCGCCCGGCTGAGGGGATTCCGGAGGGCGTTCTTGAGGCTTTTCAGCAGAGCACTCAGAAGGATTCTCGAACGGGCCTTTCCCGCAGTGAGGCGCCTCCTCGTCTCGAGCCTCGGCGACGCGTCGGCCATCGAACACCGTGCCCACCTCGAAAACTCGGTCTACACCCGGATTCAGGAACGTATTCGCGATGGGCTCAACCGGATTTACACCGCTGCCGGTAATACGCCTGTTCCGGTGTTTATCCTCTCCCAGTCGTACGGCGCGCACCTCATCTCGAATTATATCTGGGACGTTCAGGTGCACCGCGCCGAGCTGGAAGCCGGCCGCACCAACGAGATCGGTTACGGCATCTGGCGGTACGATGTGCTCCCCGGAGAATCGCAAGATCGGCTGGATTTCTTGCAGCTGCGTACCCTGGAGCATTTTTTCTCGGCAGCCAACAACATGGCGCTTTTCTTGAGCGGACTGGACCGTATACAACCCTTCGTCCCGCCCAGCGACGCCTTCCACTGGACCAGCTTCTGGGATACCAACGACGTCCTGGGCTGGCCCCTGAAAACGTTGAGATTGCCCAGCCACACCCCCGAAAGACCCTTCGACGAAATCGTCGACGAAGAATTCAACCTGGGCATGAGCGGGGTGTTCACCCACAACAGCTACTGGGAACAACCCGGGTTCATCGATCCACTGGAAACCGCGATGCGCGGGGTGCTCGACAGAGGCGAAGTTCCTTCAGAAGTGGCGGCTGCCGTCTCCAACGAAACGGCGCTACCGGCAGACGCGGCGTCGCCGTAAGTACAGGGGCCTTACCAGCGACACCCAGACGCGTTATTGCTTCGTCATCACCAGGTCCGTAATCGTGAAGGTGCTGAGACCGACGGACCCGTTCAACCGGTTTCCACCGTCTTCGACGGTGCCGTTAAACGTAAAAACGCCCTGGTTACTACCGACGATGTTCATGGATGCAGCGGCCTGCGCTCGAAGCCCCGAGAGCCCCACGGAGTCGGTGGAGGCGCCGTAGCTGATCGCGCCGGTCCCGGTCAGGTTACCCAGCTCGATGCTGGCCATATTGGCGCTGTCGTCGATGTCGAGCGCAATGTCGTAGTCTGTGTTGGCCAGGGTGAAGCTGCCCTCCCAGCGGCCGGTGATGTTAGCGATGGCCGGGTCGCCGCCGTCGTCATCGTTGTCGTTGGAGTCGCAGCCGGCAACGACGAGGACGAGTAACAGAGCGAACAGGGAAAGCGTCAGGGATGGGATGCTGGAACGGTGCATGATGTTCAGATAATAGGGATTATTCAGCTAGAACAATGAAGATCTGCGTCAGGGACACGCAGGAATCAAACTGTAGAATCCTCGTCACAGGCTGCGGAGATAGCGAAAAAGGGCCTGTTTTATGCTCTCGTTCAAGGCATGACGTCGGAGTCCGGCGGGCCGTGGTCGACGTACCTGACCTTGCTTGGTGAAGTGCGTTCTACCAGAACGATGCCCAGTGCTGAAGCCCCGACTACTCCCCTGGCTGTTTCTTGCTGTTATCTATGGATGTACCCGGATCAAACCCTTCCAGACTACCATGTTTTTGGAGGTGTTCACGCCCCAATGCAAGTAATGCTTCCTTGAGCGACTCGCGGAATACCGCTTCATTCTTCCCTTCCAGGACATTTAGACGCCTATCCAACTCACTGCACTTTCGACTCAGAGAGTCCAGTTGCTCTCGTTGCACGATAGCGCCATCCGTTCTCACTTCGACAACTCTTTATAGATACTGGTAATAACCTTGCTTTTCTTTTCGATGCGACTTAGACGCTTCGAGGACTGGTCCAGAGTTTGGCAGGAGCCTCTAAGGAAATTAAGCGTCGACTTCAAGTAATACTCCGTCTCTGGATCGGCTTCTGTGATCGTGGGGGATTCCGCTCCGAGTTTCTTTCGGTGAGAACCGACATGCTCATAACCATTAATTTCAGACACTTTTGGCTTCTTTCGTTTACCCGAGGGAGACCCGGACGTTCTTTTCCTCGAACGTTCTGTGCTTTCAGATTTACCCTTGCTTTCGCTTTCAGAACGAATGGTATCTATTTGCTTTTTCGACATATCGCTTAATAGGGTCGGAATTAATCAATCCCGTAAATACGGGATTGACATCGTTCTGCCAGATTGAGATTTGAGCGCAGATGCTGGCATGACGGTTTAGAACGGCGCGCTCGCCCGTCATCAACGCAATGCGCGCCCGCATCCCCGATACGTGCGCTCACCGAACACCACGGTGACGATGTTCTCGAACGCCTCCCCGCTCATCGTATCCGTGCAGGCGTTCTCTTCGATCGTGGCCGTGAGGGTTCGGTCGCCGGCCCCGGCGCGGTATACGGTCTGCGCGGGGCGTTCGTCCACGGCCGACGAATCGGCAGCTATTTCGCGCTGTCCGTAGTCGTAGAGGAACCGCAGCCGGCCGTCGGGCCAGATTTCGAGGCTCCACCCCGGCTCATTCCCCACGGCCCGAACCCGAACGCCGCGGCGCCTCGCTTCGTCCCACACAGACTGCGGCGGGTCGCCCTCCGGCGCAGGCACGATCGCGCCGGCGCCCGGAGCGCCTTCGTCATCGGGCTGCACTGCGAAGCGCAGCAAAGGCTCCTCCTGTGCGTTCATCAGGACGAGCCGGCCCCCCCGCCGTTCCCAGCGATCGACGGCGTCCAGCGCGGCGAGGAACCGTCGTTCGGCCTCCATGAGGGAATCCGGGCACATCATCCGTGTAGATCCTATCTCAGCGATCGCGATCGCCGTCCCGTCCTGCTCGTAGCGGCCGAAATAACGATTGCAGCCGGCCGTCCCGGCAAGGCGGCCCTCCGTAGTAAACGTGGCGGTGATCGGCTGGCCTTCCGGCGCGGTGAGCTCTGTTTCATCCGGACCGAAATCCACCAGTTGCCAGGTTGTACCGATGAGTCCGAGAGGGACAGCGCCCTCGGGCGCGCTCCTTTTCGACGCGCTGCATCCGACGGCGGCGATGAACAACACGCATAGTCCGCTGAGGAAGAATTTCATGGTACGAAGAGGGCTTTCTGCATGGGATTCTCGGGACGTCACGCCGGTCTCTGCGACACACTCCACGAGCTGAGGGTAACCGGGCGTATTCCTATCACGCATCGCCTGTCGGGTTCCAGCGTATGTGCTTTTGCCCCCCCTTTCGTACCTTGTACACAGTACGTCGCACTTTTCTATGGACACCTATGGACACGTTATACTGGGACGCCTTTCTCTGCCATAACGGGCGGGACGAGCAGGCCGTCCTGGCCCTCTGCCGTGACCTGGAAGGGCGCGGCCTCCGTTGCTGGCTCGATCGCCATACCCTGAAGCCGGGCACGGAATGGACGGAATTCGTCGAGTCGGAGGCGCTGCGGATTCGCTCTATGGTGGTCACGTTCGGGCCCCACGGCATCAGCGAGGGGCAACAGTTCGAGATCGACAACCTGATCCCGATCATGGTGGATCGCGATGCACCGGTGATTCCGGTCGTCCTCGAGACCTGCCCCGAAGGGCCGGCAGCGCTGGCCCCGCCGTTCACACCCAATACGATCTATTCGGACCTCCGCAACGATCGGCCGGACGAAATCGACAAACTGGTCTGGGCCATCAACGGGCGAAATCCGTTCGAACGCGAAGCGGTCGGCGCCTATTACGATGGCTTGGAGGACGCTATGCAAGGCGACCTGAAACCCTGGCTCAGTGCACGCCTCGCCCGGGGACACACCCCTATCCCCTATCGCAGAACCACCGACCTCGTAGCCGACCTGTTTACGTCTCCCCACGCCCCGTCTCGTCTCATCACATACGACGGGCAATCGGTAGAAAAATCTCCGGAAGACACTCCGCGATACAAGGTGTGGAACAAGGACCACATCTGGCCCAAAGCGTTCGGGTACGGCCATCACCCGACCGTGCACGGCGACCTCCACAATATCGTCCCTGCGCTCCCTCAAAAAAACGCACAACGAGGAGCCGGCCTGTTTTACGATGCCTTTCTCGATCGAGACACGCCCCTCAAAGAAGCGCTCGTACCCTCCGGCCCGTGGGACCCCCGCGGGATGATCGCACGGGCCTGTATGTATATGGCGGTGCGATACACAGGACAAGACGACGAGCCGGCGCTGCACATCGTCGAGGGCGACCCGGCCGGGCAGGGCCCGTCCTGCATCGGGTCGCTGCGGACGCTGTTGTACTGGCACAAAATTGCGCCCGTGACCACCGAGGAACGCCGACGCGTCGACCGGATCGTGCAGCTCCAGGGAAATCGCAATCCGTTCGTAGACCACCCCGAACTCGCCGACCAGGTCTTCTATCCGGTGTGATGGGATGCATCGACTGCATGACCCGGCTCGAGATCACCTCTCGCTGTCGTGCCGGTCCAGGCACGCGGCGATCGCCTGGGGAATGGGCTGCCCGGTGCGTTCGCTGATAAACAAATATTCACCCGCCGGATTAACTTCTAAAAATACATGCTCGCCTTCCGGGGTGACTCGCAGGTCGATAGCCCCGAAGGCGATGTTGTACGTTTTCATCAGAAGGCGTAGCTTTTCGGCCACGTCGTCCGGCAGCGTGTAGGGCTTCACGGTAGCGCTGGCCAATCCCAGCCGGTAGTCGACCCGGTGGTCGGTGTCCGACCGGATGGAAGCCGCAAACATATCGTCCTCCACGATAGTCACCCGCAAGTCCAGGTCTGCCGGGACGAACCGCTGGAAAATCACAGGGGCGTATTTCACCGAATCGATCAGATCGAGGTGCGCTTCATCCACGAGACTCGTTTCCCGGGGCGCCTGTGGGATGTTCCGAAATGCCTTCCGGATCACGTTGCGGATCCCGTGCTCACGCAGGAAATCCATGGCAATCACTGGATCGTTCGTCACGACGGTTTCCGGGATGGAGAGGCCCAGCGTTCTGGCGACGCGCAGCTGGTTAATTTTACGTTGCGCGATTTCGTCTGCCGTTGGCGGATTCATCCAGAAACAATTCAACGAGTACCATACCCCCAATAATGCCTCGTTGGACTCCGACCAGGCAAACAGCTTCGAGGTCTCGTCGACCAGTTCAGTGTGTAACTGCATCGGACGCAGCCGGCGGCACCAGACGGCGCCCACGTCGTCGAGATTAATCCGTTCGCCGTTCACCATAGAAAACGCCATGTTGTCGCAGCACCGGGCCAGCTTGACGGACAGGCTCATCGCCGAAGGGAACCAGGACGTATCTACGACGACAGACTCCTGCTGCAAGAATTTCCTCACCTGCTCTACGTGGTCGTTATCGGCAAAACTGATAATGAGGATCAATGTATTTCCCTATCGAGAACGGCTCGTGGACGAACGGCAGCATGCGGCGCCCACGAGCCTCCGGTTGGTGCGATTAGCTGCTCAACAATTTCTGGTACATTTCGGTCGCACGCTGCCATGCGCTCATCCCTGCCGCATCCAGTTGACCGCTGGCGTGAAGTTGCGCGTAATACCTGAGCAACTGCCCGTAGGCGTAGAGTGCCTGCTGTTTTGAAGTAACCCCGCCTCCTCCCTGGGGCGAGGCGGAAGGCGTGGCCAGAACAAAGGGGGTACCTCCCACAGGAGGGGGCCCCTGCGGAAATCCCGGAAAGACGCCGGGGAAACCACCGGTAAACTCGAAAAACCCTTTCCCGGGAGGATCCCAGGGGAAATCCTTGGGAATATCCTTCGGAATGTCTTTCGGCGGGTCCTTGGGCAAGTCCTTCGGGACGTCTTTCAGCGGATCCTTCGGGAAATCTTTCGGCAAATCCTTCGGGAATTCCTTGATCGGTTCCTTGATGAGATCCTTCAGCGGATTTTTTGGGGGCGCCACCGGAGCGCAGGGGATCGACCGTCCGATGTTGATACGCGGGCCATCGAGGGCGGCGTGCATGCGGGCGACCTGGCCTGCGGTAAACATGACCATCGTATCGTCGTCCACGTAGTCCATGTAGTTCATGAACAGATCTCCATTGGGGCCGTTGCTGCAGCTCACACTGGGGAACGCGGGTTTCCCGTAGTTGGGGCCGCCCTGATTCGGGGTATCCGCGACGAAATCGCTTCCTGAGCAGGCATCGCCGTCATCGCCCCAGATATGCCGCAGGTTCAGCCAGTGGCCGACTTCGTGGGTCGTAGTTCGTCCCAGGTTAAACGGCGCTGCCGCCGTACCGGTTGTTCCGAACGCGGAGTGCAGGATGACGACCCCATCCGTATCGGCCGGCCCCCCGGGAAATTGCGCGTATCCGAGCAGACTGTTGCCGAGGTCGTTAACGATTTCGGGGCAGACCCAGATATTCAGGTACTCATCTCGGAGCCAGGGATCGACTCCGTCGGTGGCTGCGGATTTGGCATCGTCCAGGGTGGCAGAGAAGCTGGTCTTGGGCGTTTCGGTCCGCGTGATTCCATCGGTCGGGTTGCCGTCAGGATCCGTCGTAGCCAGCTCGAACTGGATGCGCGCATCCGCAACCAGGGGCTCGAACGCCGCCGGTGTCGTGCTCACGTCCGCGTTCTTCCGGCGAAAATCTTCGTTGAGCACGTCGATCTGGCTCTCGATCTGCGCATCCGATATGTTCTGGGCGCTCGTATTGTACAACACGTGCACCACGACGGGGATGACCGTACACCCGGTGCGGGCCACCATGGATGATATGGAGGTGCGGAAGGTAAGGTTTTCTATTTCTTCGCGCGCCTTCCTGTAGTTGGGAACGGTGTGCAGCAGCCGGTGATGAACCTGCATCGTACCGCATCTTCGCTGGAGCGGCTGCTCGGATTTTGATTTCGAGGACTTTTTCGCCATGGTGTCGGATAGAATTATTTGGAAATGATCATTTTTTCATGGTCTAAATATTCGACCTCGTACTCCCCCGGCCAGATGGGCCCTGAGATACTCAGTCTTTTTTCTTTGATGCTCCATTCACCGATGCTCTCTGTAGGACGATCGTCGGGCCCCGGGGCGTACAGGGTAACCTCCCCATCCATGTTGAAGGTGATCGCTCTTCTCCCTCGCGATGGAGGAAAATCGTAATCCGGGGATCTCAATACGATCCGATCCTGTGTGCTCTCTTCGTGCGAGTGCACCCAGGTCCCTTCGAGCAGCTGAATATTCATGGTATTTGAATCTTGATAAAGAGGGCCTCGACAAGCGAAAATAAAACAGAGTACGGTACATACTATTATCCTTGCAACGCTTTTGATAATCCTGGCAGCTAACACAATCACCTCGAATGACTTATCTTAAGAATGGATGTTATCCTGGAGTTCACCCTTCCGTTATCTGTCCCGAGCACTTCCTACCCACAGGATACATGCATTCAGCGGGCAGGGTCATCCATTCAAGGTATGATAATTTGAGCGGCTATATCAAGATCCCAGCGATGAGGCCCAACAACGTTCAGCTCATAGGTTTGTACACGATCTGTGCTGAACCACGCCCTAATTTCTGCCATCGAAGATGGTATTAAATGCCGGCAGCGATCGATCATGGATTACATGATAATGGGCTTCATGCGTGAGATGCTATCGTAAAAATACATGAAATCGTGTAAATCCGCGAATATATCGATGAGACACAGACACGATCCATTCGCCCAACGAAACTACGAGCGGCGTCGAAAAGACGACAATCTCAATACGACACATTGACCGCTTTTCTCAGGTAGGTGTCGTCGTTCAAATGGTTCGACATGAAGTGCGCTACGTCGGCCCGGGAAATTTTCAATTTGACGGACCTGTTCGACGCATCGAAGCCGTGTTGATATTGCCCTCCGGTCACGTACGACCTCCTCCACGAGTTGCGGATTTTCCACGTCACCCTGGAGGAGATGCAGATTGGAATGTGATACCGTGATTTTTTCGGGGGAGCGCACCAGGGCGGTCACGCGATGCCCTTCCGCTACCGCCTGTGTTGTCAGTTCGAGTCCAGTGCTCCCCGTTGCCCCCAATATGCCTATGTGCAGGATGCCTGTTGACCGGTTTCAAATTCCTCGATGAGCGAAACCGCCTCAGCCACGCCATCCTCTTGCCGTATTTTTTCGCCCAGCATTTCGGCGTGCTGGCGGATGGAGGGCGTTGTCGTGACCTCCCGGATCGCCTTCGCGAGCTTCTGTGCCGTCAATTTTTTCTGGGGGATCGGCTTGCTGCCTGCGCCGAGTTCGTACACTCGTTTTCCCCAGAAGGGTTGATCCCCGAAAAAAGGGCAGATGACAGCCGGCCGGCCGGCACGCAAACCGGCGGCGGTCGTGCCCACGCCTCCGTGGTGGACGACCGCCGACACCCGCGGAAACAGCCAGTCGTGGGGGGCTTTATCGATCTGGAGGATGGTATCGGGCAGATCGCTCGCCTGAAGACCGCCCCACCCTGTTGCGATAATCCCGCGTACGCCGGCGTGCTGCAGGGCGTCGACGACGATCCCGGCGGTTCGTTCGGGGTTGCGCCCGAAGATGCTGCCGAAACCCACGTATACGGGCGGATCGCCCTGTTCCAGAAAAGTGCGGAGCGCCTCCGGGGGCGCCCAGTCGGGGTCGCGATCGAGGAACAAGAAGCCTGTTATACGAACGTCGTCCGGCCAGTCGGAAGCGCGGGGGATCACGTGCCGGCTGAACGTATACAGCACGGGAATCGGCCGGCCGCCGGCGGCAAAACGAACGCCGGCAGAGCGGGGAAACCTCTCCAGGCCGAGCACCTCTTCGCGAAATGTGTTGATGACGCCCAGGTACGTATTGAAGCCCATGCGGATGAGGGTGTACGTCAGTTTGTTGTACGCGCCTCCCAGCTTGAGATCGGGCAGCGGCGCCGCCGGGCGCTCGGCGGTAGGGACGATCATGGGCAGGTAGAACACCAGACCGACCGGTATTCCCAGCTTTTCCGCGATGTGAACCCCGGCCATGGCTTTGGGGTGAAAGAGGATGAGGTCGGGGCGAGCCGCTTCTGCCGCTGCCCAGGCGTCGTGGAGATGATTGCGTACGATCGTTTTGGCCTCCTTGAGGAGTTTGATCGTCGTTTTTGCAAACCCGAATACGCCGGCGGTTTCTTCCATGGCCTCTTTCCCGGCCTGCGTATCCATCAGGTCGAGGATGTCGTTGGACAGGTAGGCGTAGTGCAGCCCGTGTTCGCGAACGAACGACTCAAAGCGCTGGCACGTGCACAGGGTTACTACATGCCCCTCGGCCTGCAGCCCCTTCCCGAGGGCGACAAACGGCTGCACGTCGCCGCGCGTACCAACGGTCATGAGGAGTATGTGCATGGGTATCCTCGCAAAGCGTATGATTGCCATTATACGCATTGCGATTAACAAAATCAGGATCGATGATTGATGTCATTACAGGATTGCCGACAGAGGGAGTCTCAACCTATCTTAAGACCAAAGATCTGCTTTACCACATGGTCACCATTAACAACCGCTGTATCCTGCGATGAAACCTACGAAGTCAGAACCTGAATTTCA
>CAZGHT010000033.1:48770-51467 GCA_964525535.1 uncultured Rhodothermaceae bacterium
ATTAACAACCGCTGTATCCTGCGATGAAACCTACGAAGTCAGAACCTGAATTTCAGATAACGAATTGTCACTCACTTATTCTTGATACCGCATCCAGGGGCGTGTATACGACGTTTTTCAGCTGGCTTGCCTGCTACACGCCTACCCGGTTGCTCTTTCTTCTACTGGGCCTGGGTCTCATTGGCGGGACTCCCTGCGCGCTCGCCCAGTCACCCCCTCTCAAACTCGCGACCTGGAACATCGAGTGGCTCGATGCCGAGCTGAATGCAGGCAGCGTCCGCCGCAGCCAGGCTGACTACGACCGCCTCGCTCGCTACGTCAGTCGCCTCGATGCCGACGTCGTGGCCCTTCAGGAAGTCGACGGCCCAGAAGCGGCCCGGCGTATTTTTGATCCCAACGAGTATTCTTTCTTCTTCGAACCCGGTGACAACCCCCAGCGCGTGGGCTTCGCCGTGCGCAGGACGGTCACGGTCACCGACGATCCCGACTTTATCGAGTTGCGCGTGGGTAACAGTGGTCTCCGGGCCGGTGCCGTCATCACAGTCGAAGTAGACGGGCAGCCCTTGCGCCTGATGTCGGTGCACCTCAAGTCCGGCTGCTTCTCCGACCCTTTTTCCTCCACCGACGACGATTGCCGAACCCTCATCCGGCAGGTACCACAACTGGAGCGCTGGATTGACGACCAGGCGAACGGGAGTGTCCCTTTCATCATCATGGGCGACTTCAACCGCCGTCTGAACCTCGAAGGGGACGACCTCTGGGAGGAGATCGACGACGGGACCCCGGCCAACGCCGACCTGGTCAAGTCCACCGAAGGCCGGGCGCCGCTATGCTGGAACAGCCGGTTTTCCGAGTACATCGACCACCACGTGCTCGACCGCCGCGCGGCCGCCTGGTTGGTCGAGGGGAGCTTTGAGGAGATGGTGTTCGACGCAGCCGACGCAGGATTCGAGGATGTGCTCTCGGATCATTGCCCCCTGAGTGTCGAGCTGAGCCCGACACCCGGGCCGGCGGTAATCACGCTAACCCCGGAACAGTGGAATGCCATCCTGGCCCGCATCGCCATCCTGGAACAGGAGCTGGCTGAACTACGCCGTATCATTGTCGGTCTCCGCTGAAAGCGCCCTGTGCCCCGATCCTTGTGCCCTGCCCGGCATGTCGGGCAGGGTTCGGCCAGCACGGCCTCGTTTCTGACGCGCAGCACTCGGATGCCCTGCCTGCTCGGATACCGGGGTCGTTTGTACGCATGCGGATGGGGAAGTTGTGCTTCGGGTAGTAGGGTTTCAGCGAAACCCAGAATACAGCTTAAAAACGGCTATTCGCTTTTTGTAAATGGCTTAAGTCGAGCTTAGATCATGGTTAAGGTAACTTGGCCACATGACAGCATTATGGCGCAGCCGCGTATTTCGCACCTCGCAATCGGACGGACATATACAAAAAACGGTGACGTTTATAGTCAAATCATCTATAATTGACACTACCTCTTCCACTACTGTACGTTATTAGTGTACGCAAGATCAGATCAGTTGACGGCCATGACTTTACTTGTGCAACAACTTATCGACCGCATTGAGGCTTTGCCAAAAGCCCAGCACGACGTGATGGTAAAAACCTTTCTTGCTCAGCTCAAAACAACTTCTGGTGCAAAACAGAAGCCCGTTGTAGCCGACTTGAAGATTGTCGATGAAAAATCCGACAAAAAGACTACACCCAGAAATGCTATCCGTAATTTGATTGCCCAGGGACACGAGTGTTACATATCCTCACAGATTCTTTCTGAATTCTGGGTAGTAGCCACCCGACCGATTGATGAAAATGGGCTGGAGTGTTGGACGTACGGAAACAGAAATCAAAAGCCTCATTCGAAGCTTCCCGATTGCATTGGAATCTTCAGAAGCAATTACAAATTGGTTCGAACTTACCGTTACCCACCAAGTGCGTGGCAAACGTGCTCATGACATCAAACTTCTGGGACTCATGTTGGCCACAGGTATCAGTAACCTTGTAACATTTAATCCCAAAGATTTCCCAGACGTAGACGGAATTACAATCATCAATCCGGGCAACCTGATTGAATAGCAGCCTTACAGCTTACCAATCCTGGATTTCGCTTTCCCCACCCGGTCGGAAGGCGCTATCCTATACATTGCCAGTAGAAACCAACATCAATTATTCGACCTTTCTCGCCATACTCATCCCTCCTCGTTCACCGTCCGCATTGAGTGGCCAGTATTTCATCGTATCGCCTTCCAATTCGAACTCAAACGTTCTGCTCGTCCCTTCTAAATTGGGATGGGCGTGGTGAAGAACCGTGAATGTTGCCTTGTTTCCTTCACAGGACCATGATCCAGCTCCTGAAAAATAGGTGTTGGTAAATGCTTCGGCTTTTTCTGCTTCCGTCAGTTGATAGTTGTCAAATCGGCCTCTATTCTTTTTTACCTGAATAGATACCATGTGCTTATCAGTGGAGATAAACATGCCCTCTGCAGTGTCTGAGTAGTGATAATGTGCCAATCGCCACCCGGCACTCTTTTTTACAATAATCGAAGTTTCAATCCAGTTGTAGGCTGCCAAATCATCAACATAACAGATGTTACGCGCCGGATACGCATACGTGCTGCCAGAGCGGCTTTGCACTGTTGCAAAGCCGCGTCAAACAGCCTGCTGTGCACAACCTGCGTAACATCACTAATTAAT
>CAZGHT010000034.1:0-1318 GCA_964525535.1 uncultured Rhodothermaceae bacterium
CATCCCCGGTTTGCTCGCCATCCCCGGTTTGCTCGCCATCCCCGGTTTGCTCGCCATCCCCGTTATTCTCTTCACCCTGGTAGCCGCCGTCATCTTCTGCATATACGGATGGGGAGATATTCGAACTACTGCAGCCGGCCACAGATAGAAGCAACAGAGCAGCGAGAAAGAAAAATCTTATATGTAGTCTGGTAGCCCAGGCGAAGGATCCGACTGGGGAGCGTATCCGAAAAGACGGAGAGGAAACAGTCATCGGTGAGGGAGGCAAGTGGAAAGCGCGATGTGATAACGTACCAGGCCAGAATCAGGTAACCATAGAATATACTTAAAAACGACATCCCAGCCATGTTGATAAGCGACGAAATGGGTGGGAAAGACGACAAGGAAAGCCTTTTTTTATCTTGGTGATTTTTTTTACCGTCTCGGGTGGCTAGTTTAAGTTCATTATCCTCCCCCTGCAACAAATACTCACCTGTACCATGCCTGCCTGGAGAATCGAAGCTTCCGTGTTTAATACCGTCTGGAATGTGATTTATCCCCGTATCATGGGGCGCGTCTGGGAAGACCCGGGATCGCAAACCCCCGATCAGTTTTTCACGCGCGTATACGGAAAAACGCTGGTCCAATACATCAACAGCAACAGGACCCACTACGTACTGGCAGGCTGGCCGTTGCCTGCGATCATGCAGCCTTCGGGCGGGCACGACTTTTATCGCGCGCTTCAAGATATCCGAACCCTTTCGGGCGCTCTCTTGAGATTACCCGGATTGACCGATGACGAAAAACTCCGGTTGAATCCGTACCGCGTCGCGATCGACGAAATACTGGAACGGCTGGAAGAACTTCCGGTATCCACGGAGCGCACAGCCTCGCTGTATCGCAATCTGGCCAAAGACTGGCTACAGATCCGGAGCGACTTCCTGGACGGCCAGGGGCAAAACCGAACGACGATGGATTCGATACTCCAACGCATCGAGACCTTGATTGCGGATTACGAGACCAACAACGATCCTGCCAACAACGTCTTCTGGCCGGATACGTTTGCAATACCCGACTCAGAATTGCTGATACAGAACAACGTGGTGTTTCAACATTCGGCTCCAATCCCCATGATGCACGACGGCATCCACGACCGGTTGTGTTACGACATCATCATCACGGATAAAGGGATCGTGTTTGCGTGGCCGGTCAAGCCGCTCGACGAAAAAGTGGTATACGACGCTTACGTCGTGCGCAATGTAGGCACGGCGCCCATCGATATTCCCGGTCTGAACCTCGGCGGCGATTCATTATCCGGATTTCGACCGACAAACCCGTC
>CAZGHT010000034.1:1418-50209 GCA_964525535.1 uncultured Rhodothermaceae bacterium
GAGGGACGGCACGGTGCTTCTCCGTTATCGATACGTTGAGGGATATCGATCAGCACCTGCAGACCGGTCAGAAGATAGAGTGGTCGTTGAAGGGAGAGGATTTTCAAAGACTGCAACGGGTTTTGCCGAGGGTGATCGCTGCGGCGTGGGGGGACGAAGTCCAGTATACCCTGTTGAAATTGATGGCGCGCGATAAGATCACGGAGACCGAGGAGGAGTTCGTGGACAACGTGAGTGAGATCGAGAGCAAACGCAACTTTCTCGAAGCGTTCCCGGGGCGCAACCCGGCGTTGATCCTGACCACGAGAAAAGAGATTGCCGAGCTTGAAGCCGAACTGCATCGCATCTTGAATGTCCTCGGTTCGCTCGAAGCCGAGCTGGCCACGTACAAATCCGACGCCCTGAATGCGGTGCCGGCTTTCGTCGATGCGGCTTCCGCAGTTTCTTCAGTCGACGCCACGGCTGCCATCAATGCGCTCGCCGATATCCGTACCCGGGTCCTCGAAATGCGTACCGGGGATCTTTTTATTGCAGAACAGGATATCGTTCGTACGAGGGAAGAAGTCATCGGGGCCCTTGACCTGATCGACGAAATCAATACCCGGACTCCGTTCCAGGAGGCCAGCGGCATCAGCACCCAACTGGCGACGCTGAGGGGGATTCTCGATGACGCTCGCCAGACGATCCAGGGGGAAACCGTCATCAGTGATGCCGAAAGGGATGACGTCAAAGAGGCTGCTATCGCTTCATTCCGCCGGTACTTCGCCCTACAGGCCGAGTTTGCGTTTCCCATACCGCGCACGGCCGCTAATGCCTTCTCGTTCGTCGTTCGCCGAAGCGACGAGCAGGGGGATATCGTCATAACCGACGAAGGTATCGAAATGCCTTTTCCCCTGAGACCTTCTATCGATAAGATGTACACCTCCTGGGGAAATGGGGAGGCCGGTATTCCCACGTTTACCAACACAGGTAGCTGAAACGACTGATTATTGATCCATTGAAATTATGATGGACTCTTTATGAAATAATGTTTTCATCTGATCCTCTTAATCTCAGAGTTGCAAGATTCTCCTCATTGTTGATATGTGTTTTTGTAGTCTTTGGCAGCTCTTACGCTCAAACTCAATATTACGAGAAGTTATTTTTTGAGCATATAACTACCGAGCAAGGCTTATCTAATTTCAGTGTTACCTGTATACTTGAAAGTAGGCATGGTGTGTTTTTTCTGGGTACCCAAAATGGGCTTAATGTTTTTAATGGATATGACATAAGGGGAATTAGATATAACGACGATTTATCCCTGGAATTATCTGATAATTACATCAGAGATCTCTACGAAGATAAAGATGGGTTGATATGGATCGCTACAAAAAATGGCTTAAATCGTTACGACCCTTATCTAAATACTAATAAAGTATTTTCATTGGATAATTATAATATGGCCAGTAACGAGATCCTTTCCTTAAACTCTTCTGGCTCTTCTGGTATCTGGGTTGGTACAACCCATGGGATCGCAAGATTTGATTTCCAAACAGAGTCTTTTTCGGATGATATCCCATATCAGGAATCTTTTATAGATTCACCAATTTTCGATATATATGAAGATGAGTCTGGTATTTTGTGGGTTGGAAGTAGTAGTGGCTTGTTTGAGATTAATCTGGCTGAAGAAAGAATGAATCACTATCTCAACGGGAATCTTAATGAGGAATTTGGTCAGGATAATGATGTGATTTCAATATACGAAGATAAATATGGAATAATGTGGTTTGGCACATTCGGAAAGGGTTTGTATAGTTATAACCGTAATAATAAACAAATATCAAGTTATAGTCATGTTCAGAATGATAAATCGAGTATTTCTAATAACAATGTAAGGGTGATTCATGAAGATCTGGACGGGAAATTTTGGATTGGAACATCGTATGGTGGAATTAACTTGATGAACAGATCTACTGGTACATTTAGCCATTATCAGCATGATGTGAATCTAGGGTACAGTTTGTCAAATAATGACGTATATGATATAATCGAAGACAGATTTGGGAACCTCTGGATCGCTACATGGGAAGGATTGAATAAGGTAGTATATGAAAGAAACCGATTTGTGCATCATCAACCCCGCGGCGAAGGCACTGAATCTCTGAGTCATCGTTTGATTATGCCGATCATTGAGTCAGCTGATGGTTCACTATGGGTAGCTACCCTGGGAGGAGGACTCAATAATCTAAATAGAAAGAACCGGGAAGTTGTCTATTACAAAAATGAACCGGGAAACTCAAATAGTTTGAGCAATGATTATATCTGGGCCCTTGATGAAGATGGTGATAGTTTAGTATGGATCGGTACCTGGGGAGGAGGCCTGACGCGGTTTGATCCATCACGTAATTTATTCTCCCATTATGTTCACGATGCCAGTGATCCTTCAAGCCTGAGTAGCCCGACAAATCGTATTTATTCAATTTTCGGGACAAAAGACGGATATCTATGGATTGGCACTCGCGACGGAGGATTAAATAGATTCGATAAGGAGACGGAGCAATTTATCTCTTATCAACACATCCCCGAAGACTCATCCAGCATAAGCTACGACGAGGTAAACCCGATCTATGAAGATTCCGGCGGAGTATTATGGGTAGGAACCTACGGTGGTGGCTTGAACCGATTTGACAGAGATTCGGAAACTTTCACACATTACCGTAATGCCCCTGAAGATTCGCTCTCGATCAGCCACGATATGATCACGGTAATCACTGAATACCCGGCAGGTACGCTTTGGATAGGGACGTTTGGGGGTGGGCTTAATAAGCTTGACATCGCCAGAGATGCTTTTAACCACTATACGACGGAGGATGGGCTTGCCGGTGATATCGTTGCTGGTATTTTGATCGATGACGAAGGGCTTCTCTGGGTCAGTACCAATAATAACGGGCTTTCTCGGTTTGATCCCGAATCGGAAACATTCAGGAACTACGACGAACGTGATGGGCTGCAGAGTAACACCTTCCATATTGGGTCCTATTACAAAAGCGAAAGCGGAGAGATGTTTTTTGGGGGAGCGAATGGGTTCAACTCTTTCTTTCCAGTTCATTTAAAGGATGACCCAAATCCGCCTGATGTCGTTTTCACTGATCTGAGGATCGACGGAGTTTCTCAGTATCCCCATCCCGATTCTTCGCTCAACAAAGCCATTGCGTATACGGACACGGTCATCATCCGGTCGGACCAACGGGAATTTTCTTTCGAAATGGCGGCTCTTCATTACAAAAATCCGGTCAAAAATCAGTACCGATATAAGCTGGAAGGTTATGACGAGGGTTGGCGCTTTAACGGTACAGATCGCGAGACCATTACATTCAATAACTTACCCCCTCGAACGTATACGCTGAAAGCAATCGCCTCTAATAGTGATGGCAAATGGTTGGAAGAAGACGAGGCTGCCTCTGTTACTATCATTGTAAAGCCGAAGTGGTACGAAACCTGGCTCGCGCGGTTCTTCTACTTCGTCGGCGCGGGACTGGGCGTCTTCGGCATCGTCCAGTGGCGGCTCCTGGCCGTCCGGCGCGATAACGAACGCCTGGAGCGCCAGGTCCGGGAGCGCACCGCCGAGGTGCGGGACAAAAACGCGCAGCTGGAGCAACAGGCCCGGCAGCTCCTCGAAATGGACCGCGTGAAGTCGACCTTCTTCGCCAACATCTCCCACGAATTCCGGACGCCGCTCACGCTCATCATGGGGCCCGTGCGCGACGCCCTGGAAGGCATCCACGGGCCGCTCAAGGCCAGCCTCGACCAGCACCTGCGGCTCGTCGCCCGCAGCTCAGAAAGCCTCAAACAACTCATCGACCAGCTGCTGGACCTCTCGCGGCTCGAAGCCGGGCAGCTGCACCTCCACGCCCGCTGCTACAACGTGGCGCCGTTCGTGCAGGACATCGTCACGCTGTTCAACATGCGCGCCGCCCCGCGCCGGATCGCGCTCACGTTCGACGCCGAGGAAGATGATATCCTGCTCTACGTCGACCGCGAGAAGCTGGAGCGCATCCTGAACAACCTGCTCTCGAACGCCCTCAAGTTCACGCCCGACGGCGGAGCCATCGACGTGCGCCTCTTCAGCATGCAGGCCGACGACGGCCAGTGGGCCGAGATCAGCGTCGCCGATACGGGCGAGGGTATCGCGCCCGACGTGCTGCCCCACATCTTCGACCGTTTCCGCCAGGGCGACGACTCGATCACGCGCCTCCACGAAGGCGCCGGCATCGGCCTCGCCCTTACCAAAGAGCTCGTCGAGCTGCACGGGGGCACGATTGACGCGGTGAGCGAGCCGGGGCAGGGGAGCACGTTTACCGTTCGTATCCCCCTCGGCAAAGCGCACCTGCCCCCGGAATCTATCGTCAACGGCGTAGACGACTACGAACCGCCGTCCCGTAGCGAAGCCTCCGAGCGGTTCGAGACGCACTTCGACGTCCTCCCCACGGTAGAGCCGCCGGAACACGCCCCGCGCATCCTCATCGTCGAAGACCACAAGGACGTCCGCGCCTACGTCCGCGCCTTCCTGCAGGCCCGCTACCGCGTGGCCGAGGCCGACAACGGCCGGGACGGGGTGCGCCTCGCCCGCGAGATCAAACCGGACCTGATCGTCAGCGACGTCATGATGCCGGAGATGGACGGCTTCGAGCTGTGTAACACGATCAAGAACGAGCCGGGCCTCGAACACATCCCGATCGTGATGCTCACCGCGCGCGCCTCCGACGAATCGCGCCTCGAAGGCCTGAAGAACAAAGCCGATGCGTACCTGGTGAAGCCGTTCAAAGGATCGGAGTTGTTGACCTGGGTCGAGAACCTGATCGACATCCGGCGGAAGCTGATCGAGAAAAAGCGCCTCGGCCCCGACGACATCGTCGTCGACGCCGAAGACGCCCGGCTTATCGCGCGTGTCCGGGTTAGCATCGAGGCGCGCCTGGACCGCATCAAGGTGTCCGATATCGCCGATGAGATCGGGCTGAGCCAGCGACAGCTGAACCGCAGGATCGACGAGATCACCGACCTGCCCAATGCCCGCGCCTACCTGCGGTTCATGCGCCTGGAGCGGGCGGCGCAACTCCTGGAGCAGCAGGCCGGCCGCGTCAACGAAATTGCCCGCGAGGTCGGGTACGAAGACGCCAGCTTCTTCACGCGCATCTTCCGGCAGGCTTATGGCGTCACCCCGCGCGACTACGCGCAGGGAGAACGGGGCGATCCGGCCCTGCCGTGAGCCGCACCGGGTTTTGCCTGAACCTACATCTTTTTCACAACCCGACCCGCCATAACGCGTAGTAAATCCGTATCTTATACGACTATCAATTCTTTCAACACACGAAGCGACGACGAGGAATCATGCGGCAGTACCGGCTCGATTTCGACGCCCCGACCAATCACGCTACGTCCGACCCTGCAAACGCCTCTGACGAGGCAACACAAATCCTGGCCGGCCTCAACGACGTGCAGCAAGAAGCGGCCTCGACGACCGAAGGCCCGGTCATGATCGTAGCCGGCCCCGGCTCCGGCAAAACCCGGACGCTCACCCATCGGATCGCGTACCTCATCGCTACGGGACGCGCTCGCCCCTACCAGATCCTCGCCCTGACCTTTACCAACAAAGCCGCTCGCGAAATGATGGAGCGCATCCACGAACTCGTCGGCGAGGAACAGGCCAGAGGTATGTGGATGGGCACCTTCCACTCGACCTTCGCCCGCATGCTGCGCGTCGAGGCCGAAGCCCTCGGCTACACGCGCGACTTTTCCATCTACGACACCGACGACGGCGAACGGGTCGTGCGGACCGTCATGGACCAGCTCAACATCGACAAAAAGCAGTTCAGCCCCCGGTCCATCCGCCACCTGATCTCCAGCGCGAAAAACCAGATGGTAGGGCCGGACCAGTACCGCAGGATGGCGGCCACAAAAGCCCAGGAACAGGCCGCTCGGGTATACGGCCGGTACGAAAACATCCTCCGCAACGCCAACGCGCTCGACTTCGACGACCTCCTCATCGCGCCGATCGACCTCTTCTCGAATCACCCGGACATCCTGGAGAAATACCAGCAGCGGTGGAAGTACATCCACATCGATGAGTACCAGGATACCAACCACGCGCAGTATCGACTGACCAAATTGCTCGCTTCCGGCCATAAGAACATCTGCGTCGTGGGCGACGACGCGCAGAGCATCTACGCCTTCCGCGGCGCCGACATCGCCAACATCCTGTCCTTTAAACAGGACTACCCCGACGCCACGACGATCCGCCTCGAGCAGAGCTACCGGTCGACCAAGCGCATCCTCCAGCTCGCCGATTCGATCATCGGGCACAACCAGGACCAGCTCGAAAAGACGCTCTGGACCGAGAACGACGAAGGCGAACAGATCACCCTCATCGAGGCGGTGTCCGAAAAGGACGAAGCGCAGAAGATCGAACGCAGGATTCGCGACATCGAAGTGCGGACGACCTACCGGTATCAGGATTTCGCCATATTGTACCGCACCAACGCGCAGAGTCGTTCGTTCGAAGATGCGCTCCGCCGGGGCAACATCCCGTACCGGGTCATCGGCGGCATGTCGTTTTACCAGCGCCGTGAGATCAAGGACGTGCTGGCCTACCTCCGGCTGCTCGTCAACCCGAACGACGTCGCCAGCCTGCGGCGAGTCATCAATTACCCGACCCGCGGCATCGGCGCCAAGACCCAGGAGCAGCTCTTTTCCCATGTGCAACGGACGGGTATGCCCCTGTGGGACGCGATGCACGCGCTCGATCAGACCGGCATGAGCCCTCGCTCCCAGACGATGGTGCGCAACTTCGCCGCCATGATCGAAAAGTACCGCGCGATGGTCGACGAGGCGCCGGCGGACGAAGTGACCCGCGAACTCGTCAAGGAGGCCGGCATCTTTTCGGATCTCAGGGACGAGGGCACCCAGGAAGGGCTCGTCCGCTGGGAGAACGTGCAGGAATTGATCAACGCCATCGTCGAATTTCGCCTGCAGGAAGGCGAAAACGGCTCATTGAGCGCGTTCCTGCAGCAGGTGTCCCTCTTCACCGATCAGGACGAAAACACGGAATCGGAAGACCGGGTCACGCTGATGACGCTGCACGCGTCGAAAGGGCTCGAGTTTCAGGTGGTCTTCGTCGCCGGGCTCGAAGAAAACCTCTTTCCGCTGGCCAGCGCCGCCCAGGAGCGGAAGGACCTGGAAGAGGAGCGCCGCCTGTTTTACGTGGGCACGACGAGGGCCAAGTCATACCTGTTTCTTTCTTACGCGCGCACCCGCTTCCGGTACGGCGAACATTCGTCGAGCCTGCGCAGCCGCTTCCTCGAAGAAATCGATCCGAGCGTGTTGCGCACGGAAGCCGGCCTGTCGATGACCCAGAAGCGAGACCGGTTCAAGGCCGGGGAGGGGACGACCTTCTCCTACGATACCCTGGACCCGCAATACTACCGCCAGAATCTGAGCGCATCGAAAAACAAGCGGACGATAAAGACGGTAAAACAGGCCGCGCCGTCGGGGCGGCGCATCGTCTACGACGAAGGCGAAGGCGGTCAGATTGTGCCCGGCGTGATGGTCGAGCACGACCAGTTTGGCCAGGGCAAGGTGCTTTCGATGGAGGGGGCCGGCCAGTATGCGAAAGCCGTTGTGTTCTTCCAGAGCGTCGGGCAGAAAAAGCTGGCGCTCAAGTACGCAAAACTCCGGCTGGTGGATTGAGCCGGAACGCACGCCGTCCAGTTCGGTTCATGCAACAGGTTTTGACGTGAAAAGCACACGGAACGCAATGAAACTACCCCACACCCCCCCTGTTATGCCCCGTCTGGTCTTTCCTGTATGTTTCTGCCTCCTGCTGGGCCTCAGCGCCTGCACGGGCGGTGAAGCCGCTCGAGAAACCCTGATCATCTATTCCCCGCACGGCAAAGAGATGCTCAACGCCTTCGAGGATATCTTCGAAGAAGCCCATCCCGAAGTAGACGTGCAATGGATCGACATGGGCGGCCAGAACGCCTACGACCGGATACGCACCGAGCGAGAGCGCCCCCAGGCCAGCCTCTGGTGGGGCGGGGCCAGCATGGCCTTCGACCGGGCTGCGCGGGAAGGGCTGCTCGAATCGTACGAACCCACCTGGTCGGACGCCGTGACGGAAGATATGCGCCATCCCGATCACATGTGGTACGGCACGTTCCAGACGCCTGAAGTGATCTCGTTCAACAGCCGTACCGTGCCCAACGACGCCGATCTGCCCACCGATTGGGATGACCTGCTCGACCCCAAATGGAAGGATCGTGTGCTCATCCGATACCCCCTGGCCTCGGCGACCATGCGCACCATCTTCGGCACGATGATCATGCGCCAGCCTACCGTCGAGGAAGGGTACGCCTGGCTGGCCCGTTTGGACATGAATACCAAGACGTACACCGCTGACCCTACCCAGCTGTACCTCAAGCTGGCCCGGGAGGAAGGCGACGTCACGTTGTGGAACATGCCCGACATCCTCCTGCAGCAGCAGGAAAACAATTATCCGTTCGGCTGGGTGCTTCCCGCCAGCGGCACTCCCGTGCTCACGGACGGCATCGCGCTCGTCAAGAACGGCCCCAACCTGGCGCGCGCACGCCAATTTTACGAGATGGCTACTTCGGACAGCGCGATGGTCTATCAGGCGCGCCTGTTCTTTCGCATACCGACCCGGCAGGACATCGACCCGGCTTCCCTTCCGAACTGGATCGCTGATACCGAGATCCAGACGTTTCCCGTGGACTGGGAGCGCCTCGCCGAAGAAGGCCCCGATTGGATGCAATACTGGGACGAGAACATCAAGGGCCGCGGCGCCGAATACCTCGAGGAGTCCGGGGTTCTGAGTCCGGGGTCCTGAGTGCAGAGTTCGGCCTCGTTTACCTTATGCCCACAGCCTCCAGAAACCAGCCGGCCTATGTGTGCGAATCGAGCGTTGCATCCATGCCCCCGGCTTACCCGTCTGAGGATCGGATCTCCTGGATGCCGGCCAGGTCGAGGATAAACGCGTAATTAAATGCCGTTTCGCGGTAGGCCTCATACCGGCCTGAAGCACCGCCATGACCGGCGCTCATGTTTGTTTTGAGCAACAACCGGTTATGGTCCGTTTTTGTCGCACGAAGCCGGGCAACCCATTTGGCCGGCTCCCAGTACTGCACCTGCGAGTCTTCCAGTCCCGTCGTGACCAGCATGTTGGGGTACGCCTTCGCTTCGACGTTATCGTAGGGCGAGTAGGAAAGCATGTAGTCGTAATAGGTTTTATCGTTGGGGTTGCCCCACTCGTCGTACTCGCTGGTTGTCAGGGGGATGGAGTCGTCCAGCATGGTTGTCACCACATCCACCCATGGGACGTGGGCCACGATGCCTTTCCACAGGTCGGGCCGCATGTTGACTACGGCGCCCATCAGCAAGCCCCCTGCGCTGCCGCCCTCGGCAAAGACCCGGTTCGGATCCGCATACTGCTCCTCGATGAGAAACTCGGCGCAGTCGATGAAGTCGGTAAAGGTATTCTTTTTGTGCAGCAGTTTCCCGTCCTCGTACCAGTGTCGCCCCATTTCTTCACCCCCTCGTATATGAGCGATGGCGTACACAAATCCGCGATCGAGAAGGCTGAGTCGATAATGGCTGAAGCTGGCATCCAGGCTGTTTCCATAGGATCCATAGCCATACAGCATAAGGGGCGCCGAGCCGTCCAACGCGGTATTTTTATGGTAAACCAGAGAAACAGGCACGCGTGCGCCATCGCGCGCCGTAGCATACAGCCTTTCGGTGACGTAATTCTCCGGGCTGAAGTCCCCCAGGACTTCCGTTTGCTTGAGTACGGTTTTCTCCCGGGTGGACATGTCGTAATTGTACGTCGTCGAAGGCGTAGTCATGGACATGTAGACATACCGCAGCAGCGGCGTGTCGAATTCCGGGTTTACGCTGATATAGGCCAGGTAGGCCGGCTCGTCGAAGGCGATGTAATGGGGTTCACTCCCATCCCAGGGGCGAACGTTCAGGTTGATCAGCCCTTCATTCCGTTCGCTGACGACGAGGTAGTCCTTGAAGATCTCGAAGTTTTCTAAAAGGACGTCGTCTCTGTGTGGGATGACCTCTTCCCAGGAGGCCCGGGTCGTTGCAGTCACGGGCGTGCGCATGAGCCGGAAGTTCTGGGCCTCCAGGTTGGTGCGAATGTAGAAGTGATCCCCATAGTGATCCACCGAATATTCGAGATCGGGCTCTCGGGGATGGAGGACCTGGAATGTGCCCGTGGGGTCGTCGGCATCCAGATATCGGTACTCTGTGCTCAACGTTTGATACGAACCGATCATCAGGTAGTTTTCGGACTTCGTCTTGAAGACGAAGGAGGAAAACGTCTCGTCCAACTCTTCGTACACCAGTTCGTCCTCAGACGGATCTGTACCTAAGGCATGCCGGTAGATCTTTTCCCACCGCAGCGTTTCAGGGTCTTGTTTGGTGTAGAAGAGCGTTTTGTTATCGTTCGCCCAGGCTATATTGCTGGTCGCTTCTGCAATCTCGTCATCCAGGATTTCTCCGGTCGTCAGGTTTTTGAACCTGATGGTATGGATGCGCCGGCCCTGATCGTCCTGGGCAAACGCCAGCAGTTCGTTGTTGGCGCTGACCTCCCAGTCGCTGACGCTGAAGAAATCGGACCCCTCGGCCATCTCGTTCACGTTCAGCATGATCTCTTCACCGGCATCCATCGACCCCTTTCTTCGGCAGTAAATGGGATAATCGCCTCCTTCTTCATACCGCGTATAATACCAGTACCCATTCCGGAAATAGGGCACGGATTCGTCGTCTTGTTTTATCCGGCCTTTGATTTCCTGGAATAACGCCTCCTGTAACTCTTCGGTATGCGCCATGAGCGAGTCGGTATACGCATTTTCCGCTTCGAGATAGGCAATCACGTCCGGGTTGTCCCGCTCTCTGAGCCAGTAGTAATTATCCACGCGCACATCGCCGTGTTTTTCCAGCTCTACGGGTTGGATCTCTGCTTCAGGAGGAGTGGCCGAAAGAGGTTCGCGTATTGCTGAGGATTCACTGAGGGGGTCGCATCCCAACATGAGGGTCAACGGGATCAAAAAGGATAAGGATCTAATCATGGCATTCGATACGAGAAAGGGTTACAAAGGCTACAAAGCATTCACCTGCACTCAAGACAGCTGCTGATACAGCGACCAGAGGCCGGCGATCATCAGGCCGAACGAAGAAATCCAGAGCAGCACGTCCCACACGCGCCCCGGTACGAGGTGGAGGTCGATGCGCTTGTAGCGGAAAAAGAGGATGGCGATGCCCAGCATCGGGAGCATGACGGCCTGAGCGACGCCGCTCGCCAGCACCATGGCCACCGGGTTGGCGACGAAGATGAACGTAATCAGGGCCACGATGGGCCAGATCGAGCTGATCCACCGGGTCCATCGAAGGCGAGTGGCTTCGGTGCCGTCGTGAAACCCGAAGAGGCCGAAGGCATCGGCGACCATCCGGCTGTAGCCGGCCGCGACAACGAAGAAGGTCGAATACAGGACGGCAAAAGCCCCGAACAAAAAGACCGGCTGCGCCCACGAGCCGAAGACCGGGACGTACATCTCGCTCAGCGTCCGAACCATGTCGCTGCCTTCCGGGTTGAGACCCGTACGCCACAACACGGCCGCACCGAGCAGGTAAAAGACGACGGTCGTAAACGTGTACACAACCATCGACGACCAGGCGTCGACCTGGAGGACCTTGAACCAGCCTTTAGCCCGTTCCACCCACAAGGCGCTCTGCTCGCGAGGACCGGCATACTTCGCATACCCCTTTTCCAGGCACCAGTACGGATACATGAGCAATTCACCCGCGCCCATCCCGATGATGCCGAACGCCGCGAGCGCGGTCGTCGTCGGGTTGACGGCGCTCGATACGTCGGCGGGCGGCAGCTTGAACTGCAGCCCCGAAGCTAATTCGGCGCCGGTGACGCCCCAGGGGGTGAATTGAAGGAACGCCAGCGTAACGATCGTGATCAACGAGAAGAGGGCCACGAGAACGGTTGAAACGGACTGGATCATCCCGTAGTGTCCGACGAACATCAGCCCCGACGTGATCAGGGCGATGAGAGTAGCCCAGATGTATGCGTCGATGTTCTTGTCAATGGCGGGAAGCGCCTCGACGCGCTGCGTCAGGTCGTCGATACGTAGTTGCAGTGCATCGATGTCGGGCGCCGGAGTGGCGGGGTCGGTGTTCAGGTTGGCGGCCTGGATGGCCAGGTCGACACGGGCGCGCGTGAGCTCTTCCTGGAGGGCGTTATAGGCAGAGCCCTGCTCGGTCAGGGGCTGGCTGATGGAGAGTGCCTGGCCGACGCCGCCGACGATGCCTCCCTGTTGGGAGATGATCAGCAGCGTCATGACGGCCCAATACCAGACGATCCAGTTGACTTTCCAGCGGGGGCCGGGCACCTTGTCGAGCGCCTCGAGGGGCGTTTCGTTCCAGGTGATCGTGTAGCGGCCCATCTCGATCTGGGCGAACACCTTGATCACGCATCCGACGACGATCAGCCACAACAGCCAGAAGCCGGCTTCGGCGCCCACTTTTGTCGTTGCGATCAATTCT
The DNA here is from genome assembly GCA_964525535.1 of uncultured Rhodothermaceae bacterium. Classification (GTDB taxonomy): domain Bacteria; phylum Bacteroidota; class Rhodothermia; order Rhodothermales; family JAHQVL01; genus JAHQVL01. Next base: position 14,028 of record CAZGHT010000034.1, read on the forward strand.
CCCGACCCCACGATCGAGCCGGCAATGATGATGCCCGGTCCCAGTTTCGTGAGCGTCCGGCGCAGGCTTTTCGGCGGGGATTGAGGGGTGGGAGCTTCCATGGCGTATTTTATTGAGCGTTACGCATGTGCGGTCGCTTTCTGGGTGGAACTTCCGAGCCCTTCGATGCCCAGTTCGACGACGTCGCCGGGGGACAGGTACTGGGGCGGGTCGAAGCCCAGCCCTACGCCGGCCGGCGTGCCGGTCGAGATGATATCGCCCGGCAGCAGCGTCATGAACTGGCTGATGTAGCTGACGAGGGTGGGAACGTTGAAAATCATGTTGCCGCTGTGGCCCTGTTGCTTGTACGTACCGTTGACCTTGAGCCACATGGACAGGTTATGGACGTCGGGGATCTCGTCGCGCGTCGCCACGAAGGGGCCGAGCGGGGCGAAGGTGTCGCAACTTTTACCTTTTACCCATTGGCCTCCTCGCTCGGCCTGGTACTCGCGTTCGCTGTAGTCGTTGTGGAGGACATACCCGGCCACGTAATCAAGCGCGTCATCCTGATCCACGTAGCTGGCCCGTTGGCCGATCACGATGCCCAGTTCGACCTCCCAGTCGGTCTTTTTGCTGTTCCTGGGAATCACGAGATCGTCGTTGGGGCCGCAGATGGCAGACGTGGCCTTGAAGAATAGGATGGGTTCGGTGGGGATTTTTAAGCCGGCTTCTTTCGCGTGATCCGTATAGTTCAGCCCGACGCACACGATTTTGCTCGGGCGGGCGACTGGCGGCCCCAGGCGTACCCCCGGGTCGATGCGCGGCGCCTCACCTGCACTCGACTCCAGCCAGTCAGATAACCGGGATATCCCGTCGTCTGCAAAAAAAGCCTCGCCGTAGTCGCCTACGACGCCGGTTGCATCGATACGGGTGCCGTCGGACAGCAATACCCCGGGTTTTTCATTTCCTTGGTCACCAAAACGGATGAGTTTCATTACGCCAGGTTTGAGTTTCGTGGATCGAGAGCTGGAGGTACGCATGTTACACATCCGGCGGCTCACTGTCAATGAAGGACTCTGCCTACTGGTTACTGCCCGAATACGAGCCGGTGCAGGTTCATGCCCGCCCAGACGAGGAGGAGCCCGGCCACGACACTGCCTATGGCATTGAGCAGGACCAGCCCTTCTCGGCCGTCCTGCCAGAGGACGATGGATTCCAGGCTGAAGGTAGAAAACGTCGTAAATGAGCCTAGAAACCCGACGAGCGCGAACATTCGCCAGTGCGTCGGTATGGAGGGCGTGCTCAGGAAAGGCGCCAGGAAACCGATGATCAGGCATCCGAGCAGATTCACCACCCACGTAGCCAGAGGCGCCGGGGATGTAATCCACCCGTTCACAAGTACATAAACGGCGTATCGAGCCAGTGCGCCCGACGCGCCGCCTAATGCTACGGCAATGATTCGGTCCATATATCCCTGATTTAGCCCCATTTTATTCAACAACGCCTTATTCAACAACGCCAGGGCTCGAAATTTCGCCCGTTCGGGCGCCGACCTCTTCGCCGAACCGGATCAGTTCACTGAACAGCCGGTCCACAACCTCGGGATGCGCATCGGCTACGTTGAAGCGTTCGTACGGATCTTCGCGCATGTTGAACAGCAACGGGTCGACAGGGCCGTTGTCGACCGGTTTGACGTTCAGCTTCCAGTCCTGGTCGCGAATCGCTTCGAGCCGGTTGCTGATGAAATAGTAGAAATACTCGTGCGGCGAGGGGGCGTCGTCGGTCCAGACCGCCATCAGATCTCGGCCGTCGATAGGGCGATCTTCGGGGATGTCGGCGCCGGCAATAGACAGCAGCGTCGGGTACAGATCCATGTTGGTGGCCACGTTCGTTCGGAACGCATTCTCCGGGAGATGCCCCGGCCAGCGGACGATAAACGGCACCCGGTGGCCGCCGTCCCACGTGCTGGCCTTCGATCCCCTGAAGGGTCCCTGGGTACCGGCGTGCCACCGTTCGACGGCCTCGGTTTCATACATGCGGGGCGGCATCTCATTCCACGGCCCGTTGTCGCTCGTGAAGATAAACACGGTGTTGTCGCTAAGGCCTTCTTCGTCGAGTACATCGAGCACCTGGCCGACGGACCAGTCGATCTCCTCGATGACGTCTCCGTATGTTCCGCCGGCCGAGGCGCCTGAGAACGTGTCCGAGGCGTAGATGGGCAGGTGCGGCATCGCGTGGGGGACGTACAGGAAAAACGGCTCCTCTCCTCCTTCTCGGACGAACCGGAGGGCTTCTTCCGTATACCGCCGTGTGAGGGTTGTCTGATCGACCGGGTATTCCTCGGTGGGAATGGTGTCTCTATATAGATGAAGGGGCCGTTCGGTCTGGACCCACGGGGGCATCATGTCATTGCTGTAGAGGATCCCGAAGTATTCATCGAAGCCATGCTGGGTCGGGAAGTGCCCGTCGACCGAGCCCAGATGCCATTTGCCGAAAGCGGCCGTCCGGTAGCCGGCGGCCTGTAAGGCTTCTGCCATAGTTACCTCCTCCGGCGGCATGCCGCCCATGGTATTGGGCCCTTCGTTGTTGTGCATGCCGAAACGAATAGGGTATCGGCCGGTGAGTAACGCGGCCCTGGATGGGGTGCAGACCGGGGCCGCGGTATAAAACGCGGTCATTTTCACGCCTTCTGCAGCCAGGCGATCGAGGCGGGGCGTATGGTGGTTCGGGTGGCCGTACCCACTCAGATCTCCATATCCCAGGTCGTCCACGTAAAAGAGAACGATGTTCGGAGGCGCTTCGCGGGCATTCGTATCAGGGGTGTTCGTATCAGGCTGGCATGAGGTACACGCCAGGACAAGGAGGACAAAAACAGGGAGGTATTTCATAATCATGGGTAGGTAATGAAGCCGTGCAGGTCATCGGGGTTGCTGGTAGGCTAAACCTATGAACCTGTCGACCTCATTATCAACCCATTACCCGCCGAATGCGGCGTGAAAAAGGAGGCGGGCGATCAACGTGAATAGCAGCATGATGCCGGCATACAGGAAAATTTTGATCATCCAGTACCGGTTCCGGGCAACAAACCATGCGGTGACGAGGCTGACGGCCATAACCACGATCAGAACGATCCGCTCGGGTACAGAGCCGGATGGCGTATCCAGGCCGGGCAATGCCAGCAAGACGGCAATGGCCCCTGCGACGATATCGGCTGTCTTCAGTACAGATCGTAACGGATTGCTCATAACAGGTTGAAGAAAGGAGGGAGGAATGCGTGCATTTAACGGACATAGGCGACAACCATCTCTCTTTTTCCCGGAGGCCCGGGATTTTTATGGACCTCAAACCCGGCGGAGGTCAGGTTGTCTCGAACCGTGCGGCGTGCTGAGTAGGTCGTAAGACGACTGCCGGGGGCCATGGCTGCATACAAGGTCTTCAGAAAAACGACGGACCACAGCTCAGGGTTCACATCGGGGCTGAAAGCGTCCAGATACGCAGCGTGAAACGTATTCCCGGGTAAGTCTGCTTGCGTCGCATCACCGTAGATGACGTAGAGCGTCAGGGAGTCGCTGTACCTGTAGGTCAACAGGGTTTCTTCTGGGGGGCGGTGTTGGCCCAACCATTCGGAGAAAGAGATATGGAGTTCGGCGGGCTCTATGTATTCGTCGTAATGGAGTTTTTCGAAGGTATCTGCAGCGATCAGTTCGTGTTCCAGCGCCCAATACTCGAGCCTCATTCCTGCCCGGAGCGCTTCCGAAGCGGTCAGCAAGAAGTTGAGGCCGGTGCCGAGACCTACTTCCAGCATGCGCGTCAGCGGCTCGGTGTGTATACGGTCGATCAGGCCGGCGCCTCGCAAAAAGACGTGGCGGGACTCGGTGACGGCTCCGTGGCGGGAATGATACGTCTGCCGATAACGATGGCTATACAGGGTGCAGGATCCATCCCCGGTGGTGCAGACTCCGGGCGGCGAGCGATCAAACATGGGCGGCCTATTTCAGGTTGACCAGGCCTTCCCGTATGGCCTTCGCAACGGCGCCCGATCGATTGTTGACGTCGAGTTTCTTGTAAATGCGGCGAATGTGTGTGTCGACGGTATGGGGACTGGTGTTGGTCAGAGAAGCGACTTCCTTCTTGGTCTTTCCTCTCGATAAGAGGGAAAGCACTTCTTGCTCGCGGTCGCTCAGCTGATAATCCTTGCCGGACCGTTTCATCTGAGGAGCGTGATTCATGAAGAAGTCGATGAACATAGTCGCAAGCGCCGGCGTCAGGGGCGCTCCTCCTTCCTGAACGGACTTCACGGCGTGAATAAGTTCCATTTTCGACGACGGCTTGATCAAATATCCGCTGGCGCCGGCCAACAGCATATCTGTGATCTTCCTTACGTCGTCGTTGATCGTCAAAGCGATGATGTGAATGTCCATGTCGAGCGCTTTGATTTTTTGGGTCCCCTCGATGCCGCTCATCCCTTTGAGGTTGATGTCCATCAGTATGACGTCGGGCCTTTCACCCCTGGACACTTTCTCTATGGCGTCCTCGCAATACGGGGTCGCGAATGCGCAGTCGATATCGGGATGATTTCCGAATGCCTCGATGAGTTGTTTCTGAAAGCGAGGGTGATCTTCGATGACCCAGACTATCGTTTTTTCGAGCGTCAGATCGGAGGGGATGTCGGTATTAGATCCACGCGTGTTCATGGCGGAAGAGTGTTACTATGGCAGCAGGACTGAGCAACTGGGGCAACGGTGCGGATCCAGTGCTTCTTCTGGGAAGCGCGAGAGGAAAAAGGGCTGGACCTACGGATGGACGCACTGACTGTCCACGCCTGTAAATAACGAAATTTATATCAAATAAACATGCGCTATTCAGTGCCTCGTGGATCAGTCGATGCTGGCTTTAAATACGACGTCTGTGCCCTCGCCCGGGGAAGAACGTATCTCCACGGAGCCTCCGGACTCCCTGGCTCGCACGTCCAGGCTCATCATACCGATGCCCTGCCCGGACCCCTTCTCGAATCCGACGCCGTTGTCTTTGACGTGGATGACCAGCATATTGCGGATTTTGGATACGTTGATATCGACGTGTGTGGCTTTAGCGTGTTTGTGAATGTTGTGCAGGATTTCTTTGAAGGCGAGCAGGATATGGTGGCGTTTGCGGAGGTCATTCATTTTCAGCTTGCTGTCAAGATCGACGGAGAACACGAAGGGAGTATCGTTGAGAAGCAAATAGGCCAGATATTCCATCCGTTCCAACAGGTCGGTTCCTTTTTCATTTTTCGGGTTGATGATCCAGAGCGCCTCTTTGAGGGAGCTGGTCGTCTCGTCGAGAGCCTCCTGGATGGTTTTGATCCGGCGGGTTTCCTCTTCGTTGAAGTCGGCCCCTTCTGCCAGGGCGGTGCAGTCATACATGATGGCGCTCAGGTTGGACCCGATTTCGTCGTGCAGATCGCTCGCTATAGAAAAGCGAATGCGCTCCGTTTCTTTTCGCATTGCTGAGCGATACATCAAAAAGCTCAATGCTAATCCGGAAGGCAGCAGTACACCCAGGGCGATGAACCACCACTGCTGGTAAAAAGGGGGGATGAGCGTTACCCTGAGTGTTGCCTCGCGTTCGCTCCAGATCCCCTCGCTGTTGCTGCCGCGCACGCGAAAGACATACGTCCCCGGATCGAGGTTGCGATAGCGGATGCTGGGCGAGGTCCCATTGTCGATCCAGTCGTAGTCCCACCCTTCTAATTTCACCTGATACCGGTTTTTCTCCGGGCTTTTGTAATCCAGGGAAGCAAAGAAAAAGTCGATCACGTTTTCGGAGTACTTGAGGGTAATTTCATCCAGCAGGTAGGGCGCCGTATCGAGGTCCACAGGTTGCCCGAACAGCTGGATACCCGTAAGCTGTACGAGAGGGTGGTAGCTATTGGCGGTGATGGCCTCGGGCTCGAAATAAGTGACTCCACCGAGGCCTCCGAAGAACATGTACGGGCCGCGACGCTCGTATTGGCCTCCGATGCGAAACTCGTTGCCGTGTAGTCCGTCGTTGATGTCGTAATTCAGGAAGGAGTTCTCCCTCGGGTCGAATCTGGAGAGGCCCTGGTCTGTGGCGAGCCACAGGTGCCCATTGTCGTCTTCCTGGATGCCGACGATTTGTTCGGAGGGGAGACCGTCTTTCATGCGGTAATGGAGAAACATGCCTTTTTCTGGAAGAAACTGGTTGAGCCCGGCATCCATCGTTCCAATCCAGATGCGGTGGTTGGCGTCTTCGAACAGGCTGAAAATGGAGTTGCTGCTTATGCTGGTCGTGTCGGCGAGATCGTACTGATAGCTGGTCACCTCGCCGGTTGCCGGGTCGAGGATGTACAGGCCTCCTCCGAGCGTGCCGGCCCAGATGACGCCGTTACGATCCTCCAGGAGGGAAGAAATCATGTAGTCGTTGGCCGGCAGCCGGTGATGCGTGACGCGACCGGTTTTTGTGTTGAAGTGCTCGATATTCCCCAGCCCATCGCCGACGCCGATCCACAGGTCGTTTTCGACGCTTTGGATGACAGGCCATATGTTGTCCGTACTCAAGCCATTAGGGGCATCGGGATCGTGCCTGAAATGGGTAAACGACCCTGTGTCGAGATCCATTCGGTTCAAACCGTTCCGGAACGTGGTAAACCAGAGGTGTTTCGAGTTGCTCACGCCGGCGAAGGCCTGAGACCCTGACGGAGAGCCGGGGTTGCCGGGGTCGGGATAATACTGCGTGTAATGTGAGGTAGACGGGTCGAATGAGACGATGCCATGACCGTCGGTCCCCATCCAGATCGAGCCCGACGGGTCGTGGACGATGGACAATATTTCGATGTTTTCGGGGTTGGACGTCGGTATGTCGATAGCCGGGAGCGAATGAAAGTTATTTTTGACGACTTTGAACAGGCCGTTCACCGTACCGACCCACAGGACGCCGCTGTCGTCCTTTTCGAGGGCAATGATCTGTTTCGAGGCCGGGTTGCTGCCTCCGGTGTCAATGCGGTATTGGACGAATTCCTCCTGCCGGGTATCCAGCAGAACCAGCCCCGAGGCGAGATTGCTGATCCACACCTCATTTTCAGCTGCGTACAGCGCATAGACCTGCGTCAGTTCAACGGTTTCTCCTCCGGTGGAGACTTCCTGAATCTGCTGATACGTGCCCCTGGTGGGGTTGAATAAAAAGAGGCCTTCCGCGTCGGTGCCGACGAAGATGGAGTCGGGAGAGACGTACGCGAGGCTCATAAATCGCGGCAGCGTTGAGCCCCGGGAATGCCTCAACGCCGACGACTGATCGATAAATCGTTCCGTGGTTCGATCGAAGAGCAACAGGCCCTGTCCGGAGGTGGCCAGCCAGAGGTTGCCGGCGGCATCTTCCTGGATGTCGTGGATGCCTAAAATGGGAAAAGACTCACCAGAAACCGGGTGCGGGAACCGGTAATGGTGAAACTGTTGTGTCTGGGGGTCGAACCGGTCGAGAGCGCCGCTGCGCGTTCCGACCCACAACGTTCCTGCCCGGTCGACGAAGAGCGACCGGATCTCGTCCGAAGAGATCGACGTGGAGTCTCCCGGGGTATGGCGAAACGATACGACCGTTTTTGAGGAGGGATCGTAGCGGTATAACCCGTTGGTAGGGGTGCCGAACCACAATGCCCCGTCTCCGTCCTCGGCAGACGTTCTGAAGTCGAGACTGCGCAGGTTCAGCGTATCGGCATTACCGAAAGGATTCCGGTCCAGGAAGATACCGTCGTACCTGTAGATTCCTGACTGGGTGGAAAACCACAGAAATCCGTGTCGATCTTGCAGTACGCTGGCAATGGGCGCCTGCATCAATTCGTTTTCCACGCGGACGGGCTTGATGTCCCAGGTCGCTTTTTTGAAGTCGTAGACCTGGGCGAAGGACTGGGGGGTACATGCAGGAGTACAGTAGAGCGCCGTACTGAGAGCAAGGAGCGACACCTGCAGGGCGAGGCGCGGAGATCGGGCAACCATGATACTGGGCAACGTGATGGATGTATTCGATGAATATCTGCAGCAAGCTACAGGAAAAAAGGGAATGGATTCATCTGGATTTCCGGGGTGGGCTGATCCAGCCATCCCATCTGAACCGGTACGTCGTAGAGCCTGCCTGCTCCCAATCTGCGCCAGAATATGCGCAGTTCGGGGACGATGACTTTTACGACGGGAAGACCGACGTCCGGGCGAGTTTGATCGAGAACGAACACGTCCATGTTTTTCTCGTTCAGCGTCTTCAGACAATAATAGATGTCGTCGCTCAAATTGTCATGAACGGGAAAAGAGTACATGGGAGACGTATGGGGGAGCTCGGAAGGGGCGGGGAGGAGGAAAGGGTTGTCGTCTACGCGCACGGTTTGCCACCAGGCGAGTTCGAGCTTGCCGTCGTACAGGTATTGGGTGGATCCGTCGGGGTTTTCTTTCAGCACGAAGGGCAGCAGCTGATTCATCTCCGTGAGGGCCCGCTGGATAGCCAGCCGGGCATCCAGGTGGGCGCCGAATCCCAGGATAATATCTTCGGGCTGGCGGTCTACCCGCCGGGAAAGGGCGGCGAACGTAGGGATGCCCAGGTCTGTCGTGAGGTCCAGAACCCAGACTGCTCGATGCAGCGTCCGGTAGTGATCGAGGAGCTGCTCGAAATACGGATACGCGAAACTGTCCAGCGCCACGGCCGGGCGTTGAAGCCGGTTGTACCACCAGATACTGACACAATCCCGCTCGACGATTTCCAGGAGGCCTTGAAGGATAGCTTCTTCCAGGGTGTTGCCGGCGGCGTTCCCATTCGAATCGGGCCGGCATTGTTTATGGAAGGGGCCTTTGTAGTTGTAGTAGCAGTAGGCGGTCGGGAGGTACCGTTCCCTTCCGTTCGACAAGGACGCGACGGGAGTCCACGACATGCGCGCTTTCACATCGAACGGTTCAGGGACGAATTGGAAGGCGTGATCGCAGGTTTTGTGCCAGGCGTCTCGCTGTTCGTATTGCGAAAGGCTGAAGTGCATACAATCGTTGGGATGAATGGCCCGGTCCCCGAGTTCTTCGAGTGCGCCTTCGATCCGGTATTCGGTGCCCTGGAAGATGCCTGAGTAGCGCTCGAGCGCCTCACAGAGGGCGCTGGTTCTGGCCTGTTCCGGGCTGCGGCCTTTGCCCGAGCTCTGGTCCCTCAAGTAGGCCGGCAAGTCGTCCGACTGGTTCGATACAGGCTTGAGGTTGTGGCCGGCGGAATACATTTGAACGAGAGGATGATCCGTTTCGACCGGCCTCACATATTTGACGATGCCCGTGATCGGGCTCACGTGGTGGGCGAGGCGGCGGTACGTTGTTTCGGGAGGCGCCGTTCTATAACCTCCATCGTCCACGCATCGTTTGATCTGAGGCCGGAGGCTAATCTGCGACGAGGGTTTGCCATGCTGTCGTGAGCCGCATACCGGGCACTGCGGGCGTTTCGTCAACGTATGGGAGGCCGTCTCGTAGGTATGCAAATCGACCGTTTGTATTCGCCCTTTGAGCGGGTGATCTTCTTCGGCACTGAGCCATTTCAGGATTTCCAATACCCCCAGGTTTATGCCGATAGCGCGTGCTGCCGGGATAGAATGAGCGAAATGACGCTCGAATGCAGATAGCCCCGTTTCTTGTTCTGCGATCCGCTGAAAAATACGATGTTTCTCCAGGCGCTGATGCAGGCAGGCCCAGCAGCCCGACTGACCGGGATGAAACAGGGGGCCGAGCCAGATCGATTTCCCATAGGGTTTTAGCAGAAGCCACGGTGTATGCGAAGTCTCAAACGTACGGTTGTACCGTTCGAGTTCGGGGTGCATGTACGAAGCCGTCGTGACTACGTGCAAAGCGGCATGCTGCGTTTTGAGGGGGTCACCCTCTTGAATGTCGCTCGTTGAAGTGCACTGGATGCCGTGTTTGTGCAACTCATCGTGCAGCGGGGACAGCAGGCCGGGGTCGTCGATAGGATGCAGCGCCACGGTTTTCTGCTGCAGGTTAGCCAGCCCCCTGTCGGCATCGAGCTGACCCTGGTGCCAGAAGGATTCCACATCCTGGAGGTCCGGGGCAGGGGAATGCGTAATATACCCGTCTTTTTCAAGGCGGAGAAGGCAGTAGTGCACTTCAGTAGCATCCAGGTGACCCTGAAGGGCGCCGGCTATGTCGGCGGCCGTAAGAGAGCCATCGATGAGGCGGGCAACCTGTTCGATGGCGTAGCCCTTCAATATGACATCCTGGTCTTCTGAGACAAGCAGCACGCCACGGCCCTCGAGGACCGTGACGTGGTATATACGCTTGAACCTGGGAATCATGTGGTGAGCATCAGGGGTAGCAATACTGTGGGGATTGAGTGGTCGAGGGATTCGTCGCTCCTGCCGTAAAGGATTCGAAGATCTCCGAAAGATCGTTCGGCCTTTCCGGAACAGGGTAAAACAACCCCTCCTCTGTAAGATACGCCTCCGGTGTTTCTGCGGTGCGGCTTACGAGGTCTACTTTACCCCCTTTCTCAAAAAAATCAACGAGCGAGACTTCCATATTACGTTCGAGCAAATTCTGGACGTCCGAAACGTCTTGAATAGACGACTCCGCCGGCTCGAGCCAGGTCATCGCGATCAGCCGGGGAAGGGTCGTGATGATTTTCTGAATGTCGCTCACCCTGAGCATCCACCGGCTGGCATCGGGGGCTGCTTCGAAGGCAGGTACGGGGATCGTGCCGGGGTCGGAGGGGGCGGGCGGAGAAATCGTCTGGGCGCCGGGCAGCTCGAAGAACCGGCTCTGCATGAGGTAGTTGCGATAGATCTCGTTCTCACTGGCCGGTTTGGCCGGCACATCGATGAACAACCCTTCCGGCGTGAGAAATGGGTCGTACTGGCTGCCGGAACGGATCACGATGGGCATTCCCGCCGGCAACGTGAAGGTGCAGAAACTCTGGATTTTGGTCCGGCAAAAGGTTTCGTCCGTCAGAAACTGGGTTTCCGTTCCATTAAGCCAGATGTCACCCAAAATACGAGGATAATCGTCGATCCACAGTGACATCAGATCGCTGATGTTGATTTTCCAACTAGGCATAGTGTTCAGGGAGGTTTTGGAGGAGGGTGTGGCGAGGTAATCCTTCCAATAAGAACACCAGATGGAAAACATTCAATCACGCGAATGCGTGAATATGTGAGGTTGTCGGCACGCCGGAGAGGGGATATAAAAAGATAATGACGATGGAACCAGGTTTTGCAACGCGTGTTGGTATGAAAAATACTTCTGGCAGCTCATCCAGAAGGGCGGAGGGATTAGGCCCTTAGATGCCCTGGCAACCGATGCAACAGGAAACGACCGGATCCTCGCAGAAAGGTGCCACTTCCTACCTCAGCGTGTCAACGAGAGGGAAGATGAGCGGGAGGGAGTCCACCTACCCGGTGTGATATCGGCTAGTTGCATGCCTCTTCCGCTGCGAGCGTGAAGGGGTTTTTTTATGTCTTCGCGTCTCGTTGACCCATCTTCGCTACTCCTCGTGGTTCCGCCTGGGGCGCCTCGCCGGATGCTGCCGCCGACCTGCCACCTGCTACGTCGTGTACTCTGACAAGCACCCACAACCATCCAAAATCTGAAGTTATTATGAGCAACGAACAACAGCCGCTACGTTTCGAAACCCTGCAACTGCACGCGGGCCATTCGCCCGATGCGGTTACCAATGCCAGGGCCGTGCCGATTTATGCCACCACGTCGTACACCTTCAACGACTCGGAGCATGGCGCTAACCTTTTTGCGTTGAAAGAATTCGGCAACGTATACACCCGGATCATGAATCCGACGAACGACGTTTTCGAACAACGCGTAGCGGCCCTGGAAGGTGGCGTTGCAGCGCTGGCTACGGCGAGCGGACAAGCCGCTCAGCTGCTGGCCATCACTACGATCGCCGAAGCCGGGGACAACATCGTGTCGACGAGTTACCTGTATGGCGGAACATACAACCAGTTCAAAGTCACCTTTCCTCGGCTGGGCATCGGCGTACGCTTCGCCAACGGCGACGACCCGGACTCCATCGAGCGGCTCATCAACGACCGGACCAAAGGGATCTACCTGGAAACGATCGGCAACCCGCGGTTCAATATCCCCGAATTCGACAAGGTGTCGGAAATCGCCAGGAAAAACGGCATCCCTCTGATCGTCGACAACACGTTCGGGGCGTGCGGCTACCTGTTCCGCCCGATCGAGCACGGCGCCGATATCGTCGTGCAGAGTGCCACCAAATGGATCGGCGGGCACGGGACCACCATCGGCGGCGTAATCGTCGATGCCGGCACCTTCCCCTGGAACAATGGCAAATTTCCCTCTTTCACGGAGCCCTCGCCGGGATACCACGGGTTGAATTTCTGGGAAACCTTCGGGCCCGACGGCGTACTCGGGGCCAATGCAGCCTTCATTATTCGCGCTCGCGTCGAAGGATTGCGCGACCTGGGGCCGTGCCAGAATCCCTTCGGTTCGTTTCTGCTGCTGCAAGGGCTCGAAACGCTCTCGCTCCGCGTCCAGCGAAGTTGTGAAAACGCGCTCGAACTCGCCCAGTGGCTGGAAAGCCACGAGCAAGTAGACTGGGTCAGTTATCCCGGTCTCAAGTCGCATCCGTACCACGAAACGGCCAAAAAATACCTCAACCATGGATCTGGCGCCGTTCTGGCGTTCGGCATCAAGGGAGGAAAAGAAGCCGGACAGACCTTCGTCGATCACGTAGAGCTCGCCAGCCATCTGGCCAACGTCGGAGATGCCAAGACGCTGGTCATTCACCCCGCTTCTACGACGCACCAGCAGCTTGCTGCGGAGGAGCAACTGGCTTCCGGAGTATCTCCCGACCTCATTCGGGTGTCCGTTGGCATCGAGCATATCGAAGATATCAAGGCCGACTTCACACAGGCGCTCAACGTGGCCCGGCAGACGGTTGCCGCCTAACGCCGCAACGGGATAGAGATCCGTGGATTGACGGCAAGGCGCCGAAGAGGGCGTCGGCCCCGTCAATCCTCGGGGGCCCCACCCCGGTCGGGGTTCGAACGGTCAGAATCATATGCCGATGGATACGTATACGCTATCAGAACTCGTCCTGGAAAGCGGCGCTCGCCTCAAACAGCTGCCGGTTGCGTATCACGCGTGGGGGAGGCTCAACGAACGCGGAACCAATGCAATCGTTGTGTGCCATGCCCTTACGGGTAATACGGATGTTACCGACTGGTGGGGAGGCCTTCTGGGCTCCGGAAAAGCCCTCGATACGGACCGCTTCTTCGTGGTGGCTGCGAACGTGCTCGGATCGCCCTACGGTTCTGTGTCGCCGATTACAGAGAATCCGGCTACGGGGCAGCCCTACGGGGCCTCGTTCCCGCAGCTCACCATCCGCGATACCGTACGCGCCCACAAGGCCCTGCTCGACCATCTAGGGGTGAACAGCGTCGTGATGGCTTTAGGTGGGTCTATGGGGGGCATGCAGGTCCTCGAATGGGCTTTGCTGGGGAACTACGTCAAACATATCGTGCCCATCGCGGTGGGGGGGCGCCATTCGGCGTGGTGTATCGCCTGGAGCGAGGCGCAACGTTACGCCATCTATGCCGATGCACGCTGGCAGGAGGGCCGGTACGAAATCGGTCAGGGGCCGGACGCCGGCCTGGCAGCCGCTCGCATGATGGCGATGATCTCGTATCGATCCATGGACCTCTACCATGAACGGTTCGGGCGTACCTCTACCCCACGAGATCAGGGAGAGGAGCTGTATTCGGTTCAAGGGTACCTGCAGTACCAGGGTGAAAAACTGGTCAACCGATTCGACGCCAACTGTTATGTGCGGCTTACCCAGCAAATGGATACGCACGATGTCTCCAGAGGGCGAGGACGTTACGAGGGAGTGCTCCGCACCATCAAGCAGCCGGCTCTGGTGATCGGCATCGACTCGGATATTCTCTACCCCCTCAGGGAACAGGAAGAGCTGGCCAGATACCTGCCCCAGAGTGAGTTATTCGTGCTTCAATCCATGCACGGGCACGACGCCTTCCTGATCGAGCTGGATGTATTAAATGACAAAATAGGAGCCTGGCTGGACGCGCAGTTGTCGTCACCCTCCCGGGCCGTGTCCATATGCTGCACGTGACGCTCGCGGGGAATACTCACTGTTTCGGTTGCACGGGGGCTCGAAAGGGCCTGCCGGCCGGACGATGAAACTGTTTCAAGTATGGTTGTACTGAAATTTGGAGGCTCTTCGGTGGGGAGCCTGAACCGTTTTATCAACGCGGTTTCGATCGCTCGTTACTACGTCGAATCCGGCATTCCGATTGTCGTTGTTGCTTCTGCACTCGGTGGGGTGACCGATGAGCTGATTGGATTCCTGCAGGGGCACACGGAAGGCGAAGATCGTAAAAACGGGCTGAGCCGTTCGTTCTACGACCGCCATCTACGGCAGGCCGAGGCCGTCCTCAGCAAGGCATCCCTGGGGGAATTCCGGGTGGTTCTCGACGCATATCTCCTCGAACTCCGTGAATGGGCGGGCCTGGCGGCGCCGGATTCCGGCACGACCGCTCGGCCGCTTTCTCGCGGAGCCGTTCGGGATCACGTACTCTCTATGGGGGAGCGGCTCTCGTGCCGGCTGTTCGCCCTTGCCCTGCGCGACTACGGGGTAGCGAGTGAGCCTGCCGATGCGACCGGATTCGTGCTGACCGACGACGCCTTTGGAAATGCGCGTGTGGACCTGCCGGCCACGCGCGAAAACATTGCCGCCTGGTATGCTTCCCTCGAGCCGGGTGTTGTGGCTGTGGTGACGGGCTTCATCGGAGCGACGAAAACCGGCCAGACCACGACGCTGGGGCGAGGGGGGAGCGATTACAGCGCTTCGTTGCTGGCGACGGGGCTGAGCGCAGAAAAGCTGGAGCGCTGGACGGACGTCGACGGGATTTACACGAGCGACCCCCGGCGCGACAAAAAAGCCCGCCGCCTGGAATCGATCATCATGGAAGATGCCCTTTCCTGGAATAAGGCAGGAAAAATGGGATTGCATCAAAAAGCGCTGGATCCGTTAATACAGGCCAGCATTCCCATGTATGTGCGCAGCATCGACCACCCCGAGTTGCCCGGTACGTTGATTCATCCCCGGCAGCACAGGCCTTCGGTGTGGGCAGCGCCTGTACTGCTCCGCGAATTCACCCGCAACCCCGTTCCTCCGCCGCCTTTTTCCTCCAACTCATCCTCCATATGTGCATTATGAAGCAGTCATTCAACGTAGGCATTTTAGGGGCGACAGGAGCCGTAGGTCAAAAGTTCGTAACCCTGCTGGACCGGCACCCCTGGTTCAGGATTACCCACGTGGCGGCATCGAGCCGTTCTGCGGGGAAGACCTACCGGGAGGCTACCCGGTGGATCGGCAGCACGCCCATCCCTCCGGACGTCGCCGACCTGGTCGTTGCCGAGGCAGAGCCCGGCCTCGCCTGCGACTTCGTGTTTTCCGGGCTGGATTCCTCCGTTGCCGGCGACGTCGAAGCGGCGTTCGCGCGGGCCGGCTACCCGGTCATCTCCAATGCAAAGAACTACAGGATGACGGATGACGTGCCGTTGCTCATCCCCGAAGTAAACCCCGAACACACAGCCCTGATCGAACGGCAATCCTGGAGCGAAGGGGGGTACATCGTGACCAACCCCAATTGCTCGACGGTGGGGCTTGTCTGCGCCTTGAAGCCGCTCCATGATGCGTTCGGTCTCGAAGCGGTGCATGTGACCACGATGCAGGCGTTGTCCGGAGCCGGTTATCCGGGTGTGTCCTCATTGGACATCACGGGAAATGTGTTGCCGTACATCAAGGGAGAAGAGGATAAGCTGGTCGAGGAACCCCTCAAGCTGCTCGGAACCCTCGGGGAAGGAGGAATTGTGCCCGCCGCCTTCGCCGTGAGTGCGCAATGCAATCGGGTTGCCGTGCTGGACGGCCACCTGGAATGCGTGTCGATCAAATGTGCCCGCCGGGTAACGAGCGACGAGGTCAAGGCCGTACTGAATACCTTTCGATCGCCGCTCCACGATATGCAATTGCCTTCGGCTCCCGAAGAATTCGTTCGTGTGTTCGAAGAGGAGGCCTATCCGCAACCCCGCCGGCATAGCCAGCTTGGCAATGGAATGACCGTTTCTGTCGGCCGGATTCGCGCCTGCGAAATCTTCGACGTGAAATGTGTAATTCTGTCGCACAATACCGTGCGAGGCGCTGCTGGAGGCGCTATATTGAATGCCGAGCTTCTGGTTCATCAGGGCTACCTGAAGCCCGGCAATCAGTCGCATTATCGATCGGGTGAACTCCGTGAACAACCAGTTTGACATTCAAGCGGCGGCCGCCCAGGATGCCGGGGGTATCGGCGATCTCTGGATGGAGGTGATGAGAGAACATGAACGCCTGGACGACCGATGGAGAATCGCTGACGACGCCATGAAACGATGGACGAACGACTATCGGTGGTGGGTCCACGACGAATCGCATTGCATCCTGGTCGCGAGGCAGGCGTCCCGGATTGCCGGCTTCATCCACGCGTATCTGTGGGAGGACCTGCCCGTTTATGCGCAACAGCTGGAGGTTTTCATCGCCACCATTTACGTCCGGCCCGAGCACCGGTTACAGGGAATAGGCAGCGCACTGACGAGCCGGGTCAAAGAGTGGGCTGCCGGCCAGAGAGCCATTCGATTGCGCCTGGGGGTGCTGGCGGTGAACGAGGAAGGCATCGCGTTCTGGGAGAAACTCCAGGCCAGGCCTCTGTCGGTTTTTTATACGATCCCCGTTGATAGCTCCAGGTCGTCACCGACGCATAAAGGGGGCAAACGAATCGGTTTCTTGAAGGAACTTGGGTGATAGGCTGCGGGTTTGACCTTTTCCTACACGCCCGAATATGCCGTTTTCGGCGTTCCGGCGAAATCGAAATGTGCGGAACTAGCTCAGTTGGTAGAGCGCAACCTTGCCAAGGTTGAGGTCGCCGGTTCGAGCCCGGTGTTCCGCTCAGTGCAACTCCGCTCTGACGATCCTCGTGCATGGCCGTCGGAGCGGAGTTTTTTGATATCCTTCCGAACCTGTGGGCCGGCGCCCTGAACCCCTGTACCCTATATCCCTATTTCCCTATATTCCCTGTAATAACACCACGGATAGCGAGAGAGGCCCACATCCACCATGCAGAAGATTCTGATCACGGGAGCCAGCACAGGCATCGGGGCGGCAACAGCCCTTGAAATGGCGCCCGGCAATGAGATTTTTATCCATTACAACCGTTCGAAGCAGGAGGCCGAAGCGGTAGCGGCCCGCGTAACTGAGAAGGGCGGCAAAGCACACCTCCTCCAGGCAGATTTATTGAACGAAAAGGGCTGTGAGACCCTGTGCAGCGATGTCGCACAGCAGACGTCATCGCTGGACGTTCTGGTTAACAATGCCGGAGGATTGCTGGAACGTCACAGCGTCCGTGACATGACCTGGGAGCTGATGGAGCGAATTTTCGCGCTCAATACGTTTTCGACGATGCTGGTTACCCGTTTGTGCATCCCCCTGCTCGAGCGCGGAAATACGCCCTGTGTGATCAACATGACCTCGATCGCGATGCGTTTCGGAGCACCGACGGCCACGATCTATGCGGCGTCGAAAAGTGCGATCGACTCGTATACGCGCGGCGCGGCGCGTGAACTAGCCCCTGACATTCGAGTCAATGCCATCGCCCCCGGGGTCGTCCTCACTCCGTTTCACGATCGGTACACTCCTCCAGAACGCCTGGAAGCCATGAAGGAGAATACCCCCCTCGGGGAACACGGGGAAAGCGAACATATCGCTTCCGCCGTGCGCTTCCTCGTTGAAAATACGTTTATTACAGGAGAAACTATAGACATCAATGGCGGACTATTCATGCGCTAGTCGTTGCCTCACTCACCCCTATACCCCCGGGCCCTCGTGAAACAACTCGCTTTAGCTCTCGATCTCAAAGACGACCCCGACGTCATTCAGGCCTACAAAGAGTATCACGCTTCAGTATGGCCTGAGGTAAAAGAATCTCTGCTGCAGGTCGGTATTCATCAGATGAAGATCTGGCTCGTAGGCCGGCGTCTATTCATGCTCGTTGACGTGGACGATGCGTTCGACCCGGCGATCGACTTCCCGCGCTATGTGAAACTTCACCCGAGATGCCAGGAGTGGGAAGACCTCATGGGTACCTACCAGGCGCCGCTTCCTCAGGCCGGAAAAAACAGCCGATGGGCATTGATGGAGGAAGTTTTTAAACTCGTTTAGGCCTTATGAAATACGATATCCGGTGCCAGCGCGTTCGTGTATGGATCTGGAGGGGCTGTGTCTCGGCCTCGCCAATGCTGCGGCCCGGTGTAGTCTGGCTCATCATTGTCTGGCTGGTGATGACTCCACCTGGCGTTGTGCAGGCGCAGCCCACTCCTGAGGCGCCGTACGAATTCGCCGGCTTCGTCGAACCCGATTTCCCCTTCATCACCACTACGCTCAACGCTTCCGATCTGGATTCGGCATACACCCGGCGAAACGTCGCCGTGCGGTGCCTCGTCCTGATGCTGGGAGGAGATACGTATGCCTGCTTCGATACCGATCTGCTCCGAATGGCCGTGGTTTGGCACGGGCCTTTCATGTCGCTTACCAGCATGGCCCAGGTTTCTTACCATGACGCGGGCAACAAGAAAAACGACATTCCCCGGGTGCTGGGGGAGCCCATCGCGACCAATGGGCAGTATCCCGGTTGGATACAGCCCGGCGACGACCTGGTCGATCCGAGGCCTGCCGGACCGAACCCGGCAGAACCGGGCAGGGGGCCCATTGCCGATACCCTGGGTAGATGGAACGGCGTATACGTAGTCGACGACCAGGCGGTGTTGTCCTACGAGATTAGAGGGATTCCTGTAGCAGAACGGGTTGCGCGTATGGACGATCGTCCGGGGTTTCTGCGCACGCTGGACCTGCCGGCCCGGAACCGGCCGCTACAGATGGTTGTCGGGGAATTTGTGGAGATGGAGGATTTTCGCCAAAGGGAAGGCGGGGTCGATATTCATTTGAGCGATGCCACCGTTCGCGTGCGGTCTGAAGCCGGCCGCGTCCGGGTAGCGCTAAATCGGTACGTGGTGGTAGAGGTCGAGCCCGGTGTGGCCGGCCGCTTTCGGATTGCCGTCTGGAAGGAAGATCCGGAGAATGGCGAAAAGCCTTTTGCCTTTTCAGGGGCAGCGGCTTTCCCTGATTATAAGGCCGGAGGGGGGCCCCGATGGCCCGAGCCCGTCGTTACCCGCGGCCGGCGCGCACCGAACGCTGAAAACCCGTATGTCGTCGATGAACTTACGCTGCCCCTCCCCAACCCCTGGCGAAGAAATGTACGTCTCGCCGGCCTCGACTTTTTCGACGATGGGCGGGCCGCGGTGTCGACCTTCGAAGGCGACGTCTGGATCGTAGACGGCATCGACGCGACCCTCGATCGCCTCGAATGGAAACGATTCGCTTCCGGGCTGTATGAGCCGATGAGCCTGAGTATCGTCGACGACCGCGTCTACGTATTCGGCCGGGAAGGGATCATTCGGTTCCACGATATCAACCAGGACGGCGAAGCGGATTACTACGAAAACTTCAGCAACGTGCCCGTGCAGACGGGGGAGTCGAGAGAATTTCCCACCTCGATGCATCCTGAGCCGGGTGGTGGGTTTTACGTCGCTAAGGGGGCGGCGCAAAACAGCGGGCCGAAGACGAACCCGGCGGTCATGAATGGATTCCGCGCTGGAGGGCCGCACAGCGGTTCCATTCTCCATGTGTCGGCGGACGGCCGGTCTGTCAGTCGTTATGCAACAGGGCTCAGAATGCCGTACATGGGCGTCCACCCCGACAAGGGCTGGGTCACGGCTTCCGATCAGCAGGGGCATTTCGTGCCGTCGACCCCGATTTACCTGATTCGGGAGGGCGATTATTTCGGTGTGCCGGCTACCGCCCACCGCGTCATACCTCCTGACGTGACCCCTCCCCTGACGTGGGCGCCTCACCAGCTCGATCGGTCCGGTACCGAGCAGGTCTGGGTCACCAGCGATCGATTCGGTCCGTTGAGCGGAGCCCTCATCCACCTCTCCTATGGGAAACCGGCGGCGTACCGCGTGTATATGGACTCTACGGGAGGGGTGTGGCAGGGGGCTATCGCTGAACTGCCGGTATCGTTCTCTATCCCGTTGATGGAAGGACAGACCCATCCGGTCGACGGGCAGCTGTATTTGACCGGCTTTCAGGTGTGGGATTCCAGTGCGGAAGACATCAGCGGGCTGGTTCGGGTTCGTTATACTGGCTCCGGCGCGCTCCCTGTGCCGGCCGAATTCGCCTTTGGACGGGAAGGCCTCTTGGTGACGTTCGACCGCCCCATCGACCGGCAGGCGGCAGAGGAGATCGCGAACTATTCACTGGAGCGCTGGAATTACCGGCGTACGGAGCAATACGGCTCCGGTCATTTCCAGCTGGACGGAACGCCCGGACAGGAACGCGTTCGGATCGTAAACGCCGCACGTTCGACGGACCGAACGACCGTTTTCCTCCAGATCGACGACATGCAACCGGTGATGCAGATGGCCCTGACGTACCGATTGCAGAGTGAGGCCGGGGATTCATTGTCGCACAGCCTGTATTTTTCCGTTGGACAGCTTCACGCGTTGGATCTCCAGAAGCAGGGCTTCCGGCTGATCGAAAAGGACGGAAAGCCACTCGCAAAGAGTGAGTCCCAGGAGCCCCGGCGGCCGAGCAGCAGTGTAGAAGAAGGCAAAAGGCTGTACCAGCAAATTGGATGTATCGCCTGCCATTCGGCGGATGGATCCAGCGAGGGCCGGTCCGGCCCGACCTTTCAAGGACTATGGGGGCGCCAGCGCACGTTCGCAGACGGCACGACTACGACGGCCGACAACTCGTACGTCACCGAGTCTATCCTGCAACCGGATGCCCGCGTCGTTGCCGGGTACGAAGTCGAAATGCCGTCGTATCAGGGTATCCTGGATGAACAGGACATCGCGTCGATCACACTCTTCATCCGTTCCTTGAACGATCAGCGTTGATACAGGCAGGGTTCAGGGTTCGTCGTGCCGGGATGTTAAAGTTTTTCGGCATCCCTCATCGGGTGTCCTCTCGCGTGCGTAGGGGTTTCGCTTCTCGCTGTGGCTCCGGAAGGGCCCGTTGAGAAACCGCATAGATGCGGCAGCACGTACTCTCGTAGATTACGGGGTACCCGCTCAACCAGCCGTTTTCGTCGGACCAGATCGGGTCGGTGCGTTTCACCATGATGGCGTCTATACCGTACCGTTCCACTTGTCGTGCGTTTTCTTCGTACGAAGAATAGGGCTGGAAGAGTCCGTAGATGTCTGCTATTGTACTGTCGAAGAGCGCTTCGTTGACGCCATACAGCTTTCCATGCATCTCATCGGATACAACCACCTGCCTGTTTCCGTACAGACCATGGAAGTATTCAATGAGCGATTCCGGTCTGTGCTGCATGATGATATCCCGGTCCAGATTACGATCGACCCACTCATAGGCGTGCCGAACGGCCAGCGTACCCGCCCCTGTAGGTCCGTCAGGGTGAAACCGCCTCACGTAAAACTCGGCCGCCATCAAAATCGAGCTCAAGACCAGCATTGCATAGGCGAGCTGTTTGAACTCGCCCGTGACATCCAGACTTTTGGTCCCCGGTGCCCCCATCAACTGAGCCAGAAGCGGAATGGAATACAGCAGCAAGATGAATTGAATGTACATGAATCCGCGCCATCCCAGGTCGTTGTTCTGGATGGAAGAGCGGACGAACGTGCATATGACCAGGCTGGTAATCATGACCACCAGCAGAAACAGTTCTTCGCGTTCCCAGCGCCTTTTGAGGCGAATCCTGTAGGCCAGGTACAGGAGACCGCCGAGGAAGAAAAACCCCAGTTCGAAGAAATAGTTGATCGGCAGCAGGACAAAACTGATGGTATGTAACAGAACGGGGTTTATTTCCGTGAGATAATAATCCAGTTCGCTGAAGGGCCGAACGTGGAACGTAACCGGCGGCTCGTTCAGGTGATTGGCCTGGTGCAGGTCGATCAAAAAAGGAACGGTCAGGAGAATAGAGGCTACCCCGACGATCAGGAGAAATACCGTCTCACGTCTCCAGCCCCTGGACCAGGTAAAAATACACCACACGATGAGGCAGCCGCCGGCGACGAGCGTCACCCAGATCGACATGCCCAGCGATGAAGCGAGGGCGACAGGTATCAGCACGGTCTCTGTGCGAAAGGAAATGGGTTCATCGGGGCTGCGGAACTGAATGAGCAGAAAGACAAACGTGCAAACCGCAAACGCGCAGATATGGTGCGGCACCCAGAAGACGGCTTCGCACCAGGAAGCGATAAGCTCATTCCACCAGAGGGCCTGGGGTAAGGGGTCCCTGCCGGCCACGTGGGAGAGTATGCCCGTCATCGTGATTGGAATGATGTCGAGACCGGTCACGAGCAACAGCACGAAGCCCAGGGCATAATGTTTTTTCTTCAGGCCAATGACCACCTTAGGCCCTAAGGTCTGCAGGTACACGTGCAGCAGAGCGCATAACGCGAAGCCTGACCAGAGGGCGCTGGCCTGGACGGCGGCCTTCGGGTCGACGAAGGGGCCCCCCATCACGTCGACGAGGCTGCACAGCATGAACCAGAAATAGTAGTAAAACAGAGGTATGGCCTCCAGGGGATACAGACTCGGATTGGTCGGAGGAAGACCATCCCGGCTTATCGCATTCGTGACGCTGTTATGTTTTACAAAATCGTAGGACATGAGTGGGCGAAAGAGCCGTTCTCCGTCGTGAAAATCGATCAGCAAAAGGCTGGCAAAAAGGTAAGCCGCTGCGATCCACGCTGCCCGGATCAGGGTTCGTCTATTGAGCACGTCCCTGTACGACCCCCTGTGGAACGCACGAAAGAACAGGGCCAGCGCAAAGGCAGTGCAACATCCGTAGAACGCCCAGACGGCTCCAAAGCCGGCAAATCGGAGCAGGATATGCGTAACCCAGGGGCAGACGGCCAATGAAAGCAACAGGCTTTTCGAAAGCTGGGCCCCTTCCTGCCGAAATCGCAGCACGTTTGTGGTCATACCCACTACGTATCCAGGGAGAAGGAGGATGATCGGAAACAATACGAAGGCGCCATGGAGGCGAATCCAATCGGGCCAGATAGGAACCATGGGTGGCAGAGGCTAAATGAGTGTGATCTAACGAAGGCTATGAACGGCATCATACGAGGCGAAGTGGCGCCAGCGACGTGAAGCATAGCGAACGATCTCATTATTGGTTCGTCCCTTCATCTGGGCGTTCTGAAGAAGGTTTGAGAAAATTTGCTGGCGGAGATTCCGTGAGTATACGCGTGTCTGTGTGAAATAGCTGCCCCAGGCGACGGCTGAATCGAAGGAAAGAGCGCCCCTGGTCTGTAATGCGATACCTGTCATTTATACGCGTCAGGTTGTTGCTTGCCATCTGTTCGTCCATCCTCCGTTCGATGGCCTGAAATTCCACGACGTACTGCTGGATAAAGAGGGCTTCGAGTTCCTGTTCGGTGTATCCCTGGTCGTGGGTGGCTATCTGATTGAGCAGATAGACGCTGATGGATCGATCGATGGTGACCGGAAATATGACGAGAAAACAAACGTTGAACGAGGCGGCGAGCGCCACCGCAGCCAGCTTCGTCTCGAAGGCCGCTCGATCTCTGGCCAGGAGCAGCAGGCCGAAATGTAAGATCGCGATGATCCCGGCGAAGAAGAGGCCCCGGTAAAAAAGAATCGGCATCGCAGAAGTAAAGAGGTCTAGCGCGAAGGGGACGAGGTAGAACAAAATGCCCGGCAGGGTACCTAGCAAGAGGACGAATATCTGTTTGAGTAGTGTCATTGAACTTTCGCGCCGTCGTGAATCCTGAGCACAGTGACGTGGAATACGGTGTTGCAGATTACGGTGAATTACGTTACAGTCGTTTCGTGGAGGCTGCCGTCGGATTGGAAGAATCAGGGTGTATGCGGCCCTGAATGACGGGTTAGCTGCCCTCCTTTATACGTCGCGTCCAGAATTCGAAGCGGCCTGTTTTTTCGTGAGCGGTTTTTTGTAGATTGTGGAGCGCTGTTCCCACCATCACCCCGATCCAGATGCGATTATACCCTGCAACGCTTGTTGTCGTTCTCTCTGCTGTACTCCTCTTTATGTCCTGCGCCAATGGATCCGGCTCCGAAGATGCGTCCCCGAACGTTGTGCTCATCCTCGCCGACGACATGGGGTACGGAGATGCCGGGGTATACAACCCCGAATCCAAAATTCCAACGCCTCACATCGATCGCCTGGCTCATGAAGGAGTGCGATTGACGGATGCTCATTCTCCGTCCGCCGTATGTACGCCGACGCGCTACGCCTTGTTGACCGGCAGGTACGCCTGGCGAACGGCATTAAAGAAGGGCGTTTTGTGGGGGCACTCAACCAACATGATCGATACCTCGAGAGTGACCCTCCCCTCGATGCTGAAGGAGAAGGGATACGTGACGGGGGGCGTTGGGAAATGGCACCTGGGGCTGGGAGATGGGGAGGCGACCGACTACTCCCGCGACTTTGCGCTGAGCCCGATCGACCACGGGTTCGACTACTTTTACGGCATTCCTGCCTCCCTGGATATGCCTCCCTACGTGTATTTCGAGAACAGAACCCTGGTAGAGCCGGCGACCGACAGCGTGTCAGCCAGCGCGCACCGGAGGCAGAACGGCGGTGGATTCTGGCGCGGAGGCCCCATGGCCCCCTCCTTCAGGCACGCCGAGGTGCTCCCCCATACGACCGATCAGGCCGTCGCGTTTATCGAGAATCACGGGCAGGACCGGGATACCCCCTTTTTCCTCTACGTTCCTTTTTCCGCGCCCCACACTCCGTGGCTTCCGGATTCTTCCTTTCGCAGTCGTAGCGGGGCGGGCTACTACGGCGACTTCACTGCTCAGGTCGACGCCTCGGTCGGTCGGATTCTCGATGCCCTGGATCGCCTCAACCTGTCGGAAAATACGCTGGTTATGTTCACGAGTGACAACGGGGCGCACTGGTATCCGGAGGACGTCGACACCTTTGGGCACCGGGCAAACCTGCACCTTCGCGGGCAGAAAGCCGATATCTGGGAGGGGGGGCACCGCGTACCTTTTCTGGCCCGGTGGCCCGGTGTGATTCCCGCCGGGGCGGTCAACGATGAAACCGTAACCCACACCGATCTGCTGGCTACGCTGGCCGGCCTGGTGGGATATACACTCCCCTCAGATGCCGGCGAAGACAGCTACGATATATGGCCCGCCTTATTGAATCGGTCCCTGGAGGCCCCCATCCGGGAGGCCACCGTGCATCATGCTCTGGACGGCATGTTCGCGATCCGGCAGGGGCCCTGGAAATATGTCGAGGGAAGAGGGTCCGGGGGCTTCACACACCCGCAACGCATCGAGCCGGCTGAAGGCGAACCTCCGGGGCAACTCTATCACCTCATGGACGACCCCTCTGAAGAACGCAATGTGTACGCGGACCATCCCGACCTCGTTCACCGCATGCAATCGCTCCTGGACGCCTATCGCCAGCGTGGATCTACGACAACGAGAAGAGAATGAGTGAATAAGTGATGTTACGCGAACGGTGCACAGCAGCCTGGTTTACGCGGCTTTGCAACCGTGCAAAGTCGCTCTGGCAGCACGTATGCGCATCCGGCGCGTAACATCTGTGAATAAATCGAATCGTTCTGGGCCCGAACCTCCAGGCCAATAACCTCTATGATAGTATACCCTCTATGTTAGTATATAAAGCAACCGATGGAATCTGGGTCAACGACCGGGATCGATGGTACGGGATCGATTATGTGGGCTGGGACGAACTGGTCTGCATGACCGATGCGGTCGCCTTTCTCGAGCATCGAATGAATCAACAAGAGCCGCGCTCCGCCGGGCCCGATGAAGCTTCGATAGTACCCCCTATCGGCAGGCAGGAAGTATGGGCGGCGGGGGTCACCTATTTCAGGAGCCGAACGGCGCGCATGGAGGAATCGCAAGCCGTAGGGGGGAGCGACTTTTACGATCGAGTATACCATGCCGATCGCCCCGAATTATTCATGAAAGCCGCCGCCCACCGCGTACAGGGGCATCGTGGGACCTTGAAGCTCAGGGCAGATTCACAATGGATGGTTCCCGAGCCGGAACTCACGTTGCTCCTCAATCCGGAAGGCCGTATCATCGGGTATACGATCGGCAATGATCTGTCTTGCCGAGACATCGAAGGCGAGAACCCCCTGTATCTGCCTCAGGCAAAAACCTTCGACGGGTGCGCCGCCCTCGGCCCCGGCGTGTGGTTCGCGAAAACGGCTATCCCCGATGAAACCCGCATCGAGCTGCACATTACCCGGCAGGGACGGCCCGCCTTCGATGGATATACGACCCTCTCCGACATGAAAAAGAAGCCGGCCCAACTGGTCGGGTATCTGTTTCATTCGTTGTCGTTCCCCGACGGGTGTTATCTCATGACCGGGACGGGTATCGTGCCGCCGGATGACTTTTCGCTGCAGGCAGGCGATGAAATACGTATTTCGATCGATCCGATCGGTACGCTCGTCAATCGCGTGGAGTGACCAGAGGCAAGGCCCCTTTTCAATACATAAAATCCTATGCATAAACGGATGGATATCACCGGGAATCAACTTATCGCTTCAGAAACCCCAGAGGAAGAATCAACAGCAACAAATCGGCCGGAGATAGGCGCCGTATCGTTCAGATCGATCAATCCTGCGACGGGCGAGTCATTTGGCGAGATGTTCTACGAAGCGACCGACGCGGAGGTAGACCGGGCCTTGACGCTCGCCGGCGAGGCCTTCGCTTCGTTTCGCGTTACCAGCGCCGAGGTCCGGGCCAGGCTGCTCGAGTCGATAGCCGACCGTATCATGGCGGTTGGAGACCCATTGCTCGAACGCGCGCATGCGGAGACGGGATTGCCGATGGGGCGTCTCGAAGGTGAACGAGCGCGAGCGGTAAACCAGACCCGCCTGTTTGCCCGTATGGTGGGAGAAGGCTCCTGGGTGAATGCGCGCATCGATCGAGGCGATCCGGGAAGGAAACCGATGCCGAAGCCGGATGTGCGGAGCATGTTGACCGGCATCGGTCCGGTCATCGTCTTCGGGGCGAGCAATTTCCCCCTGGCGATATCGGTAGCCGGCACCGACACCATCTCGGCCCTCGGCGCGGGGTGCCCGGTCGTCGTCAAGGCCCATCCCGGTCACCCCGGAACGAGCGAGTTGCTGGGCAGGGCCATCCAGCAGGCGGTCCGAGAGCAGGACTTGCCGGCAGGATGTTTCTCTATGGTTCAGGGCAAAGGACACGATGTAGGTCTCGCGTTGGTCCGGCATCCGAAAGCGAAAGCGGTCGCCTTTACGGGGAGTCTGCGAGGAGGGCGCGCCCTGTTCGATGCGGCTGCTGCACGGCCTGAACCTATTCCGGTGTATGCAGAGATGGGCAGTACCAATCCGGTGTTTCTGCTTCCGGGAGCGCTCGAGCAACGGGCGAAGGACATCGCACAGGGATACGTGCAATCCGTCAACCTGGGGGTGGGTCAGTTTTGCACCAACCCGGGCATCGTGCTGGGCGCCGAAGGAGACGGGCTGAACCGGTTCGTCGAGGAGATCCGGACATTGGCCGGCGATGTGGAGCCGGCCACGATGCTCCATGAAGGCATCTACCGCGGATACGAAGACGGCGTACGGCGCATCGCCGAAACGGCAGGCGTCCGCCCGATCAACGAGGGTAATGCGAATGGCGCCGGCCCCAACAAGGCCCGGTGTATGCTGTTTCTGACCGATGCAGACGTGCTGCATCGGACGCCCCGCCTGGCGGAAGAAGAAGTGTTCGGCCCGGCGTCTATCGTCACGGCCTGCCCCACCATCGGCGACATGGAGCGGGTCGCCCGGTCGCTCGACGGCCACCTTACCGCGACTGTTCATGGAACGGAAGAAGACTTGCGCACCCATGCTTCGCTGTTGCGCATCCTCGAGACCCGGGTCGGACGGTTAATCTTCAACGGATTTCCGACGGGCATCGAAGTCTGCGCCGCCATGCATCACGGGGGCCCCTATCCGGCAACGACCGACAGCCATTATACGTCTATCGGAACAGCAGCCATTCTCAGATTCGGCCGGCCGATTTGTTACCAGAACTTTCCGGATGCCTCGCTGCCCCCTCCGCTCCGCAACAAAAACGAATCAGGGCTCTGGCGTATGATCGATAATGAGCTGACGCGGGACGACGTGGCCTGAATCGGGTTCGGGGCGATCGCGGGGCTACTGCTGGGAGCCCGTGTAGCCGGGATTGGGTTCCGGCATCTGCGCATCGACGGAAAGCCGCCATTGCTGGAGCTTGCGCCGCAGGGAATCCGCCACGTCCGGCATCGACTCTACGAGGTTCGTCTGCTCTTCGATATCGAGGCGCACGTCGTACAGCTCCAGGCGCTGGTCTTCGTAGCGCTCGATCAATTTGAGCGAGCCGTCCCGTATCGCTCCCCCAGGGCTGCCTCCCTGGTTGGAGTAGTGAGGGTAATGCCAGTAGAGTGCGGATCGCTCCACCGTGTCTTCCCCTTCGAGCAGGGGAACCAGGCTGACGCCGTCGATCCCTCCGGGAATCCGATCCTCGAGGCCCACCATGTCCAGGATGGTCGGGAGAAAATCGACGCTGGAGGCCGGCACGTCGCAGATGCGCTCCGTATCGGATACGCCCGGCCACTTGACGAGCATAGGTACACGAATGCCTCCTTCGTAGAGCCACCCCTTGCCGGTACGGAGGGGGACGTTTGCCGTGGGCCACCCTTCCGACGTCGACAACCCGCCGTTGTCGGAGAAGAAAATGACGATGGTCCGGTCGGTTAATCCATGGTCCTGGAGGGCCTGGAGGACGACGCCCACGCTCTGGTCCATGCTCTCTACCATGCCGGCGTAGACCGGATGGTTATGCTCGATACGTACCGGACGGTTTCCCTCGTAGGCGAAGTCGGAGCTGTCGGTGTACGGCGTATACAACGCCTCGTATTTCTCTTGAAGGTCAGGTCTGGATTGCAGAGGAGTGTGGACGGCATACTGAGAGAAATGCAAAAAGAAGGGCTCGTCCCTGTGGTCGGCGATGTACTGCGCCGCCTCTTCGCCCAGTCGATCGGTCAGATATTCCCCTTCGTCACCCTCCTCGACCAGGTCGGTAAGCTGATACACTCTCGTTGTGTCGCGCCAGTCTTTTCGTTCGTACGGATAGTAGTAGCTGGGCGGAGATCCTCTTTCGTTGCCCGCGATATTGATGTCGAACCCCCGATGCTGGGGTAAGTATTCCTCCCCGAGACCGAGGTGCCATTTTCCGATGTGCGCGGTGGCATATCCCGCTTCGCGGAGTATGTCGGCCAGGGTTTCGTGTTCGAGGTCGAGGTAGTTCAGGTCGTCCACCTGAAGCAAGGGCTGGTCGGGGCGATCGCCTCTGCCCGGGATCCAGTCGGTTTGTCGAAGCCGTGCCGGGTACTTGCCGGTGAGGATACTGGCCCGCGTCGGCGAACAAACCGGACAGGCCGCGTAGCCGTTTGTGAAACGCACACTCTCGGCGGTGAGCCTGTCCAGATGCGGAGTCTGGTACAAGGAACTGCCGAATGCTGCGGTATCGGTCCATCCCATATCGTCGATCAGGATGAACACCACGTTGAACGGAGGATCCTGCTGTCGTTCGCAGCCCGTCGTGGAAATGAGGATGACGAACAGTGCCAGGATGAATGAGGGTAGTGTGTGAGTGTTGCGCATATCGGTGACCTGTGTTGTCCTTATCGTTTATTACTCGTTCGTGGCGATAGCAGGTATTCTAGTAGCAGGTATTCTAAGTAGCCGGCTGCTCAGGAGGAATGAAAGGCCGCCAGCTCCTGGATGTAGTCCAGGAGGACACCGGTGGGGGAGACGTGAGCGGGATAAGGGCCGAATGGGTCGCTGATCGGGGCCTCTTCATCCTGCAGAAGGCGCAGGGTGGTGAGCGTAGCGTGCGCGAGCGCATCGGCATGATAGCCGCCCTCCAGGGCGAAGATGCACTTGCCGGCACAACATTCGCCGGCCCACCGGAGAATTTCCCGCACGAGGGACCCAAATCCGTGGATAGATAGATTCATGCCGCCGAGAGGGTCCAGCCAGTGAGCATCGTAGCCCGCCGAAACGAAAATGAGATCAGGATTGAAGCGCAGCACGCGAGGGCGGAGTATCGTCTCGAAAACGTGAAGGTAACTCTCGTCGCCCGTTTGCGCCGGCAGCGGGATGTTGACGGTTGCACCTGTGCCGGCTCCCTGACCCGTCTCCTGAAGAGCGCCCGTTCCGGGATAGAACGGATGCTGATGCGCGCTGACGAAAAGTACGTCGGGGTCGTCATAGAAGATCTCCTGGGTGCCATTGCCGTGATGTACGTCGTAATCAATCACCAGCACCCGTTCCGCCCCGAGGCGATGTTGAGCCCAACGAACGGCAATAGCGACATTTGCCAGGAGACAAAAGCCCATCGCTTCGTCGAAACGGGCGTGATGTCCTGGAGGTCGGATAACGGCGAAGCCATTGCGCGCGCGGCCTTCGCCGACCGCCTTTGTTAAGCTGAGCAGCTGGCTCACCCCCTCGACAGCCACGTTGAGGCTGTCCGGGGTCGAGTAGGTGTCAGGATCGAGCCATACGGAACCGGCTTCCGCCGTTTGCCGGAGGCGCTGGTAGTAGGAGGCAGGATGAACGAGCAGGATGTCGTCTTCGGTAGCCTGAATGAAGTCGGGCGTAAGCAGCGATCCGAGGATGCCGTCTTGCTCCAGGAGGTTGCGAATGGACTGGACGCGTTCCGGGCGTTCCTGATGGCCTCGAGAAAAATGGAGGTTTTGATGCGAGTTAAACGTTATCGCTGTTTTCATGGATGGGATATCCCTGATGGGTCAGGTCCAACTCTTTGGGGTAACATATATACCGTTTTTTGACGCATTGTGTGAGTGCCGTGATGGCCCCGGTGTCGGTGGTCGTCGACAACTCCCGCATGATGCCATCGTGATAGATGACGTGGATCGGGTCTTCCTCGAGCTCGTACGACACGTGTTGAACGGAGCCGTGGAACAGGTAGTGCCCTGAAATGTCGACGGCTTCTTCGGTGCTCAGGTAAAAGGTCGAAGCCAGCCAGGCAACGACGCGCTCGAACCATTGGGCCCAATCGGCGTCTGTTACGTTGTCGTCGAGATATTGAACGCGAAAAAAGTCGCGGTTGATGAAACGCCGGCACAGATCCGCCAGTATGCGGTCCGAGCTCTGGCTCCATCGTTTCAGGCTGAAGAGAATGTCCGAGTCGTCCAGGTCGCAGTACGCCTTGACGATAGCCGGGTGCCCGATGTCGGCTCCGCTGACCTCATTGTCCAGGAAGAAGAGCAGGGCGGGGGAGCACGTGTCTTCGATTTCGGCCTGGCCCCGTTTGATCAAAACACGAGCGCGTTCGACGATCGCTGCCAGCAGGCGGTCTCCGGAGACGACGGTTTTGTGGAGATATACCTGCCAGTACATAGACCGACGGGCGAAGAGGAAATTTTCGACCGCGTAAGCCCCTTTGCGTTCGATGGTGATATGGGACGACGAATCCCCGCTGAGGGGGTGGACCCGGAGCGTTTTGATGATCCGCTGTACGCCTACTTCACCCTCTGCCACGCCGGTGTAGAAGGAGTCGCGGCGAAGATAATCGAGCCGGTCCATATCGAGCTGGCTCGCCAGGAGCTTGTTGAAAAAGGGACGCTCGTACGTGTTCTCGAAAATTTCGAGCGCCAGATCCAACTGGCGATCGAACCGGGCATTCAGCCTTTTGATGATCTCGCGACTCATATCTTCATGGTAGAAGTCGCGGATGAGCACGTGTTCGAGCGTGTGAGAAAACGGTCCGTGGCCGATGTCGTGCAGTAGAGCGGCCGCAACGGCTGCCCTGTATTCCTCCGGGGATATCGGCGTGCCTTTCTCGGACAACACGTTCAACGCATCCTGCATCAGCGCCATGGCGCCGAGTGCATGGCTGAAACGCGTATGCTCGCCGCCAGGAAACACCAGGTTTCCGAGGCCCATCTGCCGGATACGCCGCAGGCGCTGGAGTTCAGGCGTCTCTATGAGAGAGAGGATGAGCTTCCGGGGAACGGAGATAAAACCGTGAACGGGATCCGCAAAGATTTTGAACCGTGATTTGATTTTTATGGAATGATGGACATGCATAATAGGTTGGAGATTGCCAGAATCATTCCCCGGCGTCCGTGAGGGCCGAGCACGAGCGGGACCGCTGAGTGTTTTGAAACTAAATGACCGCTGTTACGCACTTTCGCTAAATGATTGTACTGCCCTGCCATATCGAAGCTCCACCCGCTTATATGCCCAAGGCCCGCTATGCCCTGCGTATGCTTTTGTTGCCACTGGGTATCGCTCCCCAATGGGTCGACAGGGATGAGCGTACTTCCGTGGGCCTGTATTACGGGGCCGGACGCGATGCTGTGCCAGAGCACGCTGTTCGTATACCGCTGGCCCCGGAGGCCTGCGCCTATTTCGAGCAGAGGAAGCCGTACCGCCGAGATCGGGTACGCTGGCGAACCTGGGAAGGCGAACAATGGCCCGTCCTGTTCGGTGGGGAAGCGCCAGGAGAAGACGATCTCGTCGCGTCGACCTTTTTCTGGCTGGCCGGTTGGGACGAATATACTACAAAAGAACGCGATATACACGGCCGTTATCTCTATCGTTTTTCGTTGCACGCCGGCCTCGAAACAGGCACGCGCCCCGTGGTCGATGCATACAGGGAACAGCTGGTCAGGCAACTGACGGAGGCCGGCATCGGCATGAGCCGGCGGACCTGGGTGGGAAGGACCTGGGCTTTTTGTCCCACGCACGACATCGACTACCTGCGCAAATGGCGCCCGGGCATGATCTACCGTGAAGTCGTCGAGCATTTTCTCCTGAACCGGATGCACGACCCACTGCACACTCGGGTGCGCCGCCTGGGTGCATTCTTGCAGGATTGGGTCTCGCCGGGCGATGTGTTCCGGCAGGCTCTGAGGCGCATTGTGGATGAAACGGAGCGAAAGGCCGGGAGAGGCACCTACTTTTTCAAGACGCACGCACGCGGGCCGAACGATGTCTATTATGCGATACGATCCCCCTTCTCCCGGCGCATGATTCGGCGCCTGGAAGCGAACGACGGCGAAATCGGTCTGCACCCCAGCTACCATGCGCACGTGCATCCGGCGTATCTCGACGAAGAGAAAAGGAGGCTTCAGGCCGTGAGCGCCTCGTCCCTGACGTCGGTGCGGCAGCATTTCTTGCGATACGACGAGGTCAATACTCCCCGCATTCATGAAGAGGCCGGCTTTCGTATCGACTCTACGCTGGCGTTTGCCGATCACGAAGGGTTTCGGCGAGGCACCTGCCACCCCTTCCAGCTCTTCGACGTGCGCGCCAACAAAGCCCTGGATCTATGGGAGATGCCGCTTTGCCTGATGGATGGGGCCCTGTTCAACCGGAGACGGATGACCGGAGACCAGGCCGTAGCGAATACGGCCGCGATCATGCGCACGTGCCGTCGATTCGGCGGCGTTTGCGTGGGATTGTGGCACAATACGCTGTGGGATGAGATGGATTTTCCCGAGTGGGGCGATCATTTTTTGAAGTCGATGGATCTCGCCGTCGAAGGAGAAGCCCGTATCGACTCGCTTCGCGGCGCCCTCCAGGCCTACCTGGCTTCGGTTTAAGCGCAGCCGGCTACGGACGATGTTATCCCTGGAAACAAGGCCATTTTTCATGCGCCTGCTTTAATGGATCGTATCACTGGTTAATCGTGGATATGAAAAGCACCTGGGGTATCTTCGCGTGTGTATGCCTGATGATAGGTTGTCACACCGCTAAAAAACCTGTTCTATTTCATCTAGAGGGCGAGGCTGAGCCGTCCTGGGACGCACTCGCAGCCCTGTATGAAGATGAACGAGGGGTATACGTGTTTTATAAGCGCGCGATTACCCACGACCTGAAGCCCGACGTCACAAGCAATGCGCCGAGGTGGTATTTCTTCGAGTCGGTCCACTGGAAAGAGGTGGTCCTGGAAGACGATGTCGCTGGCGACGACACAGGCGTCCAGATTGCCGTGGCTCCCGGTGAGACGGTCCGTTTCTTTGAGGCCCGCCTCACGACGCCCGGAGGCGAGGTATTGACGTATGACCGAAGCGACCTGCAGAGTCATCGTGTGGCCGGGGATTCCATGCATTTCGAGCTCGCCGTCGATTCGCTCTCAAAAGAAACGACCCTCGAAGTGGCTTACGAGATCGAACGAAAAGACGTGATGGAGCAGCCGCCCATGAGTCACGACGTGCCTTTACAGGTCGATAAGCCCGTTCGTGCATTCGAATTTGCGTACACGTATCCCCGGCACTGGAGCATTCAGGTCAAGCAGGTCGGGCCCGACCGTTCCGTCGAAGTGATCGAGACGGAAGACCGGCGCGCTGAAACGAAAACCCTGACCTATCGATCTGCCAACGTACCGGCTTTCTACGCTGAAATGTACGGTCCTTTTTTTAAGGAAGTAGCTCCCTATTTTCACGTCCACGTGACGCACATGGAGGTAGGCAACGTGCTGGAGAGGCAGGCGCCGGTCTCCTGGGCCGCCATCGCGCAACGCTTCGATGCCAGAGCGACGCCCCTCTCACGCCGCGACGTCGAGAGAGCGCGTGCTGTGCTGGCCGACCTCCAAATCGATGACTCGATGGCGCCGCGCGACGTGGTCGACAGAGTGCTGAGGCACATCGATCAGGATATCGAGGTCGTCTTTTCAGGTAAATCCGACCTGTGGAAGAAGCAGCGCGGAAATCCAGAGGCAGTCACTGAATATGCCGACCTCTTGCTCAACGAAGCAGGCCTGGATACAGAGCGTCTGATCGTTCATTCAGCGAGAGAGGGGTATTTCGACGAGGCGTTCGTGTCGGAAGAGCAATTTGTTGTCCCGGCACTGCGATTGGCCGGGTTCGAAGCGCCGTTATACATTTTTCCTTCCCAGCCAGGGATTCCAGCAGGCTTCATCCCTCGTGAATTCGAAGGCCAGCCGGCTCTGGCTTATGCCAGCGAACTGAACAATCCCTTCACCCGGATTCCCGCGGCTTCGGAGACGGACTATCGAGACGAAGGCGTTTACACGGTATACGTGAATGCAGACGGAGAGGTGCGCGCGGAAGCGGCTGTCACCCTGGGAGCGCATAGCACCTATCGTTTTAACAAAACCTTGATCTCGGCCCAGAAGTCGGCCCAGAAATCGACACAAGAACAAGAATTGGCTCAGAACGGCGAAGCGCGTTTGATCAGACGGCTGCTGGCTCACGATAGCATGCATATCAGCAACCTGCGGTATGAGATTGAGCACGGCGACCGGGAGAAGCCGATGACGGTTCGCGCCTCTTATCACCTTACGGATTGCCTCGACGCGACTATGCAGGACGTATTCATCGAGTCCTGCGGCTTGCTCGAACCCATCAATGACGATTGGTATACCTTTACCGCTCCTCGAAAAGGGCCTTTTGTGTTGCCCGAGGAGGTATTCGTATCTACCCGCGTCAGAGTCATTCATCCGCAATCGTGGACATTGACGCGTGCGATTGATGCCAGGTCAGAATCCAACAGCCACATCGCATTTGAAAGAACCTTCCGTCAGGGGAAAGGGACGTTCGAGGTGGATCAACGTGTGACGCTGCCGGAGCAGCCCGTCGAAACGCTCCAGGGGCAGCTTCTCGCCGAGGCTCCCCGACTACCGCAGGGCGCTGACGTTTCCTCCGTTCATCTTTCCACACAGCCGAAGACGGATGCAGCCCGGGTCGACATCTACGAAGGCGGCCCATGGACCGTGGTAGCGAGTTCCTACACCTCGTACGAAGCGGCCTACCGACAGGCCAGAAAGATCGAAAATGAGGTGGCCCGGGCCGAGATCCCGGTGCGGGTCATGTCCTTCGAAGGTCGCCCCGGCGAATACCAGATTCTGGTTGGGATGTTCATGAGGCGTTCCGAAGTAGAGGACGCCAAAATTCTCATGGGGAAACAGATCCCCTTCGATTCGTGGATTTCCGAACTCGACCCGCAGATGACCGCCGTGCTGGTAGGGACCCAGCCGGTGAAGTATTAAGA
>CAZGHT010000035.1:0-48856 GCA_964525535.1 uncultured Rhodothermaceae bacterium
GGGTGCTGTGCACAACCTGCGTACCATCACGTATTAGAATGGGCAAACGAGATGCGCGATGCCGGGTATGCTCGCTGTTGGGATATACACCACAACATTTCGAAAAACAATTACCTGAATCCTGTATCCTGTACCCCAGGCCCTGAAACCTGCATCCTGAACCATGTCCGATCCCTCCAAAACATATCGCATTTTCATCTCTTCACCGAGAGACGTCGAGGCCGAGCGCGATATGCTGGAGCGGTTGATCATCGAGGAGCTGCAGCCCAGGCTGGCTGAGGTCGATGACATCACACTGCTGCCGTTGCTCTGGGAGCGAAAGGTGACGCCGGGCATGGGGGACATTCAGGCGCGCGTATTCGAGCAGATGGGGTCGTTCGACATCTTCGTCGGGGTTTTCTGGAAACGATTCGGCACGCCGACGGCCGATCATGAATCGGGGGCAGAGGCCGAGTTTCGGCTGGCCTACAAGCTGTGGGAGCAGGACAACAGCCGGCCTATTCTGATGTACTTTTGCGAACGTCCTTTCGAGGTGCCAAAGACCTTCGAGGAGGTGGAACAAATCCGGCGCGTCGTCGCCTTCCGAGAAGAGATGGAAGAGAAGGGGTTATACTGGACCTACCGGGACGTGGACGAGCTGAAGGAGCTCGCCCGCAACCACCTGTATACCGAAATTCTTCGCCTGTTAGAGCGGCCCGACAAACACCGTCAGCCTTTCCAGTCGCCTGCCGCCTCCGCGCGTATGCGTTATTTGAAGGGGCTTCGCCAGGACTGCATTCAGCTCCCGCTTTCGGTGCTCGGTAACGATGTGGTCGACCGAAAAACGGTAACGCTCGATCAGGTCTTTGTCGCGCCGGATGTGTTCCCTCTCGGTCTAGCTGCAGGCCGGGATGGCGACTCACCGCCAGCAGAACGACCTGTGCTCTCTGCGCTGGAGGCGATACGCGCGCACACCCATCTGGTGCTGGTAGGAGATCCAGGTTCCGGCAAAAGCTCTGTGGTGAAGCACGCCCTGGCCGTCCTGGCCGGGGCCGAGCTAGGCCTCTCAGCCTCGACGCTGCCCGGGGCGGCCGGCCTGTTGCCCGTGATGGTCCGCCTCCGGAAGCTTGCCAGACGCCTCGCCTCCCTCGACGTGCCCGAGCAGGTCGAAGCGCGCCGTCGGCTTCTGGCCAATCAGGTCGTCGAAGAAGCCGTTCGTGCGGCTCGCGAATTCCCGGCTTCCGACTTCGAAACGGGCATCCGCCACGCGTTTGTCGACGAGCAGGTGTTTCTCGTCCTCGACGGGCTCGACGAAGTGGCCGCCCCCATGCGCGTGCTCGTACGTGAAGCAGTCGGGGCCGCGCTCAACCAGTACAACCTGCCTCGCGTCATCGTTACCTGTCGCACTCGATCCTACCGGAGCGAGTCGATGTTCCAGGGCGTCGCTGCCTTTCAAATCGCCCCGCTGACCGACGCACAGATCCGATCTTTCGTCAAAAGCTGGTACAACGCTCGAACCGGGACGACGCCTCCCCCTCCGGCCGCAACCCGTCGCCCGGCTCAACACCTGATCAGGGCCCTCGACCGTTCGCGCCTGCAGGCGCTCACCCGCAATCCCATGCTGCTCACGACGATCACGGTTATCCACGAGCAGCATCGAGGACTCCCATCCGGGCGAGCCACCCTGTATGACCTCGCTGTTACTCTGCTTCTCAAGCGCTGGGAGCGCAGCAAGGGGGACGCCTCGCCGGCCCTGGCTCCGTTGCTGGCCTCCGGAGACAACCGCGTTCGCCGGATCATGGAACGGCTGGCCTTCGAGTCGCACCGGGCCGAACTCGACCGTGAGTCGGCCGACCTCTCGC
This sequence comes from uncultured Rhodothermaceae bacterium, assembly GCA_964525535.1. Lineage (GTDB taxonomy): Bacteria > Bacteroidota > Rhodothermia > Rhodothermales > JAHQVL01 > JAHQVL01. The sequence goes on from CAZGHT010000035.1 coordinate 1,842, forward strand.
GGGACGACGCGTTGGACCTGCTCACCTCCGAACTCAACCTCGGCGACCGCTCCGTGGCCAGCGATTTCCTGGACTTCGTCGATACCCGGGCCGGCCTGTTGATCGGCAGAGGAGGTCCGCCGGGACATCCCCTGCAATACTCCTTCCCCCACAGGACCTTTCAAGAATATCTGGCCGGCTGTTTTATCTTCAATGCAGACGCACAACCAGGGCGCCTCGTACAACTCCTGCGATCGAGCCCGCACTGGAGCGAAGCCGCCACGTTCGGGATCGAATACCTCATCACACTCCGTAAGGACTTTCGGGGGGCGGCATCGCTATGCGACGCGTTATGCGACCCGGATGTCGTACTGGAATCCGAGGGCCGCAGCCTGCTTTGGGGCGCTCGCATCGCAACCTGCCTGAAAACGGTATCGGACGGGGCCAGGGGATTCGAGGCACAAAACCTATCGGCAGATCGCGCAACGGCTGATCGTATAACAACAGAGCGCGCAAACCAGGACGCCCGCCTGAGCCAGAGCCTCACCTCGCTGCTGTCCGGTTCCTTGTCGCCCCCCGAGCGAGCCGAGGCCGGCCGGCACCTGTCTCGGCTGGGCGACCCTCGAAAAGAATTGCTCACCCTGGAAGCCATACCCTTCTGCCTGGTGCCGCCAGGACCTTACTCGCAAAGCGGCGCCGGCCAGGCGTTTACTCTGGGGTACGCGTACTGGCTGGCGATGCACCCGCTGACACAGGCCCAGTTCAAACGTTTCATCGACGAAGGGGGATACGAAACGGAATACTGGTGGCCCCCCTCGGGCTGGGCCTACTTCAAAGGACAACCCACCCCCCACCCGGAGAACATCGGGGAGGCCGTACTACAGAATCACCCCGTCGTTCAACTCACCTGGTTTGAAGCGGCCGCTTATGTCTCCTGGTTGACCCATACCGCCCGCGAACGGGGATGGATCGACAACAGCTGGGAGATCGTGCTGCCCGACGAATGGGAATGGGAAAAGGGAGCCCGGGGTGGCCTGGAGATCCCCGAAACGCCCATCGTCCTCGCACTGTCGGCCCATGCCAGCCTGGAAGCGCCGGCCTCCCGAACGTTCGAACCGGTTGCCAATAAGCAACATCGACGGCGATTCCCATGGGGCGACGTCGTAACGCACAACGATTGCAACTACATACGTGCGGGCGTCGGGCGGACCTCCACGCCGGGATGCTTCCCGAATAACGTGAGCCCCTACGGACTTTACGGAATGAGCGGCAATGTGCAGGAGTGGACCCGATCGTCGGGCGACAGCGAGACGGAACCGGCCGCCGCCGGTGCAGAAAAAAACCCCGACGCAACCTCCTTCTCTGTCGTACGGGGCGGATCATTCATGAACAACGAAAAAAGCGTCGAATGCATCCAACGAAGAAAATACAACCGGTATTACCGGGGAAATCACGTCGGCATGCGCATCGCCCTCATACCGGGCCACAGGCCGACGCCAGCGTCGGATGCGGGATAATAAATGCACGGTTCAACCGTTATACAGGTGTCCCCGGAATTCGGGCTGCAGGCTGGTATTTCGATGGACGCCGGAGGACCTGGCAGCCCTGATCCGGCTGCAACCATACCTGTGGTTCGACGTTAAGTACACACACCGCCTTTCCATGCCTTTTGCTGAACGGCCTCTTACCGCGCTGTCGTGCGTTCAGCCACCCTGTGCAACAACACTCGATACTTCATCATGTCACTGTTTACCAGACATTCCTTCTTCGCCTGGATCGTGTTGCACATGGCGCTGCCCCTCTCGTTGCCGGCCCAGCCGGCTTCTCCGCACACCAAAAGCCCCATCAAGAAAACGATCCTGTTCGAGCATATCACAGTCGATCAGGGGTTATCGCAGACCTCCGTAAACGCCATCTTCCAGGATCAACAGGGGTTTGTCTGGATTGGTACGAGCGACGGTTTGAACAAATACGACGGCTACGAGGTCACCATATACAGGCACGACCCCGACAATGCGAACAGCCTGCCGGCTAACGATATTGGGACCATCTACGAAGCGCCCTCCGAGCCGGGCGTTTTGTGGATCGGTACACGTACGTCCGGCCTCGTCCGGTTCGATCGCGAGCTCGGCGTCTTCACGACATACGCCAAGCCGTCCAGCGATTCGACCCGCCTGATCAGCAACCACATCACGGCGCTTCTCGAAGACAGGAGAGGCACCTTCTGGGTCGGCACGATGGAAGGATTGGTACAGATGGATCGCACGGCAGAGACATTCACCATCTACAAAGACGAATACGAACTCCCCCAGATTCTGAGCGAAGAGAGTATTTCAACCCTTTACGAAGGCCGATCGGGCGAGCTCTGGATTGGGACCTATAGAAAAGGCTTGAGCCGGTTCGACCCGGCATCACAAACGTTCTCGCATTACGCGCATTTCGCCGACGACCCGAACAGCCTCAGCGATAACCGCATCACGGCCATACAGGAAGACGGCCGCGGCAACATGTGGGTGGGTACCGGCAAAGGCCTGAATCAATGGGACGCCGAATCGGACACATTCGTTCGGTACCTCACCGATCCCGGCAACCCGCACAGCCTCAGCGGTAACTTCGTTACAGACATCGGTCACGTAGAGGCCGAACCCGGTATCTTATGGATCGGCACGATATCTCAGGGCCTCAATCGCCTGAATACCGATACGGGGATGTTTTCGGCCTACCTGCACGATGGCTCTGATCCCAAGGGGCTGCCCGACAATCGTATCCGAGCCCTGTACGGGGATCGATCCGGCGTGCTGTGGGTGGGCTCGCTACTGGGCGGCGTGAGCAGGACCAACGGCGCCTTCGGAACCTTCATGCATTACACCCACGACGCCGACGACCCGAACAGCCTCAGCGAGAGCATGGTGTGGTCGATCGTCGAAGACCGCGACGGCGACGTGTGGGTCGGCACCAATTCCCGGGGCCTCAACCGAATTGATCGATCTACGGGTATGGTTACCCGCTATCTTCACGATCCTGAGGACGAACGGACGATCAGCCATAACGCAATCCGATCGTTGCTGGAAGACAGCAACGGCACACTATGGGTCGGATCTGCGAACGGCATCGATGCCTACGACCGGGAAACGGATACGTTCATCCCGCGACAGGATATGCTCGACATACCTCCTCCCTACGAGGACAGCTATTACGTGAGCAAAATGTTCGAAGACAGCCGCGGCAGGATTTGGATCGGCATGATGGGCGCCCTGATCCGTTATGACCCGGCGAAGGGCACTTCGAAACACTTCTATCACCAGCCCGACGACCCGCACAGCCTCAGCGACCCACGTATCATGGCGATCTACGAAGCCGGCGACGGCACACTCTGGGTAGGCACCTGGAACGGCCTGAACCGGTTCGTTCCCGAAAAAAACGGCTTCATCCACTATACGTACGACCGCGACAACCCTAACAGCCTGAGCAACAATACGGTCCTGGCGATTGCGGAGGACCGGAGCGGATGCCTCTGGGTAGGCACCGCCGGCGGCCTCAACCGCGTCAGCACGAGCGACGAACAGATCGAGCGATTTACCCAGCAGAACAGCGATCTGCCGACCAATACCATCAACGGCATTCTGGCCGGCGACGACGGCAACCTGTGGATCAGCACCCACAATGGCCTCGCCCGGTTCAACCCGGTGACCAGAACCTTTCATACCTACGGGGTGGAGCGGGGGCTTCAATCTGTCGAGTTCAACGGGGGCGCCTATCACAAAGCGGATAGCGGCGAATTGTTCTTCGGCGGCATCAACGGGTTGAATACCTTTTACCCTGATGAGATCAAGGATAACTCCTACCCTCCCCAGGTCGCCCTGACGGACCTCAAGATCTGGAGCAAACCCGTCGAGCCCGATAACCTGTCGATGCTGCGGGAGCATATCTCGATGGCGCATTCGCTGATCCTCGCCCACGACCAGAACGACGTGACCTTCGACTACGTCGGGCTCCACTACGCCGCCCCCGAGAAGAATACGTACGCGTACAAACTCGAAGGATTCGACGAAGAATGGCGCTGGGTGGGGAAACGCAGAAGCGCCATCTACACCAACATCCCCCCCGGCGAATACACCTTTCGCGCCAGAGCGGCCAACAGCGACGGCGTATGGAACGAGCAGGGGGCTTCGATTGCGCTGACCATCAACCCTCCCTGGTGGAGGACGAACTGGGCGTACATGCTGTATGTCCTCTCGATGATCGCCGCCGTATTCGTGGTCGACCGGGTACAACGAGACCGCGTCATCAGCAAAGAGCGCGAGCGTTCGCGCATCCGCGAGATGGAGCTTCAAGCACAGGCTGCGGAAGCCCAGGCGACAGCACTGCGGATCGAAAACGAACGCCAGACCCGCGAACTCGAAGAGGCACGTCACCTGCAGCTCTCTATGCTGCCCGAAAGCATGCCGCAGCATCCCACCGTCGAACTCGCCGCCTCTATGAAAACCGCCACCGAAGTCGGGGGAGATTATTACGATTTTTTCCTGGACGAGGACAGCGGGCAGCTTACCATCGCAATCGGCGACGCGACCGGTCACGGCGCCAATGCCGGCACCATGGTCACTGCCACGAAGGCGCTCTTCAATGTCCTCGCCCGGGAGTCTGATCCGGTGTACATGCTGGATGCATCTTCCCAGGCGCTCAGGCGGATGGGGTTCCGGAAACTCTTTATGGCCCTGGCCCTGGCCCGGCTCCGCGGCAACACGCTCGAACTCGCCGGGGCCGGCATGCCGCCCGCCCTCCTGTTCCGAGCGCGTACCCGGGAAATCGAGACCCTCTCTCTCAAAGGCATCCCGCTCGGCGGCCCCGGCGCCATCGGCTATCAAAAACAAGCAGTGGACGTTGAGCCCGGCGATACAGTGATGCTCATGAGCGACGGCTTCCCCGAATTGTTCAGGAAATCAGGAGAGATGCTGGGGTACGAAAAGGCCGTCGAGGTCTTCCGCGACATCGCCGACCGCTCCCCCGCTGAGATACTCGCTCACTTCGAGCAGACAGGAAAACGCTGGCTTGACGGAGAGCCCCCCGGCGACGACATTACTTTCGTCGTGATGAAAGTAAAAAATCCCTGAGCTCACGCCCTAATACGCCTCTTTGTTTGCGCCCGTGTGGTGGGCTGCACCGGTTTTGAGGCGGTTCTCCGTGACGTGCACCATATAGACGGGCAGGTTCGAGCTGGCCATCACACGTTCTGCCACACTGCCCAGCGGGAGGTGGTCGAGCCAGCCAGTATCGCGCGGCGCCATAACAATCATGTCACATTCCGTCTCGTCGGCGTATCGGACGATCTCCTTCGCCGCCTTTCCTTCTCGAAGCACCGACTCTACCCGGGCATCAGGGCCGAGCGCTTCGTTGACGGTTTCGACCAGTTGCTCCTGCACATATACTTTCAACGAAGGGATCATCTCGTTCAACGCCTTGCTGCCGACAGGCCAGGTAGGAATGGGCGCCGGTTCGATCGAATGCATCACAACGAGCGTTCCTCCGAAACGTTCAGCGATATCACGAGCCTCCGCGAGCAGTACCCGGCTGTACGGCGTCAGATCGATAGGAACGAGAATCCTTTTCATCGGCAGCGTTCTATTCGAAATGCCCGTGACATTACGAACCGTGATGATATCGCAGGGCGCATTTCGAACCACATCCACCGTGACACTGCCCAGCACCATCCGGCGGAGCCCGCGGTTTCCATGCGTCCCCATGACGATCAGATCGATGTTTTGATTGACGGCATACTCCAGAATGACCTGGCCTGTAGCCGCCCCCCTCGAATGCACACGCTTGATCGGAAGGTCATTCACCCCTTGCACTTCGATGAGGGCTTTCATGCGCTCGTCCATCTCATCCCGCAGCTCCCGGTAGAACTCATCTTCGTCGACGGCGGCGCGAAACGCATTACGCAGGGGATCTTCCCCGAATGCCGGCGCAACATGGAGCATATGTATGGTCGCTCCAGAATGCCTGGCCAGGACAATCGCCTCGTTGAAGGCCGGTTTGGCGGCCAGGGAGAGATCCGTAGGATACAAAATATGTTGTATGGGCTTCATAGTCGGTAACCACATCAAGAGGGGAGCGGGTCAGGCCCGATCCGATAGGGTAGAATAGGAAGTGGTCATCGTAGAGTGCATCGACTTTGCCGGTTCGGCCTCTTTTAGGACGAACACCGGGCACGGGGCGGCTCGAACCAGCTGTTCTACGGTTCCACCGACTCCGGGCTTCCAACTGGTAGACCGCAATCCATGAGAAGCGATGACGATCAGATCGCTGCCGCTCTCTTCGGTGTGAGCCAGGATTTCGTGCACGGGATGCCCGTTCCGCACGACAAAGTCCACGTCTACCCGGGGGCCTTCGGCCCGGTCATATACTTCGTGCATGCGCTCCAATGCTTTCTGTTCGACCTCTTCCCCTTCGAACACGAGCGTATTGTCATCTCCATAATACGGAAGATACTCCCATTTCTCGACGACGTGAACGACCTCGAGCGCCGCTTCGTAGGCTGCAGCCATCTGCCTGGCGATTAAGAGGGAATCCAGGGTTTGATCGGAGAAATCGATCGGAACCGTAATCTTCTGGAGCTGCTCCGCAAAAGGCCCCTGCATGGCCTGCTCTCGTAGGGTAAACACAGAACACGGCGCGGTATGAACGACTTCCTCCGTCACACTCCCCAGGTGATAATAACTGAGGTTGCGGCCTCCTTCAGCCTGTCGCAGGGAGCGTTCCATGCCCCGCCGGCCGTGCGTACCGATTATGACCAGGTCGATGTCGTGCTCTGCGCAATACTGCACGATGGCCGGCGCGGCCGCGTAATGCTCCATGATCACATAGCGCGTACCTTCCAGGCTGGACACCTTCAATCCTTGCCGCTGAAGGCTCTCGTAGATGTCTCCATCCAGCTTTTCTCTTAATTGTTCGGCTTCAGGTATTTCGCTCGTCTTGTCTAACAACGAAGGTTCGTGGTAGATGTTGACGTACAAGAAATGAAGTTGGGAAGCCGTTTTCACGGCGAGTTCTATGCCGTAATCCAGCACCCTCGAAGAGCAAATAGAGAAATCATGAGGGATGAGTATTTTTTTCAGAGGTATCATGGGCGGTGTCATAGATGCGAAGGCTTGGTCGTGACCGTCGTTCAGGGGCGCGTGTTATCGAAACATGTCTTCTAACCAAATAATAAACACCCGAGCCGGTCAGGTACTGACGGGCAGATCCAGACCTCCCCGTAGGGGTATTGCTTACATCAATACCTACACGTCTAGCGAGGGGTGAACCCTGCCGGAATGGTCGGTGCGCTTCGCGATCAGCCATTGCTGGCAGGAATCCCCTTCCCGTATTCGAGGTACAAAAAATACACGTATTTCCTGTTGCCACCCTGTTTCCCATGACCGAAGATCACACACCCAACCAGCACCAGCTTCTTTCTTTTCTCTCTTCCCCCGACGCCTATCCCCATCAGCCCGAAACCGTTGAGATCGTGCAGACGCACATTTCCATCGTCGCCCTGGCTCCGCCTTTCGTGTACAAGTTCAAGAAACCGGTGGACCTGGGTTTCCTGAATTTCTCGACGTTGCCTCGAAGGCTGCATTACTGCCGGGAAGAAATCCGCCTCAATCGCAGGCTGTGCTCGGACATATACCTCGGCGTGATTCCGCTGTATGCCTGTGACGCCCCGGCTGCCGGCGAAGATCGTTCTACCGAACCGGCTTTCTCGTTCGAGGGCGGGCCCCGGGTCGTGGATTATGCGGTGAAGATGAAGCAGCTCTCCGAGTCCCATTTCCTGGACCAGTTGCTCAACGAAGGGCAGATCGATGATCGGGATCTCGACCGGATCATCGACGTTCTTGCGCGATTTTACGCCGCTCAGAATAGCCCGGCTGATGTCGCACAATGGGGCGCCGTAGACCGCATCGCCATCAGCATTAACGAAAACTTCGATCAAACCCAATCCTTCGTCGGGGACCTCATCCCTGCGGAGCTTTTCGAAGCCGTGAAGTACTTTTCTGAGCGTTTCCTGACGATGCACCGTGCTCAGTTCGAGGCCCGTGTGGACCAGGGGCGCATCCTCGACTGCCATGGAGATCTCAGGCTCGAACACATTCACCTCTCCCCAGACCGCGTATGCATCTACGACTGCATCGAATTCAACGAGCGTTTTCGCTATATCGACGTCGCCAACGACCTGGCCTTCCTGACGATGGACTTCGATCACCACGGGTACCCGAACCAGGGAACGTACGTAAAGCGACGGCTGGCAGAACGGCTTTCTGATCCGGCATTACTCCAACTCATTCCCTTTTATGCCAGTTACCGTGCCTACGTCCGGGGAAAGGTAGAGGCGATCAAAAGCGAGGAAAAAGAAGTGTCGTCTCAAGACCTTTCCGAAGCACGACAGGCAGCACTCAGCTATTTCCGGCTGGCGCTGTGGTACGCCCTTTTCGACCACAGGCCGTACGTCCTCGTTGTGATGGGACGGATCGGCACTGGTAAATCCACGCAGGCGAACGCGCTGGCCGAATTGCTCGGCTGGCCTGTGGTCTCCTCAGATAAAACCCGGAAAGAAATCGCCGGCCTGCCTCTGTTCCAGCGTACCCCGGAAGAGCAGCGCCCCTCCCTGTACTCCAACTCCATGACAGAGCAGACCTACGGGCAGATGTTCGAATCCGCGCGAGCTGCGTTGCGCACCGGCACAGGCGTCCTGTTAGACGCGACGTTCGGAAAGCCCGACCATCGGCAACAGCTGGCCCGGTTCCTGCGTGAAGAATTCGCGCAGGAAGAGCAGGTCCCCGTGGTGTTCATAGAGCTCCGGGCCTCTGACGAGACGATCCAACAACGCCTCGAAGAGCGCATGCACGAGGCCGATGTCGTTTCAGACGCGCGTCTGGACGATTTCGAACGGTTGAGTGACACGTATGTCCCTCCCGACGAAGAAGAAGGGGTGCTCCGAGTAGAAGCCGGCTCTCTCGAAACAAACACCCTACGCATCTGCACGATGCTGGTCGACAGGCATCTGGAGAACATGTTCAAGGAGGATGCTGAAGCCAACGAAGTGCGCTCCTGAGCTCCGTCGAGCGATACCAGACAGTTTAATACTAACATAATGCGACAATTCTTTCTGCTTAGCATCTTATAGCCCAGCAAGAGCTTATAGCTCTGACAACTATTGCTCTGCTAATCTTATTCTGTGATGTTACGCGAACTGTGCACAGCAGCCCTGGTTTTACGCGGCTTTGCAACCGCGCAAAGCCGCTCTGGCAGCACGTATGCGCATCCGGCGCGTAACACCTGTTATTCTGCAAAGAGACTGTTTTAATGTATATACTCTATCGTAGAAGCGATCCGGTACCTTCCCGAATCGTTTCCATGAGCCCACCTTTCTCGATCGATTCTTCCACCCGAATGGCTCTGTGGGCCGTATTGTGCGTGGTTGCGGCAGGCCTGTTGTTATCAGCCTGTGGAGAAGGCCCGCCGGAAGGCAGCGATAGCCTGAGCGGCAGCGTCCGCGTGGATGGGTCGAGCACCGTCTTCCCGATCAACGAAGCGGTAGCCGAAGAATTCATGATTCGCAATCCCTACGTCCGGGTGACTGTAGGGGTGAGCGGCACCGGAGGCGGATTCTCCAAATTCCTGCGTGGAGAGACCGACATCAATGCAGCCTCTCGTCCTATCGATCCGCATGAGCGAGACCTCGCCGAGCAAAACGGAGTCGAGTATATCGAGCTCCCGATATCCTTTGATGGGCTTGCCATCGTCGTTCATCCGTCCAACGAGCACCTGAACTGTATCAGCACGGAAGAGCTGGCAGCTATCTGGCAGCCGGACAGCCAGGTCGACCGGTGGAGCCAGGTCCGAGACGGCTTCCCCGATCAACCGCTGCGCCTGTACGGCCCCGGCACGGACAGCGGCACCTACGACTATTTCACGGCTGCCATCATGGGCGAACAGGGCGCCAGCCGATCCGACTTCACCGCCAGCGAAGACGACAACGTCCTCGTCCAGGGCATCCAGGGAGACCGGTATGCGATGGGGTTTTTCGGACTCGCGTACTACGAGAACAACGCGAACAGCTTGAAGCTCGTCGCCGTTGACGACCGTCAGGACGACAACGGCGAAGGCTGTATCTCGCCCTCCTTCGAAACCATCCAGGCCGGCGCATACCAGCCGCTCGCCCGGCCCGAATTCATCTACGTCAACGTAGACCGCGCCGACATCGAGCAGGTGGAAGCCTTCGTTGAGTTTTATCTGGCACACGCGAACGAACTCGTGCGCGAGGTAGGCTACGTTCCCCTGTCCGAGGAAGGGTATCGGCTCGCACTCTCTCGATTCCGTGACCGCACAACGGGGACTCTGTTCGAAAGCAAAGAAGCCACGGTAGGATTGAATATGGAAGACAAGTTGAGACAGGCTGAACCCCGGGACTCTCTGGCGAGCGACGACAGCGTATCCACCCCCCCGACCCCGACCCAACCATGAGCCGATCTGCCTCTTCAGAGCCCTTCGACAAGCCGAACTCCCTGAGCCAGGAGCGCGGTCAAAAAGTATTCGACAGCCCGAAAGAGCGGTTGATCGAGTGGGTCCTGGGCGCTTGCGCCGTGCTGAGCATCATCACGACGATTTGCATCATCAGCATTCTGCTCATCGAATCCCTCAGCTTCTTCAGAGAGGTGCCTCTGGCGAGATTTTTCGGCGAGCTGCGCTGGACGCCCCAGTTTACCGATCAGAATTTCGGAATCTGGCCCCTGCTGGCCGGCACCCTGATGGTGACGATCATCGCCGGCATCGTAGCGCTCCCCCTCGGCCTTGCGAGCGCCATCTACCTGTCGCAATATGCCTCGTCCAGCGTTCGCAAATGGTTGAAACCCGGTCTCGAGCTGCTCGCCGGGGTGCCCACGGTCGTATATGGCTACTTTGCTCTGACAGCCGTGACGCCGCTGCTACAACTCCTCTTTCCGGGCTTAGAGGTCTACAACGCGTTGAGCGCCGGCCTGGTGGTGGGCATCATGATCATCCCGATGGTAGCCTCGTTGAGCGAAGATGCCCTGCGGGCCGTTCCCAAACGCCTGGCCGACGGCGGATACGCACTGGGCGCCACCCGGATGGAGGTTGTCCTGCGCATCGTCGTCCCGGCGGCGTTCAGCGGCATCATGGCCAGCTTCATCCTGGCGTTCAGCCGCGCCATCGGCGAGACGATGATCGTCACGATCGCGGCCGGCGCTACCCCGAAGCTCACGGCCAATCCCTTTACGTCGATACAGACGATGACGGCCTATATCGTGCAGGTCAGCCTGGGCGACACCCCCCAGGGTACTGTTGTCTACCAGAGCCTCTTTGCGGTCGGTCTTCTTCTTTTTCTGTTGACGCTCGGCATCAATCAGCTCGCTCAGCGCATCATCCACCGATACCGTGAACAAGCGTAACATACTATGCCCTCGCTAACCGATCTCTCTAAGGCCGTCACTCTCGATCTGGCGAGAAGAAAACGACGGGGACGTGTGTTCTCCATCCTGTGCCTGGTCGCTCTCCTGACGAGCCTCCTCGTGCTGGCACTGTTGCTCGTCCAGATTGCCATTCAGGCCTCGCCCTGGCTCGATTTCACTTTTCTGACCAACTACCCATCCCGGTTCCCGGAACGAGCCGGCATCAAGTCCGCCATCGCCGGATCCTTCTGGATGATGGTGCTTACGGCGCTCATCACCGTACCCGTAGGGCTGGGGGCTGCGGTATATCTCGAAGAATACCTGCCCCGGGGGCAGGCCAAGCGGTTGATCCAGCTCAACATCGCCAACCTGGCCGGCGTGCCGTCGGTCATCTACGGCATCCTGGGGCTTGCCCTGTTCGTCCGGTTCGCCGGGCTGGGGCGGAGCCTGCTGGCGGGTGCGCTGACGCTGAGCCTGTTGATCCTCCCGGTCGTCATCGTGAGCAGCCAGGAAGCCCTCCGGTCGATTCCTAAAGGCATCCGCGACAGCGCCTACGCCCTCGGCGCAACGCGCTGGCAGGTCGTCTCCGGGCATCTCCTCCCGATCGCCGCCCCCGGCGCGCTGACCGGCATCATCCTGGCCTTGAGCCGCGCCATCGGTGAAACGGCGCCCCTGATCATGATCGGGGCACTGACCTTCATCGCGTTTTTGCCGTCGACGATGCTCGACCCATTTACGGTGCTGCCCATCCAGATATTCAACTGGACGGCGCGGCCGCAAGAAGAATTCCACGGGCTCGCCGCCGGGGGCATCGTCGTGCTGCTGGCGGCCTTATTCCTCATGAACCTCATCGCCATCCTGCTGCGCAATTATTACGACAAGACGCGGCCCCGATAGGCCGGCAGCCCTGCCCCAGCCACACAACCCCATGGCCCCATGCAATCTACCGACACTCCATCGCCTCAACAGGCTCCCGCCGACAACGCCATGAAAGTCCACATCGAGAACCTCAATATGTGGTATGGAGACAACCTGGCGCTGCGCGATATCAACATGAACATCCAGGACAAGAAGATCACGGCCTTTATCGGTCCTTCGGGATGCGGGAAAAGTTCGCTCCTGCGTTGCCTGAACCGTATGAACGACCTGATCGACGTAGCCCGCATCGAAGGCAGCATCCGGATTGATGGCGTCGACGTATACGGCGACATCGACCCTGTGCTGGTGCGGCGGCAGGTCGGTATGGTGTTCCAATCGCCGAACCCGTTCCCAAAGAGCATCTACAAAAACATCACGTGGGGCGCCCGCATTAATGGATTCCAGGGCAACGAAGACGAGTTGGTCGAACGCGTGCTCAAACAGGCCGCCCTGTGGGATGAGGTCAAAGATCGGCTGGACACAAACGCGTACGACCTCAGTGGTGGGCAGCAGCAACGGCTGTGCATAGCCCGTGCGCTGGCCGTCGAGCCCCAGATTCTGCTCATGGACGAGCCGACGAGTGCGCTCGACCCGATCGCTTCATCCCGCGTAGAGGAAACGATCGCACAGCTGGCCAGCCTCTATACGATCGTCATCGTCACGCATAATATGCAGCAGGCCCAGCGGATCAGCGACGAAACCGCCTTTTTTTACCGGGGGGACCTGATCGAAATGAGGCCGACCGCTCAGCTCTTCGAGGACCCTCGCGAGGAAAAAACGAACGCCTATCTATCCGGCGAGTTCGGGTGATCCGTGCTCCGGTCCCTTCATGGGTACGCAGCGGCTATGCCCCGCATGGTCTCGGCCGGGTAATACCCCGTCAGGTCTTCAAACTGGATCACGACCTGCTCGTCCGAAAAATGCGTGGTAAACCGGTAATGATCCACTCCGGCCGGTTCGTGGTAGTCGAGTACAAAGGAAGTATCTGAAAGCCAGGCGCCCCGCATGCCGGCGGCGCCCCCTGCCGGGCCGGCCTCCGCGATTCGATACAGGCCGTCTAATCCTACAGGCAATTCGTATCGCCCCGAATCGGCGAGTTCGTCGGTGAACGTCAACGTGAACAACGCCTCATCGTCACTGCTGCGGCTCAGGCTCAAAGACTGCAAGCCCAGAGCATTGGGTTCGATCTCGAAGAAGCGTCCTTCGTGAGGGAAGCTGCGCGCCGGGTTCACCTGGGCCGGCTCAGGGGGCCTCTTTGCCTGCTCCAATCGTTCGTTGAGACGGTCCAGGGCCGGCTCATCGTTCGGGATAGCCCTATCCGACGCCAGAGCGCCTGCCAGACGGGCAGCGATCTCGCTTCGATCCCGATGCGCGCCCGTAAATACGACGATGAGGTCTTTCTCGGGCCAGACGCTTATGGATTGCTCTCCCCGCCCCTGGGCTTCGTACACGCCTTCGAACGCGCCTTCGAGTATCCACCATCCATAGCCGTAGTCGACATCCTCCCGGGCATCCACTCGGATTTGCCGGCTCGTTGCGGACGTAACCCACGCTCTCGAAACCACTTGCTCCTCCCCCCATTGCCCACCGTGCAGGAATAAAAATCCGATCTTGGCCATGTCGTGGGGATGCAATCGGAGCTCTCCCCACCCTGCAGAGAGGCCGTTTCTATCGGCCGGCCATTCAACATCGCGGATGCCCAGCGGCTCGAACAGGAATTCGCGAGCAAATTCGTGGGTCGGCCTCCCGCTGGCGGAAGAAACCACGCCCGACAGGAGGTGCATGCCGGGACTGCAGTACGAAAATACCGCACCGGGGTCGGCAACTCGCGGGAGGTCTAACACATACCGGATCGGGGCGTCGCTTTTTCTCATCGCCTGCAGCTCTCGTTCAGCCGGTTGATAGCCGCAATCCAGCCCGGACGTCATCGAAACGAAATCGCGTATTCGGATGGGCGTTTTATCCTCCCACAGTGCCGGGTCATCATATTGAGTCAATACGTCGCGTACGGGGTGCTCGAGAGAAGGTAAATACCCCCGGTCCAACGCGATACCGATCAACGTCGTCGTTACGCTTTTGGTCACAGAGGCTACGTCATGCAGCGCGCGTCCATCGTAGGGATAAAAATATGCATCCATCACGACGTACCCATGCCGGATCACCAGAAGGCTGTGGAGGGGAACGTTTTCATCTCTGATGTAGTCAAGGACATCAACCAGACCTTCAGCATGGATTCCCTGTGCTTCAGGAGTCGACGTGCGCCAGGCGTCGGTAGGCCAGTACGCCGGTGGATCGGGAAACGACCTGTGGGCTGATGTGCATCCGATCAGCAAAACAGCCGTGACAACGGTTAAGGCGATGGAAGACACGATGCGGGACCGAGGAGTCATGATGCAGGGGTCAGAAATCAGGCATAAATGAACCGGAACATAGATCTACCCGCATGACTTCTCTGACCGTCAAATCACTATGGGTAGGTCAGGTATTCTGGATGAAAATCTGTCAGGGCTAATGGATGTGATGGCCGGGCGCGTCCCCCACAGACGCAAAGGAGAATCCCCTACAGGCATCAGAGAAGATGACCGATCTTACCAGTCATACTGAAGGCGGATACTTGAACTACCCTGAATCGAACTTCAGGTCCTTATACTTCTCAAACCGATCGAGGGACTCATGGATAGCAGAGGCAATAGAATACACATCACGCTGCAAGGGACAAATTTGAGTATTACTCCGGAGTTGCGACAGTTCGTAGACAAGAAGATCGAGGATGCTGTGCGTGCGCTCGGCGAGGTAAATCCGGATGCCGTGCGCATCGAAATCGAACTGGAGCACACGTCACGTCGCCATCCGCAAGAGCGAAAAGACGAGCAGCTCTTTCGAGCGGAAGCCAACGTAAAGGTGCCGGGCCGGCTCATCCGGGTTGAAGAATCAGCGATGCACATCGAACAGGCTATCGTGAAGATGAAAAACACCCTCACCCGGCAAATACGGCACTGGCGCGAGCGAACCATAGAACACAAGCGTAAAGGCGGCCGGCGCGCAAAAAGCATGGGTGAACAGCCTGCACCCGCGCCAGACTCTATCGCCGACGAATGGGACGAACCTACACAGGAGACGGCACCGTCCCCTTATCAAGACATCATCGACGAAGAAGAGGCCCTCCAAAAAGGCCCAGACATCTGGTCCGGCACGCGGGAAGACGACGAGCGCGATTTTGTCTAAGTGATGTTACGCGAACTGTGCACAGCAGGCCGGTTCACGCGGCTTTGCAAGTATGCAAAGCCGCTCTGGCAGGACCTATGCGCATCCGGCGCGTAATATCTGTTATTTTGTCGGGTAAGCAGTACGCTACATGCACTTATCCCGAGCGTAGTCGAGGGATCTGACATGAACCCCCTTTCTACGTTTTTGGCCCCATTGTATTCGTCATTGCGTGATCGCCGCTTCAAGCAGGCACCTCCTCCTCTTCTTCAGGTTTTCCCAAATTCCCGATCAATGATTTACCGAAGGACCGTACGATAAAAGCCGGGCACGATATACGCCGGATGGTCTTTGCCGTCACATTACCCAGCAGGAAGCTGACTCCGGATCGACCATGGGTGCCCATAACGATCAGGTCGATCGGGTTTTCCTTTGCATACTCGACGATGCCGTCTGCTTCGAGATCGTAAGTCACCGCATATCTGACGTTGTCGGCGGGGGGCCCGTCTTGCGATTCCCCGTAGAAATCCTTCAACTGGTCGAGCGCATACTTGTCTACTTCGGGCTGAAACTTGTACACGGAAAACAGGCCGGTATCGTAAAACGTGACCTGCGAAGGCATATTCACGACATGCAACAGGTCGATCTGAGCGCCGAACAGCCTGGCCAGTTCTTTAGCGTACAACAGCGCTTCTTTGGAATGTTTCGAAAAATCGGTGGGTACGAGGATCCTGCGGATATCGATCGTTTCGAGAGCCGGCGCTTCGGATTTTGGGATGGTGAGGATGGGGCACTCGGCGTGGCGGACCAGTTCTTCGGTGACGCTCCCGAGCAGGAACCGCCTTACGCCACGCCGGCCGTGCGTTCCTGCGACGATAAGGTCGATATCATACTCCCGGGTGTACGCGAGGATAGCCGGCCCGGGCGCAATGTCGTAGCCCACGGCATAAAACGTGACCACTTCTTTGAAAAGCGGCCGCAACGCTTCGTTTTCCTCTTCCACTCTCTGATGGAGCGTTTCGCTCTTCGAGGTTTGCGAGGGAACGTCGGTCAGCGGCACCCCGTGCAGCACTTCGACGTGCATGACGTGCAATTCGGCGCCGACCTGTTTCGCGATGTTTAATCCATATCTCAGCGCTTCCTGGGAGAAGGCGGAGAAGTCATACGGGACGAGAATTCGTTTGATCGAAAGCATAATAGGTACCCCTCTGCCTGACAATGTTTGTGTTTTTCGCTCACGGGATAAACCTGAGGATCGGGTGCACCAATGAAGATCCTTCTACGGCTAATGAAAAGTAGCCTGAAGGGCGAAGCCTGTATATCCGTATTTTCTGACAGAAAATGTAGGCAAGCGCCGAGCGTTCACGTGGGGATATTGCTTACGCGGCAGGAGCGGCGTTTCCGAACTTCAGAAGGTATTTGTGGCAGTTATATCTGCGCCCGTTTGGGCGTCCACGTTACGGGTGCGTAGCCCCATCGTCGACACGGGCGGAGAAAAACGGGATGATGTCGTAGGCCAGAAAATCCTGGATCACCCGGTTGTGGTTGGCGCCCCGGGGTCGGTTCGTGAGGGACGACGTTACCACGACGACCAGGTCGAGGCGGGGCACGATGAAAATGTACTGGCCGCCGTATCCCCATGCGAAATAGGTCTTCTCGCCTCCAAATTGGCGCGACCACCAGAAGTAGCCGTGCCGGTGCCCGTTCCACGGAGAAACGGCATACACGTCCCACATGCGTTCGATCCAGGACTCCGGCACCAGCTGGCGATCCCCGAGCCGGCCCCGATTGAGAAACAGCTCTCCGATGCGGAGCATATCCCGGGGCCTGAGCGCCATATTGTTGCCGCCGAGGTAATACCCCTGCGGATCCCGGTCCCACACAGGCAGGTAGATCCCCAGAGGCCGGAACAGCACCTCTCGGGCATAGCTGCGCAGATCCCTGCCGCTGACCCTGGACAGGATCACCGATATCAGGTGAGAATTGCCTGTGCTGTAGGTCATGCACGCAGCGGGCCGGCAAACAGCCGGCTGTTCCAGGGCAAACCGGACCCAGTCGGGCGACGAAACCCAGGGGCCGTAGTTCTGAAAGCTCGTCCCTTCGAGCCCCGTCGTCATCGACAACACGTGATGCAGCATGATGTCATCCCGATGCGACTCCTCGATCGCCGTCGCGTATTCGGGCAACAGGGCGGCGATCCTCTGGTGTACTCCCTCCAGCAGGCTGTCTCGAATGGCAATGCCCACGAGCGGCGACAACAGCGACTTCGAGACCGACTTCACGTTAACCGTGCGGTCCGAACGCATCCCCCTGTAATAACGCTCACCCACGACTGCCCCTCGCCAGGAGAGGATCAAGCTGTTTATCGGGGCGAGATCTTCGCCCCGGTCGAGCAGGGTTTCGACGTCCTGTGCGCGAACATCCGGGGCGGCGACCAGGACGAGGATGACCCACGCCCACATCGCGGTTCGCAATAAAACGGTGAATTTCATTCCAGACAGGTATTTAGAGAGGCTTTACTCATGCGTCCATAGATTACACGGTCTGCCTCTTCCTCGTTCCTCGGGGCCGGCTCGCTCGATCAGAATCGTGGAAAAATATGCCCCCTGCCAGAAAAAAGGACGTATGTGCCCTGAACGGCCTTTACTCGAAAGACATTTTCCAGGCCCGTGCACGGGTACGACGGTGGATTTCACCGCGCGTATGCAGGAACGCAGGGTGGCACAAAATTGGATTTTACCGCATCAGAGGTGCTGGAATGCATTTCTCTATTCACCCCGATTCCCGGATTTGCTGCCGCTAACCAATCCCAAGATGTATGTCGCATTGTGTATACGTGGTCCACTGCATCGACACCGAAGGGCCGCTCTACGAGCCACTGGAGGCCACCTTCGATCGATTGAAAGAACACTTCGACCTGGACCTGGCGCCGAGCCCCGAAACGTTGACGCGCCTGCAGCGGGGCGAACTCGACCTTGGCGGTCGAGAACGAGCCGTGCAAAAGATGGTCGCTCCTCAGATCCTGCATTACTACGAAACATGGGACACGCTGGATGCGATGCTGCACGACGCAATGTCGCCGGCATTCAGAAACCAGCTCCCGGACGCCAACGGCAACGGCTGGATCTACAACTGGTTCTGCGTCGACCACGTGGATTACGAGACCAATCCTCGCCGGCGAGACGTCGGCTATCACAATATCTTCGACCATTACGTCCGCCTGCTCCGGGAAACTGGATCGGACCAGGACGGCCTCCATTTCCACTATCATCCTCATCCTTATCTCAAACACGCGCACCGCAGCGGCACACACTGGTGGGCGTTCTCGGATAGTCTCAGTCAAATCATCTCACGCCGCATCATCGACCGCGCCTGGTTTCCGACCGTGAATCGCCCCGGCTTTCACGTGACCCGGCCTGACAGCCACTGGTTTCTCGAGCAATATATGCCGTTCGACTATGCCAATCAGGCACTACCGGTGACGTCGCTCGATGCCTTACAGCGGGGCGTCGCCGACGGTCGCTTCGGGGACTGGCGAAGAGCGCCCCGGACCTGGACGCCCTACCATCCGTCACACGACGACTACCAGGTTCCAGGGACATGCCGGAGATGGATCGCCCGATGCCTGAATGTCGGCACCCGGCATCGCCTGCTCGACCGGGATGAGGTGTTCAACGCATTCGAGGCGGCGCGTGCAGGCCAACCGACGATCCTGTCGTTCACCAACCACGATTTCAGAGACCTTCGTCGAGATATCCAGCGAGTTCGAGACCTCCTGCGCGAGGCCTCTGCGGCCTACCCGGACGTCCCCTTCGTCTTCTCGGAGGCGATTCGAGCCATGCGTGAGGCCTTACAACTCCCCGTGCAGAACCCCTGCTCTTTGCAGCTGGGCTGGGTATACGACGACGCAGGACGACCCACCCTGAACGTCCATACGGATGAACCGGCGTTCGGCCCCCAGCCCTGGCTGGCGATCAAAACCTGCAGCGGCCAATACCTGCACGACAATTTCGATATCCAGACGCCGTTCCATGCCTGGAGCTACGCGTTCGACGACAACACTGTCCCCTTCCGGGCCGTCGAACGCGTCGGTATAGCCGCCAACAATGCGTACGGGCAGGCCACCATACAGGTCTACGACACGGCCTCAGCCCATCTCTCGACTACTTATCTCCACCCTGCAGACGCGCTTCACACCCCCGCTTAGCCCTCTTTGACATTTCCTCATACTTACTCTCATGCAACTATTGATCACCGGAGTATACCGCAGTGGAACGGAATACATCACCCAGCTCATCAACAACCATCCACGCCTCGAAATACACATGTATGTGGTGAGTTTCATGCGTTTTTGCTGGGACAGGTACAATCCCATCGAAGACCCTTACCACCATTCGCGGCTCTTATTCGACGCTGCTCAAAGAATCTATTACCGGTGGAATCGCAAACTCGACGTGTACGGCATCCTGGAGCGATTGGCGGGCGAGGACGCGACCTACGCCCGGTTGTACGACGCCATCATGATCGACCTGTTCGGCAGGGAAGATATGGCCGGATGGGGAGAAAAAACCCAGCTCGTCTGGACGAAAATAGCCCCTTTTCTGGACATGTTTCCGGAGGGAAAAGCCATCTTGATCGTCCGCGATCCACGAAGCGTTCTCCTGTCTTTCAAGAACTACACCTATACCCCCCCTCCAGCCTATCTGGGAGCGGCCTTCAACTGCCTCGATGCAATGGCCACCGGCCAGAAGCTGCAGCGCACCTACGGCCCCGACCGCTTTCGCATCGTTCGTTATGAAGACATCATCGACGAGCCCGAATGCTCGCTGATCGACCTATTTGCATTTCTCGGGCTCGACGTCCGGCACAACCTCCTCTCGATGGACGACTGGGTCGACGCGAAGGGCCACCCCTGGAAACACAACTCGACGATAGCAGCTCAACTCGCCCCGGGGACTGCCTTCCCGGCGAAAGAAAATGCTACGAGATGGCAAAGGGAGTTGGACCCTCGAGAAATCAGCTTTTGCGAAACCATCGTCGGGCAGGAATTATCGGACTATGGCTATGCGCCCTTCGGCTCGCCGGCATCGACCGACGAACTCTTTGCACTGGTGCATGATCACGCACGCAATGACGAAGCCCTCGTACACCATCTGCGCCGCTGGTGCGAAACGGGGCAGGGCATCGAGGCCTTTCCTACCGATCCCATCGACCGGGACAACTGGGCTGCAGAACGAGCGCAGGTCGAGGCCTGACTGTTAACGCCGGCTTCCGAGCCGCTTGCTCCAAGGAAAAAAGGGGCCCCGGGGGCGGAAAAAAATAAGGCCACAGAAATAGCTCAGCGCGCAAAACAGCGCACAGAGGGGCCCGCATTGCAGGGAGCACCAGGAGGAAACACTCCGGCAGATAATTTGCCGCTCCTTATGCGTGGATTCTCCTCGAACAAATTGGACTGGACGCCTTGCCCGTTTATATCTCTACAGGAGCCTTTCAAACGAACCAGTTGCCCGACATCCTGGCGCTATGTCAAGAAGCCGGGCTGCAGGGCCTGGAACTGAGTTCGGGCCTCGATCCCATTCGCCATGTGGAACAATGGCTCGAAAGGGCCTCAACCTGCGGCCCCCTTTTGATTCACAATTACTTCCCGGCGCCCGAACGACCGTTTGTCCTGAACCTGGCGTCCTCCGCTCCGGAGGTTCTGAAGCGTTCGAGGGCGCATTGCGAGCGGGCCATACACCTGAGCGCCTCGGTGGGGGCCCCCTTCTACAGTGTGCACAGCGGCTTTGCCGTCGACATGAAGGTCGACATGCTCGGCAACCCGAAGGCACAGGCTTCCTTGCTCGACACTTCAGCGTACGAGGCGAGCTATGCCCGTTTCCGCGACCAGGTCGACGAGTTGTGTCGCGTCGCCGAAGAGGCGGGCATCGACCTTTTATTGGAGAATAACGCCCTGACGCGTAATAACCTCCATGATGCCTCGTGCCCCCAGATGCTTATGACGAGGCCCAGTGAGTTCGCCCGGTTGTTCGATGAACTCGGTCGATCCAACCTGGGCGTACTGATGGACGTAGGGCATGCCCGCGTAGCGGGCCATACCCTCGGCTTCGACCCGGGCTCGTTTATCGAAGCGCTCGCTCCGCATATAGCGGCCTTTCACCTGAGCGAAAACGACGGTTTGTCCGACAGCAACGAACCCGTCGTAGCCGATTCCTGGTTTCTGCCCTTTTTGAAACACTTCCCCGACGCCGTGTTCGTGCTGGAGGTGTACGACCTCCCCGTCTCACAGATCATCCAGCAACTATCGTTGATTTCCCGGCACCTCCCAAACGATCCCCGATCCTGCCATGCATTCGATTCAAGACAACATTCTGTTCTATCATGATTCCGTCCAGGACCTCCTGGTCTCGCTCAATCAGGGCCTGTTCGGTGTGGTGCTGGTCGTCGATGACGCCGGCGTGATGGTGGGCATCTTCACAGACGGTGACGTGCGCCGATCCCTCCTGGCCGGCGCCAGGCTCTCCGAGCCTGTAGAGCGCTATATGAACCGCAATTTCGTCGCCGGCCACGTCGACAAGTCGCGCGTCGAAAACCTCAATTTACTCACGGAAGCCATCCGGCACCTGCCCATTCTCGACGACGAAGGCCGGCCGGTCGACTTAATCTCGTGGGCTGAGATGTGGCGATTACCGATCGTGGAGCCTTCCCTGGGCGGCAACGAATTGAAGTACGTGAGCGACTGCATAGCCACCAACTGGATCTCCTCGCAGGGCGAATACGTCAACCTGTTCCAGGACGCGTTCTCGACCTACACGGGGAGCCCCTATGCGTTATGCACATCCAGTGGGACATCCGCACTGCACCTCGCCCTGAAGGCCCTCGGCGTCGGCCCCGGGGACGAAGTCCTGGTGCCCGACCTCACCTTCGGCGCCTCGGCGAACGCGGTCATCCACGCCGGCGCCCGGGTGGTATTCGTCGACGTCTCTCCCGACACCTGGACCATCGATCCGGAGCATATAGAGATGCTGATCACGGATCGTACCAAAGCCATCATGCCGGTGCACCTGTACGGCCATCCCGCAGATATGGACCCTATCATGGAGCTGGCTGAAGAGCACGACCTGTTCGTCATCGAAGATTGCGCAGAAGCGCTGGGCGCGCGTTACAAGGGGCAACCGGTGGGGACCATCGGACACGCCGGCTGCTTCAGCTTCTTTGCGAACAAAATCATCACAACCGGCGAAGGCGGCATGATTACGACCAACGACGAGGAGCTCCACTACGTCATGAAAGTCATGCGCGATCACGGCATGCAGCCCGGCAAACGGTACTGGCACCTCTACCCGGGATTCAACTATCGACTCACGAATATCCAGGCGGCCATCGGGCTGGCGCAAATGGAACGTATCGACGACTTCATGGCAGCCCGCTACGAACGGGTAAACCGATACCGCACGCAACTGGAAGATATACCCGGCCTCGTTTTGCCGGGCGAAGCGGACTGGGCCACCAACATTTACTGGTTGTATTCCATCCTCGTCGACGAGGAAAGAACGGGCTTCACCAGAGATACGTTGATGGAGGCCCTCCGCCAGCAGGGCATCGAAACGCGACCGTTCTTCTATCCCCTCCACGACCAGCCGGCGTATGCCTCGTCAAATACACACACGTACCCCGTATCCGAGTGGGTCGCCAACCGGGGCATCAGTTTACCGACATCGACGGAGGTCTCCCTCGAAGACGTAGACAAGGTATGCAACGCCATTCGACAATTTGCCGTGGACACCCGGCTCATCCAATCTTTTATCGTTCAGCCTGTAGCGTAATTCAACCCAGCGTAATTCAACCCAGCGTTATTCAACCCAGCGTTATTCAACCCAGCGTTATTCAACCCAGCATATGCGTATTGCCATTCTATTGATCGGCCGGCTTAAATCGCAACGCCTTCCGCAGAAAGCGCTGTTGCCCATCCTCGATAAACCTATGATCGGCCATATCATCGACCGGTTGCGGCTGGCTCGTCGTCCCGATCAAATCGTATTATGCACCTCCCGGGTCGATCAGGACACGCCCCTGGCAACCCTGGCTGCGCAGGAAGGCATCGGCTGTTTCCGGGGAGACCCGGAAGACGTGCTGGACCGGATTACGCAAGCCGCCAGGGCATACGGCGCCGATACGGTCGTCGCGTGCACGGCGGACAACCCTTTTACCGATCCCGTATATATCGACCGGCTTCTGGACACCCATCTCGAGCAACGCAACGACTACACCACGGTCAAGGGATTGCCGCTCGGCGTTGCCACCCACGCCATGTCGGTCGAGGCCATGGAGCGGGCCTGTGCAATCAAAGCCACCCGCGATTCGGAGTTTTACTTCGGCTATTTCACGCAAACCGGCTACTTCAAAGCGGGCGCCCTCGAGGTCGAGGACCCGCTGCTGAGGCGGCCGGACCTGAGGATGACCGTCGACACACCGGAGGATTTTGCGTTTACCACGCGGATCTTCACCGATCTGTACCGTAAGGAACGGCTCTTTTCCCTGGCGGAGGTGATCCGGCATTGCAACGATCACCCCGAGATTCCTGAACTCAACGCGTCCATCGTACAGCGGCCGGCGAAACCGATTCGGCTGAAGGAGACCCTGGAGCCGGCCTCTTGACGTATCCCCCTTCTCTCATTGACAGATGTTACGCGCCGGATGCGCACAGCTCCTGCCAGAGCGGCCTTGCACGCGTGCAAAGCCACGATAACCAGCCTGCTGTGCACAGTTTGCGTAACATCACTCATTGAGTCGCAACGGCTCGATCTTCAAGCCGGTGCAACGGCCCCTCGTAGAACTCCTCGATCGCCCCGACCACGTACCGGCACTGCGATTCGGTGAGCTCGGGAAACAGCGGCAGGGAAAGGATTTCATCCTGATAAGCGCGGCAAACGGGAAAGTCGGACGGCTGATAGCCCAGATATGCGTACGCCGGCAGCAGGGGGAGAATCGTGGGGTAATGGATGCCGGTTGCGATGCCTCGCTTCGACAGATGCTCTCGCAGCCGATCCCTGTTCGCTGCCCGGATTACATACAGGTGAAACGTGTGCCGGGTACCCGGCCTCTCGACAGGCGTGACCACGGGCTCGATCCCTTCCAGCAACGCGTTGTACCGGTGAGCCATACGAATCCGGTTCACCGTCCAGGTTTCGAGGTGCTTCAACTTGACCCCGAGAATGGCGGCTTGCAGGCCGTCCAGCCGGCTGTTTATCCCCTCCATGAAATGGTGATGCTTTTTGAGGGCTCCATGATTCGCATACATACGGACCTGTTCGGCGAGGACGTCATCATTCGTTACGATGGCTCCTGCATCGCCGTACGCGCCCAGATTTTTCCCGGGATAAAAGCTGAAGGTGCCCGCCGCGCCAAACGTACCGGCTTGCTGCCCGTCGTAGGTCGCCAGATGGGCCTGCGCACAGTCTTCGATCAGATAGAGACCGTGGCTGTCGCACAGTGCTTTGATGCGGCCGAGGTCCGCACATTGCCCTTGCAGGTGAACGGGAATGACGGCTCTCGTGCGAGCCGTGATAGTCTTCTCTACCTCCGTAGGATCCAGGGTATAATACGCAGGCTCTATATCGACAAATACCGGGGTCGCCCCCGCCTGCGAGATCGTCTCGGAAGTTGAAATCCAGCTGTTTGCGGCCGTGATGACCTCGTCACCGGGGCCGATGCCCAGCATTTTGAGCGTAATATAGATGGCATCCGTCCCGTTTGCCACCCCGATGCAGTGGTTCGCCCCACACGCCGCGGCAAAGGCTTCTTCGAAGGCACGAACGTAGGGGCCTCGAATGAAGGCGCTCTCTTCGATGACGCCGCGGATGGCCGCATCAATCTCTTCCCGGATCGTCAGATACTGGCTGTAAAGATCTACGAATGGTACGTTCATGCGCAAATACAAAACTCGAAACTACAAAACGCGCAGCTGTATCTGCTCGCCGGCAGGCGTCAGGCAGCGAGCTCGTACACAGGATCGATCTGACCGATCCTGTCGTATATTTTTTCGATGATTTCAACCGTCTTCAGCCCCTCGAATCCGACAGTGGCTACGACCCCGCGATCGTTGAGCACTTCGATGACATTCTGGTACACCCTGTCGTGATTGGACATCGAGCCGCGGTATTCGCCGTATTCGTTCGCCGGCCCCGAGGGAGCCAGGTCTTTGATTTCGAACCCTTCGATGTCCTGATATTCGAGCGTATTCAGGTATTGTCCACCGACCTTAACCGTGCCCTTCTCGCCAAACAGGGTAATCGAACCCTCCATGTTCTTAGCGTGCGCATTTACCGTGTAATGAATGCTCCCTATTGCACCGCATTCCATCTTCAACAATACCACGCCGGTATCTTCGAATTCGATGGTTTCTCGATGCGCCAGGTTGCCGGCCATAGCGTGCACTTCGGTGACGTCGCCCAGCAACCAGAACAGGATGTCGATGAAATGGCTGAACTGGGTAAACAGCGTGCCGCCGTCCCGTTCTTTGCTCCCCTTCCAGTCGCTGCTGGTATAGTACGTTTCGTTTCTGTTCCAGAAGCAATTGAGCTGGACGCTCAGTATGCGCCCCAGATACCCGGCATCGATCGCTTCTTTCAAGGCCACCACAGGAGGGTTAAATCGGTTTTGTTTGACGATAAACAATCGTCTATTGGACTTTTCGGCGACCGTTATCATTTTGCCGCACTCTGCCGATGAGATCGCCATCGGCTTTTCACACAAGACGTGAAACCCGGCCTGTAACGCCATGATCGTATGTTCTGCGTGCAGCCAGTTCGGCGTGCATACAGAGACGACATCCATGCTGGTCTCATGCTCGAGCATCTCATCGACCGAGGGATACCAGGCGGCGCCATACGCTTCTCCGAGTTCTTTTGCCCGCTCTTCAACGACGTCACAAACGGCCACTAACTTCCCGAATTCTTCGATATGCCCGGCGTGTCTTTGTGCGATGCGCCCACAGCCGGCAATTGCAAATCTGACCTGTTTCATGACGTTGATGTATCTCCGAAAGGATGAAGGGTATGCAGACGTCGTACAAATTCCCGGCCAGCACAAATACGGCGCATACTTCACGTCAAATCGGGCGGATCCATCGATAACGGCGCCCCCATCCCCCGAGGCCGGGAGTAATTTTCCTGCGTTTTCGGAAAGAGATGCTCAGGACCGGAGAGCGGGCGGGTCGGGGTAGGCTTCAAGCAGAGAGGAGAGACGCCTTCTGTGTCCGCAGCGCTTCGATGAACCGGTATTCGTCATCCAGCATCTCGCGAAGCCGCTCCACGCCAGGGGCCGGCGTCTCGAATACCAGTGCCGTTTTTTTGGCGTGGACGGGCACGAGCTGAATGCCCAGCTTCTCATTCAACCGGGCAACGCCCGCATTGAAGGACTCGGTAAAGAAATAGTAGGACAGGCCGAGCACGCGGTCCAACGCCTCATCGACGTGCATCACAGGCGAAAACATGTACAGCTGGTTCGCAATCTCTGTGAGCGGCGCTCTATCGAGGAAATCGTCGAACGTGTCACCCAACCAGTGGGCCTGCTCCTTCATCCCTTCATGGGGGATGTTCTGCGTCTTGATACGCATGAGCATGTTGTACAATGAGATCACCCGACGCACGGGATCGCGCAAAACGGTGAAGGTGAATGTACGGGGAGGGAGCCGCAGCGTGTGCAGGGGATGATGCGAGAATCCGTAGAAGTACTTCCCCTGGTTGATCAGCGCTTTATTCCAGCCGACAAAGATGCGATCTCCCGACTGGATCTTGTATTGCCTGGCCAGCAAGCGGTACAACGGCAGAGACGGCGCATTACCCAGAGAGAGAAACATGTGGTTCAGCGAAGATCCCCCCGTTTTGCGGATATGCACGAAGTAGATTTGATCGGGGAATGTATGATCCTGTTTATCCATGAGTGTCCTCAAACGGCTATGCTCTCAGCATCGCTCCTCTGGGGAGCGAGGATGACATCCAGGGCGTGTTGCGCAAATTCTCTACCGGTTTCGATATACCGGCGGGTTTCTTTCGCAGCCGTCGAGCGTTTCGACTCAGTAATCGATGTAATGAGGGTATCGGCATCGCCGGCATAATTGAAGTGCCCCTGCTCGACGTACGATCGATAGGCGCCGAGACCGTCTTCGTCGATCAACGTCGTCTGCAATCCAAAATACAGCGCCTCGTAACACGTGCTGGACGTGCGAGTGACGTGGTGATCGGCTTTTTGCAGCAGGGCATACAGAGGCAACCGGGTGCATTCACTCACTTCGGCACACGGGGTAATTTTCACGACGTTCTCGCTGAACGCACGAACCTGCCCGCTCTGTTTGGGGTGCAACCGAATCATCCAGAACCAGGACCGAGGCGCCGCCTTCATCGCTTCGATAAGATGTTCGGGCATGGGCTCGTCAATGGGTTGCAGGGTCACGAGTACGATTTTTTCGTAGGATCCGAGTCGATCGAAATACCGGTGCGCCTGCGGGTCCAGGGCAGGCGACTGTTCGTCCGGTTCCAACCATTTGGCCAGCCACCGATTCCCACCCACGACAGGTATGTGGCGGGTCAGAGGGTCGGCCCGAGTCTGCATCATATTATCGACCGTTTCCCGGCCCCAGGTCCAGAAGTAATCCGGCAACATCTCGTACCCCCGATCCGGGATGGATGCCCAGTGGCAGTACATGGCATGATACCGCGAATGCTGCCCGTGTTGCACGTCAACCGCCGGTATGCCGAGTTGCCGGCACGCCATACAGAGGGCCGTACCCCATAGCGAATAATAACAGACCACAAAAACGACCCTGGGCCTGAGCACGCCGAGTAAATCTTTGAAGTATTCGCGCAGGTGGATGAACTTCTCCAGGTCGATCGCACATTGCCCCGCATCAAAAGAGAGCGCTGTCCTGTAGGGCGCCAATGCTTTTAGCAGCGCCTCGGCCCCTGCTATTCCAGGCCCGGCCCCATCGTGCTGGAAAGCCCGCATCACACTGCGGTTCGCGCCCCAGCGCACATACAATTCGTTGTCTAGAAGCGTGGTGGGCACCTTCCTGGGGAGGGTAGCCTCCGTACGATCGGCGCTCAACTCCACCTTGATCCAGGTGTACTGCCCCTGGATCCATTCAATCATCGGGTCGAGAAAGCGGTTGTAATACTGCCCCTCGAATCGATCGACGTAATTCTCTACCCGGGAAAAAAACAACAGATCGACGGGGCCGTGCTGTATCAACCGGGCTAAATGGTTGTACCGCTGCTGTGCATGCGTGAGAAAGGGTACAAAGGAATCGGGCTTGTAAAATTGCTCGCACACCTGACGGGCATACCGGGTCAAATTGCCGACAGGCTCCATCTTGTACTTCCCCGGGTGCCGCAGCTGGCGGCTGAACACGTGGCGAATGTGGGGCCATGCATACAGGCCTTTGTACGTCAATGCAGTCACATCGAGTCGATCTTCGATCGCCCGGATAATTTCAATTCGTTCTTTGAGGGTCATCGAGCCATCTTGAGAGAATGCGTACTTGAGGACACGGTCCAGGGCCAACCACCGACCGATCGGGGCACTCTGCGGGCGATGCGCACAGAGAATTCCGCCCGGACTGGAAAGATCTTCCGAGTCGACGACGTGCCTGCGTCGTCCGGCGCCCTTCGCCGCCGCTACACGGCGAGCGGAAAATGCCATACCAGGTCCGGGGAAAATGGAATGCTCTTCCGTTTATTCTACCCTGTGTAATGCCGCGCCCGGTACAGGTCGATGGTACCAATATTGCTCGTAGGTACAGGTCTCTTCTCTACATCGCTTGCAATTCCAGGCATTTCTCTTCCAACGGCAAATCATGGCGGACCCAGTACCATCTCCAGACACGAAGACGCGCTTTCTGCACGTCCATACCTTCTATCCCGGCAGCATCGAAACATTGTACCGGTCATCCCCGGACCTGAACAACCAATCCTTTGATGCGCAGACCCGCGCCACCCTCGAGTCGGGGTTTTCAGCGTCCCACATATTCACTCCCTACCTTCCCGCCTACGGCTACGATACCCGGTTCATCCTGGCCAACAACCCGTATGCCCAATTGCGCTGGCTCAAAGAACACAACATTTCGTTGCGCCAGGAAGAGCAAACGATATACAATATTACCAGGCTGCAGATCGAGTATTATCAACCGGATGTGTTGTATTTCTGCGACACGATCCAGTTTGACAGTCGGTTTCTCCGCACCCTCAGCCATAAGCCCGATCTCATCATGGGGTGGCGAGGCGCCGGCCTTTCGGATCAGACCGACTGGAGTGAATACGACGTCATCCTCTCCTCCCTGCCGATTCTCCTGGAGATCGCCCCCGAATTGGGCGCCAAAAATACAGCGTTCTTCTTTCCAGGGTACCCGACGCGCATCAACCGGCGCCTGGAAGGCATCCATGAGCGGTATGACGTCCTGTTTGCCGGCTCTTGTTTTCCGAACCAACACGAGAAGCGAATCGCGTTTTTGAGCCACGCCGCCGAGTCGGCCGTGAGCCCGTCCGGGACCTACTCCTGCGCTTTTTTCCTGAACGGCGACACGTCGGCGCTGCCTTCGTCCATGCTGGCCTACACACAGCCGCCCCGTTTCGGCGTCGAGATGCATCAGACCCTGAAGCTGGGCCGCATCATTCTGGACACACCCACGTCCGTTCATTACCAGAAAGGACAACAAAAAATCGACATCCGGGGCGAGGACACGATCAACATGCGAACCTTCGAAGCCCTCGGGGGAGGCTGCTTCTTTCTAACCGAGCACGTGGAATATTTACACCGTTATTTCAGTCCCGGATACGAGCTGGAAACGTTCAGAACCAGGAAGGAGCTGCTCGACAAAATTCAGTATTACCTCGCTCACCCACAAGAACGCCGGGAGATTGCCCTGCGAGGCCAGGAGAAGTGTCTCACGGCGTACAGCATGGAAGTACGGGCCAAAGCGTTCGATACGATCATTCGCGATCACCTCGAACGGAAAGGGGGGCAACCGCAAGGGACCGAAACAGCCGTGCACCCATCCATCCGCCTGGACGAGTTTTCCGCGGGCGAATTCACGTACGACCAGGTCCAGGCCCTGTTGCGCGACTCGATTGACACCTTTAAGCGGGGGAACTACGCCCTGGCGCTTCAAAAGGCGTCGGAGGCCAAAGCGTTTCGGCTGCCTGTGATGAACGTCGACTTTCTCCGGGCAGCCTGCCTCATGCACCTCGGCCGGCCGGCCGACGCCAGAGTCGCGCTCCAGGAAGAACTGGCTGCCTTCCCGGAAAACGACCAGGCCAAGAGGCTGCTGATGCGTTGAATAATAGTGCCGTGTGCGGAGTGCAGGACCCTTACCCCGGTTTCTGCATCCAGACGCCCTGATTGTCGCCCTCAATAGCCTGGAGGGGAAAATCGAGGGTATGGGTCAACTGGAACTCGTCGACCGCCTTGCGGCAGCCGTCCCAGCAGTCGTAGTCGTCGAACTGGAGCAGTCCTCCTGGTGTAACGAGCGGGTAGAAGTGGGTCAAAACGGTCAACGTCGAGGTGTACCAGTCTGCATCGAGATGGAGGAGGCTGATCTGGCCGATGCGATCCGTCCAGGCGGCCAGCGTGTCTTCGAAGAAACCGGGCACGAGCGTGACACGGTTGCCGACGCCGGCATCGTCACAAAGGGCCTGTACGGTTTCGAGGCTGCCGGCGCAGGTGCCCGCCCCCCAACCGGTAGCCTGGGCCTCTACGCCATTCTGCGTGTCGTAGATCGAAGGGTCGGGCATGCCCGAGAAGGAGTCGAATGCGAAATGATGGCGAGGGCGCTTGTTGCCTTTCTCGCTGTATTTCTCAATGATCAAACCGAGCATGAGGGTCGTCCCCCCACGCGCCACCCCGCATTCCACAAAATGCCCGGGTCGGTTTTCGACACAGGCCCTCTTCGCCAGGGTAAACAAGGAATACAGCCTCGCTTCGGGCAACATGGTGTGAGGACGTATGCGGGGGTAGAGCTCTTCGAACTCCGGATCCGCTATGGTCGCCGCGTCGGGGAGCTTTTGCAGGAGCTCCTCCAGCAGCTTGGCGGCGTGGACGTTACCGGGGAAATAGTGCAGTTCTTCACGCAGCGCTTCCCGCGCATCGATGGGCCGGCCCAGGTGCAGCAAACAAGCCGCCCTGAAATAATCGATGTTTTCGACGGGCGCCCGGAGACGTTTTGCATTCGCAAGAGCCTGAAAGGCATCCTCGTACAGGCTTTGCCTGAACCAGTCGATGGCCTGGCGTAGATAGCGGCCGATCTGGTGCTGCGTGTCCACTTCCGTGTTCGACCCGGGATCCTGTAACGTTGTTTTCATAACCTGACATGCTGTGTAGACGAACGAAAAGACGTGCTTGCTGGAGAAAGCTGAACATCAACAAATGTTGTTCCAGGCGCAAAAAAGGGACTACAGGGCCGGTGTACACCCGGTCGTTCCGGCCGATCAAAAGGCTTCGAAAGGTACGCTCCGGTAATATATTCCGTCTACAGATCCGGCTGCCTGAATAACTTACGGTCGTACACGTACGAAATGAGCAGCAAGGCAATCGCGAAAACGGCCCCCCCGAACGCTCCGTCCCCGGCAACCAGGTGGCCAGAGAGCGCCAGGACAAAATCAAAAAATAAGCCGGCGTACGCCCACTCCTTCAACGTGTGGGATCGTTTCGTGAGAATGGCCAGCACCGCCAGCACTTTGGCGACTGCGAGGGGGTAGATGATGTAGGTGGGGTACCCCAGGCGGATGAAGGTGTCCTCGACGGTTCCGTAATTGAAGAAATACATGGCGGCCGATAAGACCATCAGCGCGCAGAGGAGGCCTGTAGCCACCCAGTAGACGATTTTCGAAGTCATGGCAGTGATCCTCGGGGAGTTCAGGGGCTTGTATGTTTAAACACGGAAAGACCGGGGGCTGTGTTCCAGTTCGATTATACCTATTTTGGATCCATCACGAACACTCGCATTCTATAGACCAGCTTGTATTGCTTCCCATGAAACGATCCTCTACCCCCACTTCTCGACGCGACGCGATCAAAGGCCTCGGGCTGGGCCTGGCCGGCGCCTTCCTCCCGGCCGTGCCGACCTCCCACGCTCAGGCCTCGGAGCCCGCTTATAAACGAGGTATGCCGCCTATACGCATTCGGAGCGTCAAAGCGATCCCTACCTGCCCGCACGGCATCGAACTCATCGTCGTAAAAGTCGAAACCACCGAGCCGGGCCTGTATGGCGTAGGCTGCGCCACCTTCCGGCAACGCGCACACGCCGTGGTATCGGCCGTCAACGACTATCTGGACGACTTCTGCCGGGACAGAGACGTCGACAACATCGAAGACATCTGGCAGACGGCCTACGTGAGCTCATACTGGCGCAACGGCCCGGTCCTGAACAATGCCCTCAGCGGATTGGACCAGGCGCTGTGGGACATCAAAGGCAAACGAGCCCAGATGCCGCTGTACCAGATGCTGGGCGGCAAATGCCGCTTTGCCGTGGACACCTACGCCCACGCATCAGGCGCCACGCCCGAAGAAGCCGCCGCCGACGTACAGCAATTCATCGAGCAAGGCTTTCGGCACGTCCGCATACAGCTGGGCGGCTACGGGGCGCTGCACCTCGACGACGAAGCGGACTTCAAGGAAGCCGGCTTCGGCATGCCGGCCGACAACTACATGAATCCGCATGCCTACCTGACGGCCGTCCCCCGCATGTTCGAAGAGGTCCGCCGGGTATGCGGCGATGAGATCGAACTGTTGCACGACATTCACGAGCGTGTCCAGCCCATGGAGGCCATCCGGCTCATCCAGCAGCTCGAACCGTATCGCCCCTTTTTCATCGAAGACCCCTTCTCACCGGAAAACAACGGGTACTTCCGCCTCCTCCGCCAGAAGACCGCCGTGCCTATCGCCATGGGCGAGCTATACAATAACCCCCACGAATGGGTCGGCCTGATGTCGGAACGCCTTATCGATTACATCCGAATTCACATCTCACAGATCGGTGGCATTACGCCAGCGATGAAAGTGGCCCGCCTGGGAGAATGGTTCAACATCCTCACGGCCTGGCATGGACCGGGAGACGTCTCCCCCGTCGGCCATGCAGCGAACGCACACATCGATCTCGCGATCTGGAATTTCGGCATTCAGGAAGCGGTACGCTTCTCACCGCTGCTTCAGGAGATCTTCCCCGGCAGCCCACAGATGGACAACGGATATATGGTCATTAACGAAGCGCCGGGCATCGGCGTCGACGTGAACGAAGAGCTGGCCCTGTCTTATCCACTGCCCGAGAAGAACAACTACGGATGGACCCAGGTGCGCAAGAAAGACGGCACGGCGATTCGGCCGTGACCGGGTGGGGTCCGGGGTCGAGGGCGTGAGTGGGGATGCAACCAACTCCTGCATAGCGCATACAAGTGTCGGCTATTGAGGTTGATCTCTCGACGTTGCTCTCGCTTACCCTCTCTTGACCTTTGTTGTGTTATCACCCTGCCATTGCATTCATCACCTTCAGGGATAACACATGACCCACCCTCCTTCCCCTACCCACATCGCCAGGACGATGTGCAGTGAGCGGTTTTAGATGCATCGAATTGCATCCGTCGCCTGTATCCCTACAGTACCCCCATGCCCCTGACCCTACCCTGACCAGACGCCTAAGAGGCCCTGCTTCCCTATACCCTGACCCCTCTGGTCATCCCCTATTCTGGCCTGGAAAGGTCACCCGCCCCGTACAACCTATAGTCATCCCTGAACCATCATAACCACAAAATCCGGAGAACCTCTTTTGGATACTGCAAGCATCAAGTTTTCTAACAAGAAAGCTACCTCGTTCGTCAATGACCTCAAAACTCAGGTTCATAACTACTTCAAAGATCGCTCAATCAGCAAAAAAGCTAACGGCCCCATGGTAATCAAGACGGTCGTCATGCTGGGCCTGGTCTTTATCCCCTATGCGCTCATCATGAGCAACCAGCTTTCCATATGGGTTATGTGGGGACTGGCTTTCGTTTCTGGGATCGGTGTCGCCGGCATAGGATTCTGCATTGCTCACGACGCTCTTCACGGCGCCTATTCCTCCAATCGCTACGTCAATGCGGCGCTCGGGCTGACCTTCGACCTCATGGGAGCCAATGGATACCTCTGGAAGATCACTCATAACGTCGTACATCATACATATACCAATATCCAGGGCGTGGACGAGGATCTGGAAGTATCGCCCCTGCTGCGGCTTTCGCCATACTCGACGTACCGGCCGTTTCATCGCTTTCAACACATCTACGCCTTCGTTGCTTACAGCCTCTCAACGTTGAACTGGGTGTTCGTGAAGGATTTCAAAATCTTACTACAGCAAAATCTGGGGCCGTATCGCCAGATTGCCCACCCCAGAGATCAGATCGCCCTGCTCATCGGGATGAAGCTGCTCTATTACGCCTACATGATCGTGATCCCATTGCTGGTGCTCGATATAACCTGGTGGCAATTCCTGATCGGCTTCTTGACCATCCACCTGACGGCAGGTACGATCCTGGGCGTCGTGTTTCAGCTGGCTCACGTCGTCGAAGGCCCCGATCACTTTACCTACTCCGAGAATCAGGAAATGGAAGATGCCTGGCTGGTCCATGAAATGAAAACGACAGCCAACTTCGGCCGCAACAACAGGTGGTTATGCTGGTACGTCGGCGGCTTGAACTTCCAGATCGAACACCACCTCTTCCCAAAGGTATGCAGCATCCATTACCCGGCGATCAGCACGATCGTAGAACGGGTCGCGACGCAACACGGGGTGCCTTACCATCATCATCCGACCTTATCCGGCGCGATCGCTTCGCATTATCGAATGCTCAAGTGGCTGGGTACTCCGGCAGAAGTCAACCCGGCAAGTAGTTAAAGGACTCTTCGATAAGGACGGGTGAGATTCTACCTGAAACCACAATCCCGCCACTCAGGGCGGGATTGTGGTTTTCAGAAGCGGGTTACGCGCGTGCCGTCAATCTACTCACGAATGCACGGGAGAAGAGGATTTATTCTTTCGCCTTCCATTCTTGTTATGCCCATTTTTTCCCTGCCCCCTTTTCCTTCTTTGTCCGTTCAGGGATCCGTCATTTACTTTACGCGACGGGCGTTTGCGTTTTGAGCCTCCCGATCTGGGCAGGGACTCAGCGCGCATGTGCACTTCCGTGAGTCCCTCGAACTCCAACACGTCGACGGACCGGCCGATGTGACGCTCGATATCTGCTAGGTACTCCTGCTCATCTGGGCCGACAAAGGTAATCGCATCGCCCGATGCATCCGCGCGTCCGGTACGGCCGATACGATGAATGTAATCCTCCGCTTGCCGGGGGGTATCGTAATTGATCACGTGGGTGACGTCGTCGAGGTCAATACCGCGTGAGGCGATGTCCGTAGCGACGAGAATCTGATATTTTCCACGTTGCAGTCCATCGAGTGCGCGCTGCCGCTGGCTTTGCGAGCGATTAGAATGCATGACCGTCGCTGCGAATCCTTTACGGACGAGTTTTCGGTTGATGCGGTCAGCCCGGTGCTTGGTCCGCGAAAACACGATGACATTGTCGACGGGCTCGTGATTCAGCACGTGCAACAACAGCCCCATCTTGTTTTCCTGCCGCACAGAACAGACATGCTGGACGACCGACCGGGCCGGATTTCTCCGCTCGCCGAGTTCGACGAGTGCGGGGTTCCGCAGGATGTTCTTTGCCAGCTGTTCCACCGCTGGGGGCATCGTTGCCGAAAAGAACAGGGTCTGCCGATTGCCGGGCACCGCAGCGACGACCTTCTTGATATCGCGGATGAAGCCCATGTCGAGCATGCGGTCCGCTTCGTCGAGAATAAACATCTCGACGTTTGAAAGGTCGATCGTGCCTCGTTCCATGTGATCGAGCAGGCGGCCCGGCGTGGCCACGACGATGTCGATGCCTCGACGCAATTTCTGAATTTGAGGAT
Source organism: uncultured Rhodothermaceae bacterium (assembly GCA_964525535.1). Taxonomy (GTDB): domain Bacteria; phylum Bacteroidota; class Rhodothermia; order Rhodothermales; family JAHQVL01; genus JAHQVL01. The sequence continues at coordinate 38,375 of CAZGHT010000035.1, forward strand.
GTATCCCCGTACCCCCGTAGATGGCCAGGCTTTTAAGCCGGGTATGTCGTCCGTAGGTGCGAACGGCTTCGTCAACCTGTAGGGCGAGCTCTCGTGTAGGAACAACGACCAGCGCCCGAACGGTTCGGGCCCCTTTGTTCTTCGAGGTTTTCGTGAGCCGATCCAGCACAGGTAATACGAAAGCAGCGGTTTTCCCGGTGCCCGTTTGGGCGCACCCGATCAAGTCCCGGCGTTCGAGAGCCAGTGGGATAGCGGATGCTTGAATAGGTGTGGGAACCTCGTAACCGGCGCTGCGCGCGCCGGCGACAATGGGCTCGGCAAGGCCGAGCGATTTGAATGAAGTCATGTAGGATGCGTATCGTATACGCAGTTGTGGTAAGTAAGTGATGTTACGCGAACTGTGCACAGCAGGCTGTTTGACGCGGCTTTGCAACCGTGCATAGCCGCTCTGGCAGCACGCATGCGCATCCGGCGCGTAACATCTGTAAGTAAATGAAGTGTTTACGAGCGATACGCGTCCCGGGCCGTACAAAACATCGAAGGCCCTGATCTTGAATACATGATCGATTTTATGGTATATAAAAAAAGCCCACCCTCGAAGAGCACTTCCGTTCGCATCTCTTCAATGGTAAGCGGTGTCTCACATAAATAAAGAGTGACGTGTACTACGTCTCGCGGGATGTACTACCAGCTACGCCCAGGAAAGATCCGGAACATAAGGATCCGGGTTCAACGTCCCAGATACTATCATGGTTCGTATCCCGCAATCGGCCCATATAAACATTTTGGATCCTATGCTTCTTTTTCGCACATTCAGCCAGATCACATCACGTTAGACGCTTGTGTTTTCAGGCCTGAGGTCGGTTCACCCTCGCACCGACGCACGATGGATCCAGTTCAACCTGATCATTTCACCGCCAACAAGCCATTGTATGAAATCCCTTCCCATTGCTACTACGCTATTTCTCTGCCTGTTATGCGGACTCCAACACACCGCAGCAGGTCAGCATGCGACGAAGACGTCGCCTACGGAGGAAACCCGGACTGCACGCCAACAACAGCGCCTCGAAGCACTTGACAAACTCTACACCAGCACCGCCGGCAGGGTCCTGCTGGAGGAATACGAGCGGTACTGGCGCGCCGGTGTCGCGCTGCCCCCATCCCTCGATCGGCTTCTGGATAAGGGAACGGACATCCTCGAACATGCCTTCAGCGCCTCTCGCACGCCGGCCTTCGGCCATCACAGGAGCTCTCAGGCGAAAAACCCATACAACCTGGATACGCCTATGTCCTTTTCCCTGCAGAGCGACTCGCTGGTCGACCTGGATCCCGTAACTCTGGACAACGGAGAGGTATTGATGATCATGAAAGAGGTCTCCTTCAACGAAGAGACCTTCGAAATTTCCGGATACGTGTCCGCCAGCCGGAGTACCGACGGGGGATTGACGTGGGGAGCGCCGGAACGGATTGCAGAGAGCCCCGTCTTCGAGGGGGGAGCCTTTACATCGGTTACCGGCCGCGCCTTGATTTCCTGGCTGGACGAATCGTCCGGGGAGGTCATGATGACCTATTCCGACGACGACGGGCAAACCTGGGCGGAGCCGTACGCCGTAACCCCTCCGAGCGGCAACCTGGATCAAACCTTTTCTCAATCCAGTGACAGCACGCTCTGGATGTTTTATGTCGAGTTCAACACCCAGGGTGCGGCGCCCAATTTCACGGACATCTACTACCGGACCAGTAGCGACGACGGGCTCACCTGGAGTGAAGAACGCGAATTCGCGGCGACGTCGATCTGGGAATGGCCGGCGTCGGTGTATACCGACCCCAACGGCGACCTCGTAGCTATCTATGCGCTTAATGCGCCTCAGCCCGGCGATTTCTTCAACCGGGGGCCGGCCGATATCCGTAAAAGAACCAGTACAGACGGCGGGCAGACGTGGGGCGAACCCGAGCTCCTACGCGAAGATACGCTCGCCAGCAGCGAGATCAGCAATTTCTTGAACGTCCTCCGGGAGGCCTCTTCGGATACCCTCTGGCTCGTATACCCCGCTACCCGCCTCGACGCCCTGGGCTTCGAAAACGCGGACGTGTTCTACAGCCTGAGCGTCGATGGCGGTGCTACGTGGGGAGCCCCGACCCCGTTCACGTCCTACGTCGCCAGCGACTTTTTCCAGAGCGCGACCCTCATGGACGGCCGGCCCTTCGTCGTATTCAGCTCGGAACGAAATCAGCCGGCTCTCTTCCAGACCGGTCTGTTTTACGGCATTATCGGCGTGACGGCCGATGATGCGCCGCCGGCCCTGTACCCCGGGCTCCCGGTGCAAACCCCGTTCGGATTCATCAACTTTCAAGGCAACCCGTTCTTCGCTCCAGCCGGCGAGCTGATCCCAGTGCAGGGCTTCGCGAACGACGAATCTGGCGTGGCCTCGGTATCTCTTTCGTACACGGTTAACGGCGAAAACGCGACGGGACCTACCGAACTGTTCGACGACGGCCAGCATAACGACGGCGAAGCCGGCGACGGCGCCTGGGGCGGGGCGGAGATCGGCCCCTTCGAACCGGGCGACTTCGTCAGCCTGGGTTTTGTGGCGACCGACATCGACGGCCATACAGCCACGCTGGCGCCGAGTTCGTCCGAAATGCCGGGCGACGGCAGCGGGATCAGCATGGACATCATCCCTTTCCACAACGCCGGGAACATCACACTGCCTCTGTTTCCTGAAGGCCTGCTGGGCGGCATAGAAGGCAGCCTGACCTGGCCCGCCGACGGAGGAGTCCCTTACCTGGCTGCAGGGGGCCTCGTCGTCGGTGCCATCGTCGACAACGTCGAGCAAGGCGTTTCTCACTTCGGAGGCTGGGAGCAGGCGCCCAATCAGGCGATCGCGATCGCCCAGGAACTTTCCGACCAGGATATCAGCATCCCGCTGGTCGATCTCGTCGACATCGACCCCGTCCCTGTCCGGCCGCTCGTCGTCGATATTCTCCAACAGAGTTACCAGTGGTCAGACACCGACCGTGACGATTTTATCATGTTCAGATACCGCATCGTCAACTCGGGAGGCCAAAACCTGCAGGATATGGCTGTCGGCATGTATCTCGATCTGGACCTCCCGTTCGACAATACGCTCCTGGCCGCCATGGATGACATCGGCGGCTTCGATGCCGAACGCAACTTGCTCTATATGTATGACAACGATGGGGACCCCGGCACCCACATTGGCCTGAAGCTGCTGGGCGCCGACGACATCCCCCTTACAGCCCGGCTGATCAACCCCGACCAGGAAAGCGCAGCCCTGTTCGACGATATATACGGCACGTTGACCAGCGGAACACCGCAACTCCCGACCGAAACCGACGATTACCGCCTGTTGCTGGCAGCCGGGACCTCGTCTCTGCCGGCGAAAGGCGACGCCTTCTCGGTCACTTTCGGCCTCGTCGTAGGCGAAAGCCTCGAAGCCCTGCAGGCGAATGCAGACGTGATGAGCTCGCTGTTCGACGTGTCCGGCGTCGCCGTCGAAGAAGCCGATGCCCGGGGCCTGCCCGGCACGTTCGAACTCTCGCAAAATTACCCGAATCCCTTCAACCCGACCACAGCCATCCGATACAGCCTGCCCGAGGCGACTGAAGTGACCCTGGACGTGTACGACATGCTGGGCCGCCGCGTAAGCACCCTCGTGAATGCCCGCCAGCCACCGGGCTCGTACTCGGTCGATTTCGACGCCTCACACCTCGCGAACGGGTTGTACCTCTATACGATCTCGGCGGGCGCATACCGGGCGACTCGGAAGATGGTGGTGTTGAAATAAAGAGAGGGATTTCCCTACACCTCTTACAAAGGCCACCCCTGCATTGTGCATAGGGGTGGCCTTTGCCTGTCGTACTGACCAGTTGCCTATCCTTGGGGGAAGATCACCGTGTCTTAATACATGTGATTACCTACCTTGTGATTACCCGCACAGCCTCTCTACCCAGGGCTTCTACGTCAAAGCAACGGTACGAATCTAATTCATGAACATCCGTACTACCCTCGCATGCGTCTTATCGGGACTTCTTCTGGCTGGGTGCTCAGAGGACCCTTCGACGACGCCCGTCCCACCGGACCTCCCCGCTCCCCCGTCAGGCCGTACTACAACCGCGCCCGAAGTAGACGTTATTCGACTGGAAGAGCAGGGAGCGGCGGAGCTGGGTATTACCACCCAGCGTGTTTCTTATTCGACCGAACGCTTTTCCCTTTCTGCCCCGGGAACGGTCTTTCCGGCGCCGGACAACATAGCACTCGTCAGCGCACCCATCAGCGGACGGGTGGAGCGCATCTACGCCCATGAGGGGGAAGCCGTGGTTCAAGGGGAAAAACTGCTGGAGCTGGAGAGCCTGGAATTCGCCGGCCTGGTGTCGGACTATCTCGTCGCCAAAGCCGACGAGACCTACAACCGCCAGCAAGAAGAGCGGCTACACGTATTGGTCGACAAGAAAATCAGTCCTCGCAGCGCCCTGGATCGCGCCCGGGCCGACCTGCAGCGGGCGGAAGCCATCGTGAGAGCCTCCATGGCCCGGCTGAACACGCTGGGGGTCACCGACGCGCAACTCGATGCCTGGCTGGAGGGAGCAGACTCCCGTCCCGTGCTCGTCATCCGGGCTCCCATTTCGGGAGTCATTTCCGAACACGCTATCGATCTCGGACAGGCCGTGACGGTGCATGAGATGATGCTGAGCCTGATCGATCTCGAGCAAGTCATGGTCAGAGCCTATGTGTCTCCGGAAGATGCAGTGCTGGTGCGTGCCGGCGACCCGGTACACGTGCGCCTGAAAGAGTTTCCGGACCGGTCCCTTCGAAGCCAGGTGAGCACGATAAACCCCGCCCTCGACGAAATGAGCCGATCGGTCGGCGTGAACGTCATAACGGCTTCTGAGGAAGGCTGGCTGATGCCCGGCCAAAACGTAGACGTCGAAATCAGAGTCGCCCCGTTACAGCCGGTGTTGTCGTTTCCCCTCTCTGCGGTGGCCTTCGACGGCGACGAAACCACCGTTTTCGTACGCACAGACGTCAATACGTTCGAGCGACGCACCGTAGATCTCGGGAGAGTGGGGGACGACTTCGTCACGGTAACGGCCGGACTGGTCGACGGCGAAGAAGTCGCCGTCAGCCAGGTATTCAGCCTGAAAGCACTGGGACGCTACGAGCAATACGCCGAAGAGTGATCTATTTCCGTCCTCGTGGGAAGGCTCCATCAAGACCGATTACGTTATGCTTCAGGGCATCATAGATCTCAGCTTACGGAACAAATTTATAGCCCTCTCTCTCGTCCTGTTGATGGGCGTGGGAGGGGTGATGTCGTTGAGGCAGTTGCCGATCAACTCCCTCCCGGACGTCACCCCCATTCAGGTGCTCGTGATCACTAAAGCCGGCCGGTATTCGCCTTACGACGTCGAACGTTTCGTGAGTTTCCCGATCGAGACCACCATGAACGGCTTGCCGAACGTCGAAGAGGTTCGTTCGATATCGCACTTCGGTCTCTCTGCCGTAACGGTCGAGTTTGAGGAGGGCACCGATATCTATTTTGCACGCCAGATGGTCAGCCAGCGCGTGCAGAGCGTGGCTGGAGAGCTTCCCGCAGGAGTCTCTACACCCCAGCTGGGGCCCATATCCACCGCCCTGGGGGAAATCTACCAGTATGTCGTCCGTGGGCCGGGGTATTCCCTGATCGAACTTAGAGAAATCCAGGATTGGCTCATCGCGCCGCAATTAAAAACCGTACAGGGGGTGACGGAGATCAACTCCTTCGGCGGTTTTGTCAAGCAATATGAAGTGACCGTAAAACCGGGAAAGCTGCGCGAATTCGGCATCGGCATCGGGGATATCATGGATGCGATCGCAGAGAACAATCGCGTTTCCGGAGGCAACTTCCTGGAGCACAACCGGGAGCAGTACATCATACGGGGGCTGGGGCTCATCCGGGAAACCCGCGATATAGCCAATGTCATCGTGGCCAATCGTGGAAATCGCCCCGTTTTCGTTCGGGATATCGCAGAGGTCAACATAGGCCGGCAATTGCGGCAGGGCGCCGTGACGCAGGACGGCAACGGGGAGGTCGTGACCGGCATCGTGATGATGTTGCGAGGCGGCAACGGCCGCGAAGTCATTCAGCATATCGAAGCCAAGATCGAGGAGGTTAATCAGGGATTGCCCGAAGGGGTGTACATCGAAAAATTCTACGACCAGAGCGATCTCGTCCAACGTACAACGTCAACCGTGCGTACCAACCTCATCGAAGGCGGCTTTTTCGTAATCGCGGTGTTGTTGCTGCTGCTCGGCGAAATACGCGGCGCCATCATCGTAGCCTCGGTCATCCCCCTTTCCATGTTGTTCGCCTTTATCGGTATGCGCGAATTCGGACTGGCCGCCAACCTGATGAGTCTCGGCGCGATCGACTTCGGCATGGTCGTCGACGGCTCCGTCGTGATGATCGAAAATATCGTTCACCGGATGCAGGACGAGGAGGGTAAGCGCCCCAGACTGGCCGTAATCCGCGATGCCGCCCGTGAAGTGGCCCGCCCGATCTTCTTCGGTGTGTTGATCATCCTGATGGTGTACGTGCCCATCGTGACCTTCCGCGGCATGGAAGGCATCTTGTTTCGCCCGATGGCGATCACCGTGGCCACGGCCGTGTTCGGCTCATTGCTGCTGGCGCTGGTTTACGTCCCTGCCATGGCGGCTATCGTCTTCCGAAAAGGAGTGCGCGTTCATCGCAATTATATCATGGAATGGCTCCGGCCTCGGTACCGGCGCTTTCTCGAGAAGAGCCTGGAGCTCCGTGTGACCATAGTGAGTGTTGCACTCCTCATCTTCGGCGTATCCCTGGTGCTGATGACGAGGCTGGGGACCGAGTTCTTGCCCGAGCTGGACGAAGGCTCGATCCTCATCGAGCAGGTCCGTATGCCGAGTGTCACGCTGCAGGAGTCGATAGAAAACGCGAACTGGCTGGCCGGCGAACTCATCGACCGAATCCCAGAAGTACAAACGGTGGTCCCCAAAACGGGAAGGAGCGATCTGGCCAACGACTGGATGGGGGTGCACCAGACCGACATCTGGGTCATCCTCAAACCTGAAGACCACTGGCGAAGGGGCATGACGAAGGAACGCATCATCGAAGAAATTCGCCCCTACCTGACCACCGAACCGGGGTTGTCCTACAACTTCACCCAGCCGATAGCGATGCGTGTCGATGAACTCACGAGTGGGGTGAAGAGTGATATTGCGGTCATCCTTTATGGAGAGGAGCTCTCTCAGTTGAATGACATCGGCGACCGGATCACACAACTTCTTCCCGACCTGGAAGGTACAGGCAACTATTATCTCGAGCAATCCATCGGACAGCCCTATCTGAATATCGAGATCGACCGGGATGCCCTGGCCGCTTACGGCCTGAACGTGAATGAGGTACAGTGGGTGATCGAAGCCGGCATCGGCGGCGCTGTGACGAGCGAAGTCTATGAAGGCCAGCGGCGCTTCGACATCGTGGTCCGCTACCCCGATGATATCCGCAGCAGCTTCAGAGACATCATGGAGGTACCGGTGCACCTGCCTTCGGGCGGCTTCATACCGCTCAACCGGGTAGCAGATATTCATATGGAGGAAGGGCCCCGCGAAATAGCCCGCGAAAACGGATGGCGACGTGTCATCGTAGGCATCAACCTGAGCGGTATCGATATAGGTTCGTATGTATCCAATCTCCGGCAAACGATTTCGGACAATCTGGACATCCCCCCCGGCGTGTTCATCGAGTATGGCGGCGCCTTTGAAGAGCAACAACGAGCGATGAGACATCTGTACGTCGTCGTTCCCCTGGCCCTATTCATCATCATCGGCCTGTTATACGTGATGTTCGGCCAGATGCGCTATGCATTGCTCATCCTGCTGAACCTCCCCTTCGCCCTGTCTGGAGGCGTCTTTCTTCTCTGGATCAGAGGACTCTATCTATCGGTATCGGCCAGTATCGGGTTTGTCGCGCTGTTCGGGGTCGCCGTATTGAATGGCATCGTGCTCGTCTCTCATATCAATGCGTTGCGCCTGGCAGGGACTCCTCTGCGCGAAGCAACCATTACAGGTGCCTCGGACCGATTACGTCCCGTCTTGATGACGGCTCTGGTAGCCAGCCTGGGATTCATCCCGATGGCCTTCAATACAGGCCCGGGTTCTGAAGTCCAACGCCCGCTCGCCACCGTAGTTATCGGGGGGCTCATCACGGCGACCCTGCTGACCCTGCTCGTACTGCCTACGGTCTACAACTGGATCGAGCAGAACACCCGGATCTCCACCGACGAAACATGGGCCGCCAACGATGCAGCCGATGGATTAAAACAGAAGTCCACGATTCTGCTCCTGCTCGCGCTCATCACGCCGGCCGCGTACGGCCAACCCGTGGCGGAGGATCCCCGATCCCTCGGCGTGTACGAGGCTATCGAACTGGCGCATCAACAAAACCCTGCGCTCAACAGCCTGAGGGAGCAGATACGGATGAAGAGGGGACAGCAAAAGACCTCGTACGGAATTCACCCCCCGACCTTGGGTTATTTCCGCGAGGGGATCAACAATGGCGTGTTCACGGAACAACGATGGACCGTCTCACAAACGATCGATTTCCCTCTAACCAGTTATTTCAGAGTGAAACAGGTTCACACGGAACGTGAGGCGCTGATTCAGCGACTCGAAGCCGAAACCCGTACCGTTACCGGTCGCGTGAAAAAGGCCTATACCGAACTGCTCTATACCCAGGAGCTGGTTCATCTGCGAGAGCAAGAGGTGCACCTGTCGGAAGACCTGGTGGAAGCCGCCCGTGTTCGGGTGGAAGTGGGAGAAGCCTCCGAGTTGGAATTGATGAAGGCCGAGATCCAGCTCGCGGAAGCCCAGTCGAGCCTGGAAGACGCGCAGCGCCAGATCGATAACGCACGGTACGCGCTCTTCAACATCGTGGGCATGGACCCGGACGACCAGTCGTACGACGTCTCCTTTCCGGACACCCTGGTGTATATCGACGCCCCTATCGATCAGGATGACGTGTTGAGCAGGATTCCGCAACAACCCGAATTACAAAGCGCAACGACCCGGGTGAATGCGGCCCAGTGGGGGCTGAAACAGGCGCGTAGTTCCATCCTTCCCGCCATACAGGTCGATGTATACCCTCAGGACTTCGGCGCCGGCTTCGATAGTTACGGCTTCCAGGTCGGCGTTCGACTCCCCCTCTGGGTCGTGCCGAATTACCGGGGGGCCGTGCAAATGGCCAGGGCGGATATGCAGAGCCAATCCTGGAGAAAACAGGCGGTGTTTCTGGATTTGAAGAAGCAGGTCGAGCAAGCCTGGCATAGCTACGAAACGAGCCGGTTGACGATCGAGCGATACACCGACACGATCCGTAGTCGAGCTTCGGAACTGCTGGCTCGGACCCAGGAAGGATATCGGATCGGAGAGCTGGATCTCCTCACGCTCCTCGATACACAACGCACGTACCTGGCCAGCGAACTCCGCTATTACGACGCGCTGAAAAACTACTACGACCAGCTCATCGACCTGGAGCGTTTCCTGGACGAAGACATCGTTTTTAATCCCGGGGACCAGGGCCCATCAGGATGAATGATCCCCCCCCCTCGTCTGACAAGTTCGTAACGCCGGGGAGGCAAACGAACTTACCGCTCCCTGATCGCAATCGACCGGAACTCCACCGTGTCCGTCTCCCCCTGCAAGCCGATAAACCCGTCCGGGTTTTCGATCCCACCCGCACGGGTGACGAGAGTCCCATTCAAGTGCACGCTCAGGCTGTCCCCCACGACTTCGATGTCGAACGTCTGCCATTCACCGGTGGGTTTGAACGCCCTGAGGGCCGCTTTGGCGTCGTACACCGTTTCGCCATCAGGCATACGGTGGCGGTACAGGTCGCCGAGCCATATCGGCGAGGTGGTTGTGTTCTTCGAAATATCGCGCGTTTGCACCTGATAACTCCCCCCCGGCCAGCCGCGAGCAAACGGCTCGTCGCCGGCAACCCGGACGAAGACGCCGCTATCGGCTTCATCCGTCAGGAAACGGAATTCTACGCGTAGCTCGAAGTCGGCGTACCGCCGTTCGGATCGGAGCCACCCTTCGGGCTCCTCCACCCGCAAGACGTAATCGGTAACGTAGAAGTTGTCGTGATCGGAATTTTCCACGCTCCATCCTCCGAGCGATTCGCCATTAAACAAGGGGGTAAATTCCCCGGCCGACTGAGCAGCAACACTACCGATCGAGAGCGTGAAAAAGAGGCCCATCCAGGCCGTTCTGGTTAAAAACGAGGAAACCTTATCGCTTTTTACGGTGACCATACTCGGTGTTGGGATTAATGACGAGTCGTCGTGGTATTTCGTTTAGATATTAAATCGTTCAGACATACAGCACATCCTTTCCCTTTGTAAACTATGGATTTTCTGTCGAACATTCATTAATAACGGATG